>JBBITF010000055.1:0-19625 GCA_037440925.1 Chloroflexota bacterium
GCCCCCTACCCGTCGTCGCCTTGGTAGGCCGTTACCCTACCAACTAGCTGATGGGACGCAGGCCCCTCCCGAAGCGCATTGCTGCTTTAGAAATCCGGCCTCTAATCCGGAAAACCACATGCGGTATTAGCAGTCCTTTCGAACTGTTATCCCACACTTCGGGGCAGGTCACCAACGCGTTACTCACCCGTTCGCCACTAGGATACCTCCGTATTGCTACAAAGGCACCTCGTTCGACTTGCATGTATTAGGCACGCCGCCAGCGTTCATCCTGAGCCAGGATCAAACTCTCCGCAAAAAATTCACGTTTTCACGTGGAAGTTACGGATTTTCACTGGATTGACGGAAGTTGTTGCTTCCTATCACTATTCAATTGTCAAGGTTCCGTTAACGAAGCGGGCAGGATTTTACTCGCAACGTTTTTGCCTGTCAAGGCTAGACAGACGAAAGCGCCGATGTTCCCTTTCAACATCGGCTCGTCAGACTGCATCGCCTTCAGGCTTGTGTCTCTGACGTGAGACGTTCACACTCAGTTGTCAATGATCTGTCTTGGGGAGACGAGATCGGATGAATGTACTGACAAGGTTTGATTATACGGATTTGCCCATCTTTGTCAAGAGGAATATGGTACTTGTCAGGCAATTGAACCTTAAAATATTGCAGATCGAGGCCTTTACACCCCCCGGGCAGCGGTCGCTTCGATGATCTTGATCGCCGTCCCCACCCCATCCTCCGCGCGGATCACCCTACCCACAGCCTGCGCGCCGCTTCGAATGGCATTTCCCTCCGCCTCGGCCAGCGCCGCCGTCAATCTCTGGGATGTCAATCTCTTGACCGGAATCGGCCGCGGACCGGCGCCAATGGCATGGACGCGCGCGCCCCAGAAAGGTTGGTCGGCGGCAAATGATACCACAAGATTCGGGATTCCGGCGCGCAAACCGGCGGCTGTCGTCCCTGCGCCGCCGTGATGGACAACGGCCTTGCAGCGCGGCAGCAGCCAATCGTGCGGGGCAGAGTCCAATACGAGAACACGTTTGGGAAGGGAGAGCGTTTGCAGGTCGCTCCAACCGCTCAAGATGACAGCGCGGTTGTGGGTTTGCACCAGCGCGGCCAGCACGATGCGGCAGATCTGCTCGGCCTTGCGGTGGATCATGGAGCCAAACGTCACGCAAACAGGCGGCTCGCCGTCCGCCAGGAAATCCGCCAACGCAGACGGCGGGCGGTAGGCTTCGGGCGCATCGAGAAAAAAGTAGCCGGGGATGTGGATGTGGGGCGCGCGCCAATCGTCGGGGCGGGGAATGATGGTTGGGCTGCAAGCAAGCAGCAGCGGGGTCGCGAGGCGGGTTCCGTCCGGCGTAAAGGGCCAGCGCAGGTTCAGGTCGAAGGTTTCGGGGTCGGCTTTGCGCAGTCGCCTGAAGCCAATGTTACCGCCATGCCAGAATATTTGGGTCTGTATCCAATGCCCGAAATAACAGGAGAGGCCGGGAGGCAATCCCGGCATGGAGACCGGCGGGAAAGCGCGCGTAGGCGCAAAGACAGGGAAGGTCTGCACGGATACATCAGGGATGCCGCGTTTGCGCGCCAGGGCGTGACCGCCGACGGTGAACAGGAAGGAGTGGACGACCAGGTCGGCGTCGTCGCAGGCAGCCGAGGCCTGGCGAGCCACCTGGTCGGCAATCGAGAAGATGTAGTCGCTGATGGCGCGCACCATGCGGATGGGGTTGGCGCCGGCGTCGTTGAGGCGCTGGCTGATGATTTCTGGCTCGCCCGCCAGGGGGATAAAAGGGATGCGATAATCGCCGGCAAATGGCCCAAAGCGATGCGGCGCCGCCAGTTTGACTCGATGCCCGGCGTTCTGCAAGCCGACCGCCAGCGCCAGGAAAGGCTGGAGGTCGCCGCGCGAACCGTAGGTGAGCAGGGTGATGTTCGTCACGAAGTGGCCGATCTCCGGCCTGCCATGTTCTCAGGGCGGTTAGATATATAACTTCTCTGGGTCAATTTCTTCACGCAAAAGGCGCAACTCTTCGACGCTGGGCGGGGGATTGACTTCTACCTGGGCAGGCAGAAGCAGTTCGAAGCCGGTGTTGGCAATGACCTCGTCCACGCTTACGCCGGGATGGGTGGCTTTCAATCTCATACGGCAGGTAGCCGCATCGTAATCCATCAACGCCAGGGTAGAGACGACGTAGGCCGGACCGGTGTCCTTGGGCAGACCAGCGGCCTCGCGCGCGCCGGGGCCAGAGAGAAAGCCGGGGGTGGTGATGCAATCTACTCTGGGAACAAAGCGACGGACGTCATGCTGCATGATGGCTACCGTCTTCCAACAGTGACTCCCTACGTCATTGCCGCCTCCAGAGCCGGGCAATCGCGCTTTGGGGTGATCGTGATCGCCAATGACGATGGAGTTCAAGTTGCCATAGGGGTCTATTTGTGCGCCTCCCAAGAAACCGTAGTCAATGAAGCCGCGTTGGGCGTTTTCCATGGTGTCACAGATGCCCAGAGCGGAGATACCCTTATGCCAGGTGCGCGCCTCTCCTACGGCGCGCGGTAGTTCCTCCATGATTGCGCCTGTGCCTCCAAACTCGAAGACCGGCACCAAGTTTGGCGCAGTGGTCCTGGAGGCTAGCATGGCAGCCAGCATGGGAATGCCCGTGCCGATAAAGCAAGTCGCGCCATCCTCGAACAGGCGCGCTGCTACACAGATCATCAATTCGGTTCTGGAGTAAGTTTGTTCAACCATTCTGCTTCTCCTTGATTGTCAAACCACAGTCTGCGTTCTGCGTTTGGGATTCAGGCGCAAAGTCTCTCCTTTCTGACTGTATCTTTGCGCCGTGACAGTGTTGCAGTTATTCCCTTTTCTCCCGCAATTCGACACAGCGCCGCAGGCGGTCTTGCCCAATCAACGCCAGGTATTCGTCATGCCCCTGGACGCCGTAGATGTATTTGTTCAAGTAGGCTTGCGCGCCCTCAGCGGTCTTGCTCATCTCGACCCATTCTTTGATGCCGGCTTCGTCGCGGCCATACAGGTAAGCCATCTCGCCGGGGTGCGAGCCATAGGGCGCATGTACAACCGCATCCACCAGATAATAGGGGATGATGGTGCGGTCGGGGTATTTGCGTATCTCTTGGGTAGGGATAATTTCCTCGGCGCTGACGATGAGCCGCTTGCAGGCGCGCGCCATTTCAGCGGCAAAGCCGCTGATCCCCTCGATTTGACAATTACCATATTGATCGGCGCGGTGGACATGGATGAGCGCCACATCTAGCACCAGGGCAGGCAGCAGGGCCACTTTTGCCCCTGTGAATGGATCGGTTATCACTTTGGCGGCGCTGTAAGCCAGCGTATCGGTGCCAAGCATGGAACGGGTAGGCAGGAAAGGTACGCCCATAGCCGCGGCTTTCATACGCCAAGTGATGGCGCCGTTCGACCACTCCACGCATTTCTCAACCTGTCCCGATTCCACGGCTCTTCTGAGCGCGGGGGATGTGCCGTAGACTTCCAAGCCAATATAAGTGATGTCGAGTTTCTTGACCAGGCCGGCCGCCAGCCACAAGTCGAGTTCGAGAACGCCTTGCCCACACACGCGCAGGTCTTTCTTGCCCTGCCGTACCACCTCACGCGCCAGAGACATCGGGCAGCGCACTGTGCCATATAATTCAGTGCCAATGTAACAGCCGTCATAGACGAATTGGCGAATGGCTTCCGCCTCGCTCATCACTTTGTCTACCAATTTACGGCTCTTCTTGCGGTTCCAGGCGCGGAATTCGTCCACATCAAAAGGCTGGATCAACTCCCCTGCTCCAGATTGCAACACCTCCATGCGCACCTCCTTATACAGTGTATCTGATGAGGTTGGAATCTTTCTCTGAGGAAATTATACGTCAATTATTGCGAATCCGTTCACGAGGAAACGTCCAAAGAATTCTGTGTGCATGCAAAGGTTGTCAGTGTTATCCGCCGGTTTCGCAGATGACGTAAAAAAGTAACTGTCTAGCGCCTCGTTCTATTGGGCCGTGATAGCAGCGCAGCCAGATTGATTGACTCTTTGAAAATCGAAAATCCCTGGAGACTGTTTCTCCAGGGATTTTGATGTCACACAGGCGGGTTATGCCGGGACGACTTTGGCGGCCTGCAAGCCCTTGGGACCCTGTTCAATTTCGAACTCGACCCTTTGGCCTTCTTGTAGATTTTTGAAGCCCTCGCTTTGAATAGCGGAGAAGTGAACGAACACATCTGCTCCGCCCTCATGGGCGATGAAGCCGTAGCCTTTGCTTCCGTTGAACCATTTGACTGTGCCGATGATACGGTCTGACATGAAATTTGCCTCCTTATGGCAAAAAGGGTATTCAGGTACTTGTTTTGTTCCATCGGAGCAGTCGAACAAAAAAGCCCACGGAGTACACCCGTGAGCCGCCTTCGTCGTACATGTACCGCGAACTTACCAGTATCCTTTAACCTTAGGATACCACACACAATCAAATCTGGCAAGAGGAATTTGCCTGTATAATTTAGATGTGCAACTTCACCAACCGGCTCCCGAATTTACTCTGCCAGATATAGAAGGAAAGATCCACATGCTGGGCGACTACCGCGGGCAAATCGTGGTCCTCAACTTTTGGTCGGCAGAATGCCCCCATGCAGAGCGCACCGACCGCGCGATTGTGGCTTGCTTGCCTCAATGGGGGGAGGAGGTAGCCCTGCTGACGATCGCTTGCAACAACAATGAATCGGAAGCGATAGTGGCCAGCGTGGCGCGTCAGCGGGGGCTGCCGGTCGTTTTGAGAGACACAGACCACTCGGTTGTAGAGCGATACGAGGCGCTCACGACCCCGCATGTCTTCGTGCTAGACCGGCAAGGCGTTCTGCGCTATCGGGGCGCAGTAGATGATGTCTCTTTTCGGAAACGGCAGGCAAGCCGTTCATACTTGCAAGAGGCGGTCGAGGCGCTGCTGAAAGGGCGCCTGCCGGAAATCGAAGAGACGCTGCCCTTTGGCTGCGCCATCGTCCGTTACCCTTGATTCGTGCTAGAATCTATACGCTATGGAAGCGACGCAGTGCGCCTTGTTTTTACGGAAGATACACTTGTTCCACGACTTGAAAGATGACCAGTTGTTGCAAGTCGCGGAAAAATTTACCGAGGTCTCGTTCGATGCCGGCGACCTCATTCTCGAACAAGGAAAGCCAGCAGATAGTTTCTACATCATCTTCTCTGGCAAGGTGCGCGTTTTTCGTCGTCGCGAAGGACGCGAGCAAGAACTGGCAACGTTGGTAAAAGGCGATTACGTGGGTGAGATGGAATTGTTTTCGCGCCACGGACGGTCGGCCAATGTGGCTGCGTTAGAGCCTTCGCTCTTGCTAAAGATGTCGAGGAGGGATTTTGAGACGCTGCTCAAACAATTTCCCAGCCTGAAGCCCAACCTGGAAATTTCGATCGAAAGCCGCAAACTCTCGCGCACGCTGCGCTTCAAATGGCTGCGCCCTAACGAGGTGGTTTATTTTTTGGCGCGCAAACATCCTTTTTTCCTGCTCCAGGTTTTGGCAGCCCCTTTTTTGGCGCTTGCTCTGCCCATTTTTCTGTTTGTGTGGGGTTTTCTGGCTCATTCTACGGCAGCGGCGGCCTTTGGCGGAGTGGCGCTGCTGGTCATTCTGGCCTGGGGTACGTGGAATGCCATTGACTGGGGCAATGACTATTATGTAGTGACCAACCAGCGCGTAGTGTGGTTAGAGAAAATCATCGGCTTGTATGACAGCCGCACCGAGGCGCCTCTCAGCACCATTTTGTCGGTCGGCGTGGAAACGGATATGACCGGCCGCATCCTCGATTATGGGAATGTGATTGTGCGCACCTTTGTAGGCGCTATCCCTTTCAAGTATGTGAATCATCCTAACCAGGCAGCCCACATGGTTGAGGAATATTGGAATCGTACCAAAGATGTCTCTCAAGAAATCGAAAAGCAAGCCTTCAAAGATGCTCTGCGTCAACGTTTGGGGCTATTGAAGCCCTCCAAAGCAGAAGCAGCGCCAGCCAAGCCTGAAAAGACACCCACTTTTCCACGTTTGTACCGCCCTAATCTCTTCAAAATTATCGGGGCCAACTTGTTCAAACTGCGCTTCGAGGAGGGCAACACGATTACGTATCGTAAACATTGGATTGTGTTGCTGCGGCAAGTGGGATGGCCGTCTGTGATTTTGCTGATTTTGCTTGGCTTGAGCATTGCTCGCCTGATTGCACTAGCCCAGGTGCCTGGTTTGGGCTGGAAGATGTTCAGCGATACAATCGTTGTCTCTCTGCCGCTGTTGATGATTCCTTTCTTTGCCTGGTGGTTATATCAGTATATTGATTGGACGAACGATATCTTTCGTGTGACCGGCGATCAAATCATGGACATTGATCGCAAACCCTTTGGAACAGAGGAGCGGCGCGCTGCCCCTCTGGACAATATCCTCAGTACCGAGTATAAGCGCACCGGCTTTATCGGCTATGTGTTCAATTTTGGCACGGTGTACATCTCGGTTGGCGGAACGCAAATGGCCTTTGAGGACGTAACGGACCCTGCCGGCGTACAATCGGATATTGACCGCCGGCGCATGGCGCGCATAGAGGCCAAAAAGCAAGCCGAATTGGCTGCTGAACGCAACCGCATGGCAAATTGGATGGCAGCCTATCATACCAACGTAGAAGAAATCCGCCGTGAGCAGGAATTGAAGGCGGCCCAATCCAAAAGCGAATAACTTCAATAATTATAGGTTCAATATGGCAATCAGGAATATTGTGACGGTACCAGAGCCGATATTGCGCCGCAAGGCGCGGGCGGTTACAACTTTTGACAAGAGTTTGCAAACTTTGATTGACGACATGATCGAGACCATGCGTGCCGCGCCAGGCGTGGGGCTGGCTGCTCCGCAGGTAGGCATCTCACAGCGTGTCATTGTGGTCGAATATGCCGAAGAAGAAGAGACGGCAGAAGGCCAGCCGCCCAAAGAAGCCAAGCCGCGTCTGTATGTGATGGTCAACCCAGAAATTGTCAAGGCTTCTACCGAAACCGAAATGGGCGTGGAGGGTTGTCTCTCTGTGCCGGGGCTGGTAGGCGAGGTGGAACGTAAGCAAATGATCCAAGTGCGAGGCTACAATCGGCGGGGTCAGCCGATGAAACTGAAAGCCAGCGGATGGCTGGCGCGCATTTTCCAGCACGAAATTGATCATTTGAATGGCATCCTTTTCACTGACCTGGCGACGCAACTCTGGCAGCCACAGACTGAGGAAGAGGCTGAGGACCGAGTTTGAGAACGTGCTTGAGGTTCGACGGTCTGCATCGCGTATCATTCGTAATCTCTTTTTCCCTCGTTCATGTATATTGAACATCTTTCGCTGACCAATTTCCGCAGTTTTGCCCGCCTGGACATGGAGATGCCCCGGCGGGTTGCGCTGCTGGTGGGCGGCAATGCGCAGGGAAAGACCAGTCTATTGGAAGCGATATATTATTTAGCGACTTTTACCTCTTTCCAAACGCACGTAGATCGCCAATTGGTCAATTTCATTGCCGCACGCGAGGCGCATCAGCAAGTGGCAGTGACGCGCCTGACGGCAGATTTCCGGCATGGTGGAGGCAGTCATAGGCTGGAGGCGCGCTTGATTTTGGAGCCGATGGGCAACAATGCAGTGCGCCCTGCCTCTCCCTTAGAAGGGCTGTCAGGCTCACCTATGCCTGCGGCGCTGACACAGACGGGACAGCGCCTGCGCAAAGAAGCCTTGCTGGATGGCGTGAAGCGGCCCTTAAGCGAAGTCATCGGGCAATTCAAAGCGGTGGTGTTTGTGCCGCAAATGTCGCAGATAATCGAGGGCGGCCCGGAGGAGCGCCGTCGGTATTTGAACCTGGCTCTGGCGCAAGCCATGCCGGCCTATGCACGCATCCTGAGCGAATATAACCAGGCGCTTGCGCAACGGAATGCCTTGCTCAAGGCGCTGGGGGAACGGACTGCGGCACAAGGCAAGTCCAGGGCCGGGAATGGGGAGCAGTTGGGGGTGTGGGATGAAGCGTTAGCGTGGTTGGGGGCGCAAATCATCCTGTGGCGCGTTCAGGCTGTCCAAGAAATCGAACGATTGGCGGCGCGCGTCCATAATCAACTGACAGGCGGCAAGGAAGTGCTGCGCTTGCGTTATCAGCCGTCTTTCGAGCCGCTGCCGCAGCCAGAGGGTCAATTGGGATTGGGCCTGCATACAGCCGTGAACCTGAGCGGGCTAGATTTGGAGGACATCCGCCGCGGCTTTCAGGAACGCCTAAAACGCCTCCGCGCCGAGGAGATTGCGCGCGGCATGACCATCATCGGCCCACATCGCGACGAACTGCGCTTGTTTGTTAACAGCATTGACCTGGGTCATTATGGGTCGCGCGGGCAAATGCGCACCGCTTTGTTGGCGCTAAAACTAGCAGAGGTGGACTGGATGCAAGAACGCAGCGGCGAATGGCCGGTCATCTTGCTGGACGAGGTGATGGCAGAACTCGACCTAGAGCGCCGAGCAGACCTGTTGGCGTACCTCGACAAAAGCGAGCAAACCTTTCTCACCACCACCGATTTGAACCTGTTCACTTCGGACTTCGTGGGGCAAGCCGAGGTCTGGACTGTGCGGGGGGGGAACATTCAACCCATGCGCCAACCTGGCGACGCATCATCGTGACGGGCTGCCCCTCTCCCCACAGGAATACATTGGCCGCATAGAACGCTCCTTGACCTTTGTGCAGCCTCACGGTACAATCATGGGCGCGCGGGAGTCGCCAAGTGGTAAGGCGTCAGCCTTCCAAGCTGATATTCGCGGGTTCGAGTCCCGTCTCCCGCTTGTGACAAGGATGGGACAGGTTTATTGTCCTCTTTACACAAAAGGGCCCGTGGCGCAGTGGTTAGCGCAGGCGACTCATAATCGCTTGGTCACAGGTTCGAATCCTGTCGGGCCCACAGCGGGGGAATTAGATTTGCTCGAATTTCTGCACTGGAACGACGAACAAGGTAGCGCGGCTTTCATCTGCATCGGGCTTGCCCAATTGCCCGCGAATGAGCTGAATAGCCGTTTCCACGCGCTCTTCTTCTAGCCCAATCAACAGAGTCACAAAGCCGCTGCGCCAAAATCCGCCGGTAGAAGCCACGCGCGTCACACGGAATTCGGCAACGGTCAGCGCCTGGATAACGTGAGCTGCGTCAGCATCCTTGAGAATGACGATCATCATTTTCATCGTTAAATCTCCTCAAAATGTTCTACCGGCAAGGCAAAAATTGTAGCGCCTCCAACTGTAACGGGGATGGGCGCCGGCAAAGGTAAAGGCGCACCCTCGACCGACATGGTCATATACTCTACACGCTGACGACACGTATGTTGTAACGCTTCGAGTAAACGCCCTTCCATCCCTTCTGGCAGGCCAACGAGCAGGGTCACATTGCGGCGCCCTAAAAAGCCGCCGCTACTGGCCAGGCGCACTACTGGCACTCCTAGGCGCTGAATGGCTTGGAATGCCTGGTCTACATCTTGTTCCTGAATGACAGCCAGAATCAGTAACTGTACGGATGCTTTAGCCATCACTGTTCTTCTCCTGTTCCCCTAAAGTATAACCGCTTCTGCTTATTACGAGCAACTGCTCAAGTATAATTGTCCAACGTATCCTCTCGATAAATTGGAAGGGCGTTTCTAAAAAGGCGCTGCCTCCTTCTCCTTTTTTTCGAGAAGATCTTTTCTGGCTATCTCTGAGGTCGAAAGCGATTTACATGATACCTGGTTTGGATGGACTACGCGCGTTCGCCTTCCTGGCCGTGCTGGGCGGGCATACCGACAATTACTCGTTTGGCTGGGTTGGCGTACAGTTGTTCTTCGTGTTGTCGGGCTTCCTGATCACCGGTATTTTGGTACGCATGAAAGCCACGCTGCCGTGCAAAGCCTATTTTATCAAATTCTATGGGCGGCGTTTCCTGCGCATCTTCCCGCTCTACTATCTGTATCTGGGCAGCCTCATCGCCGTCAACCTTGCGCTGCCGCACATCGCCTTCAAGCCGCTACATAAGGAATTCGACGGCCGCTTCTGGCAGCAAATTTGGTTTGCCGTCGCCTACCTGTATGATTTCTTCCATGCCAGCGCCGCCTACGAACCGACCCGCTTCCTGACCCCGCTATGGTCGCTTTCGGTCGAGGAGCAATTTTATATCCTTTGGCCGCTGCTCATCTTCCTGACCCCCGCCAATCGTCAGAAGCGCCTTTTCTTGACGGTTATTGGCTTGGGACCGCTCTTCCGCCTGCTGCTCAAATGGTTCTATATGCAGCGCCCTTTTACCTGTATGCTAGATGACCCCATGCTGGCTTTGTACGTCTTGCCCTTCTCTCACATAGACGCCTTCGCTATGGGCGCTTACATCTCTCAGTTTGAGATTCGCAGGCCGCGCCTGCAGACGCTCTTGCTTTTGATTTTGGTCCCGCTGGCAGGCTTTTATACCCAATCGGCTGCTTGGGGAGAGATTCGCTGGGATTCGCTCGGCTACGAATTTCCCCTCCAGGTAGCCTATAAGGAAATCTGGGGCTACTCCCTGCTCAATTACTTCTTTGCCGTGCTTATCTACAGTGTGGCGAAGTCTAAACTATTGACTGCCTTGCTCGATAGTTTCCTCTTGCGTTACCTGGGCAAAATTTCCTACGGCCTGTACATTTATCATGGTGCAGTGATCTGGTTTACCCTGAAACTGAACTTGCCTTTCGATCTGGCTACTTGGCAGATGTTGGCCTTTACGCTGGCTGCGACCACGCTGGTGGCCTCGCTCAGTTTTCACCTGTACGAAAAGCCCATCAATGACTTGAAAGACCGCTTCTTCCCCGTAGGACACGCCCCATGACTTCTGCCGCTGCTTGCGAACATGACATCCTCATCCTCGGCGCCGGTCCGGCCGGACTCTCGACTGCCCTGCATCTGGCGCAGATGGCTCCGCATCTGACTCCCCGCGTCCTGCTCCTGGAAAAAGAGCATCATCCACGCCCTAAACTGTGCGCCGGCGGCCTGGTTGCCGACGCCGAGGCGATTCTCGAACGTCTCGGCCTGGACGTGACCGAAATCCCCCATGTGGACGCAGACGCAGCCCGCTTTCTCTTTGCCGGCCGGGGTTTGACCGTCTCAGTTCGCAAGCGACACACCTTGCGAATCATCCGCCGCGACGAGTTCGACGCCTGGCTGGCAAAGAAAACAGGGAGCAGAGGAATAGAGATCAGGGAAGGGGTAAAGGTTCGAGAGGTGCGCCCAGATGCGGAGGGCGTCAGCGTATTCACCGAGCGGGGCGAATTCCGCGCGCAGGTCGTGGTAGGCGCGGACGGGTCTAACGGCGTGACCAGGCGTTGTGCGCTGCCTGGCGCGCCTCTCCACACGGCGCGGACGTTAGAAGTGTTGACTCCCACCCATTCCTCCGCCGCTTCTTCACTTTCTGCAAAGACAGCAGAGGAGGGAGAAGCGGTCTTCGATTTCTTCCCCGTACCGTCCGGGATTGCAGGGTATACCTGGAATTTTCCTACGCAGGTACACGGTCAGGCCATGCGCTGCTGGGGGGTGTATGATTCTAACCTGCTGACGCACAGGCCGCGACCGCCGTTGACGCAGCTGCTGGCGCAGGAAATGGCGCGGCATGGTTTTGACTTACGGCAATATACGTTGCAGGGCCATCCAATCCGCTACTTCGACCCGCGCGGCCCGCTTGCTGCGCCGCGCGTTTTGCTGGTTGGCGATTCCGCCGGGGCCGATCCGCTCTTCGGGGAGGGCATCAGCCTGGCTTTGGGCTACGGTTATCTGGCGGCGGGGGAACTGGTGCGCGCTTTCAGCGTAGGAGACTTTTCATTTGACGGATACAAGCGGCGGGTGGCACGAAGCGCACTTGGCCGCACCTTACTGGCGAGGTGGGTCATTGCCCGTCTCTTATATGTCCTGCACTGGGATTGGTTTCAGGCTTCCTTTTGGCATTATGGGAAAGCGATGATCCTGCCGGCAGCCTGGTGGTTGGTGTTGAATTGGGGGCGCCATCTTCCAAAATCGTTTACAATCGAAAAAAATCGTTCGGCAGGAGATACCTATGGCTGAATCAGAGAAAGAAGCGACATCCGTAGAAGAAATCGTAGCGGCAGCGAGTTCTGGCAGCGAAGGCGCATCTGGCAAGGAGGCGCAAGGTGAAGCCGTTTCATCCAAAGCGACCCCAAGCGCTCCTACGCTTGGTCAGCGAGTCAAATGGCTGCTGGGGTTCCTGTTGCGCCTTTTCATCCTTTTGATTTTCCTTTCCCTGCTTGCGGTAGGTTTGGCTTATAGCCTGCCTTTGCTCTATCAGAAGTATATCCGCCCGGTGCAGGAAAACAGCGGCCAATTAGCGCTCTTGAAAGATCGCCTTGCGCGGGACGAGGCCACGCTTGCTGCGTTGCAAGCCAGCCTGGAAGCGCTGCAAGGCGAACAGACCCAACAGGCCCAATCCATTGCGACGCTGGATGGGAAAGTCCACACGCTGGAGGAACAGATTGACCAGCATACCCAAAGGCTGGCTGCCATCGAAAAAATCCAGGCTGCGCTTCAGTCTCAAGGCGAGGCGCTGGACGCCGAACTGGAGCGCCAAATCGGTTTGATGAAAGTCATGGAATTGCTGTCGCGCGCCCGGCTGTTTCTGTATCAGAGCAATTTTGGGCTGGCGCGTCAGGATGTGCAAGCAGCGCGCGAATTGCTTACCGCCATCCAACCGGCTGCGCCCGCCGCTCTGGCAGATGATTTGGCAGAAGTCATTCACCGCCTAGACTTGACTCTGTCTAACCTGCCGGCTTTCCCGGTGGCCGCCAGCGATGACCTCGATATCGCCTGGCAGATTTTACTGGCGGGCTTGCCCGAATCACAGACCCAGCCGGTTGCAGAGACGCCTGCCGCTGAGGCTACGGCTACCGCCACACCGACGCCCTTAACCACTTTAGAGCCAACCGCTACACCGTGAGGCCGCGGCGGGCTTTCAGTTGGGCCTTCCAAACAGCAAAACAGGGCAACGCAAGCGGGTGCCGCGCTGCCCTGTTTGATTCATCAAATATTTTTGTATTCTTTATGGAGTGGCTGTTGCCGAAGGCGCCGGAGAGGTCGAAAGCGCCGCAGCATCTTCGGCTGTGCGCGGCATCCCGTTCATAATCCAACGCACCCAGGCGTCCACCACGTCCGCTTTGAGGGTCGAATTGGGCGGCATGACGCCGATGATTTCCTTTCCATTTTCGTCCAAAATAGCGTTCCTTTGAATGGTCTGCAGCAGGTAGGAGTTCATGTCGCCGGGGATAATATTCTTACCTGCGTGTTCGCCGCTGGTCAAGATTTCTTCGTAGGTGGTCATGAGGTAGTCGTTGTTCTCTTTGCCAGCGCGGTGACAGGAAACGCAGTAGCGTTTGACAATGGGTGCAATGTGAACATCATAGGAGGGAACTTCGCCCTCGGCCAGCGGCGGGAAGAGCGGTTTGATCTCCGGCGCTTCGAAGCGGTCATCCCACATGTAGCGCATGAAGGTCACGATATAGTCAATTTGGCTGCGGGTTAGTTCGCCGCCGTAGGCCAGGCCAAAGGGGTTCATGCCGGCGTTGGGGCGGCCGTAAGCGATGACCTCTTGCATAGCCGAATCGGTCAGCGTGTATAGCACGTCCCGGCTGTTGATGGGGGTGATCTTCTCTCCTTCGAGGCCTTGTACGCCCTCAATGACGGCTACCGAGCCATCTTCGCCGTGACATTCGACGCAGTGTATGGAGTACAAGTCTTGCCCGGCGACAATGCGGTCGGCCAGGGTGATGGGAACTTCTTCTTCCGCGGCAGCCGGCCGGGGAGCAGAAAGAAGCGTGATGACTGTGAAGACAACCATCAGCGCCGAGGCGGTCGCAGCCGTCCAAATCATGGCTTTTTTGGCCCTATCTTTGAAGGTAAAAGCCATCAAGAACAACAGCAAAAAGGCCAGGCCAGGAACAATCAGCCCACCCAGAGTTTGAGTGAGGCCTGCCAGATAGAAACCGCTTTCACTGGAAGTGGTAGGGACGTCGGCCATCAGTGTCAAGGTAACCATGCTGACCACGAGAACGCCCATCACCGTGAGCGGCAAGACGCGCTTGCCATAATAGCGATAGGGAGATTTGTCAATGAAGGGCAGCAAGGTCAACACGCCAATAGCCAGGCCAGGGATGATGAGGGTGGCAATGAATTCGATTTTGCCCAGCAGCGGGATTTGCCCATAAAGCGCCAGGAATTTGAACAGGAACAGGAAATACCATTCCGGGCGTGGGACATAGGAGGTATCGCTGGGGTCAGCTTTGGGAACGTCATGGACGCCAACGAAGGTTGCCAGCAAGACTAGCAAAATGAAAAGGCCCAACGCCATCAATACATCTTTGAAGATGCTGTCGGGCCAGAAGCGTTCGCCTCTTTGCAATTCGCGCTCGTATTTTGCGTTGATTTGCTTTTTGAGTTCTTCGTTCATGGTTTGCGCTCCTTATCAGGAAGAGTTAATCTTCCTTGTCAGGAAAATGCGATTCGCCGTGCTTGATGATCAGGTAGAGATGCACGCCGATGAGGGCCGCCAGCAAGCCTGGCAACATCCAGATATGCGCGGAGAAGAAACGCTGTAGGGTAAGGGCGCTCAGGTCAGGACCGCCGCGCAAGGTCTTCATGATGAAGTCGCCCACAAAGGGGGCGCTGCCGGCAATGCGCGTGCCAACTGTAGTGGCCCAGTAAGCCATTTGGTGCCAGGGCAGCAAATAGCCCGTGAAGCCCATGCCAATCGTGAGCAGCAACAATCCAATGCCCACCAGCCAGGTCAGTTCACGCGGGTATTTGTACGAAGCGGTAACGAAGACGCGCAACATGTGAATGAAAACAATTAACACCATCAGGCTCGAACCCCAGTGATGAATGCCGCGAATGAGCCAGCCAAAGGTTACATCGTTCATAATGTATTGGATGGAATCGTAGGCGTGGTCAGGGGAGGGGGTGTAATAGACGGTCAAAAAGATGCCGGTCAGGCCCTGCATGACAAAGAGAAACAGGCTGGCAGAGCCAAGCGTGTTCCACCAATTCCCCTTTGGCTCGGGGCGGTCGAGCAGGGCTTTGTACATGTCGTTGAGGCCAAGGCGTTCATCCAACCAAGCGAAAACTTTTTTCCACATCGTTAGGCCTCCGACTTTTTCTCGACAGGAATAATGGTGAAGACGCCATCTGCGTCCACGTTGTATTCAAAATGACCAAGCGGCTCGGGCGGCGGACCATCCAGCACTTTGCCGTCTTTATCGAACTTGGCGTCATGGCAGGGGCAAATGAAAACTTGCGCTTCTTCCTTCCAATTGACCGTGCAAGACAGATGCGTGCAGCGACTGGATAGAACCAGGATATCTTTGGGGTCCTCGGATTTACGCAAGATGTAACCACCATAGTTGCTGGCGGTGCGTTCCCAGCCATTGACTTTGGTAATGGTGAACGAGAACGGATAGAATTTACCTACCGGGATATTCTCCAATTTGCCAATGGCGATCGGCGCGCCGGCTTTGTCTTCCCGCAAAGCGGGAGCAATCAAATATCCGATGGCTGGGATGCCAAATACTGCGCCAATGATGCTTCCTACAGCGCCGGTTGTCGCTTTGATGAAATCCCTGCGGTTGATGCGCTTGGAACCAGACATATCTACCTCCTGAATGAATTCCTCGTATCATCTCCATCAATCGAGGCGCGGTGCGCGCTGCATACGCATCTCACCCCGCCCCCTTTTTTGAGAAGATACAATTCCTGTAGCGAATATACCACTAAAGCAGCGCTTTTTGATTTGTTTGTTAACAACGAGAAAAACAGCCTGCACATGCAGACCTGCTTGTTGTGATTATAAGGTTTTCAGCCCTTTTTATTAGAGGAAATCTGGAATAAAATAAGCAGGATGATTGTCACTTTCTAGGCAAAACTCTCCATGTGATAATCAACCTGGACTGCCTATATCCATCGCAGGAGGCAAGCATGACTCTTAAACGTAATATCAGCGTAATCGAGGGATTACGCTACCAGGGAGGGGGACCGCAAACCGCCTGGCTGTTGCACCGCTTGAGCGGGCTGGGAATGGCGTTGTTTGTAGGTTTGCATGTGCTGGCGTCGTTTGCAGGAGGCGATGCCGGCGCGTTCATCAACCAAATTTATGAATCCTGGTGGTTCCAAATTGTGGTTGTCTTTTGCGCCCTGTTTCACGGTATTAATGGTCTGCGTATCACTATCCTGGATTTGTGGCCGCAGTTGCTCGAACACCAACGTGAGGCTATCTGGGCGGAGTGGTTTGTCTTTCTGCCCGTCTTTGGGTTGGCCGTATTGGTCATCGTGCGCACGGCGCTGGGAGGTTGAAGATGAGCGATAAAGCGAGAACCCTGCCCCTCAACAAGCGCGGCATGAATTTCGAGACGCTGATGTGGCTGTTTACGCGCCTTTCGGCTCTGGCGATGTACTTATTTTTGCTGATAGCAGTTATTGGAGCGCTGCTCATGGGCGCCCGCACCCAGATGAACCTGGCGGACGTGCTGCGTTGGGGATTTACTCCCAACGTGACGCATGTGCAAAGCACGAATGTGCCTGACCTGGCGCCATGGGCGACGCCCTTTTGGAAAGTAACGGCTTGTTTGTTCTTCTTCACCGCGCTCACGCATGGGCTTCATGGCGTATTGAGCGTGTTGGACGATTATTTTGCGCAACGCTCATTGAGAGTGCTGTTTCGCGTCATCATCACGATCCTGGTGCCCGTTTTATCTGTGATCGGCATCTACGTCATCTGGACTTCATAGGACGGTTGCCCATGAACATACATCAATTCGAAGTGGTGGTCGTTGGCGCCGGCGGCGCCGGGCTGATGGCTGGCCTGTATGCCTCTCGCACAGCCAAGACCGCCGTCATCAGCAAACTCTATCCTACTCGCTCGCACACCGGCGCGGCGCAAGGCGGCATCGGCGCAGCGCTTGGCAATTATGAAGAAGATCACCCTGAATGGCACACTTTTGACACAGTCAAAGGCTCAGATTATCTGGGCGACCAGGATGCCATCCAGTTCATGTGCGAAGAGGCTGTTCCTGCCATTTACGAGCTCGAACATATGGGGCTGCCCTTCGACCGCACTCCTGACGGACGTATCTCCCAGCGGCCCTTTGGCGGCCATACCAACAACCTGACCGGCAAACCCGTGCGGCGCGCCTGTCATGCCGCCGACCGCACAGGTCACATGATTTTGCAAACTTTGTACCAGCAATGCTTGAAGAACAAAGTCGAATTCTATGACGAGTTCGAGGTGCTAGACCTGTTGCTTACGGACGGCAAGGTTTCGGGCGTGGTAGCCATCGAACTGGCTACTGGCGAATTGCATACTTTCCATGCTAAGGCGGTCATCTTCGCCACCGGTGGGCATGGACGCGTGTGGGAGATTACCTCTAACGCCTATGCCTATACCGGCGATGGGGCTGCTATCGTCTTTCGGCGTGGCATTCCTTTGGAAGATATGGAGTTCTTCCAGTTTCATCCGACCGGCATTTACAAACTAGGCATCTTGATCACCGAAGGCGTGCGCGGCGAGGGCGGCGTTCTCATCAATGGTAAGGGGGAGCGCTTTATGGAAAAGTACGCTCCGACAGTCAAAGACCTGGCCTCGCGGGATGTCATCAGCCGCGCCATTTACCTGGAAATTCGCGAGGGGCGCGGTGTGAACGGCTCAAATTATATTTACCTGGATGTGCGTCCCGAAGTAGTCAATAAATATGCTGCTCTGGATGGCCGCACCAATCCAGACGGATCGCCCTATGTAGTCACCGGCGAGCAGATTCTTGCCAAGTTGCCCGATATCATTGACTTCTGCCGCGTCTACCTGGGTGTGGACCCGGTGACACAACCGATGCCCATCCAACCGACAGCGCATTACTCGATGGGCGGCATTCCCACCAACAAATATGGAGAGGTGGTGATAGATGACAAGGGCTCGGTCTTTCCGGGCTTGTATGCGGCCGGGGAGGTGGCTTGTGTGTCGGTGCATGGCGCCAATCGCTTGGGGACGAATTCTCTGCTTGACCTGGTCGTCTTTGGCAAGTATGCTGGCCTGCAGGCGGCGGAGTACGCCAAGGGCGCGGACTTTGCCCCTTTGCCGCAGGATCCGACCTCGTTTGCGCGAGAGCAATTCGACCGTCTCAAAAATGGAAGCGGCAAAGAGAATGTATTCGATATTGGGCGGGAGATGAAAAAGGTGATGTTCGACGACGTGGGCGTTTTTCGCACCGAGGAAGGCATGAAAAATGCCCTGGCAAAGATTGCCGAATTGAAGGAACGTTTCAAGCAAGTGCGCGTCCAGGATACAGGCAAGATTTTCAACACTGAATTGCTGAACGCCTGGGAAATGGGCAACCTGCTCGATATGGCGGAAGTGGTGACGGCTTCTGCGCTGAACCGCAAGGAATCGCGCGGCGGCCACGCCCGCGAGGATTACCCTGAACGCGACGACAAGAACTGGCTCAAACATACACTTATTTGGCGGCAAGATGGCAAACTGAAGATTGGCTACAAGCCAGTCGTCATCACCAAATATGAGCCGAAGAAGAGAGTTTACTAGCGAAATCGCCTTACCCCCAGCCCTCTCCCTAAAGGAGCTCCCTTCAGGAAGATAAGGGTGAGGGGTGAGTAAACGAGGTGTCATTATGGATGTAACGCTCAAAGTCTTCCGCTACAACCCTGAAAAGGACCAGAAGTGGCATTACGAGACCTACACGCTGGAGGCCGAGCCGACCGACCGCGTGCTGGACCTGCTCGAAAAGGTCAAAGGGTATCACGATGGGACGCTTTCCTTCCGGCGCTCGTGCGCGCACGGCGTGTGCGGCTCGGACGCCATGCGCATCAATGGCCGCAACTACCTGGCCTGCAAAGCGCTCGTCAAGGATTTTGGCGCCAAGATCACGGTCGAACCCATCCTGGGGCTGCGCGTCATCAAGGATTTGATCGTGGATATGGAGCCGTTTTTCAACAATTACAAGAAAATTCTGCCTTTCTTTATCAACGAAAGCCCTCTCCCTGCAGACGGCAAAGAACGCCTGCAAAGCCCCGCCCAACGGGAGCGTTTCGACGACACCACGAAGTGTATTTTGTGCGCCTGTTGTACCACCTCTTGCCCATCTTTCTGGGGAAATGACGATTACTTTGGCCCGGCGGCGCTGGTCAATGCGCACCGCTTCATCTTCGACAGCCGAGACGAAGCCGCTGCCGAGCGCTTACATATTCTCTCCAAAACTTCGGGGGTGACACGCTGCCACACCACCTTCAATTGCACAATTGCCTGTCCACGTGAGATTCAAATTACCAAGGCAATTGGCGAGTTGAAACTGGCTATGGTGACCGGCAAATTGGGCTGAGAGCGCCTTTCATATCATTCAATCGGGGAGCGGGATGTTTTGGGCGACGCAATGCGCTCAAAACATCCAGCTCATCATTTTTTCAGAAGCCACCATGTAAGTATATTTTGCTCGTAGGAAACTTCGATGCCTCCCCTCTTCTCACAGGGGAGGCTAACCGCCCAGCCCATGCTGAATGGCGATGACCGCCGCCTGCGTGCGGTCAGAGACGCCTAA
>JBBITF010000056.1:0-19618 GCA_037440925.1 Chloroflexota bacterium
TCGGCTCCAAAAAGGCGAAGAGTTTCTGGTCATCGCCGCCAGAATCCATCACAAATGAACAGCTGATGATAATTGAAGCGCTTATTCCACACAAAGCGATAGAGGCGTTTCGCCGCGGCATAGCAACTCCTTTCCTGGCGGGGTGTGCTTTGCGCCATCGCAGCAATTACCGACGTCTCTTGCGCCAGAATGCCGCGTACCGCTTCGGGCGCTACCCGCTGCAAGCGTTTTTCCGACAGCAACATGTTCAGGGGGTGTCATGCGAACTAGTTGGAGGTAAATTTCTTGAAATCGCATCACAAAAAATCGTGCTATACTTTACCGAAAGCAAGGAGCGTCGTATATGACCAAGTATCAATTTACCGTTGTCATTGAACCCGACGAGCGCGGTTTCCACGCCTACGTTCCTGCCCTGCCTGGTTGTCATTCCTTCGGCGACACGGTGGAAGAAGCGCAGGCAAACATCCTTGAGGCGATGGAATTGCACGTCGAAGCCATGATCGAGGACGGCGAACCCGTGCCAATGCAAAACGATCCCGTGTTCATCACGCAAATGTCCATCCCCGTTGCGACATGAGCGAAAAATTTCCCCGCGTCACTGCGACGAACTCATTCGCGTTCTGAAAAAGGCTGGCTTTGTCGAGAAGAGACAAAAAGGCAGTCACCTGACTATGTGGCGCGAAGCGGACAAACGCCGCGCAAGCGTGCCTGTCCACCCTGGGCGCAGGGGGTTGAGGATGACGATGTTCTTCAACATGCCATAATCTATTACTTCGAGGAAGGCTTTGAGTTCTTGCCAGCCTGCTGGCCGGTTTTCTTCACGACCTTTTCCGTCGGGGTCTTGGCTGCACTGCCGCCGGATTTCTTGGCAGTCTTTTTCTCGCCGGCAGGCCTTTGGGCCTTGTGCTTCGGCTTTGCTTCCCCAGTAGCAGACGGTTCAGCAGGCGCAAACATCTCATCCCACTTCGCCTGAACGGACTCCACCCCCGCACCATGCAACGCATCACACACCATTCCCCATTCCTCATTCCCTACAACTCTCCAATCCAAAAAAGCATGATGCTGGTAAGCGCCCAACTGCACGAACAGACCCTTGTCCCATAACTGATTGCATGAGCGAATGTATTCCAGGCGCGTGACGTAATCTTTGGGTGAAAAAATGCAACGAGTTTTTGCAGTTTGGTGGGGAATTCGAGTATACTTCAAAACATGCTCACCGCCCTGCAAATTGCTAATTTGATTCTCTATTGTGTGGCCGCCGCGCTCTACCTGCCGGTGCTCATCAACGCCCTGCGCGGCAAGGACGGACACCAAACTGTGCATTATCTCCTGGCGTTATATGCGTTGGCCGGGATGCTGCTAGGAATCGGCGAAGCGTTTTGGCGCGCGGGGCTGGTAGCCTCTATTTCTCCTGAAACGTTCCAGGTCTACCAGGCTTATGCGGTTCTTTTGTTGGCAGCGTTGATGCTGGTGGTGGTGAGCGGCTTCCTGCGGCGGGAAGGCTGGCCCTGGCTGATGCTGGCGGGCGGCTTGACGCTGATCGCAGCGCTGGTGGCGCAAAATGCCGTCGGCCTGCCAGATACCCTGTGGAGCAACGGGCAATGGTCGCTGCCGCGCGACGATCTGCCCCTCTACCTGATTTTTACAGGTTGGCTGATTTTCCTGGTGAGCGCCATAGCGGCGGTAAGGACAGCCTATCGGCGCTCGCAGCAGCCGCTCTACCGAAACCGTCTGATTTACTGGATGCCGTTTTTCTTAGCCATCCTAGCCAATGACTTGCTGGTTTTCATCGGCCACAGCCTGCCTGCCCATCCCTTCCGCATCGGCGCGGCTTGGCTGATGGGCTATGTTGTGCTTACACACGATATGCCCGACGCGCGCCAGATCCTGCGGCGCGCCGTGGTCTATCTCATTACGATCCTGCTGGTGGTGGTCTTTTACATTCTTGGCTTCACCGTCACCCAAACGGCGTTCCGCGCAGCCCCAAACTTCAATCCCATGCTGGTGGGAGCGGTCATTGCCCTGGTGCTGGCGGCCCTGTTCACCCCCATGCTCAGCCTGGTGCGCCGCTGGGTGGACTCCTGGCTGGGGCTGGAACAATTCGATCCCAGCCGCACCCTGCAACAATACGGCGAGGCTGTCAGCAACATCCTCGAGATGCAGCGCCTGGCCAGCGTGGCAGTGGGGCTGATCATCGAGGCGCTGGGCATCACGCGCGGCTTCCTCTTCCTGGTAGACCAGGACCCCGGCCAGAACGAACGCAAGGCTTACTTCTTGCGCGCCGTGCGAAGTCCCGGTGAGCGGCAATTGAAACCCGGCATCTTGCCCGAAACCAGCCCCATCGTGCAGTATCTGACGCGCGAAGGGCGCCCGCTTCTGCAATATGACCTGGACCTGCTCCCGGCATATCGGTCTGTTACGCGCTCCGAGCGGGATTGGTTCAACGCTACCCAATCGGAAGTGTATGTGCCGATTTTCTCCAAGCGCCGCTGGATCGGCTTGCTGGCTTTCGGTCCCAAACTTTCTGGCAACCGCTACACCGAACAGGATCTGGTCACGCTCAGCGCGCTTGCCAACCAGACCGCCGTCGCGCTGGAAAACGCGCGCCTGGTGGAAAACCTGGTACGCCTCAACCAGGAATTACGTCAAGCCTATCACTCGCTCGACAAAGTCAACCGCGACCTGGAACGGCTCGACCGCACCAAGTCGGATTTCATCAGCATCGCCTCGCACGAATTACGCACGCCGCTTACGGTGATGCGCGGCTATACCGAAATGTTGATGGAAGATGCCGGCCTGAAACCCGAAGTGCAAGCCATCATCAAAGGCCTGCATGATGGCACCCTGCGCCTGCACGAAATCATGGACTCGATGTTCGATATCGCCCAAATAGACGCGCGCGCGCTGCAACTCCACTTACAGCCCGTAGACACAGCCGACCTGGTACGCGAGGTGTGTTTCAGCCTGTCTAAACAACTAGCCGAACGTCAGCAATCCCTGACGCTGGACTTGCCCGTGCTGACCAAAATCAAAGCCGACCCAAACATCTTGCACAAAGTCTTTTATCACATCATCACCAACGCCATCAAATTTACGCCCAACGGCGGCAAAATCACCATTACCGGCAAAGCCCTGCTGCACGGCGATAAAGATGCGCCCGAAGGCGGCGTGCAAATCACTGTCAGCGATACCGGCGTGGGCGTTGCGCCAGAATTCCAGGAATTGATCTTCACCAAGTTTTACCAGCCTGGCGACCTGAACAAACACTCGACCAGCAAATCACGCTTCAAGGGCGGCGGCGCAGGATTGGGACTGGCGCTGGCCAAGGGCATCGTAGAAGCGCACAACGGGCGCATCTGGGTGGAAAGCCCCGGTTACGACGAAGTGAATTTCCCTGGCAGCAAGTTCCACGTCCTTCTACCGCTCAAACTGGAAAAAGGGGAGAAAATGGAGCAGGGGCGAGAAGTCAAATTGACGCTCTAGCGCCCATATTTTTCACGCAGTTTCTCGGCCGCCTCGGCCAGTTCCCTGGCGTGGGCCTGAATCTTCTTGATTGCCCGAACAGCGTCGTCCACGCCTTGCGGCCCGGCGCGGAAGACCGCTTCGTCCAGCCAGACGGCCTCGTGTTCGCAGGCGCGGGTGGCCTCGGGCAAATCCATTTTCTCGAAGGCAAAATATTCAGGAAACGCGCTTGGTACAGCCAGTTTGGATTTCTGAGGCTGGAAGAGGCTGTAATCGTGCATGGCTTCGTAGCCCACCCAGCAGCCCACCCCTTCGGCGCCCAGCGCGGCACACAGGACATCGTGTTCCACGCCAAATTCTTTGGGTTCGATTGCAAAGATATAACGGTAGAACGAGCGGGTGGTATGACGCTCGTCACGCTTCAACACCCGCACACCCTTGACCTCGCTCAGGGCCTCGTCCATGTAGGCCGCCATTTCTTCCCGCTGTTTGGCCTGGGCCGGAAAACGCTCGATACCCACCAAAGCCAACGCTGCTTGTAACTCCGAAAGGCGGTAATTGGCGCCCATCAGGAAATCCGAGCCGCGCTCCTCGCCGCCGCCGGGGTGCGAGCGCCCACAGTCAATGATGCTGGCGGCTTTGGCGGCCAAATCAGGCGTACGGCACAGCAAGATGCCGCCCTCGCCGGAGGTCAACGTTTTCGACGATTGCAGCGAAAACGAGCCAAAATGACCGATTGTCCCGGCGCCTCTGCCGCGCCACTTTGCGCCGTGCGCGTGAGCGCAGTCTTCGATCACGATTAAATTGTATTTTTCAGACAGCGCCATGATGGCGTCCATATCGGCCATGTTCGCGCCGAGATGCACAGGGAGGATGGCTTTCGTTTTCGGCGTGATGGCTTTCTCAGCCGCCCTTACATCAAGACAATAGGTATTTGGGTCCACATCCACAATGACAGGGATGGCACCGGCCGCCATCGGCGCAGCAGCCGTAGCCTGGAAGGTGTAGGCCGGCACAATGACTTCATCTCCCCAGCCGATGCCCGAGGCACGCAGCGCCACTTCCATCGTCACCGTGCCATTGACCATCGGCACGGCATAGCCCCCGCCTTGCAACTCGGCAAACTTTTTCGCCAGTTCCGCCGTTTTCGGCCCTGGATATGGATACCCCCCCCAGCGCCCAGACTTGATCACTTCGGTCACGGCGTCAATGTCACGTTGATCCCAAACGGGCCAGGCGGGGTAAGGTTCGGTGCGGGTCTTTGGCCCACCCAGGATTGCAAGTTCAGATTTCACAACGACCTCCAAAAGGGTTAACAGGATTTCAGCGCCTCATTCTCGAATCAATCCTTTTGCCGTATGAATGAGCGTCTGACGAACAGCATAGCCATTTACTTTTGCCATCTTCATGCCCAATAGAACAGGGCCAACCACCGGCGGCCCCTCCAGGCGGATCAAGCGGGCTTTGGGAACATGCCGGAAAATGACCGCGCGCATCGGCTCGGTGATCATCGGGCCGCCATCAAACACACTGCCCGATTGCACAATTTCGACTTCATCGTTCTCCATGCCAATCTGCCGCGTGACCGAAACCGCCAGCCAGCCAAGTTCTTCACCCGCCCAGCGCAACACTTTTTGGGCAGCCTCATCGCCAGCGTGAGCAGCCTCAAAAATCTTGACGGCAATGAAGGGGAACAAGTGATAAGTCTCATTAGAGAGTCCCTCCATCAAGTCCAGGGCGTCCTTTGCGCCGGTGGCCTCCAGGTAAATCTGCGTCAAAGCCGTAGGGCCAATGCGCTTGATCCAGGCGTAATTGACCATTGTCAGGCCTTTCCAGGCAATCTCGATGCCGCCGCCGAACTCGCCAAAGGAAATTCCATTGCCCACAATTCGTCCTTCACGCCCGTCCGGCCCCAGCCCGCGGCAGTTGACGCCAGAACCGGCCGTGACATTGACTCCCACTCCGTGCGATGTACCGGCCAGCAGACCATTGACGCCATCATTGACCACCTCGAGCGGACAAGACAACCCCAGCGCGGCAATGGCTTCGAGATGCAGCGCGCGGTCGGAGGGAAAGTCATAACCGGCCACGCCAAAGCCCGCGCCAGCAATTTGACCGGCGCTCACGCCTGCCATGCTGCAAGCCTGCTCAAAGGAGCGACAGAGAACCTCAGCCAGGCCGTCGTACCCAACAGCCTGATGATTGCCGCCGCCGGCCCTGCCAAACCCCAGGCAGCGACCCGCTTCGTCTGCAATCAAGGCATGCGTCTTGGACGAGCCAACGTCAACACCGAGAAAGTACCGCACTGCTCTCTACTCTCTACTCTCTACTCTCTACTTCCTGCTCTCCCCGCTTCGCTTTCAGCGCCTCCCGAATGTCCACAAGCCGTTTACCATGCAGCGGATACAACCACAGCAAGAAAATCGCCAACAGGAAGCCAATGGAAGTGGGGATGCTCAGGAAGAGACGGAAGCCCATGTCCACGCTTGGCGGTTGGACCTCGAGCAGGGTATCGTAGCCAAAGGCGGGCATCATCAGCCCGAAGACGCTGGAGACCAACAGCCCGCTCAGGGTGATGAGGAAGCCGCTCATGCCGAAGTACATGCCGGCGCGCTGGTGACCGGTGCGCACCTCGTCCTCGTCCACCACCTCGGCGATGATGACGTCGCCCATCAGCACCAGGCCGCCCAGCCCGATGCCAATGACTACTGCCGAGGCGATGGTGAAGGGCAGCGAGGGGCTGAAACTGAGCGGGAGGATGCCCACAATCATGGCGAGGTTGGACAGGATGAGGGTCAGGCGCGTGCCGTAGCGGTTGGCCACCCAGTTGCGCCAGGGGTAGAGCGAGGCCATGGCCACCAGGAAGGCGACGCCGAAGATGACGCTGAACATGGCATCGCTGACTTTCAGGCTGTATTTCAGGTAAAAGGGAATGCCGGTCTGCAAGACGCCGGTGCCGACGAAGCGCATGGTCTGGGCGCCGGCAGCGGTCAGGAAACTGCGGTTGACGAAGGTGTGTTTGAGCGCCTGCCAGAAGGAGAAGGACGTGTCGCTCTTCAGGTCTTCGCGCTCGAAGAGGAAGCGATAGCCGCCATAGATGGCGATGACTGAAATCACGCCGAGGGAGATGGCCATGCCTCCCCAGCCGATCCAATTCCAGAGCAGGGGCGGGACGACCGCCGAAAGGATCAGGCCGACCGTCTGGAAGATGTTCATCTGGGCGGCTACGTCGGTCCGTTCCTGATACGAGCCGAACATTTCGGGCAGCAGGCCGTAGTAGCCGGTGGCCAGGGCGGTGTAGAGGCCCTCCCAGATGACAATGACCACGCCAAAGTAAATCAGCAGGCCGAGCGGATTGACTTTGCCGTCGAAGGGGACGCTAAAAATGAGGATGAAAGTCAACACATAGAGCAGGCCGCTGAAGAGGACGTAGGGCCGCCGCCGCCCCCAGCGCGAGCGCGTTCGGTCGGAGGCGAAGCCGATGAGCGGGTTGTTGACGGCGTTGTAGAGAGTGTAGAAGAACCAGAACGAAGAGAACCACAAGACGGGCAGGTTCTTGATGTCCACGATGAAGTAGGTGACGAAGCCGATGACGGTCTCGACCGGGGTGGAAACGCCCAGGCTCATCAACGAGTACATGAAACGCTGGGGTCGAGAAGTGAGGATTTCGTTGGCAGTGTGCATGGAGAGTCCTTTGAAAATTTTGCACAAGATAAATTCGGTATCTTTCCGTCTCCGGCGGGGGATCAATCCCCGCCTCAGTACATGCAAGTTGGCTGGTAGCACAGGATAAATCCTGTGCTACGCCAATGATTGGCGGGCGGCGTCGCGGATGGCGCGGTAGCCAATGACGTGAATGCCGGCGTTTTTGAGGAAGTCCTTGATTTCTCGGCTCATGAAGGCCTGGTAGTTGGCCACGCGGCTCGGCCAATCGGGCGTGATGGCGCGCAGTTCGGGCGTATCTACGGCCGGGTGCATGAGGAAGTGGGTGATGCCGGCCGGCAGGGCGCTCAATTTGCGCTTGGCTAATTCAATGTGACCTTCAGGGTCGTCGAGCGGCATGTAGTCCACGGCGTCGAGGGTGGGCGTGCCGCTGGCTTCCAATTGCCGGATCAACCCCTCGAACAGTTTGGCCGAGTCTTCGTCCAAGCCCAGTTTCATCAGGCCGGCGGCGTCGAGGCGCGGCACCAGTCCCGGCAGGCGCGCCTGGCCCAGGGTTTGCAGGTAGCCGGCAATGAAGCGCGGGTGGGTGATCGTCCCCATGTGGGTGTCGAGATGGGTCACGTCGAGACCGGCTGACAGCGCCCGGTTCAACTGCGCTTCCACTTCGGCGCGCACCGCTTCCGGGTCCGCGCCGGCTTGGACGGCGGGTTCGCGTTTGTGGAAGTAGCCTTCCTCGTCAATCAGACCGGTGGCCGGGTCGCAGGTGGAAATGGGCGCCCAGCGGTAGCCGTCCCATTCCGAGTTGACCGTGCCATGCACGCCCAGGTCCACGTCAGGGTGCTGGCGCGCCCAGCCCACCACGGCGCGGAACCAGGGGCAGGGGACCATCACCGCCCCGGAGGAGATGGCGCCGAACTCCCACAAGTCCGCGAAGGCTTGCAGGGAGGCGTGGCACATGCCGACGTCGTCCACGTGGATGATGACCAGGCGGTCGTCGTTGGAGTAGCCGAGTTTTTTGAGCAGAGGATTGGGGTTCATGGGATTTCCTTTCGTGGGGTGAGTGCTGCAAAAGCCTGGAGACTTTTGAGTCCGGTAAGAAATTGCCGTCAAAAGTCTGGAGACTTTTGACTCCAGAATCGCGGTAGCCATTGCTTGTGCGTCTCCAGCAAATCGTCCAACACGGCTTGCGCCTGGTCTGCTTTGGGGCCGAGCGGATGGGTCAGCAGGGCCTGGCGGGCGGCATCGCGGTCGCCATGCACGGCGGCCTCGACGGTCAGCAATTCATACTCTTTGACGCGCCGTATCAGGTCGAAACAGGCCTCCGGCAGCGGGTCGGCCGGCAACGGGTGGAGGCCGCTTTTGTCCACTTTGGCGGGCATCTCCAGCACCCAGTCGGCCGGCCATTCTTTGACCGCGCCGTTATTGCGAACGTTGACCACCTCCACGTAGCCAAGGTCGTTGTAGTGCGAAGCGATCAGCCGCGTGGCCAGGGTGGAATAGTAGGCGCCGCCGCGCTTCATCAGGTCGGGGGGCGGCTCGCTTAAGGCCGGGTCGGCGTACTGGCGCAGCAGGTCTTTTTCGATTTCGATCACTTCCTCGCCGCGGCTGGGCGGCCATTTCTCCTGGGCGGCCAGTTTCCGCGCGGTGTAGTAGAAATATTGCAGGTAGTAATTGGGGATCATGCCCAATCTTTCGAGCAGGTCATGGTCCCATTCCGGCTCGGTTTCCTGCCGCACCTTTTCCAAAAATGCCGGGAAAATCAGCGGCCACATCTCCTCACCGTCCACGGTGAAGCCGTAGTGCCAGGTGAGGTGATTGAGGCCGAGGGTCTTTAGCACGGCGCGTTCTTCGGCAAATTTTTCTCCGGTGAATTTTTCCAGGTTCTCCAGGATTTCCATGCGGGTGGTGATGCCCACGTTGCAAACGCCCACCGCCAGCACGTCCGGGGCGTAGCGGTGCAGCGCCTCGGTCACCAGGCCGGCCGGGTTGGTGAAATTGAGCAGCCAGGCGCCGGGGGCAGTCTCGCGCAGGTCGTTGGCGATGTCGAGGATGACCGGGATGGTGCGCAGCGCCTTGGCCATGCCGCCGATGCCGGTCGTTTCCTGACCGATGAGTCCGTGCCGCCGCCCCAGGTATTCGTCGGCCACCCGGGCGGGCATCTGCCCGACCCGCAACTGGGTGATGACGTAGGAGGCGCTGCGAATGGCCTCGCGCCGGTCGGTGGACAACACCACCTTGAACGGGTCGCCTTTGGCCGCGGCCATGCGCTGGGCAAACCCGCCGACGATGTTCAGGCGCGCCGCGTCAATGTCCATCAACCAGAGTTCGCTCAGGGGGAGACGGTTGGCGCGTTCCAGGAACCCGCTGACGAGTTCCGGGGTGTAGGTCGAGCCGCCGCCGATGACGGTGATTTTCATCATTGTGTCACCATAATTTCTTGAACAGGTCCTGTACCGCTGCCAGGGCGATCCGCTCGCAGGAAGCCTGCAGCCTGCCCGGATAGCGATAGGCCAGCGGGGCCACATCCACTTCGTAGCCGCCCTGCGCATGCGACTCTTCGGTGTGCAGGTAACTGATGCACCCGTCGCTCACACTGGCAAACAACGTATGCGCGGCGGGCGAAGCGGCTTTCACCTTCATGCCAATCTCGGTGAACGTCTCCGCGCCAAAAGTGACCAGCGCCAGGTCGCCAATGCGCGCGGCGTTGACCCGCATCGGCACCGACCAAAAGCCATCTCTGGCTTCGATGCTGGACTTCCACGGATAACGCTGGTCGAGCAGCAAGTCCGCAAAGACGGCCATGAAGCCGGGCAAGTGCGCCAGCGCCAGGAGCGGCTTGCCATAATTTTTAGGGGGACGGGATGTGACGGCGCGCGCTTCGGTGGGCAACCAGACTTCTGCGCGCTCGATGCGCAGGGGGACATCCCGCATCGCTTCGGACCCGCGGCCGGCCGCCGCTAAAACAGCCTTTGCCACCTTTTGGCCTTGTTCCGCCACCTTCTCGTAGGCGTGCGCGTCCTCCCAATACATATCCGGGTTGATGTTGGCCGCCGCGCCCTGCAAGAACAGGACCAGCCCGCCGAGTTCGGCTTCGACCTCTTGACGCATAACGCCCATCCAATCGGCAGAGACGAGCAAATTGTCAGGCCCCAGCACCGTGCCATGACAGGCGTAATTAACCAGTGTAGCAAGCACCGTCTCTTGCCCATACTCCCTTCTCCCTTCGGGAGAAGGACCGGGGATGAGGGGAAACACGCTTACCACCTGCACAGACTTGTCGCGGGAACCATCGGGGTTGCGGCCAATCTCGTAATGGCCGTCGGGCATCTTCTGGCGACGGTTGACGCCTACATCCGCTTGACTACGCGCGTACTCCAAACGCGCCGGCTGGAGGTTGCGTTCCGCTTCTTGCACCGCCGCAACGACATTTTCGACCAGCGAAGCGATATATTCTTGATTGCGTCGCGGCGACCTGGCATCCGCGTAGGCGATGGGGCCAGAATGAGTATGGGAACAGCACAGCAGCACCTCGGTCGGGGCGAGGCGGGCGCGAATGCGGTCCACAACGAACTCGTTGATGGTCAACATGTCCAGCGCCACAATAGCCAAACGGGTCGTCCCGTCGCTCAACGCCAGGGCTGTGGCATAGAGGTCATCGTGAATGCCGATGTTTCCTTTCGTGCGGTCGCCATAACCGATGAGAAAAATGCCCTTGGGCGGAGAAATGACACGGCGGGCAACGCCAGCAAAGAGGGAGAGGGAAGGCATGGGGGAGTCCTTGTGCGTAAAACGTAAAACGTAATTCGTAAGGCGTAAGGCGTGAGGCGTAAGGTGCGGTTGGTTACAGGCCTAGATTCTTGCGCGTCTCTTCGGGTGTGTCGCCGAGTTTGTAGGCCTGGAAGATAAAATAGCCAATCAACACAAACAACGCCATGACCAGAAAAGCGACGCGCACGCCGAGCGGATTTTCGCGCGTGTAGCCGAAGATGTTGAGCAACTGTGGCAGGATGAACGCTCCCACCGAACTGCCCAACCCAATGGCAAACGAGAATGTGCCGTAATAGATGGCTTCGCGCCGTCGGCCGGTGAGCATCTCGTCATAGTCCACCACGTTGCCCATCATGGCGTAGATGACGATGAGGTAACCGCCCAGCGTCACGCCGATCAAGGTGACGAGCAGGAAGGCCTGAATGTTCAGCGGCAGCAGCCCGGTGGCGCCGACCAGGAAGCCCAGCCCAATGGCAATCGTCAAGCCGATCATCGTGAAGTTGAGCAGCCAGCGCTGTGAACGGCGTTTGTTCCACCACGCCCACAGCGGACCGGTGAGCGCCATGAGGATGATCAACACACCCTGGTAGGTGCCCACATCGCCTTCGGTCTCGCCCAGCACCAGCGTGACGAAATACGGGAAGTTGAGCAGGATCATCTGGTACGCCACATGGACGAATAAGGTGGAGACAAACACGATCAGGAATTGTTTGTTCTGGAAGGTGGCCTTGAGGCCCTCGAGCGCGCCCATAGGCTCCCCTAAGGGGCGGTCTGTCTCGCGCAGGCCGAGCAGGGTCAGGTAGATGGTCACAATCCCCACCACGCCGACCGCGATGCCCATGTACACTGCGCCAATCTGCTCAAACAGCGGCGCAGCGACCAGCGAACCCACCAACACCCCCAAAATGCCAAACAGGTTCTTCCAGTAACTCAGGCCGACCCGCGCTTTGGCGTCTGGGGCCATCTCGGGCAAGGTGCCATCGTAAGGAATACCGACCAGGCTGTAGGCTGTACGATACATCAGCGTGATGACCATGAAATAGATGGCGTTGACGGTAAAGTTCGTCCCAGGCGGGGTCCAGATGAGGATGGCGCCGAGCAAGACGAACGGCGAGGCAAGGACGAGGAACGGACGGCGGCGGCCCCAGCGTGAGCGCAGCGTGTCGCTCCACTGACCGATGAACGGGTCAATGGCCGCGTCCCACAAACTGGCTACGATCATTAACACGCCAATCAACCCGATGGGAAGGTATGCTGTGCGCCCCGAATCGGGAGGCGGGGCATAAAAATACAAAATCCATGTATCGAGCGTAATCGCCAGGATGTTCAACCCGGCCGAAGCGCTGGAATACAGGGCAATGCGCCAGAAGGGGAGGGTCTTGTTTTTCATACAGTCTCCAAGAAGAATGAGGTTACAAGCCACAATGCAGCGCGCTCGGATGCAACACTTTGAGCGCCTCAGCATGTTCCAAGTCGGTTCCTTGCGCCGCCTGCCGCGATTTGAGTTCGAGCGCCATGAGCAGTTCGTCCATCCCTTCGGGCGTGAATTGGGCGCGATAGCACTTCACAGCCGAAAGTTTCGTCTCCCACACCGCCGAAACATCCACCATCTGATTCGGCTCGCGGGTGTAATAGAAGGCAACGCCCAGGAGAGAGTGACCTCGATAAACGGAATCCGTTGCCGGGTCGGAGGAGGCGATGCGCGTGAAGCCAGAGAAGAGGACCGCCTCCGCGGCGGCGAGTCCGGTTTGGATGTGATCGCGGTGGGCCTCATACGTCAGCCAGGGATCAGGAGCAAAGACGACCTGCGGTTGAATGCGGCGAATATATTTCAACAAATCGCGGCGCAAGGCAAAATAGTCATAGTCGCCTGCGTCGGGGTAGCCCAGCCAAAACTGCTCTTTGACGCCGATGAACTGCGCAGCCGCGGCCTGATCCCGCTTCAAGGCCTCAGCGGCCTGTTCGGGCAGAAGCGCAGTGTCCACCACACCCATCAGGTCGTCTGTGACGGTAAGATAGAAAATTTCAGCGCCATTCTGCGCCAAACGCGCCAGCGTCCCGCCGGCGGCGATGTCGTTGTCGTCGTAGTGCGGCTGGACGCAGAGAATTCTCTTCGCAGAAAAGATATCGGGGATGGGGAGGATGGAGTCGAGGGTCATATTAACTCCTGTCGAAGCGAAGCACGATATACCAGCCTTGATCGGCAAATTTGGCGATGGTCGCGCCGCAAAAAGCAGCGGCGTCATCGGCATGGGGAGAAACGACCATGGCGGTTTTCATCTTGCGCCTCCCGTTTAAATCTTCACCACTTTACCGCTCCGGCTGGACTTGTATGCCGCATCCACGACCTTCATGTTTATCCATCCTTCCAGCCCGCCAGGGACAGGGGTGCGATTCTCGCGGATGCAGGCCAGGAAATAAGCCATCTGCGCGTCGTACATGGACTGCGGGCAATGCTCCTGGCGCGGGAATTCAAAGCCCGATTCAATCACATCTATCCTTTCCTCTTTCATATTTCTTATTTCCACCTTCGTTGGAAACAATTGCCCAAAGCCTTCAATTCCATACAACTGCGTCGCCGCTTCGGGGCCGTCCATGTGCGGCTGCCACCAACCCGACTCGATGTACGAAACCGCGCCGTCCTCCCATTCGACGATAAGCAGGCCGGTATCATCCACATCGAAGTCTTTGTAGTACGTGCCGATTTTGGCGTACACCGACACCGGCTGCGGGTCGCCGAGCAGGTAACGAGCCGTGTCTAGCGCATGGATGCCCATATCGGCCAGCGCGCCGCCGCCCGCCAGGGCTTTTTGGGTAAACCAGCCAGCCGGTCCCCAGTTAGTATGCACGCCATAGCCTTTGGTGCGAATGATTTTTCCCAGCCGCCCGGCCTGCGCCTTGAGCCAGTTCACATCTTCGTCAAAGCGCCAGCAGTGGGCCACCATCAGTTTTGCGCCGCTTTTGGCGCTGGCTTCCAGCATCTTTTCGGCCTGACGGGCGTTCATCGCCATCGGCTTCTCGACCATCACATGCACGCCGGCCTTGAGGGCGGCAATCGCCTGTGGGGCGTGCAGGAAATTCGGCGTGCCGATGACCAACGCATCCACGCCGCCCCACTTGAGCAATTGTTCGACCGTCTCGAATTGTTTTCGGATGCCGAATTTTTCTGATAACCTGGCGGCTTTATCCGAGAATTTTTCCACCACTGCAACCAGTTCTACGTCCTTTTGGGCCTGCGCAGCCTGGGCGTGGATATTGATGATATAGCCTGCTCCGGAAAATGCAATCTTCATAATTATGCTCCTGCGAAAATTTGTGGCGCATGTCCCGTCAGCGCAAAGAAGCGCTCGAGTTCGGGTTTAGCAATGACCAATGTTGCCGTGTTCACCAATGGATGCGACAGAAAATAGTCGGCCTTCCAAATCTCCCCGTCAATCCATAATTCCACGTTATGCTCTGCATCGTTTACCAATCCCATCATCGTCACCGAGCCGCGCGTCAGGCCAAGCAGGCGATACAGGTTCTCCTCCGAGCCAAAACGCAGGTGGGCAACGCCCAGTTGAACAGAGAGAGTCTTCAGGTCCACCATCTTTTCACAGGATGTGACCGCCAAAAAGAAGCGCCGCGCTTTCTTATCGCACAGGAAGAGATTCTTCGTGCTGACAGGGGGTTGGTCACCTGTCCCGGCGGCCAGGGTCGGGCGATATAATTCCGCTTCTTCGCAGGTGAAGACGGCGGGATGTTCGACGCGCTGGTAGACGAATTGGTGATCGTCCAAATATTTCAAGAATTCTTGTTCGGAAGTGAACATCAATTATCCAAGGTATGCGCCAAACCAAACGACAGGTTGTGACGCGCGCAATAGGAGGGCAATATCTTCAACGTGCGATTTCCGAGCCTCCACCTCCTTTTACACATCATGCTTCATTCTACATCGGCTTGCATCGCCAGCGCAATGCTCCCCAACACACCCGAGCGGCTGCCCAACAAAGGGGGGACGATATACATTTCGAGGTTGTGGGTCAGCATTTCATGATTCAGATAATTATTGAGAAGGTCGCCTACCTTCTTCCAGATTTTCCCAAACAGGAAACTTTTTTGCATCACCCCGCCGCCCAAAACAATTTTCCTGGGAGCAAAAGCAAAGATGTAATTCACAAGCGCATACGCAATGTAATCTGCTTCTATCTGCCAAAAGGGATCATCGTCCGCTAAAGTTTCTGCGCGCCGTCCCAACCGCGCCTGGATAGCCGGGCCTGAGGCTAGACCCTCGAAGCAATCACCATGATAAGGACATGCGCCTCGAAACGGATCCAAGCCCGGGTCATGCGGGATGCGGATGTGTCCCATCTCGAGGCTGACGAGGCCGCGAAACGGTTTCCCGCCCACGATCAATCCGCCGCCGATTCCCGTTCCAACCGTGAGATAAAGGGATGGATCGAGGCCTTTGCTGGCGCCCCATTTGAACTCACCCATAGCGGCAGCGGCCACATCCATGTCCATCACAATCGGAATTTTCAATTTCTCACGCAACAATCCGAGGATGTTCGTGTTTGCCCAATGTGGCTTGGGCGTGGTGGTGATAAAGCCATAAGTGGGCGAACCGAGTTCGATGTCAACCGGACCAAACGAGCCAAGACCAATGCCACGCAACCGGCTCAGGTAAGGCGTAAAGAATTCAGATACCCTTTGGGTCGTTTCTTCGGGCGTAGTGGTCAGGAAGCGAGTCTCGTCCACAAGGTTTTCAGGGCCGCTGCCCACAGCGCAGACGAATTTCGTCCCGCCGCCTTCGATGCCGCCGTACAGGGATGCCTGGCTTTTCATCCTAATCTCCGTTGTTCAGAGTGTTTCCATGCGTCGAGTATAGCAAAAAACCCACCCTAAATTGCGGTCAACTTGTAACGCAATTGCTCCGTATCACTTCGGCATACCACTCACCGCTGTCTTTTACTGTGCGTTTCTGCGTTTCATAGTCCACGCGGATGATGCCAAAGCGTTTGCTGAAGCCGTGCGCCCACTCGAAGTTGTCAAGCAGCGACCAGACGAAGTAGCCGCGCACATCCACGCCTTCCTGCATGGCCAGGCGGGTCTGGATGAAGTGCTGCTTCAGGTAATCGAGGCGGCGCGGGTCGTGGACTTTGCCGTCGGGGGAGACTTCGTCGGGAAACGCCGCGCCGTTCTCGGTGATGTAAATTGGCGGCAGGCGATATTCGTTGTTGATTTTGACCAACATGCGGCGCAGGGCGGGCGCACAGACCTCCCAGCCCATGTCGGTGTATTCCGAGCCTTCGACATGGTCAACCTGTCCCTGCGCGTTGTAAAGATTGCGCGAGTAGAAGTTGAGGCCGAGAAAATCGAGTTTTTGGGCGATGAGCGCCAAGTCGCCGGCCTGGATTTCAGGCAGGCCGCCGGCGAACTCGACAAATTCAGGATGGTAATAGCCCTTGAAGAGGGGATGCAGGAAGGTCGTCTGGCCGCGACGCCAGGCGCTTTCGGCGTTGCGGATGGAGCGCGAGTCCTCATCCGCCGCGTCTTCCATCCATTGATTGAGGACGATGCCCACTTCCAGATCAGGGTTCACGCCACGGATGGCCTGAACCGCCAACCCATGCGCCACCATGAGATTGTGCGCCACCTGCTTCGCCTTGAGCGGATCTTGTTCGCCGGGGGCGTGTTCGCCGCTGACGTATCCATCCCAGGCGATGACGCTGGGTTCGTTGAAAGTCGTCCATTTTTTGACCCGGTCGCCAAGACGTTTGGCCATCAGGGCGGCGTAATCGGCAAAATAAGGCAGGTTGGCGCGGTTTGTCCAGCCGCCCTTCTCATAAAGCGCTTGTGGATAATCCCAATGGTGCAAGGTGAGAAAGGGTTCGATATTCGCCGCACAGAGGGCATCCACCAAGCGGTCGTAGAAATCGAGTCCCTTCGGGTTGACGTTCCCCGTTCCGAGGGGCAGGACCCGCGTCCAAGCGGTCGAGAAGCGATAGGCTTTCAGGCCGAGTTGGCGCATGAGGGCGATGTCTTCCTGCCAGCGGTGATAATGGTCGCAGGCGATGTCGCCCGTATCGCCGTTGGAGATTTTGCCGGGCGTGTGGCTGAAGCGGTCCCAGATGGATTCACCCTTGCCGTCTTCGTTCCAGGCGCCTTCGATTTGGTACGCAGCAGTCGCCGCGCCCCAGACAAAATCGGATGGAAATGTGAGCGTCATGTCATTCCTTGGAGCCGGTCAATTTGATGCCCTGGATGAAGGTCTTTTGCGCGAAGAAAAACGCAATCACGATCGGGACAGTGAAGACCGTGGCGGCGGCCATCAATTGGTTCCAGATCATGGTGCGCTGGCTTTGGAAATCCTGCAGGCCGAGCGCCATGGTGAAGTTCTTCGGGCTGGTGAGGAAGAGCAACGGTCCGGTGAAGTCGTTCCAGGCCCAGAGGAAGGTGAAGACCGAGACAGTGGCGAGAACAGGCACCGAGAGCGGCAGGATGATGCGGGTGAAGATCTGCCACTCGGAGGCGCCGTCCACGCGGGCGGCGTCGCACATTTCCTCGGGAATGGTCTTGAAGAACTGACGCAGGAGAAACACGTCCCACGCATTGGCAAAGAACGCCGGAACGATCAATGGCAGGAAAGTATCACCCCAGCCAAGGTAATCGTTGAACAACAGGTAGACCGGGATCATGGTCACTTGGAAGGGCAGCATCATGGTCGCCAGCACCAGCACGTCGGGCGGTTCGGAGCCGGTCAGGGCGGGCAGGATCTTGTCTTCCTCCAGCGGCGCGGTCACCTCGACCTTGATGCCGGTCTCAGCGGTGTATTTGTCGAACAGTTCCTGAATCTGCTGCGGGTTGTCGCCCCACTGAATCCACACGCGCAACACTTCCGGCTCTGCACTGGCCGCTGGTTGCCCGCCGCCGCAGGAAGCCAGCAGCATGGAGAGCAGGGCAAACACAGAGGTCAGGATGTAAAGTTTTTTGTTCATATTCTCCTCCGAAAAAGGTTCCGATTGGATTCGCCATCTTCTATCACGTAAAATATCTTTCCCGTTCACCTCCTTGAGCCTGGAAAGGACTTGTCATAGAACGCCCCCGTCGGCGAGACGGACGGACAGCCACAAGATTCGCGGATGACAAGTTCCGTGCGCATCAAGACCAACGTTTCAGCCTGCTGGCCGCGTATCAAGCGCACCAACTGCCGGACGCCTTCTCTGCCCACCTCCTCAATCGGCGCGCGTACCGTAGTCAAGGGCGGATTCAAATATCGCGCCACCATCACATCATCGAAGCCCACCACTGAAACTTCCTGCGGGATACTCTTTCCCGCTTGCTTCAACACAGAAATAACCCCGGCAGCCGAATCATCGTCACCGCCGAAAACAGCATCGAATTCCACGCCCGCAGCCAGCATCTCCCACATCGCAATCTGCGCCTCTTCTTCATTGAAACCGCCGGTTGCAACCAGGACCGGATCGAACCGGATACCATGCGCATCCAAAGCCTCACGATAGCCACGCTCGCGCCATGCTGAGTCTTCGTTTCCATCTGGTCCACGCAAGAAAACAATGCGACGACGGCCATGCACCTGAATCAAGTGTTCTACTATCATCCGTGCGCCCTCCTTGTTTTCCACAGTCACAGAGGGAATATTCATGGTGGGAGGAGCACTTTGGTAAAGCAACACCACCGGGAAATTGCGGAAATGCAAACGATTCAACTCTTTCTCATCTATGCTCTGCGTAAAAACAATCAACCCATCCGTGTTATGCTCCCCCAATGGACGGTGCGCCACCGGCCCAACAGCATGAGGAATATGGCTGGTAGCATGAATCAACAAATCATAACCGGCTGCCTGCGCCTCCGCTTCGATGCCGCGCAACAATGGCGAAAAAAACGCACCGCCAATCTGGGGCAACAACAACCCCAGTGTTTGTGTCCGCCGACTGGCAAGGACGCGCGCCGCCGCGCGCGGGACAAAAGCCAGTTCCCGGATAGCCTCCTGGACCCGTTGCGCAGTCTCAGGTGCAACGGCAGTGGTCGCATTGATCACGCGGCTCACAGTAGCAATCGAAACCCCGGCCCGTTGGGCTACGTCTGAGATAGTAGGATGCTGTTTCCTGGATTGCATGGAATGTAAGCGTTTTCTGTAAGCGCTTACATAGTATAGCAAAGAATCCTCCTGCGAGTCAATACCCGGCGACCGAATATAGTAAAATACGCGCACATAAGGGAACAACAGGAGCGCACATGAAATCCTATCGCAAGGAACTCTGGTTCAACGTCCCAACCCTGGCAGTCATTTCTGCGTAATGCGTGACTTCCAGGTTGTAAGAGAAGCGTCCATCTTGCGAATACCAAAATCAATCGCAAAGGACAAAACAGCGATCACAATCAGGATCACAATGATGTTCTCTGTCATCAAGTAACGGCGCGCCAGCACCAAGCGATATCCCAAGCCGGTCATAGCACCCATAAGTTCGGCGGCTACGCAGTACCCAAAAGAAGCAGCAGCAGAGACTCGGATTTCTGCAATGATATCTGGGATAACAGCGGGAATGATTACTCGCCTGAATATCTGACGAGGCTGCGCGCCCAACATGGTAGCGGCGTGGATGTAAATGGAAGGTACATTCCTGACGGCTTCATAAGAATTGACCACCATGATAGACTTTACCGGAATACGAAGCCGATTTAGACCGGCGTGACCGCACTCGCAGCGTGAAACGCCAACGGC
>JBBITF010000057.1:0-19495 GCA_037440925.1 Chloroflexota bacterium
CCGCCGAAGCCCGCCTGAAAGCCATGCAAACCGAAGGCGCGCTGCTCAAAGAAGAGGTGGATGCCGAAGAAATCGCCGCTATCGTGGCCCGCTGGACGGGGATTCCGGTGGATAAACTGCTGGAAGGCGAAACCCAAAAACTGCTGCACATGGAAGAGAACCTGCACCGCCGCGTGGTGGGGCAAGACGAAGCCATTCGCGTCGTCTCGAACGCTGTGCGCCGCTCCCGCGCCGGGCTGCAAGACCCCAACCGTCCGCTCGGCTCGTTCATCTTCCTCGGTCCGACGGGCGTCGGCAAGACCGAACTGGCGCGCGCGTTGGCGGAGTTCCTGTTCGACGACGATCACGCCATGATTCGGATTGACATGAGCGAGTATCAGGAAAAGCACACCGTCAGCCGTCTGATTGGCGCGCCGCCCGGCTATGTGGGCTACGAGGAAGGCGGGCAGTTGACCGAAGCCGTCCGCCGCAGACCGTACAGCGTGGTGCTGTTCGACGAAATCGAAAAGGCGCATCACGAAGTGTTCAACGTGTTGCTGCAACTGCTCGACGACGGCCGCCTGACCGACGGACAGGGGCGCACGGTGGACTTCCGCAACACGGTCGTGATTATGACCTCCAACCTGGGCAACCAGTTGTGGGAGGGCGGTCACGCTGTGACGCGGGATGAGATTACGCGCGTCCTGCAAAATCATTTCCGCCCCGAGTTCCTCAACCGCATTGACGAGATCGTCGTCTTCCATCCGCTGCGGAAGGAACACCTGGCGGGCATCGTGGACATCCAACTGCGCCGCGTCAGTCAACTGCTGGCAGAGAAGGGCTTCAAACTGGAAGTGACCGAAGCCGCCCGCGAATATCTGGCTGAAGTGGGCTACGACCCGCAGTTTGGCGCCCGTCCGCTCAAACGCGCCATCCAACGCGAACTGCAAGACCCGCTGGCGCTGAAGATTCTGGCGGGCGAGTTCAAGGAAGGCGATACCATCAAGGTGGAGCGGGGCAGCGCAAATCTGGAGATTTGCGCGGACATGCCGGTGGTGGAAGGCGAAGTGGTGGCGTAGGACAAAATGAATTTTGTCTCACAAAAAACCGTCCCGAAGGTTTGCGAACCTTCGGGACGGTTTTACGGTTGGGAAAAATCCATCAAGCGTATGCCAACACATTTAAAGTCACAGCCTTGACAGGCTGGCGTTTGTCATGCACCAACAACCGCACTCGCTCGGTTGTCTCACGGCTGAAAACGGATTCTCCGCAGCGTGTGCGGACGACAGCGGGGATGTTCTCAACCAGCACAAATTCGCCGTTTATCTCAAAGACTTCATTCACAAGTTTCTCCTGCCCCTGCTCCGAGCCGCAAATATGACATTTGAACATTTCTACCTCTTTTCACCGAACACTGATCATTGATTACTGGCTACTTCAACCTCTCCGCTACAATCTCTGCAATATCTTTGACTGCCATCCCGCCGCCATCCGCCTTGGAAGCATCGTTCAACATCGTCATACAAAAGGGACATCCGACTGCCAGCGTTTTTGCGCCGGTGGACTTGGCCTCTGCAAAGCGCGTTCGGTTGACGTTGGCCGTTCCATGTTCCTCTTCCTTCCACATCTGCGCGCCGCCTGCGCCGCAGCAGAACGACTTCTCGCCGTGACGCGGCATCTCGATTGTGACCAGCCCGGCGTTCCTCAAAGCCGTGCGCGGCGCATCCAGAATTTTATTGTGCCGTCCCAAATAACACGGATCGTGGAACGTCACTGAATACTGATCACTGCTCACGGACAACTGGATTTTCCCGGCACCGACCAATTCATTGATCAATTGCGTGTGATGGATGACCTCGTAGTTCCCGCCAAAAGCCGGGTATTCGTTTTTCAAGGTGTGCAGGCAGTGTGGGCAGATGGTCACGATGCGCGGCGGTTTGACCTCGTTCAACAGTTCCACATTAGATAAAGCCAGCTGGAAGAAGAGATATTCATTCCCAGCGCGGCGGGCAGAGTCGCCCGTGCATTGTTCGCTTTGCCCCAACACGGCATAGTTGACCCCAGCCGCGTTCAGGATTTTGGCAAACGCCTGCGCGGTCTTTTGGGCGCGCGCGTCGGTGGCAGGAGCGCAGCCCACCCACCACAAGATGTCCGCCTTGGGATTTTGCTCGACCGTCGGCACGTCCAGCCCTTCGGCCCATTTCATGCGATCGGCCTGTGACACGTTCCATGGGTTGGCGTTGCGCTCCATGCCTTTGAAGGCATTCTCCCATTGCTTGGGGAAATTGTTTTCCATCAGAACCAACGAACGACGGATATCTAGGATGTCGCGCATGGGTTCGTTTCCTACCGGGCAGATGTCTATACACGCCCCACAGGAAGTACAGGCCCACACCGCTTCTTCGTTGATGGCGAACTCCAACAACGGCTTACCCTCGCCGCCAGAGGCAAACTTCGTCCCCTCGGCGTTGAAGTAGTAACGCTTGTTGATCTCCAGCGCGGCGGGAGAAAGCACCTTGCCTGTGGTGTACGCCGGGCAAACCTCTTGGCAGCGGAAGCACATGATACAAGCATAAGCGTCCATCAACTGCTCCCAGCCCAAATGCTCGGGGTTGGTGGCGCCAAATTGTTCGATGCTCTCATCGTCGAAGTCAATGGCGTTCAACTGGCCAATGGATGTGCGCTCTGGCTTGAGCGCAAAATTGAGCGGCGCAAAGAAGAAATGGATATGTTTGGAATAGGGGAAATACGGCAGAAAGGCGATGATGGATCCCAGCGACAGCCAAAAGCCGACATGCTCCAGCGCTATTCTCGTCCCCGCGTTCATCCCAGACCACAGGCCTGCTACCGTTGTAGCAAACGGTTGCCACACATCTGGGCCATGTCCCGCCAAAAATGCGGACTCGGCCAATAAGTAGGCGCTGACATGCAAGAAAATGAACGACGCCACGATAGCCGAATCGCGCCAGATACCGCTGCGCGCTGCCGGGCTGAGGAAAGTTGTCTCGCGCGTAGACAGGTTTGAGGGTCGCAGCAAGAAGCGGCGTAGTCCCATTGCCAGGATACCGGTCAGGACTGCCAGAGTCGAAAGATCTGCTAGCAAGGCGTACACGTTGCGCAGCCACCCGCTGCCTTGCAGGAAGCGATATGCCGGTAGAAATCCCTGTAAAAGTTCTGCTACATTAACGAGTAAGAAGAAAAGGAAACCCCACCCAATCAGGCTGTGAAACAGGCTGGGGGCAAACCTGAAGCGAAGGACCGGTTGAAAAGTCCCCACTTTGAGAGCCACTTGCCAGGCGCGTTTCCACAGCAGCGACCAGTCGGGTTTTCCTCGTCCGCGACCAATGATGCGAATGATGCGCCAGACGCTCGTCCAAGTGAACGTCAGGGAAGCCAGAGTGAAGACTACAAAAATGATTTTCTCGATGACGGTAAGCATGGACTCTCCTATGAGCAATTATGTCGTAAATACTCGTGCAAAAATGAGCGCCATATTTTTTCAGCAATTGCGCTGCTGGCTGGCTCAAACTTTAACTGTATCCAAAATCAGGCAAAGGGCAACTTTGCGCCGTAATACTCAGGGCAGCCGGTTCCTGGATAGATGCAAGCCTGTTCAGGTGTTTTCCCAGGGGATAGGCAGTTGCCCAAGTTTAACATAGCGCGCTCTGCTTTGCAACAGTGAATGAGGGGCAGTATGCACTCAGTTGAAATACATCCAAATTGAGTTCCTTAGAGCAAAGATAGAATTCAGCCCTCTTGCATTATCGGCTGATGTCTTCTACATAATCAATTGCCAAGGCACAAACCCCATACAGGTTAGGCGCGACGTTATCCCATTCCAAAGGCTTTCCCTGGTCGTATGTGGCTTGCAGTGCATCTCCCAAACAACCTGGCCCGGCATTGTAATTGACCAGCGTAAATTTCCACATGTCCTCATAAGAGGCAACTTCTCCTGGCGTTTCGCCGCTGATGTTGCGCACCAATCGGCCAGCCTGTTCACAATTGGCTTGTAAAGCATGACCGAACACCTTAACGCTGAAATCGGCACGTGATAGGTCTATGCCTAAAGGACAATTGGCGCAGGCTGCATTGACCGTATGCACCAGCGCCAAGCGCAACTGCGATTGTTCTTCTTCGTCCAGGTGCAGGTAACCCTCGTTGCAGCGTTCGGCGTCCAGCACCAGGGGGCAGAACTGGTCGTAGAAGGACGGATTCCACAATAACGTAGTATCGGCGCCGTCTTCTGTCAGTTGTCCCAGGCCGATGTCGCCTCCCTCGTAGAGGGCCGGCCAGAACTGGCTTTCGCGGGCAAACAGCCTTTTCAGCAACTGCGCTGGGACGCTGGTCTCTTCGGCCACTTCCAGGATCAGGTCATCGAACTGATTCTGCCAGGCTGTGACTGCCTCCTGGGCGGCTTCCAGTCCGCAGGTGTTGGCGCCGTAGCCGTAACTTTCTTCCAGCAGGCCGTTGTTGGAACAAGAGGATGCGTCCACAACGCCGGCCTGGATCAGGTTGGCTGCCAGGTAGTTGTAGGGGACTTCGGTGAGCAAATCTTCGGGGCGTTTGGGGGTAGTGAGCCAAGCGGGCGGCCCGCCAACCGGCGGGAACGCTTCCCAGGCTTCGGCGCAACTGGCGGGCGGGACGCCCATCCAGCGGTCGCTTAGCACATCCACGTACCAATAGGTCTGGTCGGGGTCTCCCAGGTCGGTTTCGACAACGCGCACCTGGGCGGTAAAAACCTCGCTGCTGTCGCCATAACTGGAGTAGGCCCAGAATTCTACGCTGGCCCCGTCCTCGTCGGTGGGAGCCAGGCGGATCTGGCAGGGTGAGTCGCAGGTGAAGGGTTCGCCGTCGATGGTTCCGCCAATCCCGGTGATTTTTTCATTGGGAAGCGGTTCTTCCCCTGTAATGACCAACGTGGGCAAGTATTCACACAGAGTCGTGGATGCGGTGGAAACGGCTTGACAGTCTTCCAGGGCTACCCAGGCCACGACCACTGGCAGTTCAACTGTAATCTCGCGCTCTGTCGTTTTGGAATCTACCAGGTAAATGTAATATCCTTTGCATTCTTTGGGATTGCTTTTTACGCACAAGTCCTGCGACCACCACATGTCGGCCACGTTTTCGGGGCAGTTGGCGTAGACTTCCTCGTAGGTAGGGTATCCCTCATGGTCTATGGTAAGTTTGCAAACCACGGCGTCGTTCTTCCAGCGCGCCATCCACCAGGTATATTGGGTGTATTCGACGAAGATGGAGGCAAAGCGGTCGGGGCCGGGAGGGGATTCGTCGGCGCGGTGAATGCCGGGAGGGGCAGGCAGGCCGAGGCGCGGCAAAGACGCGAATGCGCTTCCTGCCAGGACGATGAGCAGGCTCACCGTCAAGAGGCCGAGTCCGGGCTGACGAGGTTTCCTTTTCATAAAAAAGCCCGCTTTTATTATAGCGGACTTTAGGAAAATTTCAATTACGCTTTTGTCTCATCCAGGTCTTCGAGGGTGGACAGGTCTTGTTGCAAGCCCCGGAAGCGCACGGCGAGACTGACAACGTAGAGCAGCATGACGCCAAAGGCAATGGCGTACCCGGCTACCATATAGCCGGAGGTGTCGGGCGGGGTTTCGAGAAGGAACATGCTTACCTCATGACTTTGAGTTTGAGTTGTTCTACCTGGTCGGCCAGTTCGCCTATGCGGATGCGGTGCCAGAACAGGTCTACGAAGATGACGGTGAAGGCGAACAGGGCAAAGAAGAAAGCGATTTTCATGTCGCCGGTCATGTTGAAGCCGCCCTGGGCCTCGGCGCTTTGGGTGCCGATGACGACCGGGTGGATGGTGCGGAACAGGCGAATTGCCATGAACGTAATCGGCACGCTGACCGCGCCGACCAGGGTGTAGACAGCGCCGAAGCGGGCGCGGCGGTCGGGATCTTCGATGCCCTGGCGCAGCATGAAGTAGGCGATGTAGATGAGTTCGGTGATGGCGGCGGTGGTCAGGCGCGGGTCCCACGTCCACCAGGTATTCCAGACCGGGCGCGCCCAGATGGCGCCCAGGACGATGGCAATGAAGAAGAAGACCAGGCTGATTTCGACGGCGGCCACCTCGATGCGGTCCCATTTGGGGTCCCCGCTGCGCAGGTAGGCAATGCCGGAGAGGCCTGCAGCGATGAAGCCTAACATGCCCACCCAGGCGGTGGCGACGTGGAAGTAGAACACGCGCTGCACTTGTCCCATCACGGCTTCGGTAGGGGCAAAGACCAGGGCAAGGTAGGTCGAGACAGCCAACAAGATGAGTGAAACGATATCGAGGGCTTTAAGGGTAAGGGATTTGGATTGCATAAGACTCCTTATTCTTCTACGACATAATCGAATACCATAAAAGCAATCGCTGTAAAAATCACATCGTAGGCGATCAACAAGTTGAGCCAGGGCAGGATGTCTTGCATGTCTGCCCCGCTCAGGTAGCCGCCGCTGGCTTTGACAGCCGCAATCAGGATGGGTACGGCTACCGGGAAGAGCAGGATCGGCAGCATGACATCGCGTGTACGCGTCTGCACCGCCATGCTGGACAGCAGTGTGCCGACGGCGGTATAGCCGATCGAGCCAAGCAGGATGACCGCCAGCAGGCCGGGGTGGAACAGGTTGGTGTTGTAGAGCAGACTGTATACCGGCAGGACGATGGCTTCCACGATCAGCATGAAGGACAGGTTGCTGAGGACCTTGCCAAAGTAGATAGCAGAGCGGTCCACCGGCGCAAGCAGCAAACCGTCCAGGCAGCCGCGATCCTTTTCCACCGCCATCGAGCGGTTCAGGCCGAGCGTCCCGGCAAAGGCAAAGGTTGCCCAGAGAACGCCCGCAGTGACCGAGCGGCGCGTGGCGATGTCCAGTTCGAGGGCGAAGTTGAAGATCAGGATGACGAGCAGCGAGAAGACCAGCATGGCCGAAACTAGTTCGCGGGAGCGCAGTTCGGCGGCCAGGTCTTTCCAGGCGACGGCGGCAACGGCTTTGGCAAAGGAAGCGTGGGAGGGAGTGGGCATCAGTTACCGGTGATCAGTGTTCAGTGCGGGCGACTACGCCGCCAGCGCTTGCTTATAAAAGGAAAGCAAATTCTTCTTTCCCAAACCGTCGCGCGTAGCCGACGCCGCGATGACGCCGCGCGAGAGGATGTCGAACCTGGTAGCCAGGTCCTCGGCGCGCGCCAGGTCGTGTGAGGTCATCACCACCGTGCGGCCCTGGGCAGCGACCGTTTTCAGCACCTCGTCCAGCATGGCCGAAGCGTCCTGGTCTAGGCCGGTGTACGGCTCGTCGAAGAGCATCACCTCCGGGTCGTGCAGGATGGCGCGCCCGATGGCTAGGCGCTGCTGCATGCCGCGCGAGAAAGTGCGCACCAGGTCGTGGCGGCGCGGTTCCAGCCCGATCATTTCGAGGACTTGCGTGATGCGGGCTTCGTACTCCGTAAGGCCGTACATGCGCGCGTAGAATTCCAGGTTCTCCTGGGCGGTCAGGTCGGGATAGAGCAGCGGCAGGTGCGAGACCACGCCCAGCCGTGCGCGGACAGCCGCCGCCTGGCCCGGCAACTCATACCCGGCGATCTTCACCTTCCCCATGCTGGGGCGCGAGAGCGAAGCCAGGATGCGCAGGAAGGTGGTCTTGCCCGCGCCGTTGGGCCCCAGCAGGGCCACGAACTCGCCCGGCTGCACCTCGAAATCCAGCCCGCGCAGCACGGTCTTCAGCCCGAAACGTTTGGTGAGTTTGTGGACTTCGATCATTTTACGTTTTACGCATTACGTTTTACGCTTTACCCATTACGTACACAGGTACACAGGTACACAGGTACACACGTACACAGGTATCAGGTATACAGGTACGTTTCACGACAATTCCTTCAAGCGCTCTTTCAACGCTGTGCGACGTTCCTGGTAGGCTTCGTCGGGGATTTTGCCGGCGCGATGCAGGTCATCCAGGGCAATAATGGCATCCAGAATTTCCTCTTCACTCTCGAAGACATCGCCTTCCTTTTCTTCTTCAAAATCCTCTTCCTGGTTGCTGTCGCGCACGTATAGCCATACGCCGGCCAAGATCAGCGCCAGGCCAAAGGCGCCAATGCCTATCAACAGGGACTGGTTTTGAAGCAACCCGCTTGCTGTAGAGGCCGACTTGACCTTGCCCGACAGGGTCATCTCTAGCACTTCGCCGTTTTGCAGCCCGCTTGCCGAATAGACTTGAAAGCGCGCTCCTGGCTGCATCTCTTTGACGCCCTCGTCGGTCAATTGCTTGCTCTGTGCTTTAATGCCTTCTGGAACCACCACTTTTGCCGAAGAAACCGGCAGGGCAAACGGCAGCGCTAGTTCCAGTTTTTTCTCATAGGGGAAGACATAGAACGCAATGATGCCGTAGCGCTCGCTGCTAGGCGGCAGGGCAAAGCCTTTCTCGAAGGACAATAAAGGCGCGCTGTCTTCGGTCAACTGGAAATCTATCTGCGTCGCTTGATTAGGCATGGGTAAGAAGGGAATAGATGAACCGTCGGTTTCCACAGTCACAGTCTGGTTGCCCTGGTTGGTAATGTAAAATTGCTCGAACACGCGCACCGTACCATCGGGGTTGAACTCTGTAAAGACGAATAGTTCGTCAACCACAAGCGCGTTTGTCTTGGAGTCGCTTTCGTACACCGTCACGTCCGATAAGATAACCTCGTCTTTTCCCTTCTCACCAAAGACCGGCTCAGAGCGGTAAAGGACGCCCTGATATTCGACTTCCACAACGAAAATGCGCTCTGCGGGCATCTCTATGTCCTCGAATCGGAAAGAGGCGTCTGAAGACGTCGTCGTGCTTTGACGGATGACCTCCTGCGGTTCAGTATTGGCTTGCATAGCATGATCGAAGCCGCGCAATGTGACGGACAGCCCGGCTGGCAGGTCGCCGCCGCTGCCGTTGACGATTTTCCCGCTGACCGCGCCAATGCCCTCTGACTGGACGGTCGCTTCGGGACTCGCTTGGGCCTGCTCCCCGTCTTCGAGGGGCGTCTCCTCCGCTGACGGGGTTCCGCTCGCGTCGGCAGGGGAGGGGGGAAGGCTTGCGGCGGCCTCGGCAGTTACGGTAACGGTAGCAAGTTCGGGCGTCGGGGAAGAAGCGCCCAGGGTCAGAGTCCGCAGCCAGGCGGCTACTGCGTTCAATTCGTTCTGCGACAAGGTTGCGCCCAGCGCTGGGATTCCTTCTCCGCCGGTCGCCAACAGGTTGACCAGGTCTTCTGTCGAGAGGGCGGCCATCTTCTTCTGGTCGCTGAAGGCGTCGGTTGGACAGTCAGCGCATTTCTCCGCGAAAAGTTGTGCGCCCAGGCTGATCTGCTCCGCAGGTACGCTCAGAGATTGGGCATAGGCCACCACGTCCCAGCGTTGTTGTTCGTCCAGGCTGTTGAAGGCCGGCATGAATTTTTGCATGTTGCCCAGGGTGACGACCAGGAACCAATCGGCGGGCGAGGCCTTGCGGGCCACCTCGGGCAAGCCGAGCGCCGGGACAGTGACGCCCTGACTGGCGAGTTGTGCGCTCATTACGCCGTCGGCCAGGCCGGTCTCGCCGTGACAGGGGGCGCATTTCTCGGCATAGATGGCAGCCCCATTCTGCAGGTCTGGCGTTTTCGCCGGGTAGACTGGGCCGTGCGTGGCCTGCGCTTGGGCTGAAGGCGGTTGCACGGCGCCCGGCGGCGGGGTGACATCCTGCGCCAGAGTCATGTTACAGGCGGTGAGCAGGAGGGCCGTCAGGGGCAAAAGGAGGGGGCGAAATTTCATGAGGAGTCCTTGAGGTGCGTAATTCGTAATTCGTAATTCGTAAGCCGTAAATCGTAAATCGTATTAGTTTACAGCCTTGCCGCAGGCCGGGCAGAAGCGGTCGGAAGCCAGGATGGGTTTGCCGCATTTCGGGCAGAAACCGCCCGCTTTTTCCTTGTGCCACTGGGTGGTGCTTCGCGCCTTGCGGCGGGCGGCAATGCGGGCTTCCAGGTCTTCATCGCTGAGGCCGGAAGTTGGCTCCGTTGCAGAGGCGTCCGCGCGGCGGGCAGCCACAGCGGCTTCGAGGCGCGCCTGGGCGTCTTTTCCTGCCTGGTTTTCGGCAGCGAATTCGTCCAAGCGGCGCAGCAGGCCAGCGCCCCTGGTCAGCAGTGCGGCGCGCTGGCGCGGGTAATCGTCCAGGGGGACTTTTCCCAACAGGTTGTCGAAGTCCAACTCCTGCAAGGCGTTGACGGTCTGTTCGTACTCGGCCATCAAGGCGGAGTAGGCGTGGTCTTCCTGCCAGGCGCCGCGGCTGCGAGGCTGCATGAAAGGCTGGCCCACGAACAATCCCACCAGCGTCAATACGGCCAGCACGAAAAAGATGGCTCCAATATCCATGACTCTCCCGTTCCCTATTCCGCCAGCAGCGGCTCGATGGCAGCGCGGATCTCCTGCACCGAGGTGAAAGGGCCGATCTTGGCGTAGCGCAGCACACCGGTCTTGTCAATGATGTAAGTTTCCGGCACGCCCAGGTTGCGGTTAAAGATGGCCGAGATGCGCGATCCCAGGTCTGGGCCGTTGGGGTAGGTGATGTTGAAGCGTTTCAGGTATGCTTTGGCGTTTTCCTGCGTATCCGTCCAGGCGATGCCCAGGAAGACGACTTGGCCATCCGGTTCATATAAGCGCCAGGCTTCTTCCAACTCCGCGGCTTCTTCTTCGCAGGGGCCACACCACGAAGCCCAGAAATTGATCACTACCACCTTGCCTTGCAGGTCGGCAAGATGCACCTCGGAAGCAGATTGGTAGGTGTACCCGTCGAACAGGGTCAACGTGAAATCCGGCACGGTAGAGCCAGGGCTGATGATCGGATTTTGGGCTTTGCGCAGGCCAAGTCCCACCAGCGCCAGAAGGGCCACCAGCGCGACCCAGATGACAACTTGCGCCCACAGTGGGACGCCGCGCCGTGGGAGGGGCGCTGTAGTCGTTGGTTCGTTCATTCCATTCTCCTGCCTTCAACCTGCCCTTTTTGAAGAGGGACAGAGATGAGGACTATTTCCTTTTCTTGAGTTCTTCTTCCAGGCGGGCAATGTACGCATCTGCAGGCTGGGACGCCTCTCCCTCACCCCCCTCTGCCCCCCCATTTTCATCGGAAATGTGGGAATGAAGGGGGGGCTGCTGGCTCCAGGAACGCAGCGCGCGGAAGAGTACGAAAATACCAGCCACGATGATCACCGGCGGCACAACGTAAACCAGCCAGTTGAAGCCTTGACGAGGCGGCTCGGCCAGCACGCGCGCGCCGTAGTAGTCCACGAAATATTGTTTGATCTGCTCTTCGCTCTTGCCCTCCGCCAGCAGTTTGCGGATTTCTTCTCTCCACTCGTGGCAAGCCTGGGTAGGACACACATCCAGCGGCGTATTCTCACACACCGGGCAGTACAATTGCTTGGCGATGGCGTTTACTTCGTCGTCGGTGGGGGTAGATGCTTGCGCGGCAACGGCAGCAATCCCAACCCCAGACAAAACGAGGCTGAAAAGGAGGGCGAAAATCGTCACGCGAAATACACGCCTACCTGTATACCTCTTTAACTGTGTACCTGTTACCTGTGTACCTGTATACCTCTCTACCTGCGTACCTGTGTGCCTCGCTCGTACTTTCATACTTTGCTCTCCTTGTCTGCTTGACTGTCTAATCGGCTGCGCCGGGGTGATAAGCGCGCTGCTCTTTCCGCTGCGGGGCGGGGACGGGATCGCGGTCGGGCCAGGCGGCGAACAACATCCCGGCGATGAAGACCAGGCAGCCGATCCACAGCCAGTTGACCAATGGGTTGTGATACACCTTGAAAGTGGCGCCCAGCGCCGAAACCGGCTGCCAGTCTACCAGCAAGACGTACAGGTCATCCTGCAAGGTGCTGCGTTGACCGGGGATGGTCATGCGCTGCTGCGAGTCGTAGTAATAGTCAATGCGCGGAGTCAACTGACCAAGATAGCGACCATCTTTGTAAATGTTTACAACTGCGCGGGTGTAATTGACGCCGGCCGGCAGGTCGTCCCAGGAGGCTACTTCCTTATACTCGATGGTGTAACCGGATAATTGCAGGGCGTCGCCTTGCGCGATAGTGCCTTGCGTTTCGGTTTGAAAAATTTCGATGCCCAGGATGCCAATCGCCATCAACATCATGCTGATATGGATGAGATAGCCGCCATAGCGCCGCCGGTTACGTGCTGCCAGGCGGCCCAGCGCCACGAAGAAGTTTTCCTTTTGGGCGCGCTGGCGGGCGCGCGCGCCGCGGTAGGTATCGTACAGGGTAACAAAAATGACAAAGGCGATCAGGAAGAAACCGACCAGGGCTACCCAGTTCGTGAAGCCGGCCAGGTATGCCAGCAAGGGGACGAACAACGCCGGGAGGGTTGGTTTCCACAGCGCGCGCCCGAGCGTCAGCGCCGTGGATTTGCCCCAAGCCGAGAGCGGAGCAATGCCCATCAGCGCCATCATCGCGCCGAAGATAGGCGCATTGGCGCGCTCGTAGAAGGGCGGGCCGACGGTCACCCGCTGACCGGTAACCAGTTCTGAGATGAGCGGGAAGATGACGCCCCAAAAGCAGACCACCAGGACGCTCATGAAGAGCAGGTTGTTGAGCAGGAACAATGCCTCGCGCGAGAGCATGGACTTCATCTCGGTCTCGGACTTCAATTCCGGCCAGCGCCAGATGAGCAGCGAGATAGAGACAATAAAAGTCAAGCCGATGAAAGCAAAGAACATCGGGCCGATGGCGCTCTGGGCAAAGGCGTGTACCGAGGACAGAACGCCGGAGCGGGTCAGGAAGGTGCCGAAGATGACCAGCGCGTAAGTCAGGATGATGAGAATCATGTTCCAGTGCTTCAACAGGCCGCGCTTTTCCTGGATCATGACCGAGTGCAGGAAGGCGGTGCCGGTCAGCCAGGGCATGAAGGCGGCGATTTCGACCGGGTCCCAGCCCCAGTAGCCGCCCCAGCCTAGCACGTCGTAGGCCCAGCGTCCGCCCAGCACCAGGCCGAGCGAGAGGAACAGCCAGGCCCACAATGTCCAACGGCGCGTGATGCGCGTCCAGCGATCGTCGGTGCGCCCGGTCGCCAGCGCAGCGATGGCAAAGGCGAACGGGATGACGAATGATACGAAGCCCAGGTACAGCATGGGCGGATGAATGACCATGCCAGGATGACGCAAAAGCGGGTTGAGGCCGCGTCCATCCTGCGGCATGAAAGGAATGCTGCCTTGCGGTCGGAAAGTATAAGCCTCTACCCCTTCTGACGTTTGGAAGAAACGGGCAAACGGATTCTCAAAGAAAAGATTCATCGAAAGGAAGAAGGCCAGTGTAATGGAGGAGACCACGATGACCCAGGGCAGGAACTCGCGGTCACGGTCCCACTTGCGCAGGGTCACGGCCGAGGTGAAGGCAGACAGAAGCCAGGCCCAAAAGAGCAGCGAACCGGCTTGCCCGCCCCACCAGGCAGTGATTTTCAGATAGGTGGGCATCGAACGGCTGGTCACTTCGTACACGTATCCGATATCGAAGCGGTTCGTGACCAGCAGGAAAATCAGGACGCCCGCGGAAAGCGTGAGCAGGGGAAAGGTGAGCAGTTGCGCGCGCCGGGCGCTTTCCACCAATGGCATCCCTTTTGGGGATAACGCAGCCTGTTGTCTATTGCCCAGAATCGCGGCAGTGACGCTGTACAGCGCCAGGACGAAGGTCACCACTAAAATACCATAACCAAAATCAGCCAGCATCTCTTCTCCTGTCGGGAAAAGACCCTAAAGGTTTTTCTGCAGACCTTTAGGGTCTGTCAAGTGAGAGGGGTCTACCCTTCTGCCTGCTCCGGCACGGCCTCTTCGTACTTGGTCGGGCATTTGAGCAGCAGTTCATCGGCGTAGAACACGCCGTCTTCTCCCAGGTGACCGGTCATAATGGCCTGTGCCTCGTTGCGCAACAGGTCGGGCATCGGACCGTGGTATACCACTTCCATCCGGGCGCGGTTGGGGTCCACCACAGCCTGGTGCAAGACTTCAGCCAGCCCGCCCTGGGCTTCGATGTCTGCATTGTCACCGGGGACGTGCGCAACAGTAAAAGTAAGGGTCAGGGTTTGCGGGTCATACTGGATCGAATCGCCAATCACTGCGCCGGAAGCGCGCAGGTTCTTGCCCACCACGGCTTGGCCTTTGGTGTTGAGTTCATCAATGGTCATAAAATACTCTGCGCTGGCCTGCGTGGACGAGACAATCAAGTAAACAACCGCCGCCAGGATGAGAAAGCCGCCTAATAAGAATTTCGTTCGCTGCATACAGGTACCTCCAAAAACAGATTACCTCAGGTTGAGAAATGATATGTGTACTTATTTTACACATAGAGATTAATTAAGCCTGAGAAGGCAACCCACAGGCAATTGCCTCTAATTGACGTCAGTTCGGAATAAGCAGAACCGGCGTCTCGAAGATGCGGCTTGTAAAACCTTTGTGACGCTTTTAAGGTCTATGGACAAGGTTCGAGCGTCAAGGTGTTCGTATAGACGTGCGTGCGGCCGATGATATTCTTGTTTTCATCTTCAGCGACGAACTGATAATGTACCCAGGCTTTGAGGAAATTCTGGCGCTCTGGGATGTTGTTTGCTCGCAAAGTGTAGAGGAAAACGCCGCCGCCGTCGTTGTCCATCACCGTGCCGAACCAAGGCGTCATTTCACCCGCTCTCTTGAATGATTCCAGGCGGGCAAACAGGTATACGCGATGCACCTCCAATGGATGTTCTACGGTGACCGTCAGTTTGGTATAATTCTTTTTGCACGTTCCCCAAAAGAGGTTGTTGCGCGTCAATTCGACGGAGACAAAACCCTCCCCTGGCACATCGGCAGTCGCTTGAAAGACGGGTAGGACAGTGGTCTCTTCTTCATTTGACCTGAGCAGTAGAACCGGCGTTGGGGCCTCGAAGCCGGGAATGGGCGTGAACGTATCGCGCGGAACAGGCGTTTTGGAGGGCGTGAGCGTTATCGTACTGGTTGGCGTCTGACTGGCGGTAGGGCTGGGAGGCGGGCTGCTGGTAGGAGAGGGAGTGGGCGTGGAAAGAAATTGCATGGCCGAGCAGGCCTGCAACAGCAGCCCGGTGAGCAAAATCCCTATTGGTTGGATGATGAAATCTCGGTTTGGCATAGCCGTAGACCTATTCGACCTTTGCAATTGTATTTTACAGCATTTCTGTTGCCCTCAGCGCATGTCTTTGTGTAAAGGGGAAGGGAGGATGAGCGGCGCGCTCAAAATAACGCCGCCAATGGATGGAGGGAATATTTTGCGCAACTTTTCCTCCTGGCCTGCATCTGATACAATGGGAACCGTAAAGTAGGCAGTGACCATAAATCAAAGAGTATCATTTGAGGTAACTTAATTATGTTCAATTTGGGAAATATATCCGTTCCATCAACCCATGACAATGCGCCGCGGCATGTTAAAGTGCTGGTGCTGGGTTCTGGCCCGGCCGGTTACGCTGCTGCGCTGTATGCTGCGCGCGCTGAACTGGCCCCTGTGGTGTTGACTGGCACGCAATTGGGCGGGCAGGCGGCGCTGACCCACACCATCGAAAACTACCCCGGCTTTCCACAAGGCGTGGGCGGAGCCGAGTTGGGCGAACTCTTTCAGAAACAAGCGGAACGTTTTGGCGCCGTCACGGAGTTCGATATGGCGATAGCAGTGGATTTTTCACAGGCTCCCTTTCGCGTTACCACTGACAATGGTTTGTATCTGGCCGATACCGTTATTATCACCACCGGCGCCAGTTCGGTGCATTTGGGCGTGCCAGGAGAAGTTGAACTGACCGGCAGGGGAGTCTCTTACTGCGCTACCTGTGACGGGTGGTTTTTCAAGGATAAGCGCGTTGTGGTTGTCGGCGGTGGCGACAGCGCGCTCGAGGAGGCCCTGTTCCTCACCCGCTATGCCAGCCAGGTGACCATCGTTCATCGCCGCGAAGAATTACGGGCCGGCGCCATTTTGCAAAAACGCGCCAAAGCGCATGAAAAAATTGATTTTATTTGGAATAGCGTGGTGACCGAAGTGGTCGGCAGCGACAAAGTGGAAGCCGTTAAATTGAGGAACGTTCAGACTGGCGAGGAATCTGTCCTTGCTACCGATGGCGTGTTCATCTTCATCGGTCATACGCCCAACACTCAAATCTTTGCTGGGCAATTGGAATTGGACTCGCGCGGCTACATCCAGGTCAACGAGCGCATGGAAACCAGCGTGCCGGGCGTCTTTGCGGCGGGCGAGGCGGCCGATCCGCATTTTCGGCAGGTCGTCACCTCGGCAGGCATGGGGGCGGCAGCCGCTATCCAGGCGGCGCGCTATCTCGAAGAGCGGGAGCAGGTCGCGGGTCCGGTATGAAGCGTTTTGGAGACTTTGCCAGCGCAGGGCAGTCTCCTTTTTATTATTTCTTCTCTTGGAGGCAGTATGACAAAAAAGATTTCGATCATCGGCGCTGGGATGACCGGCGCCTCGACCGCCGTCTGGCTGTCGGCGCGCGAATTGGCCGATTTGGTGTTGGTTGATGTGGTAGAGGGGATGCCGCAGGGCAAGAGCCTCGATCTGTTGGAAGCCATGCCCATCATTGGCAAGGATGTCAGCATCGTCGGTTCCAACGAATATGCCGCTACGCGGGGCTCGGACATCATCATCATCACGGCCGGGCTGGCGCGCAAACCCGGTATGTCGCGCGAAGACTTGCTGACCGCCAACGCCGAAATCGTTGGCACGGCCGCTACCGAAACGTTGAAATATTCGCCGCAAGCCTATTTTATTGTGCTGACCAACCCCCTGGACACGATGGCTTACCTGACTTTGAAGCGCACCGGCCTGCCGCGCAACCGCGTGGTGGGTCAGGCGGGCATCCTCGATTCGGCGCGCATGCGCGCTTTTGTGGCCCTGGAAACCGGCATCAGCGTGGAAAACATTGCTTGTTATGTGCTGGGCGGACATGGCGATGAGATGGTGCCGCTCACCCGTCATTCCAACGTGGCCGGCATCCCGCTGCGTGAATACCTGCCGGCCGACAAACTGGAAGCCATCGTCAACCGCACCCGCAAGGGCGGCGGCGAAATTGTCAATCTGCTGAAGACTTCAGCCTATTATGCGCCGGCGGCCGCTTGCGCCCAAATGGCCGAAGCCATTTTGAAAGATAAGAAACTCATTGTTCCGGCCTCGGCTTATATGCAGGGTGAATATGGCCTGAACGATATGTTCTTTGGTGTGCCGGTGGTGCTAGGGGCAGACGGTATGGAAAAAATCATCGAATACAACCTGGATGCTGACGAAAGAGCCGCTTTGGATAAGTCCGCTGCGTTCGTCCGCGAGACGCATGACGCCCTGCGCAGCCTGGTCAAATTCTAATTTTGGAGGTAGTCTCATGCTTTTGCACGACCAAATTGCCGCTCAACTTCCTGCATGGCGGGAACGCTACAAGGCTCTAGCCAAAGACCATGCTGACGTGGTGGTGGCGCAGGTCACAGTGGGGCAGATTGTGGGAGGGATGCGCGACATCAAATCTTTGCTCACCGACATTTCATTTGTGGACCCGGCTGAGGGCATTCGCTTTCGCGGGATGTCCATCCCCGAAGTGTTGAGCGCGTTGCCCAAACCCGAAGGCGCCGATATGCCCTACGTAGGTGGGTTGTATTATCTACTGCTGATAGGCGCTGTTCCTACCCGCGAGCAGGCGCTGGCGGTGGAGGCCGAATGGCAGAAGCGCAGCGCTGTTCCTGCGCACGTCTACCAGATGCTGCGTAACATGCCGCGCGACACGCATCCCATGACGCTTTTCACTCTGGGCGTCCAGGCCTTGCAGCCGCTGTCTGAATTTGCCCGCCGCTACAAAGAGGGCATGAAGAAAGACGTCTACTGGGAACCGGCGCTGGAAGATTCCCTCAACCTGACTGCCAAATTACCGCTTTTGGCTGCCTTCATCTACAATCTCAAGTACAAGCATGACGCCGAACCGCATCTCGACCCTAACCTGGACTACGGCGCCAACTTTGCCCGCATGATGGGCGTAGACGACCTAGAAGGCTACGCTGACCTGGCGCGTCTGTACTTTATTCTGCACTCTGACCATGAGTCGGGAAACGCCTCGGCTCACGTTACCCATTTGGCTGCTTCCACGCTCTCGGACATTTACTACGCCTTTTCGGCCGGCTTGAACGCCCTGGCCGGTCCGCTGCACGGATTGGCCAATCAGGAGTGCTTGGGGTGGCTGCTAGACGTGTTGAAGCAGTTCGGCGGCGTGCCTTCGCGTGATGACCTGTATAAATTTGCTTGGAATACGCTCGATAGCGGCAAGGTCATTCCTGGCTATGGCCATGCCGTCTTGCGCGTCCCTGACCCTCGTTTTACGGCTCAGATGGAGTTTGCCAAAGCGCGTTTCCCGCAAGATGACCTCATCCGCCTGGCCGATTTGGTCTTCGATGTCGTCCCGACGGTGCTTAAAGAGCAGGGCAAGGCCAAGAACCCGGCTCCCAACGTGGATGCCATTTCTGGCGCGCTGCAATACCATTATGGCGTGCGCGAGTTTGACTTTTACACGGTCTTGTTTGGCGTGGGCCGCGCTTTGGGTGTCACTGCTAACTATGTGTGGGCGCGCGCGCTTGGTCAGCCTATCGAGCGCCCCAAGTCGGTTACGACCAAGATGCTCGAAGACCTGGTGGCCAAGGCTGGTTCGTAAGCAATAACGTAAATTGTAGCGCTTGGCTGATGTGCAACTTCTCAAGGATTGAAAAACTTTCGGGAAGTTGCACTTGGCTTTTAATTCCCTGCCAGGAAAGGGCGGACAACCCCTATCAACACATAAATAAACCACATTTGGTTGACAAATAACAAAGCGACTAACGCCAGCAGGGCGGGGGAAAACCAACGGCGTTTTGCCATCTCGCTTAAGTTGAGCGCCACGAACAGCGCCAGCGCATAGGTCCAATCGGCGGAGTACAAGAACGGTTCGACCCCATAGTTCAAATGCACCACAAAATTGACCCCAGGCAGGCCAGCAAAGCCAGGGATAAGCGGCCAACAGGCGTGTCTGAGCGCATGTTCGCGCCAAAGTGGACAAAAGCCAGCGCGCAGGCCGTCAGCCATCATCCCAGCCCCGGCCGACCAAACCAGGCGTATTCCGCTATCGTGCCAGGCAGAAAGTTAAAGCGCGGTTTTGCTTGTTCGCGGGCGTGGAAATAGGGCTGAGGCGCAACGATGTCATAGACCAATAGATTTAGGGGGCAGATTGAATCAGGGCTGAGGCGTCGAAAATGGCCGCATTCCGCCCGCCGGTGACCAACGCAGCCACAGGGAATAGAACAGCAGGCAGCCAGGCCGCTATCGAAACCCATTTGAGCATTGGGCAATTATATACTTACTGGCAGTTTCCTGATATGACCTTGCCGGGCGTCAGGCTACTTATGCAAATTCGGCGCGGCGATGAAGGAGAGGCCTTTTTCGGTCAAATCGCGCGCGGTGTGATTGGCGGCCGCGACTTTTTCCATGAAGTTGCGC
>JBBITF010000058.1:0-18983 GCA_037440925.1 Chloroflexota bacterium
CAACATCTACTACGGCGTGGGTTTTCGTTGCGCCCGCTCTCTTCCTTGATTCTGGTTTCTGTTTTCTGAAGTTCTGGGATTCTGAAGCGGCGGGCTGCCCCCGAAGGGGGCGCTCCGCGAGGGAGCATAGCCCCCAGCGATTTCAAAAATGGCTAAACTCTTCAAAAACCTGTATGACCAAATTCATCATCCCATCAATTTGTGGTGGGCGTATAAGCGTGCCGCCAGGGGCAAACGCTACCGCCCTGCGGCAGCGATGTTCGAATATGATCTTGCACGATTTAGTACTCAAGTAGATGAGGAGTTGGTCTTGAACATTACCCCTGTAACGTTGACCGGCAAATATGTCCGCTTGGAGCCGCTGAGCGAGGAACATATTCCTGGCCTGACCGCTATTGGCGCGGGGCAGGATTTTTGGCATTTCATGTTATACGGCGATATCAATACAGAAGCAGACATGCGAAAATGGGTGTTGGATATGCTCGCCCGCGCCCAAAAAGGGACCGACCTGCCTTTTGCTGTGATTCATCTGGCTTCGGGCCGCGTTGCCGGGGCGACGCGTTACCTGAACATCATGCCCAAAGACCGCGGCCTGGAAATTGGCGGCACGTGGTATGGCATTGAATTCCAACGCACAGCAGTCAATACCGAATGTAAGTATCTTTTATTGAAACACGCTTTCGAGACGCTTGGCGCCATTCGCGTGCAAATCAAGACCGATTTGCGCAATGTTCGTTCGCAAAAGGCTATTGAGCGTCTTGGCGCGGTAAAAGAGGGCGTGTTTCGCAATCACATGATTTTGCCAGACGGCACCATACGTCATTCGGTGTTTTACAGCATTCTCGATTCGGAATGGGAGGGGGTCAAGAGGAGGCTGGAAGAGATGCTGGCGATTCGCGCCGCGTCAGCAGAAACAGCCCAAGGGCGCTGACCAGGCCGATTGTCATCCCACCATACCAGATAGCAGTGGGTGAAATGGCGTCGCTCAAGAAGCCGCCGATAATCGGCGCAACGGCGCGCGCCAGCCCCCATGCCAGCCAGTAGACGCTCATGTAACGTCCGCGCAGGTCGGCTGGCGCGCGGTCGGCCACATATTTGCTGGAGGTGGGTACGAGCGTCAGTTCCCCGAGTGTCAAGATGACCATGCTCAACCAAAAGCCCCAAAAACCTGTCATCAGCGCCACCGAGCCGGTTCCCAACGCATAAATGAGCATACCTGTCGCTATGACCGACAGCGCACGTCCGCGGCGCGTGAGGAGGGTGACAAAATATTGCACAAAGACGCACATCCGCGCCTTGTGAATGTGTTTTTGAGAGGGATTTATCCAGGGTCTCGTGCGCCAGCAATAACAGCAACAGGCCATGCAGTAACATTCCGGTTGCTGCAGCGTAGAAAGCCAGGTCGTAAGATTTCGCAGCGACAAAGCCGCCTATTGCCGGCCCAAAAGCGAACCCGGTATTTACGGCTATACGGTTGATGGCGTAAGCGTCTACCCGTTGTTTTTCTGGAATCAGGTCTGCCAGCATGGCGTCGGCGCCAACCTGATAGAGTGGATTGGAGAGGCCGATCAGAAACATCAGCGCGGCAAAGGCTGGGTAGGAGTTTGCCCGCAGCATGAAAATATAGGCCAGGGCGGTCAGCGTCATGCTGGCAACCATAATGATCTTGCGTCCGGTTTTGTCGGCCAGCGAGCCGGCCAGCAGGGAGGAGAACAGCCCTGTGCCGGCGTTGATCGTGACCAGGGTAGCGGTTGTACTGAGCGGCAGGTCGAGTTTGCCGCTTACAAAAATCAGTTTGAGCGTTTCGCCGCATCGGCCAGTCTTCCAATCCGCTTTGTAATTCTTCACGGCAGGCTTCCAGGGTATCGGCTGCGTAACCTCCAAAGCCCCAAAATGGGAGTTTGGGGCGTGGAAGCAGGCAAAAGATAAAAGTCTTTCCTCTGTCCTTGCCTGTTTCCCAATAATTTATCTTCTATCTCGGCCGCCGCGGCCGCGCGGGTCGCCGCCTCGTCCGCCGCCGGACTTGCTTCCGCTATTGGAGCGTCCGCCGCCGCTGTTGGGACGTCGCTGGTCGCGTTCGCGGGCTTCTTCGGCGCTCCAGCCTTCCAGTACTGCGGCGCGAGAGAGGCGGATTTTGCCCGTCGGGTCAATATCGGTAATCATGACGGTGATTTCGTCGCCCAGCGAGACGACATCTTCCACGGAGTTGACGCGCTCGCTATCCAATTGGGAGATGTGAACCAGGCCGTCGGTGCCGGGCAGGATTTCTACGAAGGCGCCAAAGGGTTCGATGCGCACGACTTTTCCGGTATAGATGCGGCCAATTTCAGCCGATTCGCCCAACGATTCGACCCGTTCCTGCGCAATTCTGGCGCCCTCGCCTTCTACGGCGGCGATGTAGACAGTGCCGTCCTCCTGGATGTCAATGCGGGTGCCGGTTTCTTCTTGCAGGGCGCGGATATTTTTACCGCCAGGACCGATGAGCGCTCCAATCTTATCCACCGGGATTTTGACGGTGATGATGCGCGGCGCGTGATCCTTCAGCGCCGGACGCGGCTGGGGGATGACTTCGAGCATTTTGTTCAAGATGAACAAACGCGCCTCACGCGCTTGCTCAAGGGCTTCTTTCATGATGCTTGCGCTCAGGCCGCTGATCTTGATGTCCATTTGCAGGGCGGTAATGCCTTGCTCGGTGCCGGCCACTTTGAAGTCCATATCGCCCAGGTGGTCTTCTGCGCCTTGGATATCGGTCAGAATCTGGTAGCGGCCATTTTGATCGGTGATCAATCCCATAGCCACCCCTGCGACTGGCGCTTTGATTGGCACGCCGGCGTCCATAAGCGCTAGGGTCGAGCCGCAAACGGAGGCCATGGAAGTGGAGCCGTTAGACGACATGACCTCGGAGACCAGCCGTAACGTGTAAGGGAAGGATTCCTCAGCCGGGATGACCGGTTCGAGGGCGCGTTCGGCCAGCGCGCCATGCCCGACCTCGCGCCTGCTTTGCCCTCGCAGGGGTTTGACCTCGCCTGTGGAGTAGGGCGGGAAGTTGTAGTGATGCAAGTAGCGTTTGGTGTCAATGGGGCTGAGCGAATCGATTTCTTGCGCTTCGCCAAGCGTGCCGAGCGTAGCCAGGGTGAGGACCTGCGTCTCGCCGCGCGTAAACAAACCGGAGCCATGCGCGCGCGGGCTGAGGTCTACTTCGCACCAGATGGGGCGGATGTCTTTGGGGCCGCGGCCGTCGAGCCGTTGGCCACGCGCCAGGATGCGCTCGCGCACGATAGCGGCTTCGGCCTGGTCAAAGGCCTCTCGAACGGAAGCAGGCGAAGGGGAGTCTGATGCGGAGGCATTTTCGGCGTCCGGGCAAAATTCGGCCACCACCGTCTCTTTGAGGGTCGTCATTCCTTCGTAGAATTCGTTCTTGGTGAGGGGCCTGTCGAGCAGGGCGTTCATGGGGCCGCTGACCCGCTCCAGCACCTTTTTCGCCAGTTCTTCGTCGGGCAGGTTGAAGACGGCCTCACGCTTGGGTTTGCCAATTTCGGCTTGCATTTTGAGTTGCGCTTCAATGAGCGGTTGGATGGCCTGATGCCCATATTCTAGCGCCGCTACCATCACCTGCTCTGGCACTTCGTTGGCGCCGCATTCGACCATCAGAATCGCGTCGCGCGTGCCGGCCAAACGTAGGTCGAGGTCCGAAGCCTCCATTTTCTCGAAGGTGGGGTTGATGATGAATTCGCCATTGATGCGGCCCACGCGTACAGCGCCGACCGGCCCATTCCACGGGATGTCGGAAATCATGACGGCGGCCGAGGCGGCGTTGATGGAGAGGATGTCAAGCGGGTTCTTGCCGTCGGACGAAAGCGAGAACATGATGATTTGCACTTCGTTGCGCATTCCTTTGGGGAAGAGGGGGCGCAATGGTCGGTCGGTCAAGCGGGCGGTGAGGACGGCTTCGGTGCCGGGGCGGCCTTCGCGCCGAAAGAACGAACCGGGGATTTTACCGCTGGCGTACAAACGTTCCTCGTATTCCACGCTGAGCGGGAAGAAATCAATGCCTTCGCGCACTTCGCCCATGGTAGCCGAGGCAAAGACGATGCTGTCGCCCAGACGAACTGTGACGGCGCCGCCGGCTTGCCCGGCCAGTTTGCCGCTTTCGAAGGCAATGACGTTATTGCCCACGTTGGCGGTGTAGGTTTTTGCTTCTGGTTTCATAGGGTCTCCTGTTATGGGGGCTGCGGGGAACGAACTACCAGACTTATGGAGAAAACAGGAATGCAAAGAGGTGGAAACTGAATTCCCTGCATTCGTTTCCCGGAGGGGAAGAAGTCTGACTGTTTGTTCGAAGCAATTTGCGCAAACCCCTGTGAATGTTTCCGCCTGGTCAGGGACTGAAGAGCGGCGACAAAGACTTTGTCAACGCTATTCAATTCCTGACGGGCGGTTGGAGACCCTAAAGGTTATCGAACCTTTAGGGTCTGTTGGTCGCATTATTTTCTACGCAGATTCAACTGCTCGGTGAGACTCAGGTAGCGTGCATAGTCTTTTTTGCGCAGGTACGCCAGCAGGCGGCGGCGCTGCCCTACCAGTTTGAGCAATCCGCGCCGGCAGGACTCGTCGTGTTTGTTGGCGCGCAGGTGCTCGGTCAACTGGAGGATGCGTTTGGTGAGGATGGCGATTTGCACTTCAGGTGAACCGGTGTCGCTTTCGTGGCGGTGGTAATCCTGAATGACCTGAGTTTTTATTTCTTTTGCGAGCGGCATGACGTATGCAATTCCTTTCGTTGTTGTTTTAGCAGGTCTCCGTGTTAGCAGCCGACCCGTCTCGGGTTTACCGCAGAACAGGACCAGTCACGGGGTTGAATTATACCAGAAAAAAAGGCTTTTTCTGTAATTACCTACCCTCACCCTAACTCTCTCCCAAAGGGAGAGGGAAACGGATAGATGAAACGGATTTTTTGACTGAAAACGACAAAATCATCTGGATTTTCTCCCCTCTCCCGCCGGGAGAGGGGCTGGGGGGGAGGGTGGGTGGGCAGTTACGGATGTTCCTTGTCGCTGCTGACAACTTTTGAGTGCACTCGTTTCTGTTGTCAAGCGTTGAGCCAGCAGAATTGGAAGCACGGTAATCACAATCACGAAGAGGGCTGCCACTTCCTGAATACGCCTGTAATCATCTAACGCCAATCTTATCCTTTACGGAATGGCTACCGGCGTCGCCAGAGAAGCCGGGGCGGGCGCTAACAGACCGATGTCCTTGCAGGAGGGTTGTCCCACGCGCGCAAGCAGAATGTTCCCGCTTTTTACTTCTACCTGGATGGGTGTATCTTGTTTGTAGGTGCTGTCAACGGTCAATTTGAGCGTTGTCTGGAAGCCATGTGCCAGAGAGGGTAAGCAGACTGTTTTATCTGGGTGGATGCGGCCTTCGTCCAGCGCAAACAACGTGGCGCACAGGTTGGTGAAGTCGCTGCCGCTGGCGTTTTTTAAGGTCACAAAGCCGTTGGTCACTTCGCCCATTCCATGTGTAATGTCCAGGCTGGTGTTACAACCTAATATTTCCACATCAATATTGCCGGGGGAGGGTGAACTGGTGGGCAGACTGATCAAGGTTGCGGTAACAGTGGGCGTTTCGCTGAAGGCCGTCTCGGTCTGTGGAGGAGGGGAGGTGGCTGTGAATGTTGCTGTAACTGTTGTAAGGTCAGCAGTAAGGGGAGAGGTTGCTGTCAAGAAGACAGGGGTTGGGGTGTAAATGCTGGGCGTTATGGTCGGGGGCGGCGCCGGGAAGGTTGGCACCACGTAGACCCACCCATCGCAGGCGGACAGGAATGTGAGCGTAAAAATTACACACAGCAACAGGGTCTTTTTCATGGCTGGCTCCTTGTCAAGACAATTGTAAACGTTTTTTGTGCATCTGTGACTCCACTGCAAAAAGGTGTTTGCACCGCAGAGCGCGCAGAGGACGCTGAGATTTTTTACCGATTCCGCAAAGAAAAGACGCTCTTGATGCAGGTTTTGCAAATTTTCAACTCTGCGCGCTCCGCGCTCTCGGCGGTTAATGTTTTTGCAGTGCAGTCATCTGTTGTTGTTATATTGAGAAGTGCTGAGGTCAGAACGTGTGCGCGCACACTTTTAATCACAGCGGCACGTTCTTTTGGAATTTATTGAGAAGTGCGTTGCCCGCTCTGATTCTTGACAAAATTGACGCTTTTGAGTATATTTTCCCGCATCCCCCCCAGGGGGGGCGGGGTGGCAGGAGCGCAATGAAAAACGAAGATGCCTTGCGACGCTTGAAAATTATTGAAGGCCACTTGCGAGGAATTATCCGCATGGTGGAGGAAGATGCCTATTGCATTGACATCATCCGCCAAATTCAGGCTGTGCAGGCGGCGTTGAACAAGGTCAGCGGCCAGATTCTTGAAAGTCACCTGCACTCGTGCGTCATCACGGCTATTGAGGGGGAGAACCCCGCCGAGCGTGAGCGGGTGTTGAAGGAAATTGCTGAGGTGTTTGAGATGGCGACAAAGGTTTAGGTAGGTAGGCAGGTAGACACGTAGACAAGTAGACAAGTAGACACGTAACAAGTAAACAGTAAACAGTAAACAGTAAACAGGTATAAAAGGAGCATTCTATGACCAGCGTGACTTATATCGTTCCCGCAATTTCTTGTATGCATTGTACGCATACCATCGAATCTGAAGTTTCCGAATTGCCAGGCGTCCAGTCTGTGAAAGCAGAAGTGGATACCAAAAAGGTTGTCATCGCCTTCGACCCTCCGGCCACCGAGGAGAAGATCAAGGCGCTTTTGGCGGAGATCAACTATCCGGCTGAAGGTTGATTGTGTATTGTAGAAGGCGACCAGGTATATAGACGCTTGCACACTGTCTACATCTCTACTTCATGCCTACCCAACAACTTACCCTTCCCATTACCGGCATGACTTGCGCCAACTGCGTGGCGACCGTGGAGCGCAATCTCAAGAAACTTGACGGCGTCCAGGCGGCGGTGGTCAATCTTTCGTCAGAGCGGGCGACGGTCGAGTTTGACCCGGCAGCGGTCGGTTTGACCGACCTCATCGCCCGCGTGCAACGCGCCGGCTATGGCGTCGCAACCGGCGAGGCCGATCTCAGTATCAAGCGACTAGCCGACGATAACGACGCTCGCCGCCTCGAAAAGGCCCTCGCCAGGCTCAACGGCGTGTTGGAAGCGCAGGTGACGTTTGCTACCGAAAAGGCGCGCGTCAAATATATCCCTACCCTCATCAGTCAGGCCGAGATTCGCCGGGCGGTGACCGCGGCCGGCTTCGAGGCGCTCGAACTGGGCGGCGAAGCCGAAGACGCCGAGGCAAAGGCGCGTCAGGCGGAGATCCGCCAGCAGCGTCATCTTCTTCTTGCAGGCCTGTTGTTTACCGTCCCTCTGTTCGTGTTTTCGATGGGGCGCGACCTGGGTCTGTTTGGCATGTGGGCTCATGCCGATTGGGCGCACTGGCTGATGCTGGCCTTTGCTGCTCCGGTGCAATTCTACGTGGGCGGGCAATATTACGTGGGAGCGTTCAAGGCGCTGCGCAACCGTTCGGCTAATATGGATGTGCTGATTGCGATGGGCTCCTCGGCGGCGTTTTTCTATTCGCTGCCCATCACCTTTGGCTGGCTGAGCGGACACGTCTATTACGAGACGGCGGCGGTCATCATCACCTTGATTCGGCTGGGAAAATATCTCGAAGCCCGCGCCAAGGGACGTACCTCCGAGGCGATCAAAAAATTGATGGGGCTGCGCGCCAAAACCGCCCGCGTCGTTCGTGACGAGGAGGAGGTTGAGGTCTCGATAGATGATGTCCGCGTTGGCGATGTGGTCCTCGTCCGCCCCGGTGAGATCATCCCTGTAGACGGCGTGGTTATCGAGGGTCGCAGTGCGGTGGACGAATCTATGCTGACGGGCGAGTCGCTGCCGGTGGAGAAAGGTCCCGGCGACACGGTTATCGGCGCGACGCTCAACAAATTGGGGATGTTCAAGTTCGAGGCGACCAAGGTGGGCAAGGAAACTGCCCTGGCGCAGATTATCCGCCTAGTGGAAGAGGCGCAGGGCAGCAAAGCGCCCATCCAGAAACTAGCCGACCAGGTTTCGGCGGTGTTTGTGCCGCTGGTGATTGCTGTGGCACTGGTCACGTTTGCCGGGTGGTATTTCTTTGGCGCGCCGGGCGACTTTACGCGGGCGCTTATCAATATGGTTGCGGTGCTGGTCATTGCCTGTCCGTGCGCTATGGGGCTGGCCACGCCGACCGCCATCATGGTTGGCACGGGCAAGGGCGCAGAGATGGGCATTCTCTTCCGCAACAGCGAGGCGTTGGAACGGGCCGGACGGATCAATGTGGTGGTTCTCGATAAGACCGGTACGATTACAAAGGGGCAGCCGGCGGTAACGGATGTGGTCGTCAGTGATCAGTTATCGGTGAGGAGTGAGCAGTTATCAGTGAGCAGTGATGAATTGCTTCGGCTGGCCGCGTCTGTTGAGAAAGGAAGCGAACATCCCCTTGGTGAGGCGATTTGGGCGGAGGCAACGGCGCGGGGGTTGGCCTTGGCGGAAGCGTCTGGGTTTAAGTCAGAGCCGGGGTACGGGGTGCAGGCTGAGGTCGAGGGGCGAAGCGTGATGGTGGGGAACGCGAGGATGTTCGAGGCCCACGCTATCCCGTTGGGCGGTCTGGCGTCTGAGGTGGAACGTCTGCAATCCGAAGCGAAGACGGCCATGCTGGTTGCCATTGATGGGGCGGCGGCAGGCGCGATTGCGGTTGCAGATACGATCAAGGAGGGGGCAAGAGAGGCGGTGGGAGAACTGCATCTTCTTGGTTTGCGTGTAGCCATGATTACAGGCGATAATCAGCAGACCGCTCAGGCGATTGCGCAACAGGTAGGGATTGACGAAGTCCTTGCGGAAGTGTTGCCCGACGGGAAAGCGGCTGAAGTGAAGAAACTTCAATTGTCAGTGGTCAATCAAAAATCGAAAATTGGAAATGTTGTTGCGATGGTGGGTGACGGCGTGAACGACGCTCCGGCGCTGGCGCAAGCCGACGTGGGCATTGCTATCGGTACCGGGACGGATGTGGCCATGGCCGCCGCGCCGGTGACGTTGATGAGCGGCGATTTGCGCGGCGTGGCGCGCGCCATTCGTCTCTCGCGCAAGACGCTGAGAACGATCCAGCAGAATTTGTTCTGGGCGTTTTTCTACAATGTGATTCTCGTCCCGTCTGCGGCGCTGGGTTGGCTCAACCCGATGCTGGCGGCAGGGGCGATGGCGTTTAGCAGCGTGTTCGTGGTGACGAATAGTTTGCGGCTGAGACGGGCGAAGGTGGGATGATATTTGTCGTATGAGACGCTGGGGCGGCAACGTTTGGCTGCCCAAGTGGACAGGTTTTCGAGAAAAGAAATTTGTTTCCAGGCACAGCCGCCTCTCCCACAGGGAGAGGCGGTAGAGTGAGGTTCAGCAGCGTGGTTCTAACCAATCAATTTGCGCACGGCTTCCAACTGACCGGCGCTGCCCAGTTTTTCGTTCTTAGCGGCGATGAACTTGGCGTATTCTGCCATGAAGATTTTGCCGGGGTCGCGCAGGTCGAATTTTTCCGGTTTGTCGCGGAAGAACTCGCGATGGACGCGCGTCCACACCAGGCGGCCATCCGTATCAATGTTGATTTTGGTCACACCCAATTTGGCGGCGCGCTTGAATTGGTCTGCGTCTACGCCCTTGGCGCCTTTCAGATTACCGCCGGCTTTGTTGATGCGTTCCACTTCGTCTTGCGGCACCGAACTGGAACCGTGCATGACCAGCGGAAAGCCCGGCAAGCGCTTTTGAATCTCTTCCAGCACGTCGAAGTGTAAAGACTGTGTGCCGGTGAACTTGAAAGCGCCGTGGCTGGTGCCGATGGCGCAGGCCAGCGAGTCGCAACCGCTGCGCTCGACGAATTCCTTGGCCTGGTCGGGGTTGGTCAATTTTGCGTCCGCTTCAGAGACGCTGACATGCTCCTCGACCCCGCCCAATTGCCCCAATTCGGCCTCCACCACGATGCCCTTAGCATGAGCCGCTTCGACGACGCGCCTGGTAATTTCAATATTTTTCTCGAACGGCTCGTGGCTGGCGTCTATCATGACCGAACTGTAGAAACCGCTGTTGATGCAGTCATAGCAGGTTTCCTCGTCCCCATGGTCGAGATGGACGGCAAAGATTGCTTCGGGGAAGATTTCATCTGCAGCACGAATCAGGCTTTCGAGCATCTTCTTGTGCGTATAAGAACGAGCTCCTTTGCTGATTTGGATGATGAATGGCGCCTGGCTGTCCAAATTGCCGCGGAAGAGCCCCATTGTCTGTTCCAGGTTGTTGATGTTATAAGCGCCGATGGCATATTTTCCATAAGCGGCTTGGAAAAGTTGCTTGGTGGTGACAATCATGGAATGCTCCTTGTAAAATGTAGAATCGGTGAGAAACGGAAGTATTATACTGCAAGCCGCGTCATGCCGGGCAAGACCTTGTAGGAGAGTAGATGCAACCCATTCCCCCAAATGTCGTATACCTTTTTGAGCAGGGACGCTGCAAATGGCAGTATAATCCCACTACGAATCGTTGTTTTCCTATCAGGAGGCTTACATGAGCGATTTTTTCGATAAAGTAACCGGCCAGCAAGATGTTTTCAAGAAACTGGCTTCTTATATTCCCGGTTTCAATGGCTACATTGAACGTCAAAACCGCCGCGCTGCCGACCAATTGCTGCGTCAAACGGTGGTTGAGCGCTTCGAAGAACAGAGGAGGCGCGCTTCGAACATGCAAGCCGACCTGGTAAACGCCGGAATGTATGATTTGGTGGACGACATGGATAAGGCCATCCTCCAGTTGCGCACTTTCATTGATAAGATGCGCAGTGCCAGTTATGGCTACAGCGGCTTTTTCGATGCCGTCAAAATCAACGAAGAAGAACTGGCTAGGCTGTACCAGTTTGACGTTGCCTTTTTTCAGGTGGCCGAGTCGATTGGCCATGCGCTCGACACCGTAGAAGCCAGTATCGGAGACGCTCAAGGCGTTGAAGCCGCTATCCGCAACCTGGTTTCGCTGGCGCGCGAGGCTGTAACCACCATGCAGCGCCGCTATGAGGTCATCAACGGCAGCGGACAATAATCGCCCGCCTGGAGGCTCTTTCCCTGTAGTATCTTCGACATAAAGGCGGGGCGCTTGGGACGTGCGCAGCGCGCTCAAAACGCCCCGTATTTCCCGATTTTGCCCGAAGTCTGGTCACTATGGGGATAACAGGACTTCGGAGGCCTTCTAAATCGTATTGCTCTTAGCCGGCCTGGCTCTTCAGCAGGCGAAGCGCCGTCTCGACCATGACCGCTGTTCCAATCGGCAGAGCGCGCTCGTCGAGTTCGAATTTGGGGTGATGCAGGTAATATTCCTCGTGGCCTTTCTTTTGCACGCCTAACGTGAACATAGCGCCTGGGGCATGTTCCATGAAAGAGCCGAAATCTTCGGCCCCTAGGGTCTTGTGCAATTTGCGGACGTTTTCCCTGCCCAGTAGGTCGCTTCCCACCGTCTCGATGGTCTTGGCTACAAATTCATCGTTGAGCATCGGCGGCGAGCCAATCTCGAAGCGCAAGTCATAGTCACCGCCCAGCGCGCGCGCTACCTCGAAGGCGCGCTGAATCTCGACATGGAGTTGCCGCTGGATTTCTGGCTGGGTGAAGCGCAGCGTGCCGGTGATGCGCACGCTTTCGGGGATGACGTTTTCCGTGAACCCGCCGTTGAGCGAACCGATGCTGACGATGGAAGGCGCAAACGGGTCAATCCGCCGCGAGGTGATGGCGCTCAAAGCCAGCATGACATGAGCGGTCAGGTAGAACGTATCTACAGCGGTGTGAGGGAAGGCCCCATGCCCGCCTTTGCCGCGAATCTCGCCGAACCACGAGTCCACGCCGCCAGAAGCCGGACCAGGATTGATGGCTATTGTACCGACCGTCGCGGTTGGGTCAACATGCTGGGCAATGACAAAGTCCACGCCTTCCATTGCGCCGTCTTCTACCATGCGCATCGCGCCGCTTTTTCCTTCCTCGTCTGCCGCTTCTTCGCTGGGCTGGAACAGGAAACGCACCGTGCCGGGAAATTTCTCTTTGACGAGAATGGCCGCCGCCCCCAGCGCCATGGCAGTATGCGAATCATGCCCGCAGGCGTGCATGGCGTTTTCCACCGTAGACTTGTAATCGAAGTCGTTCAATTCTTGCAAAGGCAAGGCGTCCATATCGGCGCGCAGGGCCACTCGTGGACGCCCTGTCCCAAAATCGGCCACCACGCCGGTCTTGCCAACCCCGCGTCGCACGCGATAGCCCAGTTTCTCTAATTCGTCGGCCACAATGCCGGCCGTGCGCTGGACCTCGAAGCCAATCTCCGGGTGCTTATGGAAGTCTCTCCGCCACTCGATCAATTCTTCTGAAATTGCGTATGTTTTTTTGAGCATAGCGTCTCCTTCTGCGTCAATCGTAAGTCGTAAATCGTAAATCGTAAATCATCTCACCAATTCTTTCTCCGCCGCTGCTAGCAGGGCGTCCAATTCACGAGTTTGCGCGTCATCTAGCGGCTCTACCTCATGTTCGCGCAAAAGGCGTTCGGCCTCGGCCTGGGCGCGCTCGGCGAACCCTTTTCGCCCACCGGCCTCCCATTGCTCCCAGGTATCGCGGCTAGCCAGCCTGGTCATCAGCACCTCGCCCGATTTGAGATACTTCATGGTGTGCTTTTGACCGAGGAAATTATGGGAACCGTCCATGACTTTGGCGATGACCTCCACCGCCAGCGCCTCGTCGCTGACCTCGAACCGGCTCCGCGCCCGACGGACGCTTGCCGCGAGTTCGTTATCTGCCACCATTTGGGCGAAGGAGCCGCTCACTCCGGCTTCCATTTCGCCGATGCCAGAGAGTTCGTCCGCGCCGGCCAGGGCCGGGAGGACGGCGTTAACTCCGCGCTCGAAGCCGTTTTGCAGGTCCAGGCTGTGACTGTTGGTCGAGAATCCGTACACGTTGACCGGTAGCCCGTAGCGATGCCCGAGTTGAACCGTAGCCGCCGAGACGATGCCCAATTCCACGCCGCCCCACACAGAAATGCCGGTGCGCGGCTCCATCATTGCCAGCCGACCACAGTAAATGATGGGAAGACCCGGCTTGACCACTTGCGCCAACACTAGCGGCGCTAATACCTCGGCGTTCTGTTGCGCCAGCGCGCCTGCCATCGAAAGCGGGGCCGTCGCTCCAGCAGTCGGACATGGCAGCGGCCCGAAAGCCACGCCTGCCCTGGCAATCTCGAGGATGGCCTCGGCTTCGTAGGCCGGCAGGTTGAGCGGGCTGACCGGCGAGACGGCTAACGTCAGCACTTCGGACGGCGGCCCGATGACTGCGGCCATGCGCAGGGCGTATTTGACTTCGCCGGGGTACTGCACGCCAGGGCCTTGCACGGGCTTGGTGGTGTGCGGCAAGACGTGACGATACATCATCAGAGACATCAATTCACCTGGCACATCGCGCGGCGTGAAGAAGGGTGTGATGGTGTTGCAGTTTTCGAGCGCATCCAACAGGCGGGTGGCGTCTTGCACGTCTTTGAGGGTGGCATAGCGTTTCACGCCGTTGGCTGCGTCGAAAATGTCGCGCGCGCCGCCCAGGTTGTGGAAGTAGAGCGCCCCATCTCCCAGCATTTTGACCGCGCCGTTGCGCCCACGAATGCGGACGGTTTTTGCGGCGCTGGCAATGCACCTTTCGACCAATTCTGGCGGGAACTTGACGCGCTCACCGTCCACGCGGGCGCCGGCAGCAACAAGAAGGTCTTGGGTCTCTTTATGCTTTAGCACCACGCCAGTTTCATCGAGAATGCGCAAGGTAGCCTGATGGATGGCTTCGATTTCAGATTCGCTGAGGAATTTCAAGTAGGACATGCCGATCTCCTATAGGCAATCGAATACAAAGGCACAGGGTCACGGAGATTTTTATATTTCTCTGCGCCTTCGTATCTCTGCGGTGCAAATACCTTTTTGCAGTGGAGTCATAATTTTCCTTCCAAAATTCTGGCGAGGAATTCAACCCGCCGCACTTCGGAATCGAGGACGTTTTCGATCTTCAAGAAGCCATGCCCCTCGCCTCGGTACAGGTGAAACTCTACCTGTTTACCTAGTTCCAGGAGTTTGTCGCGGGTTTGGATGGAATCCTCGGCCGGGCAGCGGGGGTCATGTTCTCCGCAGATGAGTTGTACGGGCGCACGGACGCGCTCGAGGAAGAAATAGGGCGAACGCTCATACCACAGGTCGCGGTTTTCTTGCGGGTCGCCCATCATTTCGATGTCCCAGTGTCTCAGGTCGTCGCGGGAACGTTCGTGACAGGTGAACCAGTTCATGAACGGCACGATGGCCGAACCAGCCGCCCACAGTTTGGGATAGCGCGTCAGGCAAGACATGGTCAGGTAGCCGCCATGGCTGCGGCCGGTAACGGCGATTTTGGCCGGGTCGGCCAGTTTTTCGCGTATCAGGAATTGTGCGCCGGCAGCAACATCGTCGGTGTCTATGCTGCCCAGGTTGTAGCGGTTGGCAACTTGCCAGTTTTTTCCGTAGCCGGTGGAGCCGCGGTAGTTAGGGGCCAGCACCGTCCAGCCGCGCGAGACCAAATGGAGAAGGAACGGATTCCATTCTATTTGATAATGCCAGTTTGGGCCGCCATGGATGACCAGCACGGCCGGGGTATTTTCATTTGCGTTTTCGGGCGTGAACAACAGCGCCGGCACGGGCGCTCCATCCATGCCGGGGTAGTTCGTCTCTTGCGGCGCGGGGAGGGGGATGGCGCGCAATTCGTCTGGCAGGGAGTGGGTGAGTTGCGTGAGCGCGCTGCTGCCGAGAGAGAGTTGCCAGACATCGGGCGGCAAACGCAGGCTGCTGAAAATGAAGAGCAGATGGCGGCCATCGGGCGTGAAGCGCGGCTTGTAATGTACGCCTGCATCTACTCTATAGGCGGCAGTCTCGCCTGCCAAGACGTGCAGCATGATCTGGTCGGTTGCGCTCTGAGCGCGGATATAAGCCAGTTTCGAGCCGTCAGGCGACCAGGTCGGCGCGCGGCAGTCGGCGTTTTCGCCTGTCAGCCAGGTGATGACGCGGCTGTCGAGGTCGAACAGACCGATTTGATGCCAGCCGTTGGGCGCGTCGGAATGAAAGGCCAGTTTTGTGCCGTCGGGCGACCAGGCTGCTTCATGAGCATTGAGCAGACCGTGTTCGTCTGTCAAGGGAAAGGCTTCACTGCCATCCAGCGCGACCAGGTAGAGGCCGTAATCCTGGCCGCTGGACTCGAAGTTCACTGCCAGCCACCTCCCATCTGGCGACCAGTGAACGTTCCAGCAAGGACGGTGGATAGCCAGCAGGCAACGCGCCGCCCCGCCGCTGGAGGGCATGACATAGGTGTCGAAGTTGCCGCTCTGGTTGGAGAGAAACGCAATTTGCTCCCCGTCTGGCGACCAGCAAAAGTTGGGTTGCAGTGCAAAATCCTTTTCGCTGTTCGGGGTCAGGTCGGTGTTGGCGCCGGTTTCGAAATCGTGGACGAACAGGCGAAAGTTTTCTCCGCCGTCGAAGTCCACCGCATAGGCCAGGCGGTGGCCATCGGGGGAGTACTTGGGGGCGAATTTGGCGCCCCTCACCCCTGGCCCCTCTCCCGGGGGGAGAGGGGCAGGTTTATCGGAAGCCGGCTGAAGGGAGTCTGAGGCGGGCAGGGGGAGTTCGTACAGTTCCCATTGCCCGCTTTTGTTCCATGAAAAGACAATTTTGCTGCCGTCCGGCGCAAGGTCGAAGCCGTACGCAGCCTCCACATACGGGACGCGCAGCAAGGTTTCCAGCGCAATCATGTCAGCGTAGGGAGGGCGTCCATGCCGGCCTTTTTTGCCAGGCGTTCGACCATGCTGACCAGTTCGCGCTCCTGGGCAGGCTGTATGGGCGGGCGTTGGTAGGCGTCCAGCAATTGCTGAGTGCGGATTTTGGCGCGTTCGAAGGTGTCGAGGCCGCCGGCTTGCTGCCAGCCGCGGATAGAATCGCGGTCAATGACCTCAGACGGCAGGTATTGTTCTTTGGCAAACAATTCGCGGGTGACGCGCTGTTTGAGAAAATCGCCTTTGAATTCGATGCCCTCGAACATGGCGGTGGCCAGCGTTTCCGTGTGCGTTTGGATGCCGGTCAGCAGGCGCTTGGCCATGGCGATGCCTTCAGCGTCTACGGTCAGTTTTTCGGGGCTTTGGCAGGCCAGGAAGTCGAGCATACCGGCGCCGGAAATCATGTTGACGCCCGCCAGCGCGCCAATCAACGCCGACATGCCGCTTTCTAGCCCGGCTTGCGCATCCACGACTTTGGATTCGGTTGCACCGAGGTAGCAGTGGGTAGGCAGGTTGAGCGCCTTGCCCACCTGAGCATAGGAGGCGTCTATCATGGCCGTTTCGACGGCGCCCATGGGCGTGCTGCCCTTGCGCATGTCGAAGATGGCCGGCGCGCCGCCCCACACGATGGGCGAGCCGGGCTTTGCCAACTGGTGGATGACGATGCCGCTCAAGCATTCGGCGGCATGTTGAACGACCGCTCCCAGCAGGGTGACGGGAGCGGCTGCGCCTGCCAGCGGCATAGACACCATCTCGGCTGGTACGCCCGCGCGCGCCAGTTCGATGAGGTTGCCGGCGCCAAACTTGCTCCAGATGAGCGGCGGCGAGGGGCAAACATCGAACACGGCTTGCGGTTTTTCGGCCAGCGCTTCGCGGCTGCCGTTTGTAAAGATGGCCAGCATATCAATCATGACCTGTAACGTATCGTTGGTGAATGCCCCGGTCACAATTGGCTTTTGAGAGTACAGCAGCACCAGGTAAAGACGATAGAAATCGCCGATTTCCTTTGGCACTTCGTTGCACACCACCGCTGTAGACTGAGCGTCGTACTGAGGCAACATTTCGGCCACTTTCACCAGGCGCACCAGGTCGGCGCTGTACGCGGGTTTGTGTTCCAACGTCTCGGGGTCCAGGATGTGAACGCCGGACGAACCCGGGTCGAAGTGGACGGCATCGCCGCCGTAAGTAATTTTGGGATTCCCGGCGCGGTCATACAGGACGAATTGCTTGGGGACCGTTTCGAGGGCTTTTCTCACCACTGCTTCGGGGATATGAACCACCTCTTTAGCCTGTTCCACTTTACAGCCGGCCGAGGCTAGCAGGTCGCGCGCTTCATCGTACTGTACCTTGATACCGGGCTTCATCATCAATTGGAAGGCTTCCTCCAGGATGCGGTCAATCAATTCTTGTGTCAGGAGTTCGATTTTTGGTTGCATGGGTTCGTAGGCAGGTAAAAAGTAGAAGGTAGACGGATAGAAGGTAGACAGGTAAACAGGTAACTTGTGTACCTGTACTTGGTACTTGTTTACTTGTGTACCTCCAAACTCTCAATAATCTTTTCCATCTCTGCGGAGATCTTCGCGTCCAATGGTTCGGGCTGATGCTCGGCCAGAATGCGGCGCGCTTTGGCCAGCGCCCAATCGCGGGCATCGTCTTTCTTGGCTTCCCATTCGTTGTACGGACGGCGGTCCATGAATTGCGGCAGGAACAGTTCGCGCATGTGGCGGCGGGTATGTTTCTGGCTGAGAAAATTGCCCCCCGGCCCGACCGCTGCAATGGTCTCCAACGCCAACGTTTCGTCATTGACCACAATGCCTTGCATGGTCTTGTGGATGATGGAGAAGATTTCGGCGTCCATCATCATCTGGGCGTAAGACCAAATGCGGCTGCCGTGCAGAAAGCCCAACCCCAACAACATATCAGACATGACCACACAGGCCATGAAAGCCGAAAGGGCATTCTCCAGGCCGGCCTGCCAGTTGGGTTCTTTGGCGCCGGTGGCGAAGGCGCCCATCGAAAGCGGGATGTCGTAGAAGTCGGACAGCACATTGGTTGCCGCGCCGAACAAGAAATCCTCCGGCCCGCCGCCGGTGTAGACGCCCGTGCGCGGATCAGAAGCCGTCTGCGCCGCCGCGTAGAAGACCGGCGCGCCGGGGTAGGCCAGTTGCAGCAGGGCGGTACCGGCTATCACTTCGGCGTTGCCGACCGCTAGCGTTCCGGCCAGCGTGGCGGGGCCGGTCGTCAGGCAAGAGGCCATCGTCATAAAGCCGGTCGGCAGGCCATATTCCGCTGCGACCAGGGCCGCGTCTACACTACCGCCATCGTGACCGAGCGGCGGGGCAGTGCATTGCATCACGGATAGCACCGGACGCTCGCGCAGTTTGTCCTTTCCGCCTACTATCAAGGCCGCCATCTCGACGGCAGCGCGGGCTTCGGTCTCGTTGTAAATGGACTCGGTCTGCACGTGCTTGGTGGAGTTTTCCCAAATCGTCTTGATTTCATGCAAGCCGCGCGTTTCGGGCGGCTTGTCTTGCGCGGACAGCGGCACCCAGTGGAAGCCCACTTCTTCGGTGGCGTCGGCTACGCGAGCAATGTCTTGCACATCCGAGAGTTTGGACATGCGGCGTTGTCCTGTTTCGATGTCAATAATTTCCACGCCGCAGCCGTCGGTGCCGGCAAAGACGTGGTTGCCGTCCAGCGGACAATCTTGCTCAGGGTCACGGGCTGCTAACGAGTAAGCAGGAGGCGCTTTCTTCATTGCATCCTCGATGAGTTCGGGTTTGGCGCGCACAATCATCGTGTTGGGGTTTACGGTGGCGCCGTGGGCTTCCCAAATTTCCAATGCCCGTTTCGATGGAAAACGCACGCCGACATGTTCGATGATATGCAGGGTAGCATCGTGGATTTTGTGTACTTCCTGCGGCGTCAAAATCTCTAGTTTGAGTTTGGGATTGGCGATGGATTTGATATTCTTGGTCATTCTTTGCTCCAAATTTGTGTCTCTGCGCCTTCGTTTTTACTTGACTCCCATCAACTCTTTGGCGACGTTGACTGCGCCAATGGCGTCTTCGGAGTAGCCAT
>JBBITF010000059.1:0-18630 GCA_037440925.1 Chloroflexota bacterium
TTCGCGTATTCGTGTCCTATTCGTGGACGGTTGGTCAACTCGGCGCGCGAGGACGAGATCGGCAAAGAAGCGGTGACCACGACCACCACCGAGAAGCAGGATCGCTTCGGCAACAAGGTCAAAGACAAGGAGATCACGCGCGTCAAGGTGACTCAGGAGGACGTGAAGACCCTGCGCAAGGCGGCCATCACGAGCGCTTGAGGCAAGACTACAAATCCATTTTTGTTGTAAAATCAGCCCATGCAGACGGTTGAATCTCGACGCCTTCTGGATACGACAACGCCCTGCTTACAATTGCAATGGATGATATGGTTGAAAAGCGATACGAGTGTCGCAGGAGGTACGAGGAATGGCTAAAGCAAAAGTAAAAACCGAAGTGGTCGAGCGGAGCGTCCGTTTGACGGAGCAGATCATCAAATACATCTTGAATCACCCCAACATGCTGGAAGCGCTGCCAAAGAAATTTGAGTTGGTGCTCCTGCCTGAGGATGATCCCGAGGCCCGCATGTTAAATCTGGATTTGCTGGATAAATATGGCAGCGAGGACAAGCCGATTGTATTTGCGCGAATCAAGTCCACGGCGCGGACGATCAGGCCGAGCATTTTTGTCCCCGTTGCCGCGTAGAAAAATCCGGTTCTCCTCAGATTAGTGGGAGAGGGCGGGCAAGTTGCCATGCTCGACCAGCACGTGCAAGCGGAAATAATCGAACACATGGTAGCCATAAGCACGGCGAATGACACCACGAATTGCATTGTTCAAGCCTTCAACCACTGCACTGGTGAGGCCTTCGCTCAAGTAGTTCAAGAATTCTTCTCACAGCACACAATGACGTTCCAAATCGCTCAAAACCAACGCAAATTGCTGATGACCCTTGCGCATTGAGATTTCATCCACTCCCAGGCAGCGTACCAGCCTGGCCTGGCCTGGCGTTGCTTTTCGGCTCGCTTGGCCCAGCGGTTGAAGATGCCCTTCAAGGTCTCGAAATGTAAACCCTCCCGTTCCGCCACCACCCACAGAGCCGCATGCTTGCATTGCTCATACACATGCAACTCATACGTCGTGCAGCCTTGCCGATTGCTTTCTACTCATGACAGGCTTTCCGTGAAAGGTTTCTTGCAATGTGGGCAGTCAAAACGGCGTGACGGAAAATGCACGTAGGTTGGCTTTCCCCAGATATCCAAATGGCGGATGCAGCGTTCCTCTTGCTCATGCACCACAGTACTCACTTGCCCACATCGTGGACAGACCGCCGTCTCCTGTTCGTGGCGACAGAAGAGATGCAAGATTTCTCGTCCTTCCCGTCGTTCAATGGCATACCCGGTCACAATTATGCCGGGTAGTCCCAACAAGGCGCTCAAAGAGTTCGTGCTTACCTGTTCAATCACCCAATTGGCTTTCTGCTTCACCGCCCGCGCCGCATCCCGCACGACTTTCTTTTGTCCTTTAGGTAATAATGGTAGCATTTTCATGGCTCAATAATAACCAATTTTTTACCTCATCTCCCCACTAATTTGAGGAGAACCAAAATTTACCGGATTACGCCTAATTGCTTGCCCACTTTGGCAAAGGCTTCCAGGCCGGCCTCCAGGTCGTTGCGAGTGTGTGCAGCCGAGAGCATTACGCGGATGCGCGCTTTGCCTTGCGGCACGGTAGGATAGCCAATAGCCATCGCAAACACGCCGGCTGCATATAGTTCTCGGCTGAATTGTTGCGCCAGTGGCGCCTCGCCCAACATAACCGGCGTAATGGGCGTCTCGCTCACGCCGATATCGAAACCCAGGCGCTTCATCTCGGCTTTGAAATAGCGGGCATTATCCCACAGTTGGTCCACCAATTCTGTGGAGGTCTCCAACAGATCGAGCGCAGCCAGGCAAGCAGCAGTATCTGGCACGGTCATAGCCGACGAGAAAAGAAAGGGGCGCCCGCGCTGGCGCAGCCACTCCACGATGACCTTGTCGCCGGCTACCACGCCGCCCATCACGCCAAAGGCTTTTGACATGGTGCCAACTTCCACGTCCACTTTGCCGTGCAATCCAAAGTGGTCCACAATGCCGCGCCCGCCCTTGCCCAGCACGCCCTCGCCGTGCGCGTCGTCCACCATCAACAGGATATCGTACTTTTTCGCTACCTCGTAGATGGCGGGCAGCGGCGCAATATCGCCGTCCATGCTGAATACCCCGTCGGTCACAATCAACGCGCGGCGGAACTGCGCCAGGTTAGCCCGGATTTGCTCCTCCAGCGATTCGGGACTGTTGTGTTCGTAAGCGATGATTTTAGCGCCCGAAAGGCGGCAGCCGTCTATAATAGAGGCATGATTCAAGCGGTCAGAGAAGATGACATCCTCCTTGCCAACCAGGGCCGGAATCGTCGCCAGATTGGCGCAGAAGCCGCTCTGGAACGTAATGGCTGCTTCCACACCTTTGAAAGCAGCCATCCTCCTTTCCAGTTCGACATGCAAATCCATTGTCCCCGCAATCGAGCGCACCGCGCCCGGTCCCACCCCATGCGTATCGGTCGCCCTCTGCGCCGCCTCCACAATCTTCGGGTGATTGGCCAGCCCCAGGTAATTGTTCGAACAAAAGTTAAGCACCCTCTTCCCATCTACTACCAGCCAGGCGCCCTGCGGCGATGAGAGCGTGCGGATGGTGTTGTACAATCCCGCCTCTTTCAAATGGCTGATTTCTTGCTGAATCCACTCGATTTTAGACATGTATTCTCTCCTCGTTTTTGTCGTTGCGGCTGTTTTGCCGTTTCACTTACGACAATGATGTTTGCAATAGATTTCACAAGGATTATACCAACTTTCCAGGTCTCAGCAAAAAGGCAGCGGTCACTCATTTGAGACGACAGTCGCCTTATGTTTCGGTTCTGCGCTATTTTCTTCTTCTGCCAGGAGGCCCAACTCTGCCAGGGCTGCCAACACTTTGGACTGTGCGCCGTCCTTGACGATGACTGCTGTCGGGCCGAGCCTCTCGCCCAGAAAGCGCCCCGCCTTGGATTTGCGCATCTCTTCCAGGACCTCGGGCCGGCTGACCGTCAAAATGACCTTTCTCTGCACCCGCGCCTCGGTGCCGTTCAATTCCCAGCGTTTGAGCGCCGCTGCCAGCACCGGCGGCACGCCACCGGAAGCATGTTTCGCCAGCAGCAAGAGTAAATGCTCCACCTTCAGTCCCTGGCGGGCGGCGCGCTCTAGCGAAGCCGGCGAGAGGCGGTATGGGTAAACGTCTGCTTTTGGCTCTTCCCATTCGCAGAAACGCGCAATCTGATAGCGCACGGCGCGCGAGGCGGTTCGCTCGACCAGAATGCGCCCGTTGGAGGCCACCGTAATCTTTCCTTCCTTCGAGGGCTTTGGGATATTGCTTCCTTCTTTTTTGCCGGTTTCTAAGTCTGTAAATCGAAAAGCGGTAATCTCTCCGCCCGCCGTTGCTGCTGCCAGTTCTACGCGCCCCAGCCAAAAGAGCGGACCGCTGATCAAGTAGCGGATGAGCGCGCCGTCTACCTGGTCCCAATATGCAAAGCCGCGTAAGTACGTTCCGTCTGATTTGCGTTTGATGAACCACGAGTCATAATCGCCGGCCGGTCGCTGGAAATCGGGATACCTGGCCTTCACATCGCGGATAAAGGCTGTCAGACTCCACCATTTTCCCAGTGGGATGGCTTCTAGCAGGTCGAGCAAGAATTCGCGCGTCACCTGGGGTTGATTCTTCCACTCGCCTTCGCAAACCAGGTCCGGCAATTGGCGCAATTCGTCGAAGGTTTCACTTTCCTGCCAGGCTTTTGCAAGCATGTCCAACGCTTCGGCTCGCGAGGCTTCGAGAAAGACTTTGACGGCTTCGGGTTTGGGGCCGGCCTTCAGCAGGATTCCGGCGGCGCGCAAGAAGCCCTCTAACACCGGCAGAGGAATGACCGTTGCAGGCGGAGAGATTCCCATGCGCAGGGCAGCCAGGAGGGTAGTGGCATCGTCTAGCAAGGCATGGCTGCTCGGCAGAGGATACGCCTTTTCGCCAGGTGAGGCCGGGCGGCCCAGGCTGTCCGTTTTTGCGGCAGAGAGGGCGGCTTCCAGGTTGTCTTGGATAAGAGGCAGCAGGTCGTCAGGGATATAGGCAAATTCGAGCGCGCCGTTAGGCGCGTCGAAGAAGGCCTTGGCCAGCAGAGCGCGGTAATACAGCGCTTCGGCAGGCGAAGCGGGCTGCTGGTGTGGTCTCTCACGGTCGCGCCTGGCAGGTCCCATCGGGCGGATTTCGCCAAACTGACGGACAAATTCTGACCAGGGAATACGCCCGCCCCTGGCAACCAGCGTCGCTAGAGCGGCCCGGGCCGGGGGCGGGAGAACCTCGAGGGTCTCGGCCAGCAGGCCCGGGTCCAAGAGAGAGGCGGCCAGTTTTGCAGCGTCCACTGCCTCTACATCGAGTCCCCACAGTTCGGCTACCAGGCGCCAGTGTCCTGGGTCATGGATTTGGAGGGATTGCAGCAAGTCGGGCATGGTCTTCGTGTTTGGGTGCGATTATACCCTCGGGATTGCCTGTTAAAAAACCCTTTGCATTTTAGGGATTTTGTAGTAAACTGGACTTGTCCGTCGCTTGGGTGCCCCCCTCACCCAGGCGGCGGGCCTTTTAATTCACAAGGGAATTAACATGTAAAATTAAGGGTATTGGGTTTATAGTATTAACCGATGTAAGTCTCGTTCTCGATTATTCAGACTGTTGGCGGGCGGCAATACCCATGTCTCTGCCTGGTCTGGCTGAGGGTCTCTCCTGCGTAATATTTTAGTGAGGACAGACTGGCCTGTTTGGTTGAGGCGTCTGTGAAGCGCTTTAGCAAACTTCGAGGGTTACGCTTATGAACAATCGGTCATTGAAATCCAGGAAAGTTTTAATCATAGACGACAATGCCATCCAGCGCGCCGCCGAAAAAGGAAAAGCCGCGCAGACGCTGGTCGAAAGCGAGGCGCTGTTTCGCACCCTGGCAGAGACCTCTGCCGGCGCTATCTTTGTTTACCAGGGTGAGCGCTTCGTCTATGTCAATTCGGCTACCATGGCCCTGACCGGTTACTCGCAAGAGGAATTGCTGTCCATGCGCTTTTGGGACTTCATCCATCTTGACTTTCGCGAGCAGGTGCGCAAACGCGGCCTGGCGCGTCATCGGCAAGAAAAGGTTCTGAATCATTATGAAGCCAAAATCCTGCGCAAAGACGGCCAGGAACGGTGGGCAGAGTTCACCGCCTCCTACATCGAATGGCAAGGAAAGCCAGCCGGCTTGGGTGTGGCTTTTGACATCACCGAACGCAAAGCAGCCGAAGAACAATTGCAAGTGCAAAGCGCCGCCTTGCAAGCCTCGGCCACCGCCATCGTCATCACCGACCGGCAGGCAATTATCCAGTGGGCCAATCCGGCCTTCAGCGCCCTCACCGGCTATCCGTTCGAGGAGGCCATCGGCAAGAATCCGCGCGATTTGGTCAAATCGGGCCGGCAGGGAAAGGAATTCTACCAGGCATTGTGGGATACCATCTTGAGCGGCCAGGTGTGGCGCGGCACGCTGGTCAACCGTCGAAAAGACGGCACGCTTTACGACGAAGAAATGACCATCACCCCTGTGCCAGATGCCAGCGGCCAACCGCAGTATTTCATCGCCGTCAAGCAAGATGTTTCCGCTCGCCGGCTGGCCGAAGAGGCCTTGCGCCTCAGCGAGGCGCGCTATCGCAGCCTGTTTGAAGATTCGCCCCTATCGCTCTGGGAAGAAGATTTCTCGGCGGTCAAGGAACGCCTGGAGGCCTTGCGCGCCCAAGGCGTACAAGATTTCCAGGCATACTTCCAGGCTCACCCCGAAGTTGTGCGGGAGTGCGCCGCCCTGGTGCGCATTCTGGACGTGAACCGCGCTGCTTTGCGCCTTTACCATGCCGTCCGCAAAACCGATTTGTTGAAAGAACTGCCCATCGTTTTTTGCGAAGAATCCTATGAGGCCTTCCGTCATGAACTGGTTGAGATCGCCGCCGGGCATACTGCTTTTTGCTGGGAAGGCGTCAATTGCACCCTGGACGGGCAAAGGTTGGAGGTCGCCCTCACCTGGTCGGCTGCGCCCGGCCATGAGACAGACCTGGCCAGGGTCATGGTTGCGATTGTGGACTTGACGGAACGCAAGCGCGCCGAACGCTCCTTACAGGAACGTCTGACGCAACTGACCGCCCTCAGCCGCGCCTCGCAAGTCGTCAGCGCCTCGCTGGACCTGGAAACCACCCTCGATGAAATCGTGGCCTTATCCAAAGAGATCAGCGGCGCAGATTACGCCAGCGTGGTGCTTGTGGATGAAGACGGTCGTGCTGTGGCGGGCGCCGAAAATTTGTTGGGCGTGCCTTCGCAGGCAGGGCGCATCCGCAAGCGCGGCTTCACCCGCTGGATTGTGGACAGCCGCCGGCTGCTGCTGGCCGAGCGCGTTGGAAAGGATGGGCGCGTTTATCCGCCGCCTCCGCCAGGCGCGCCGCGCCGTCTTAACCCTGCCTTGCAAAAGATAGGCATTCAATCGTTTGTTGGGCTTCCCCTCCTGATCGAAGAGCGCGTGGCCGGTATCTTGTATTTGCACAGCCGGCAAGCGGCTGCTTTCAATGAGCAAATTCCATTCCTTACCGCTTTTGCTAACCAGGCAGCGATTGCTTTGCAGAAAGCGCGCTTGTACCACAGCGTCCAAACGGAATTGGAGGAGCGCAAACGCCTGGAACGCTCTTTACTTGAGAGCGAAGCGCGCTACCGCCAATTGGTAGAACAAGTGCCGGTCGTCATCTACCGCGATGCGCTGGACGAACAGGCCACTTCCCTGTTCATTAGCGCGCAAATCGAGCAACTGACAGGATACACCGCCGAAGAATGGCTGTCTGCCCCCGAGTTGTGGGTTGACAGCCTGCATCCCGAAGACCGCGAGCGGGTGCTTGCCGCCAACCAGCGGCATATCGAAACCAAAGAACCTTTCCGCTGTGAATACCGCCTGCGCCGGCGCGATGGCCGCTTTGTATGGGTGCGCGATGAGGCCATTGTTGTCTACGATGAAAATGGCCAGGCGCTCTACGCCCAGGGCTTGCTAGAAGACATCACCGCCCGCAAATCAGCCGAAGAACAACTGCAACTACTCAACGAATTCAACAAGAATATTGTCCAAAACATGACCGGCGGCATCGTGGTCACCAACGCGCAAGGCGCTATCACCTACATCAACCCTGCCTTGTCTGCTTTGTTGGGCTACGAACCGCGCGAATTGATGGGCCGCGCCTGGCTCGAAGTGGTACCGCCCGATCAGCAAGAGATCGCCCTGGCAGCCGATGAACGTCGCAAAGCCGGTCAGAGCGACCGTTACGAACTGCGCCTGCGCCGCAAAGACGGTCAGGCGGTGTGGTGCGCCATTGGCGGCAGCCCTCGTTACGACCCGCGCAGCGGCAAATTCAGCGGCACCATCGGTGTTATTGCCGACATCACGGCGCGTGTACAGGCCGAGACCGAACTGCGCCGCCAGGCCGAGGAAATCACTTCGCTTTACGAAATCACCCGTGACCTGACCGCCCAGCGCGACCTGAACGCCCTGCTCCACACCATCGTCGAGCGCGCCCGCGCCTTGCTGCGGGCGACAGGCGGTGGAATTTACCTGTATGATGCCGAGCGCAACGATTTGGAGATGGTTGTTTCCGTCGGCCTCACTGTGCCTGCCGGCTCTCGTTTGCCGTTGGGCCAAGGCATGGCCGGCCGCGTGGCGCAAAGCCGCCAGCCGCTCATTATGGACGATTACCAGACCTGGGAAGGCCGCGCTCTGCAATACGCCTCCATCCCCTTCCGCGCTGTTATCCAAACGCCAATGATCTATGAGGAAGAATTGATTGGCGTGCTGGCGGTTCATGAAGTTGGCGAGTCTGAACGCAAATTCACGCAGCGAGACCTCGACCTGCTGACGCTCTTTGCCCATCAAGCGGCGCTGGCAGTCGGCAAGGCGCGTCTGTACGAAGAAACGCGGCAACAGGTGAACGAATTGGAAGCGTTGTACGAAAGCGGCTTGGCGCTGGCCAGTCTGCTCGAACCGCAGGAAATCGGGCAGAAAATCGTCCAAATTCTGGCCCAACGGATGAACTGGCATCATGCTGTCGTGCGCGTCCGTCAGCCAGACAGCGACGTGCTGGAAATCATCGGCTACGGTGCGCCCGGTTTGAGACAGGAAGATTATCCCGGCGAAATCGAACGCTTGAACCGCTTGATCGCCCGCGTCGGCCAGGGCATGACTGGCTGGGTCATCCAGCACGGCGAGGCAGTGCGCTGTAACGACTTGCCGGCCGATCCGCGCTACATCGAGACGTATCCTGGCGTCCGCTCTGGCCTGTATGTGCCTTTAAAAGCCGGTCACGAAATCTTGGGCGCCATTGGCGTGGAAAGCGAAAGCAGCCTTGGCTTCGACGCCGATGATGAGCGTTTGCTCAGCACCCTGGCGGCGCAGGCCGCTGCCGCCCTGCAAGCCGCTCGTCAATTCCAAGACATCCGCCGCCGCGCCTTAGAGATGGAAAGCCTCAATCGTATCTCTGTGGCTTTGCGGGCTGTCTCGCAGCGCGATCACATGCTGGCCGTAGCACTCGAAGAGACCCTGCACGCCTTAGATACAACGCACGGTGCCATCAGTTTATGGGACGAGGCCAGCCAGAGCCTGCATCAGGTCATCGCGCGCGGCTGGCCCTCTAAAGTCACCGAAGCGCTTAACCAGGCCAACGAAGGCATCTTTAGCAAGGTGTTTTCCAGTGGCAAGACGTATCTCTCCAACGACTTCAGCGCCGATGCTGAGACCCGCGAAGCGACGCGCCGCCAATTGCCGGCCGGCTGGGGCGGGGCTTGCGTGCCGATCCAATCCTCCGAAAAGATGCTGGGCATTTTGATGGTCTCCACGCCTTCCCAGCGGCCTCCCAATAAAGACCAGGTGCGCCTGTTGAACACCATTGCAGAAATGATTGGCGCCGCCCTGCAGCGCCTGTCTTTGCACGAACAGACGATGCGCCGCTTAGAAAACCTGCAAGCCATCCATGTAGTGGACCAGGCCGTCAGCGCCAGCTTCGATCTGCATCCGGTGTTGGAAATTGTTCTCAACCAGGCGATCTCGCGCCTGGGTATGGACGCTGCCAACATCTTGCTATTCAATCCGGTCTCGCAAACGTTGGAATACAGTGCTGGGCGAGGCTTTTTAGGAGCGAATGTCAGCCGCCCGCCTGTCCGTTTGAGGCAAGGGCTGGCCGGCCGCGCCTCCCTGGAGCGCGCCATTTTGCGCGCCTCTGCCTCCGGCAGCGCCTCTGATGAGACCCTGCCCATCGTTTTGCCCTCTGGTGAGACCTTTGCTGAACACTACGCTGTGCCGCTGATTGCCAAAGGAGAAGTGAAAGGCGTCTTGGAAATGTTTTGCAGCAAACCGTTGACTTTGGGTGAAGAACAGATGGAATTCCTCGAAACCCTGGCCGGTCAAGCGGCCATCGCCATAGACAACAACCAGTTGTTCTACGCCATGCAGCGCGCTCACCTCGACCTGGCTGTTGCCTATGACGCCACGATTGAAGGCTGGTCGCGGGCGCTCGACCTGCGTGACAAAGAGACCGAAGGCCACACCCAACGTGTTACCAGCCTCACCCTGCAACTGGCCAAACGTTTCGACCTGAGCAGCACAGAACTCAATCACATCCGGCGCGGCGCGTTGTTGCACGACATCGGCAAAATGGGCATCCCCGATTCCGTCCTGCTCAAGCCCGGCCCCTTGAGTGAAGAAGAATGGGTCTTGATGCGCCGCCATCCTCAATTGGCCTATGAAATGCTGTGCCCCATCACATACCTGCATCCGGCGCTCGATATTCCCTGGTGCCATCACGAAAAATGGGATGGCAGCGGCTATCCGCGCGGACTGCAAGGCGAGCAAATTCCCCTGGCGGCGCGCATTTTTGCTGTGGTAGATGTCTACGACGCCCTCACCAGCGACCGCCCCTATCGAAAAGCCTGGTCAGAAGAAGAAGCGCGGCAATACCTTGCCGAACAGAGCGGTAAACACTTCGACCCGCAAGTCGTTGAGCGCTTCCTGCAAATGCTGGCCGAACAACAAGCCTTTGCTCAACGGTGAGGCTTGCAGTACAATCCAGGCATGAAGAAAATCTGGATATTGCTGCTGTCGTGGACGCTTCTCTTGGCCTCCTGCATCTCCATCTCCTCTGCGGGGGATTCCCCTACCTCTGCGCCTCTTTTCGTGACCTCCACCTTGCCGCCGACAAAATCGCTTTTTTCTCTGCCCACGCGCACTCCGCCAACCTCTGCGGCCACAAGCGCTTCCCCCTCCACTGCCTTGCCTACCGCCCCGCTCAATTGCACCAACCAGGCCGTCTTGATGGAAGACGTAACCATCCCCGATGAAACGCGCCTGCAAGCCGGTCAGACCTTCACGAAAACCTGGCGTTTCAAGAACACCGGCACCTGTCACTGGTCATCTTACCGCGTCCAATTCCTGACTGGCGACCGTATGGGAGCGCCCGATTCTGCGCCCATCCCCGATACGCTGGCCGGCTCGACCGTAGACCTTTCCCTCGAACTGACCGCCCCCACCGTTAGCGGCTCATATTCGGCCTACTTTACCCTAAAAACCGCGCAGGGAGATTCTATCCCCATCGGCGCCGAAAAAACGTTCTGGGTCAAAATCGTTGTCGGGGAAGGGAACGCCCCCACCGCCTATCCCGCCGCAACCGCCGCCTCGGGCGAAACGAACGTCGGCGAGACATGCGATTTCAGCGAAAATGCGGCCTACATTAACCAAATCCAATCGCTCATCAACGCTGAAAGGTTGAAAAACGGTCTGCCGGCGCTCGGATTGAGCGTCCCTTTGAGCGCCGCTGCCCAGGGGCACAGCATTGACATGGCCTGTAACAGCCTGCTCAGTCACAGCGGCTCGAACGGCTCCACCGTCCACTCGCGCATCGTGGCAGCCGGCTATATTCCTTCCTACTCCGAAGAAATCATCTACGCCGGCGGCGATGCCCAACAGGCTTTTACCTGGTGGATGAACGATACCCTTCACCGCAGCGCTATCCTGAATCCTAAAGCCTTTGAAATGGGCATTGGTTACGCTTATGTCGCCGACAGCGTCTATGGGGGCTATTTCACCGTAGACTTTGCCAGCCCATGATTTTGCTTACAGGCGGCACCGGTTTCATTGGGCGCGCCATGGTGCGCCACCTGGTCGAGGCAGGCTACCCCGTCCGCACTTTGCTGCGTCCTTCCCCGCACAGCCCGCGCCTGCCCAAAGGCGTGCCGGTAGAAGTAGCCGTCGTCAGCCTGGCGGATGTGCGTGGCTTGCGCGCCGCCCTGCGCGACACAGACACCGTCATCCACCTGGCAGGCAGCGAACATGCCGGGCGCAAAGCCAACCTTTTAGGGGTAGATATCCAGGGTACGCGCAACCTGGCTGAGGCCGCCAAAGACGCCGGCGTGCAGCGCTTCCTCTATCTCAGCCATTTAGACGCCGACCGCGCTTCCGCCTATCCGCTGCAAAAAGCCAAGGGCATCGCTGAGGAGCATGTGCGCAAATCTGGCGTGCCGTATACCATCGTGCGCTCGTCCATCGTCTACGGCCCTGAAGATCACTTTACCACCGCTCTTGCCCACATGCTGCGTTATACGCCTGTGTTCCCCCTCTATGGCGATGGAGGTACGCGCATCCAGCCTCTGTGGGTAGAAGACCTGGCGGCTTGTCTGCTCTGGGCGTTGGAAAATCCTGAAACCCTCCATCAGACCTATGAAGTGGGCGGCAGCGAATACTTCACCTTAAGGCAAGTGCTGGAAATCATTATGGACGTTACCCGCGCCAGGCGCCTGTTGTTGCCCATGCCTCCACCCCTCCTGCGCGCCCTGACGGTCACACTGGAAACCTTCCTGCCGCGTTTCCCGGCCTCCTCCTTTTGGGTAGATTATTACGCCGTCCATCGCACCTGCCCGGTAGATAACCTGCCGCGTCTCTTTGGCCTGATGCCGGCGCGCTTCACCTATCGGCTGGATTACCTGATTCGCAAACCCTGGTATGCAAGCGCCCAGCAAATTCTTACTGCTCAAACCGCCCGTCTGGTAGAGAAAAGCCTGCGCCTGTTTCGTCGTTAGCAAAACGGACTTTCGAGACCGTCGAGGCTGGCGTTATGCCGACATCAGCGCCTCGAGATGAGGTCTGGCGAGGAACAACGCTGCCAGCGACTTGGCGTCTGGAATCTCGCCTCTTTCTGCCTTTCGGATGGCATCCGCTATGGGGATGGCTTCCACGCTCAGGAATTCGTCTGCATCCGCCTCGAGCGGATCGTGGCGCAGGTCGGTTGCCAGGAAAACGTACATGAACTCGGTCGAATAACCGGGCGCCAGGTAAAATTCCCCCAATTTGAGCAGATTTCCGGCTGCGAAACCGGTCTCCTCGCGTATCTCGCGCGCAGCGCAGGCTTCGGGCTTTTCGTGCGCGTCATCTAGCGTCCCTGCCGGCAATTCCAGCAGGTCGCCGCCGGCGGCATGACGGTATTGCCGTACAAACAGCAAATTGCCCTTTCCGTCGAGCGGCAAGATAACCACTGAACCGACATGCTCGATAATGTCGAATTTCGTTTCACGGTTATCGGGGGTTTTCAAATAATCGCGGCGAATGGTGAAGGCGCGGCCTTTCATCAAAATCTCCGACTTCAGCAATTCAAAGGTCATGACAACCTCCTGGAAAAAACGCCCAAGCAAAGAAACTTCGCTTGGGCGTTAAGGGCGCATCTTGCACGGATGATCGTATTGCTCTAAGGAATCTGTCTATGGAATGCTCAATTTTTGTCCCACCGTCAAAGTGGCAGACAACTGCAGATTGTTGGCCTGTGCAATAGCGGCCGGGTCCACATCGCCATACACACAAGCCACGTCGTAGAGAGTCAAACCGGCATCTGCCACTGTATAAGTATCAGGGTGAGGCCGCAGCGCGCGCGTTCCGGGAAACGGATTGCCCGATTGAGGAATCTTCAACGTCAAGTTGGGATAATAAATATCGCCGCTGGTCAGGCCGTTCAAATTGAGCAATTCCCCCGGGTCTACATTGAAACGCCGCGCAATGCAATAGGGGAACTCGCCTTTTTGCAAAGTATAACTTGCCGGTCGATTGGTAGTGGTGGTGGGAAGCGGTTGTGTCGCAGAAGGTGTGACGATTGCCAGGGTGGGCGTTTCAGAAGCGATAGGAGTGGTCTCGCTCACTGTTGCAGTCTCGCTCACGCTCACATTTGGAGTAGCGGTCGCGGCCGAGGCTGCCGGTGTGCCAGCCGTCATTGTCGCCGCCAATTCAGCCATTGCCGTACCCGTAGACAATTCCTCTACCAATGCCATCGGATTATCCGAAGTTGGGAAAGGGGAAACGAATAAACTGGTTGGCAGCGAGGTGGGCGTCGTGAGGGGCGCCTGGGAATATTGCCATTGGCAGGCCGAAAGCGACATCGCGGTCAGCAAAAAAAGACCAAAAGCCAACGAAGCAACTTTTCTGTGGTGCATGACTCTTCTCCTCAAATCACAAGTAGAAGCGATGGTAGCACAACCCCCATAAAGCGTCAAGACGCTGCGGATAGCCAAACAATCCTAATTCGGACGAGCCGAAACCGGCATAAGTACATAAGTACACACGCCGATTTTTTCTTCAATCGTAATTGCCTACCTCTAACATGGTTTGGTTTTTGGGTGAGAAAACCATCCACGAATAAACCACGAATGCTCGAATGACGGCGTGATTCGTGTATTCGTGCAGTATTCGTGGACGGTTTGCGCTCGAATATAGGCAAGGTAGGCAGTTACGATAAGGTATTAAAAAATCTTGGCGACTTTGCGCCTTTGCGTTAGAAACACCCTTTTTGCAGTAGAGTCACAGATTGTTAGCAGAAAAAACGTCGCTTTGCGGCCTCCAAGTCAGCGACTAGGGGAATGAAAAATCGCCTGCTGTCCACCAGGCGATTTTTGTTGACAAATAGTAGCGGGGGCAGGACTCGAACCTGCGACCTCCGGGTTATGAGCCCGACGAGCTGCCACTGCTCTACCCCGCATCGAAGCCTGCCGATATTACCATACCTGCAAAAGAGAGTCAAGCAAAATTCGGCTTTGGCATTGCCTGTCATGCTAACGCGGTACTTGATGATGCTCGCGGCAGCGGGCTTCGTACAATTCAGCAGCGCCCACAATGACCACCGGGTCATCGTAACGCGCGGGCTGGCCGTTCACCAGGCGTTGGGTGCGCGAGGCCTCGCCGCCACAGACCATGCAAATGGCGTGCAATTTGTCCACTTTTTCGGCTTTGGCCATCAACACCGGCATGGGGCCAAACGGTTCGCCGCGAAAGTCCATGTCGAGACCGGCCACAATGACGCGTACGCCGCGCCCGGCCAGCTCTTGCGCCACATCCACAATTTCGGCGTCGAAGAACTGGGCCTCGTCCACAGCAACAACGGTGGTATCCGCTTCGATACGCGCGCGAATGTCGGCCGCTTTTTCGACCGGTATGGCGTCGAAATTTGCGCCCGCATGGGAGGTCACTTTTTCGACCGCATAACGCACATCTATGGCAGGCTTGAAGACCTGGACCTTTTGCCTGGCGATGGTGGCGCGTACCAAGCGGCGGATGAGTTCATCCGTTTTGCCGCTGAACATGGAGCCGCAAACCACCTCGATAGAACCGGTATGATGTTTCATGGCGTTTCTTTCTCCCCTTTCGCTGAGGAAAGGGGCAGGAGATGAGATAATAAAACAAGCAGATGCTTTGCATCTGCTTGTCAAGTTTACCTGAGTTTTTCAAAGGCGCAATCCCTTGTGCAGCAATTCTCATTTTGAAAATGAGGGATGTTTCTGCTGGCTCGGAAAGCGCCACACTGGGCATTGACAAATCCGAAGCCACTTGTTGAATTTGGCAATCCCGCAAAGCATGTCGAGAATTGCACCCCCTCATGAGCGCGAGACAGGCCCTTATGCAGTTGCTTTGGCCTCGGCAAATTCGTAGCCCAACGCGCGTAACTTTTTCTTGGCGTCAATCAAAGATTTTTGACCAAAGCCAGAGATGGCCAGCAACCTTTCTTCTCCCTCAGCCAGTTTTTCGAGGAATTGCCCCACATTCTTGATGCCGGCTTTTGCCAACGCTTCGGTCGGACGGGAACCCAATTCGAGTTCGGCTATCGGCCGGGCTGGTGATACACGAGCGGTTTCGCGGGCTGCTTTTTCTTCCATGTATGTCTGACGTGCTTGCAGTTTCTTGTAGAAGCGGTCTACCTGGCCTTCGATATCCACGATGCGCGCTTGCTCGCCGCTAAAGAAAGGGTGACATTTAGAGCAAATTTCGACACGGATTTCCTTGCGAGTCGAACCAGTCTTCCAGGTATTGCCACAGGCGCAAGTTACCGTAGCGTCGGGATAGTATATTGGATGAATATTGGTCTTCATAACGGCCCTCTATTCTGCAACCTGGGGAAGCACGTTGACGCGCTTGCGGCCATGCACCACATCATACACAACAATGCCGTCCTGCGTAGCAAATAGAGTATCGTCGCTGCCAACGCCAACGTTCAAGCCCGGCTTGATACGGGTGCCGCGTTGTCGAACCAGGATGTTGCCAGATAGAACAAATTGACCGGCATAGCGTTTTACGCCCAGGCGCTGGGCATTGCTGTCTCGTCCATTGCGGCTCGAGCCGCCACCTTTTTTGTGTGCCATTTCTACCTCACACTATTTCTTGGTCGTCTTCGATGGAGACGATGCTTTTACAATTGAGTCTTTCTTGCTTTTGGAAGGCGCTTTTTCTGCCTTGGGTTTAGCCGTTTTCTTTTCAGTGGTCTTTTCGGCTTTTGTGGTAGAAACCGCTTCATCAGCCCTGGCCTCCGACGAATCTTCGCCGGACGCTTCAGCCTGGGCTTCGATGTTTTTGGCTTGAGCAGGCCTGCGGCTTTCGCCAACCTTACCAATAGCATCCACCATCAAGCGCGTATATTGCTGACGGTGTCCGCCTTTGACGCGAATGCGCTTCTTGGGACTGTACTTGAAAACAACAACTTTGGGGCATTTGAAGTGCTCCAGCACGGTCGCGCTGACCTGTATATCGCTCACGGTGGGCGTCCCCACCAGAGACGTTTCTCCGTCCACCAGCATCAGCACGCGCGACAAATTCACGGTTTCGCCAGTTTGGGCTGGCAGGCGGTCCACTTCTATGGACTCACCTTCGACGGCTTTGTATTGCTTGCCGCCGCTTTCGACAATGGCGTATTTCATTTTTTCTCCTGGCATTCGCTTCTCCATACGGCCTGCGGGGCTTTTGCTGCCGCCATTGCTTGGGCGGTCCCTTCGCCGGTGTACGGGGAAGCCGGGGTTGCATACAACCGCCCCGGCCACTCTTGCTGCCAGGGCAGAAGCGGACGCTATTATACTTGAGGACGAGGTTTTATGTCAACCTGGCTTTTTCCTTGACTTTTTGTCCCACTTTGTGTATATTAGCCTTGGTAATGTTGATTTCGGAAATAAAAAAGAGCAATACATGTATGAAATCGACAAAATAGACATAAATATTGTCAGTTTGTTGCTAGAAGATGGCCGCATGCCTGCTTCTGAGATCGCTCGCCGTTTAGGCAGTGTTTCCGAGCGGGCTGTTCGTTATCGTATCGAGCGCATGGTCGAAGAAGGCGTGATTCGCGTCAGCGCCATTGTCAGCCCCCAGGTGTTTGGTTTGTCTACTCGCGCTGATGTATTGTTGGAAGTGGAAGCGGACAAGATTCTGGAAGTGGCCAATGCATTTGTCCATTATCCCAATGTAACCTATGTAGCCTGCGCTATTGGCGAAACCGATATCAGCCTGCAAGTTGTAGCCAGAGACGCTAATGACGTGTACCGCTTTGTAACCGAAGTCGTGAGTAAAGTGCCGGGGGTGCGCAAAACTACCACCTCCATTGTGCCGGTTGTGTTGAAGGATGTCTATGAGTGGAGGATTCCGACTACCTTGGTCGAACCGTCCACTTAAGGAATTGGGAATTGTCGTGATTATGCTGACGAGGAAAAGCGCCCAAAATGGGTATTGCCCAATCTCGAAAATACAGGCAGAGCAGTGGCTTGCGCTGCCAATTTGGTGGCTGGTTTGATCCAGGCGAGTCTTATGGCGATTCCTAGCAAGACAATCAATTGACAGGAGAGTTTGTATGAAAAATAAATGGGCCAAGAGCGTCGTTTTACAAGAGCGCGCTCAAAAAGTGACACCTTTGGGGGTTAACTCTAATTTTCGTTATTGGGGTCAGGGAGTTACCCCTTACGTCCAGAAGGGCAAGGATGGCTATCTGTGGGATGTGGACGGTAACAAATACATTGACTATCGCATGGCGTTTGGGCCAATCATTCTTGGTCATGCGGTAGAAGAAGTAGACTGCAAGGTCGCAGAGGAGATTCGCAAAGGGGTTTTATTTGCCATGACGGGCGAACTGGAAATCGAGGTCGAGGAAATGATGATTTCCATGGTGCCGGGGTTGGAAATGGTGCGTTTGGCTTGCTCTGGCACTGAGGCTACCATGCACGCTCTTCGTGTGGCGCGTGCCTATACCGGTCGAGAGATGATTCTGAAATTTGAAGGTAATTATCACGGTTTCCACGATCATACCTTATGGTCCACCTATGCTCCAGCCGAAACCTATGGCAATTCGCGCAGTTCCATTCCGATTCCGGCCTCTTCGGGTATTCCGCGCGCCTTGGGGAATCTCTTGGTGACGGTGCCCTTTAATGACAAGGAGGCTTTCGAGCGTGCGATGTTCAGTTATGGGCATCTCTTGGCGGCGGTCATTACTGAGCCTTGTCAGGGCAATTGCGGCGCTATTCTGCCCGAGCCGGGTTTTCTTGAACTTATTCAGAAGAAATGCGCAGAATACGGCGTGGTTTTCATCTTGGACGAGGTCAAAACCGGATTTCGCATCGGTAATGGCGGCGCGCAAGAATACTACAATTTGAAGCCTGATTTGATGACCTATGCCAAGGCGCTTGGCAATGGTTATCCTGTGGCGGCTTTTGGCGGCAAGAAAGAAATCATGAGTATCATTGGGCATGGGGTAGCCCAAGGCGGCACCTATACCAACAACAAACCTGGGGTGGCTGGCGCCTGGGCCACGCTCAAGATGCTCAAGGAAAAACCAATTCTCAAAACCATTGAGCAACGCGGTAAACGTCTGATGGATGGCATTGACCAAATCTTGACCGAAGCAGGCTTAGTGCATTGCATGAATGGCTACCCTGCCATGTTCTCCTATGCGGTTGGCGTGGAGAGGGTGACCAATCAACGCTCTTGGAATGCCAGCGACAAGGACTATTACTTGAAACTGGTGGACGCGCTCATCGAACGTGGGGTTATGCCTGACCATGATGCTCGCGAGCCGTGGTTCTTGTGTTACGCACATGGCGACGCGGATATTGACGAAACATTGAACGTGTTTGCAGAGGCAGTGAAGGAAGTAAAGAGGTAAAAAGTACACAAGTACACAAGTACACACGGAGATTTTATGACTAAATTAACCGCAAAAGAAATCGTTGATCTGAACAAAGAATATACCTTCTTCTCCTGGTCGAATCAGGGCCAGGTCAATCCCATCC
>JBBITF010000060.1:0-18548 GCA_037440925.1 Chloroflexota bacterium
ACATTTTCGCGTAAGTATTGGCCCTCACCCTAACCCTCTCCCATAGGGAGAGGGGGCGTCCGTGCCGCCTCACGTGCATCCTGCTTAACCCTAACCCTCTCCCATAGGGAGAGGGGACTGTGCCTGGAGACGAATTGCTTTTGCTGAAATTGACATTTTTCCTGCTTCACATCTCCTCTCTCCTATCGGGAGCCCCCTTCGGGGATGATAAGGGGTCGGGGGTGAGGGAGGTAGATAGTTACTAGTTACGTGAAGTTTGGGAGTCTGTGGTAATATCATCCCTGTGACAGAAAACGTTAAGGTCGTTGCTACCAACCGCAAAGCGGGCTTCGAATATTTCTTGCAAGAAAAATTTGAGGCGGGTCTGGCTCTGCAGGGCAGCGAGATCAAATCCATCCGCGCCGGGCAGATGAGCCTGGCCGAGTCCTATGTTCAGATAGACGGGGAAGAGGCCTGGCTGCTCGAAGCGCACATTGCGCCCTACAAGCAGGCCAACCGCTTCAATCACGAGCCGCGCCGCCCGCGCCGCCTGCTCCTGCACAAACGGCAGATTCGCCAGTTGTGGAACGCCGTCCGCCAGAAAGGGATGACGGTGGTGCCGACGCGCGTCTATCTCAAAGACGGGCGCGCTAAGATTGAGATTGCTCTGGCGCGCGGCAAGAAGGTCTATGACAAGCGCGAGAGTATTGCCAAACGCGACCGGGAGCGTGACGCCGAACGCGAATTGAGAATCAGATAGCCAATAGGCGCTGAGAGAAAAGGTATGAAACGATGATGCCCTCCACCATTGGCAGTATCAACCTCCTTCCAGAAGAGGAAAAACGCGCTATCTACAGCCGCGTCATTCCGCGCGAACTGTTGGAACGCTTCCATCTTCCAGATCCCGGTTCTACCCGCCTGCAATCGCTGTTGAATTTCAAATTCGAGCCGGGCTCCAGCGATGTGGAAATGTCTTTGTTTCACGAACTGCGTTTTCCCGACCCGATTTTATATGGACATTTGGCCGACACGATGAACGGTCAAATCCATGTCTTGCTTTACATCCTGAACGATCCCGACTCGCCGCGCTTCGATGTGGATCGAATGCCAGATGGCAGCAAAACTCGTTTCGGCACATTACAGCGTAATTTTGAGGCCGAAGAAAAGGCCATGCAAGCCGGGCTAGCGCCGGGGCAAGTGCGCAGCGGATTGCGCCTGTTGCCGGCGGCGATTGCTTCGTTCGAAAAGTTCGTTCAAAGTTTAGGACACGAGCAATACTTTGTCGAGCCGCTTTATTATCATAATGCGGTGATCTTCGAGCGTTATGGCTTTGCTTACCAAATGGGCCGCCGCTGCATGGAGGCTATCCATGCAGGTTTTTCGGAAGGCGGAGCGCTGCTGCCCCTGCTAGATGGTTCGACGCCTTTTCGCCGGCCGGAGGCAGCCAACAGCATTCGCCTGCGCTCGTGGGCCATTCATGACGGCGTGCTGGGCGAGCCGTTTACCGATGTGACCATGTACAAACGGGTTGGCAAATCGGCCGGTGTGACAACTACACCCGATTGCGTTTGGTAATTTGAAAGCGAAAATTTAGGAGCAAAAACCATGCCGCAAGCAACGTATCATTTCCCGCGCGGATTCTTGTGGGGTACGGCTACAGCCGCGCATCAAGTGGAAGGGAACAACACCAACAACCAATGGTGGAAATGGGAACAAGAAGGTCATACCAACGGCAAGTCAGGGTTGGCCTGTGATTGGTGGGGCGGACGCTGGCGCGAAGATTTCGACCGCGCCGCAGAGGGCGGCCAAAATGCGCATCGCCTGTCCGTAGAATGGAGCCGCATTCAGCCTGCGCCCGACCGCTGGGATGAAGATGCCCTTGACCGTTACCGCATGATGCTGCGCGGGTTGAAAGAACGCGGCCTGACCCCCATGGTCACCCTGCATCATTTTTCTGATCCCCTTTGGCTGTATGAAAAATGCGCCTGGGAAATTGAAGAAAGCGTGCTGTGGTTCGAAAAATATGTCCGCAAAACGGTGGAGGCGCTCAAAGATTATTGTTCATTGTGGTGTACCATCAACGAGCCGAACATTTACGCTCTCAGCGGCTACGTGACAGGCGATTTCCCCGCTTGCAATAAAGGCTTGCCCAATGCCATTAAAGTGATGGCCAATATGCTGCGCGGTCATGCCGCTGCTTATCGCGCTATTCACGCCCTCCAGCCAGAAGCGCGCGTAGGCTATGCCTGGCATTATCGCCCGCAAGTGGCGCGCAGTTGGTCGCCGCTCGACCATTGGGTGCGCAAGATTCGTTATGACGCTATCAACATGGCTTTCCCCAGCGGCATCTCTACCGGCGTGATGAAAATACCCACTGCAAAAATCAATATTCCAGAAGCCAGAGGCACCCAAGACTATTTTGGGTTAAATTACTACTCTGTGGATACGGTCTGGTTCAATCTGCGCAAGAAAAACGAGCTCTTCACAGATAGCGGCTATCCTGCCGATGCGGATATGAGCCCCACGCACTTCATTGCCAACATTCCAAGCGGTCTCTTCGACAGTCTGCAATGGGTGGTCAACACGTATCCCGACTTGCCTATCCTGATCACCGAAAATGGCGTGGAAGACGCCGGCGACCAGATGCGCCCGCGTTATATTGCGCAGCACATCCACCAGATGTGGCGCGCGGTTAATTTCAACTGGCCCATCAAAGGCTATTTCCACTGGTCGCTGGTGGACAATTTTGAATGGGAGCGCGGCTGGACGCAGCGCTTTGGCCTGTGGGCGCTGGACGTGGAAACCCAGAAGCGCACCAAACGCCCCTCCGCCGACTTGTACGCCGAGATTTGCAAAGAGAATGGCCTGTCTTCGGACATGGTGCAAAAATATTGCCCCGAAGCGCTGGATACTCTCTTCCCTGTCTAGGCGCTTACGCGCTGAGAATCATTCGCCACATGCCTGAAACCCCTTCCTTTCGCCCGTTCCTCCTGCCTACCCTGGTTTTTCTGCTGGGCGGCTGGGGGGGCATTGCGGCGTTGGTGCTTTACACCGAGCCGCTGGTCTGGCCGCGCTGGGCGCTCTTTGCGCTGCTTTTTGTGGCCCTCACCGGCGCCGCCTTGCCGGTAATCTATTTTTTCCACTTGCGTTTCCCTGCCAATCCGCCGGCCGCGCCGCGCGTCATTCTGCGGCAGGCGCAATGGGTGGGCGTCTATGGCCTGCTTCTGCTCTGGCTGCGCTGGGGCAACCTGCTTTCCCTGTGGCTCACGCTGGGGCTGGCCGGCGGCCTGCTGGCCGTTGAATGGCTCATCCGCTTGCGTGAACGTTCCCTTTGGAAACCACCCGCCGATGACCAGTCTCCGTGACCTTCCATCGGTTGAATCCCTCCTGCAATCTTCCGCGGACTTGATTCGCGTTTACGGACGCCCGTTGACGCTGGACGCGCTGCGCGTCACGCTGGATGACATCCGCGCCCGCTTCAAACGCGACCCCGGGCCTGCCCTGCCCTCCCCAGCCGACATTCTGGCCCAGGCCGAGTCCCGACTGTCCGCCTGGACGCAGCCCACCCTCGTCCCGGTCATCAACGCTTCGGGCGTGATCCTGCACACCAACCTGGGGCGCGCCCCGCTCTCGAAGGCGACTATTGCCGCCATGCAGGCTGTCTCGCAGGGCTATTCCAACCTGGAATATGACCTGGACACGGGTAAGCGCGGCTCGCGTCTGCTCCACGCCGAAGCCCTCCTGCAAAGATTGACCGGCGCCGAGGCGGCTGTAGTGGTCAACAACAACGCCTCGGCGGTCATGCTGGCGCTGGCGGCGTTGGCGAAGGGCAGGCGTGTGGTCATCGCTCGCTCGCAACTGGTGGAGATTGGCGGCGGCTTCCGCGTGCCAGACGTGATGAAACAATCGGGCGCAAAGTTGGTGGAAGTCGGCACGACCAACCGTGTACACTTGCGCGACTATGAAGAGGCCCTGCTCGAACCGACCGGCGTGGTCATGCGTGCGCACCGCTCCAATTTCAAGATCATCGGTTTTACCGAGGAACCGGACCTGAAAGACATCGTGGATGCGGCGCGCAAGGCCGGCGTGGTCGTGGTGGACGATCTCGGCTCTGGTTCTTTCCTCGATACGTCGAAATATGGCCTGGCGCACGAACCGACCGTGCAGGAGTCGCTGGCGGCCGGCGTGGACGTGGCCTGCTTTTCGGGCGATAAGTTGTTGGGCGGGCCGCAGGCCGGCATCATTGTCGGCCGGGCGGATTTGCTTGCTAGGATCAAGAAGCACCCGCTGGCGCGCGCCGTCCGCGCGGACAAGGTGGCGCTGGCCGGCGTCACTGCCACGCTGCTGCATTACCTCAAGGACGAGGCCGAGCGCGAAATCCCCATCTGGCAGATGATCTCGATGGAACGGGAGCAGGTCAGGGCGCGGGCAGAGGCGTGGAGAAAGTCGCTGGGGCGTGGGGAGGTGGTCGAGTCCGAGTCCACTGTCGGCGGAGGCAGCCTGCCGGGTGAGTCCATGAAAACCTGGGCGCTGGCGCTGGAGGTCAAGTCGCCGGACAAGTTCCTGGCCGCGCTGCGCGCCTCCCACCCGCCTGTCATCGCCCGCACCGAAAATGACCGCGTCTTGCTCGACCCGCGCACAGTGCTGCCGGAGCAGGAGGAAACTCTGCTCACTATTCTCTACTCTCTGTTTACGGAGTGATCATGAAATCTGACATTGACGCCTTGATGCAAGAAAAGAACCTGGACGCCATCCTGGTGCTTGGCGATGCCGAAAACAACCCGCCCATGTATTACCTGACCGGCGGCGGGCATGTAACCAACGCTACGTTGATCAAAAAACGGGGCGAAAAAGCCGTGTTGTATTGCAATGACATGGAACGCGACGAGGCTGCCAGGAGCGGGTTGGAAGTGCGTTTGTACAGCGAATATCCCTGGCAGGCATTGACCCAGGAAGCCGGCGGAGATGGAACATTGGCTCTGGCTTTGCGGTTGCAGCGTATGTTTCGGACATTGAATGTTCAGGGGCGCATAGGGCTGTATGGGCATACAAATATCAGCGCGCTGCCGGCCTTGTTGACTCATTTTAAGAACCTCGAGGCGGGCATCCAATTTGTGGGCGAAATGCCAGAAACGTCGTTGTTCTATCAGGCCATGCAGACCAAATCGGAGCAGGAAGTGGCGCGTATACGCGAAATGGGAAAGCGTACAACCGAGGTTGTCCGCCTGGTTGCGGAATACCTGACCTCGCGCACTGTCCGCGCCGATGAGGTACTGCAGCGCGAGGATGGCGCGCCGTTGACGATTGGGGATGTCAAACGGAAAATCAACCTTTGGTTGGCCGAACGGGATGCGGTCCCATCCGAAGGCTATATTTTTGCTATCGGCCGGGATGCAGGCGTGCCGCATTCTCAGGGCAACCCCGATGATGTTTTGCGTTTGGGGCAGACCATCGTCTTTGACATTTATCCGCAAGAACGGGGCGGCGGCTATTTTTACGATTTCACCCGTACTTGGAGCCTGGGCTACGCTTCGCCCGAAGCGCAGGCTTTATATGACCAGGTCGCCGAAATCTATCGTAAAGTGATCGGGAGCATGGAGGTGAACGCTTCCTTCAAAGCGTATCACCGCATGACCTGTGAGTATTTCGAGGCTCGGGGACACAAATCGCCCTTGAACACCAATGCTCCGCATGACGGCTACGTTCACAGCCTGGGGCATGGGGTGGGGTTGAACATCCACGAATGCCCGTTCAGCGGCTTTCAAGTGGACGGAGAACAGCGCTTGAGGGCCGGGGCCGTCATCGCTGTTGAGCCGGGCCTGTACTATCCAGAGAGGGGCATGGGCGTGCGTATCGAAGATACCTATTGGGTGCGCCCTGATGGAAGGCTGGAAGTCCTGGCTGAGTATCCGTATGATTTTGTGTTGGAAATGCAGAAATGGAACAGATAAATCCTGCCCGCATCCTCGCCATCGAAACCTCCTGCGACGAGACCGCCTGTGCCATCGTCGAAAACGGACGCGCGCTGCTGGCCTCCACGGTGGCCTCGCAGATGGAAATCCACGCCCGCTTCGGCGGCGTCTTCCCTGAAGTGGCCTCGCGTCAGCACATTTTGGCGATTATGCCCGTCATCGAGCAGACGCTGGCGCAGGCGCACCTCAGCCTGGCCGAAGTGGACGCCATTGCGGTCACACGCGGACCAGGGTTGGCTGGCTCGCTGGTGGTGGGCGTCAACGCCGCCAAGGGATTGGCGCTGGGACTGGGGCTGCCTCTTGTGGGCGTCAACCACCTCGAGGGGCATCTCTATTCGGCCTGGATATATCACGCTGGAGAAACGCCGCCTGCCGAACCGCAGTTCCCACTGTTGGCGCTGCTGGTCTCCGGTGGGCATACCGAACTGATCCTGATGAGCAGCCATCTCGCATACAAACGCCTGGGCGCCACCCAAGACGACGCGGCCGGTGAAGCCTTCGACAAGGTAGCGCGCACTCTGGGGCTGGGCTATCCCGGCGGTCCGGCCATCCAGCGTGCAGCCGAGGGCGGCGACCCTCATCGTTTCAACTTCCCGCGCGCCCGCCTGGATGCCCCCTGGGATTTCTCCTTTAGCGGTTTGAAGACGGCTGTGTTGCGTGAAGTGCGCACCCTGGAAAAGAAGAGCAACTTCCTGCCGGTCGAAGACCTGGCAGCCTCCTTCCAGGCGGCAGTGGTAGATGCCTTGTTTACCAAGACGATGCAGGCAGCGCGGGCGTTCGACGCGCGTGAGGTCTTGGTGGCGGGCGGGGTATCGGCCAACCGCGCCTTGCGCCAGGCCTTCCTGGAGCAGTCGGAATTCAAAGTCCACATCCCCTCTATCTCGCTTTGCACCGACAACGCTGCCATGATCGCCGCAGCCGGATACTATCGTTTTGCGCTTGGGCATACCTCGCCGCTGGACATGGACGTGCAGGCTACCTGGCCGTTGTCCCATTAAAACCCAAACCCCGATCAGGACCGGCCCTGTCCCTACGGGGTTTGCAAGGGGAGAATGCGCCCTTATTATGCGCCGATTACGTTAGAAGAACCTGAACGAAACTTAAGAAAAGGATAAGAGTTTCAAGCCAATACGAAAGCGATCTCTTCCCAGAAGATGGGTCCGGCGCGCAGGATGACCGGTTCTGGTCCCAGGCAATCTACCACCGTAGAGGACAGGCCGCCGGGCGTTTCGCCTCCATCCAGGACGAGGGGGATGCGTCCGTTTAATTGTTGCATCACCTCCTCGGCCGTAGTTGGGCTGGGCTGTCCGCTGCGATTGGCCGATGTAACCGCCATGGGGCCGGCCGCTTTCAGCAGGGCGCGCGCTATGGGATGATCGGGAATGCGCACGCCGACCGTAGGGGCAGTGGAAACAATTTCAGGCAAGGCAGGGTTTTTTGGCACGACCAGCGTCAAGGGGCCGGGCCAGAAGCGGGCCGCTAGTTTTGCAGCCATAGGAGGCAGGCTGATTGCCACCTTGTTTAGGTCGTGCAGGTCGCCAATCAAAATAGGGATGGCTTTTTCGGCGGGGCGATCTTTGATTGCGTAGATGCTTTCGATGGCTTGTGTGTCGAAGGCCAGTGCGCCCAGACCATAGACAGTGTCGGTAGGAAAGGCTACGACCATGCCGTTTTGCAATACCGACAGGGCGCGGCTCAATGCTTCGGGATGATGGACAGATAGGCGCTCGGTTTGCATGTTACCCCTTCTCCAACAGGGCCAAAAAGGCCTCTACGACTTTAGGGTCGAAAAGTTTTCCAGCGTTTTGCCGGATATAAGCCAAGGCCCTCTTTTGACTCCAGGCCTTTCGATAGGGGCGGTTGGATATCAGAGCATCCCATACGTCTACTACAGAGAATATGCGCGCTGCAAGTGGAATTTGCTCGCCTTTTAGACCGCGCGGATAGCCGCTGCCGTCCCAGCGTTCATGGTGGCAGTAGGGAATGTCCAGCGCCGGTTTGAGGTAGGCAATCTTGGAGAGTAACTCGTAGGCATAGAGGGGATGGTTATGCATGATTTCGATTTCTTCTTCCGTTAGTTTTCCGGCTTTGAGCAGGATATGGTCGGGGATACCCATCTTGCCAATGTCGTGCAGCAGAGCGCCGCGCCGGATATGAAGAAGCATCTTGTCTTGTATCCCCATGCTGGCAGCCAGACGCAAGGTCAGTTCGGTGACGCGTTGGGTATGGCCTTCGGTTTCCTTATCCCGCAGGTCGAGCGCCGCTGACCAGCCCTCGATGGTTTCATTGTAGGCCAGCGACAACTCGATATTGGAGCGTTGTAGCCGTTCGAACAAATCTATATTCTCTAAGGCAATGGCAGCCTGCCCGCTCAGTGTGTTCAAGAAGTTTTCCCACTCTGGGTGGCGATGATTATGGGAGCGAAAGAAGAATTCCAGCACACCTTTGAGTTCGCCTTTGGTAATGAGGGGGACGCCGTAATAACAGGCAAATCTCTCTTCGGGCAGGATTGCTTTGGCGTCGTTGTGAATGGTAATGGTCGTTTGTTGCAAAGCAGCCTGCCCGGCCAGCCCCTCGCCCAAACGCAGGCGCGGCCTCGGTATACTTGGCGCAGAGAAACCGATTCCGGCGATAAAGTCCAGCGTGTACTCGACAGGATTGAAGAGCGCGAAGTCGCCTGCGTCGGCCTGGAATAACTGCACGGCCTGTTCCAGAATCATATTTAACACCAAACGCCGATTTGTGCTGGAAGCAATCGTCTGGTCAATGAGGTGCAGGGCGTTGAGGCGTTCCACTTGTTGACGGATTTCGGTCAATAGTTTGGCATTTTCCAGCCCTATGGCTATCTGGTCGGCCAGCGTTTCCATGACGCGAATGTCGTTTTGGTCGAAGGCGTCTAAGCGCGGACTTTGGATATCCAGCACGCCAATGACCCTGCCTTCTACGTGCAAGGGGATGCTCAATTCGGAGCGGGTGGTGATTCGTTCGGGATAAAAGTTGATGTAATGTTCATCCGAGGCGACATCGTTCGATAATAAGGTTCTGTTATGTTGGGCGCACCATCCTACCATTCCTTGCCCCAGTTTCAGGCGGTGTTCTTTGGGGAACAATTCTACAAATTGGCCTGCCCTGGCGTTCATTTCCAATTCCTCTGTAAAGGGGGCCAACATAAAAATAGCGACATGATGATAGCCAAAATTTTCTTGAATCAGTTTGACAGTTTTGTTCAAGATTTCGTTTGCATCTTGGGAAGTAACGATTTGCTTGGCGATATCGTTCAACAGGCTGAGTTGTGTTGTCTGGCGGTGCAGGAATGCCTCGGCTCGTTTGCGCTCAGTAATGTCTGTGATGAAGCCTTCCAGGATGGCCCGGCCGTGCGAGTCTGTGCCTATGCTTTGTCCCTGTTCCCATACCCACTTTTCTTGCCCGTTGGCTGTAGTGATTCGATATTCGAGTTGAAAAGGTTGTCCGTGGGCAACGGCCTCTTGCACTTCTGCCCATACCCGCTCGCGGTCTTGGATGTGGATGAGCTGTTTGTAGGCAATCTTCTTGTTATTTGTTAAGTCCTCTGGCCGGTAACCTGTGAGTTGCAAACAACCTTCGCTGACGAAGTCTGTTGTCCAATCGGCATCGTTTATACAGCGATAAGCCATGCCGGGCAGATTGCGCAAGAGTGTGCTTATTGAGCGCTGTTGTTCTTGTAACTCCTGTTCGGCCTTTTTGCGCTGGCTAATGTCTATTAGGCTGCCTTCGTAGTATTTCAGGCGGCCTGTATGGTCGTATACGGCGCGGGTGATATCGGTTGCCCAGAAGACGCTGCCGTCTTTTCGCTTAAAGGGCGTTTCTACGCTTAATTGACCTTCCGACTCGCTAAATTGTTTCAGCCATTCGGTATGACCGTCTGAAGCGGCATATAGGTCGGCAGCGTTGACCTCTAGCATCTCTTGTGGCGAGGCATAGCCAAAAATCTCTGCTAGAGTCGAATTGGCTTCCACAATGCGCCCATCGGGCGTAGTGCGGTATAAGCCGACCGGAACGCGCTCAAACAGGCTGTGATAGTCGGCTTCGTATTTGTTTTTTTGTTCGATAGTGTGCGCAGATTGCGAAGAAAGCAGGAAGGCAACGCCAGCAATGACAAACAGTAAAATCACACGAGCGATATCCAAAGGCGTGGCCGCTGCTCCGCTGATGAAAACAGCTACATACCCAATGGCGCTCAGGCTGGCGTATAGAAAAGAAGAGGCGGGGGAAAGTAAAGAACTGGCAAGGAGGATAGGAAAAGCGTAAGCAACGAAAATGGGCGGTTTTCTCTCCAAAATGGCAATGATCGTGACGACAAGGACGATGGTGGCCAATGACAGATGCGTTGCCAGCGCATTGCGGTTGATCTTTGGAGGACCATTTATGTTATGGTTGCGTTTCATTGCGCTCTCCGAACAAGATGCCGTAATTTATATTGTATTTGTTTTTTGCCAGATGGGATGGTGATGAGTGGGATTATCTCATTGAGACGCTTTGCCTCTTCACAAGAGTTGGATTTGTAGCAGCCGGTCACAGCCGGCCAGGTCTTTGCTTAAGTTGATTTTGGCGGCGTGGAAGTGATCGTAGGCCAGCGATAACACTGCCAATCCTTGGGATGCCTCGATTTCCAGCAGCATCAGGCCGCCGGGAGATAACCACGCCGGCACTATGGTCAGCAAGCGGCGAATCATCTCCAGGCCGTCGGCCCCGCCGTCCAGCGCCAGGGCAGGCTCGCGGCCATAGATTGGCAGCGTGCGCAGGGTAGCGCTGGGGATGTAGGGCAGGTTGGCGCAAATCAAATCGAAGGATGACGGTTGAATACAACAAGATTTAGATGGAAGCAAATCGCACTCGCAGAATTCAATGCGATTTTGTAGATTGAATTTTTGTGCGTTGCGTTTCGCCACTGCAAGCGCGGCGCTTGAAATGTCGGTCGCCAGGATGTGCGCCTCTGGAACATGCATGGCAATAGCAATGGCGATGGCGCCAGAACCGGTGCCAATGTCGGCGACTGTCTTGCGATGGGGGAAGGCGCGCAGCCAGGCAATGCCGCGCTCGACCAGCAGCTCGGTTTCGGGGCGGGGAATCAGCACGTCGGGCGTGACTTCCAATTCCAGGTTGTAGAATTGCCAGTGTCCCAGCACATAGGGGAGCGGTTCCCCTGCTTCGAGCCGGGAGACGGCCTCTTCAACGGAAGCAAGTTGCGGCTGAGTGAGAAGCGCGTCAGGGTGTGCCATCAGCCAGGCGCGCGGTTTGTCCAAGATGTGTGCCAGCAAGACTTGCGCGTCCAGGTCGGCTGTCTCGCTCGTTTTCAACAGGCGTTTTGCAATTTCTTTTTGCAGGGTGGAAACTTGCGTCATTCCTCGTCTTCATCGAAGCCGCTGCTGGCCAGGCGTTCTGCTTCGTCGCGCGTGGAGAGCTCGTCAATGAAGAAGTCTATGTCGCCTTCCATGACGCCAGGCAGGTTGTAAGAGGAGAGGCCAATGCGGTGGTCGGTGACACGGTTTTGAGGGTAGTTGTAGGTGCGGATTTTTTCGGAGCGTTCGCCGCTGCCTACTTGAGAACGGCGTGTTTCTTCGAGTTCGGAGCGGCGTTTTTCCTCTTCGATTTCGTATAGACGTGCGCGCAAAATGGACATGGCGCGCAGTTTGTTTTGCAATTGTGAGCGCTCGTCTTGGCAGGCAACCACCATGCCGGTGGGCAGATGGGTGATGCGGATGGCGGTAGAGTTTTTTTGCACGTTCTGACCGCCTGCGCCAGCCGATTTGTATACATCAATGCGCAGATCGGATTCGGGGATGTCAATGTCCACTTCTTCGACTTCGGCCAGCACGGCAACGGTAGCAGTGGAGGTGTGGATGCGTCCGGAGGCCTCGGTCTCTGGCACGCGCTGGACGCGGTGGACGCCCGACTCGTATTTCAGCCGCGAATAGGCGCCTTTGCCTTTGATTTGGAAGATGACTTCTTTGTAGCCGCCGATGCCGATGGCATTTTCGGACAGGATTTCTACCTTCCAGCGGCGGTTTTCAGCGTAGCGCGTGTACATGCGGAACAGGTCGGCGGCAAACAGGGCGGCTTCGTCTCCGCCGGTGCCGGCGCGGATTTCCATGATGACATTCTTTTCATCGCGCGGGTCTTTGGGCGCCAGCATGGTTTTGATTTCTTTTTCGAGTTGGCCGATTTTCGGTTCCAGGTCTTCAATTTCCATCTCGGCCAGGGCGCGTAGTTCCTCGTCTGTTTCGGTTTCGAGCAATTGACGGGCTTCTTCCACCCGTTGGAGGGCGTGGCGATACTCGCGCGCTGTTTCGATGAGCGGCTCCAGGTCTACGCGCTCTTTGTTGATTTCAGCGGCGCGCTGGTAGTCGCTGCCGACCGTTTCCAGTTCGCGGCCTAGTTCTTCGTAATGTTTTTCGATACCTTCTAATTTATCGAGCATAATTTCCTTTTCCAGGCATAGAGAAACGCGGCTAATTTCGCCGCGTTGTAAGATTATACCACCGGATAATTCGCTATAAATTGGTGGCCAGCGACAGCGCCATCGAGAGGATCAGGATAACGGAAATCACCAGGAAGATGATTTGCATGGCGCGCTGCTGACGCGCAAGGCGAGAATTCTTTGCAGGGACTTTCGACTTGCTTTTCGACATTCCACAATCATCCTTTTTGACGTTTCTGAAAAGCCGCGTTCATGGCTTTCTCGATCTCTTCGATGGTGACCGGTTTCATCACATAGCCATCCGCGCCCATCTCCAGGGCTTTGTCCACGGTCACATCGGCGGCTTCGGAGGAGAGCATGACGATGGGTAGTTCTTTCCATTCCGGGCGGCGGCGCAGGAATTCCAGCAGGTCCAGGCCGGTGACTTCGGGCATGTTGATGTCCAGCAGCATCAGGTCGGGGCGCTTGCCTGCCAACAGGGCCTGGGCTGCGGCGCGCGCGTTCAGGAACCCGGTTGCCTGGCAATCGAGCAATTCCACCATCAGGCGGATGGCTTGGGTCATTTCCTCGTCATCGTCAACGATCCAGATTTGTTTCATGTTTGGATGGCTTTCTCTATCTCTTCGAGGAATTCCTCGAAGGTGATCTCACGTCCCGCTTCGATGTGCTGCGAAGGGTCTTCGCGCGGGCGCCAGTGCCAGCCTTTCCTGTTGTCAGCGCCAAAGATGCGACGGTTGCCTCGAATTTGAGCGAAGGAAGTTTTGCCTGTTCTCTGGTTATAGAATATGTCAATCATGCTGTTGTTCGTCAAATATGCGCGCATATTGACCCAATTGACCCCTGCGCCATATCTGGCGAAACTTCGAACCGCCGGGGAGTTCGAACAAACCGTAGAAACTTTCTCTTCGAACTCCTCGACGCTCATATCAGCCATTGCGAAATTTCCTCCAGTGTTTCAAGATCGGTCACTGCCGCTTCCCATTCAAAATCATCTTTCTCGACTTCATAGGAATAAGGATCCTTGATCGTTCCATTTTTACAGGCTTCTTCGAACTCAGAAAATGTCATGCCGTATTTCTTCTCGAATTCTGCAATTCGCTTTTGGGCCTCGATGGTCCGTAAACGCACGAGGTCCTTGATCGCGAGCGACAGGGCAATATCGGAGCGCGATTGCCCGGTCAGCCGCGATAGAACTTTATGAACCGATTTGGGAAGAAGCACCGTCTCCGTATCGAACATTGCAAACTCCTTTCACTCCAAACTCGCCTTGACGCTCTCGGCCGCTTGCATGGTCATCCCTTTAACAGCGGCCAGTTCCTCGAGGCTAGCCTCTTTAATCTTATCCACAGAACCGAAATGTTTCAAGAGGGCCTTTCGGCGCACGGGACCGATGCCGGGGACGCTGTCTAACTGCGAGGCCAGGCCCAGTTTCGAGCGCTGGTTGCGGTGCGCTGTGATGGCGAAACGGTGCGCCTCGTCGCGGATGCGCTGCACGAGATACAGTCCCTGCGAATGGCGCGGCAGCAGGATGGATTTGGACTTATGCGGCAGGAAAATCTCCTCCTCCTGTTTAGCCAGGCCAACCACCGACACCTTCTCGGCCAATTGGTATTTTTCCAACACCTGGACGGCGCGTCCCAACTGGCCTTTGCCGCCGTCTATGATGATCAGATCGGGCAGGAAGGAGAAAGACGCATCCGGCTTGGACCCGGGGCCGGCTCCCGCTTCCTGAGCCGCCTGCCACCTGCGGAAGCGCCGCGTCAGCACCTCCTCCATAGAGGCGAAATCGTCCGGCGCGCCGGCCACCGAGTTGATGTTGAAACGCCGGTACAGACGCTTGCTCGGCACGCCTTGTTCGAAGACCACCATGCTGCCGACCGTGGCTGTGCCTTGCGTATGAGAGATGTCATAACATTCGATGCGGTTAGGAGGCGCGGGCAGTTCGAGGGCCTGCTGCAATTCAGTCAGCGCCTGTTCCTGTTTATGGGTATCGGCTTGCCATTGAGCGCGCAGCGCCGCGAGGGTTTCGGCGGCGTTTTCAGCGGCCATTTGCACCAACTCGCGCGGCTGCCCCTCGCGCGGGACGAAGATTTCCACCTTTTCGCCGCCGCGCCGCGACTTGAGCCACTGGCCGATGATCCTGGCTTCCTCGATCTCTTGCGGCAGCATAACCTGGTCTGGCACGTTAGCGGCTTCGGTATAGAACTGCTTGACAAATTGCGCGATGACTTCTGCGTCGCTGGTCTCTTCGGTGTTTTCTAAGATGAAGTATTCGCGCCCAATCAGTTTGCCTGCGCGGATGAAGAAGATCTGCACGCAGGCTTCCCCTTCGGCGCGCGCCATAGCCAGCACATCCGAGTCCTGGTAACTGGCGTCGAAGACCACCTTTTGCCGTTCGATGATGGCTTGAATGCCCCTCAACTGGTCGCGCAGGGCGGCGGCTTTCTCGAAGCGCAGTTCTTCAGAGGCCTTTTGCATTTCGGCCTCCAGGCGTCGAACGATGGGTTCGGAGTGTCCGCTCAGAAAATCTTGCAAGTCGGAAAGCATTTGGCGGTACTCGGCCTGGGTCACAGCGCCGATGCAGGGCGCGGCGCACAGTTTGATGTCATAGTAGAGACACGCGCGGGTGTCCGTCCCGCTGATGTCGCGGTCGCAGGTCAGGTAGGGAAAGATGCGGCGTAAAACGTCCAGCGTCTGATGCACCGCCCAGACAGAGGTATATGGGCCAAAGTAACGCCCACCGTCGTCCAACATTTGCCGTGTGACAGTGACTTTGGGGTAGGCGTCTTGCCAGTGGATTTTGATGTAGGGGTAGCGTTTGTCGTCTTTGAGTTTGATGTTGAATTTGGGACGATAGCGCTTGATCAGGTTCATCTCCAGGATGAGCGCCTCGAGTTCCGAGCCGACCACAATCCATTCGATATCGGCGATCTCGCGCACCAGGCGGCGGGTCTTGCCGTCGTGGCTGGCATCGGCGTGGAAATACGAGCGTACGCGATTCCTGAGATGGATTGCCTTACCCACATAGATAATTTTGCCGCTTGCGTCTTTCATTAAGTAGCAACCGGCCTTAGCAGGCAGCGTGTCGAGAATACCCTGAATATGCTCAGAAATTTCCATAGAGCAATTTTACCTTTATACCTATTGTACCTGTATACCTGTGCACCTTATACCTCTTACTTGTGTACCTGTGTACTTATACCCATTTTTGGCTATTGCAATCAATTTTTGAGTGTGTTATAAACAAACAAATTTTCCGGCTCATCTGTCAACGCAGCATGGCGTTTGCCAGGGACCTACTTTTTGGAGGATGCAATGTCTGAATTTTCGAACGCTCCCGTCTCTGTTGCGCCTGAGCCATTCTACCAGACCTGGCTCAAGGCCCTTACCCGCCCTAACGAACAGAACTTTGCCGAAATGGCCCTTTCGGTGGGCGCAAGCCCTAACAAGGCTTATCTGTGGATTTTTCTGACCAACCTGGTCAACATGCTAGTTGCCTTTGCTTTGCAGAGCGTGAACATGCGGCAGATGCAGCAGTTCTTACCGCCCGAAGCAACGCAATATTTTTCTCAATCCGCCGGCGGCGTTGGATGGATAGGCGTGCTGTGTGGTGCGCCAGTCTCGGCGGCCGTTAGTGTGCTGTTCTTTGCGTTGGGCGTTGCCTTGATCCAGTGGATTGCCAGGATGTTTGGCGGTCAAGGCAATTATAGTAAGTTGGTCTATGTAATGGGGGCTATTGCGGCTCCGGTAGCCCTTCTCTCTGCTGTCCTCACGCTGCTTTCGGCCATTCCGTTCATTGGTATCTTGTTCAGTCTGGTCAGCATGGCGGTTGGATTTTACGCCCTCTTCCTGAACATCGCGGCTGTCAAGGGAGTTAACCAATTTGGCTGGGGACAGGCGGCGGGATCAGTGTTGCTGCCGGGAGTGGCCGTTTTCCTGCTCGTGTGTTGCTGTGTTGTCGCCGTCCTTATGCTCATGGGACCCATGATTGGGGACGTGTTCAGCACCATCAATCAAAGCCTGAACATGTATTAGACGGCCGGCCTCAACAAATTGGAGCGCAGGGAGGGGAGTGGGCGCGCCTAGCGTGCCGCTCTCTCCCTGCCTCAATTCCTTTCAGAAGAGCCTCAAGGAGAATAAACATGTCTGCTCGTGTCAAATTTGGTCTGATTGCAGGAGGCATTGGCCTGGTATTGACGGCCTGCTTTTCAGTTGTCATGGGATGCTGCGGTCCGTTGGTAGCGTTGGCGGCAGGAGCGGCAGCGGGCTATTTTGCTGTCAAAGGAGAGCCGGCAACCTCTCAAAGCGAGGGCGGAAAGAGCGGCGCCGTCGCGGGCGCCATCGCCGGCGCTTTAACCCTGGTGGGGCAAATCCTGGGCGGCTTCGTTGCCCTTATGGTTACCCCCTCTCTTATGAAGGAGTTTGGAAATTATTCCTACGGCCCTCTTACTAACCAGGGCTCCTATTGGTTTGGCGGCACGGCTGCGGCGTTGTGCTTTGGCTTGTTGGGAACGGCGCTGGCAGCCGCGGCTGGCTTTGCGGCGGGATATTTCTCTTCCAAGAACCTCACTCCTGCTTCCCTGTCATAACGAGGCGCTTTGGAAGAAAACCTCGAAATTGTGATAGGAAACCTGCTGCGGCAGCGCGGCTGGAGCCTGGCGACGGCCGAGTCTTGCACCGGCGGCTTGCTGGCTGACCGCATCACCGACGTTCCAGGCGCCTCCGACTATTTCCGCGGCGGCATTGTCGCTTATGCCTACGAAGCCAAAGTTGGCTTGTTGCAGGTCTCGTGGGATATTTTGCGGGCCCACGGCGCGGTAAGCCGCGAAACGGTCATTGCCATGGCGCGCGGGGCGCGTATTGCCCTGGGCGCCGACCTGGCCGTCAGCATCAGCGGTATTGCCGGGCCGGGCGGCGGCTTGCCCGACAAACCGGTCGGCGCTACCTGGATTGGCCTCTCGGCCAACGAAGGCGACTGGGCGCGTAACTTCGTATGGAAGGGAAGCCGGCGGCAGAACAAGATTCAATCAGCCGAGGCAGCCTTGCGTTTCTTGCTCGATTACTTGCAAGGACAGCCGCTCGCATGAAAGTCATCGTTCTCATCTCTGCCATTGCCGAGTGGCAGGCAGTCAAAGAGGCGCTCCTGCCCTCGACCCTCCAGGCGACGCCTTACGGCGAGACCTTCCAGCACGATCTCCATGGTTGGCCTGTTACTTTGCTTCATGCCGGTTGGGGGAAAACAGCCTCGGCCGCGGCCATGCAATATGCCCTCGACCATTATCATCCTGACCTGGTGGTCAACCTCGGCACCTGCGGCGGCTTCGAGGGCTGCATCCAGCAAGGCGAAATTGTCCTGGTCGAGCGGACTTTCATCTACGACATCGTGGAACTGATGGGCGATTTTGGCGCCGTGGCGGACTATTACGCCTCGACCCTCGACCTGGGCTGGCTCCCGGAACCCTATCCGCATCCCGTCCGGCGCGGATGCCTGGCCTCGGCCGACAGCGACCTGCTGCCCGAAAAGATTCCCCACCTCAAGGCGCAAGGCGCCATTGCCGCCGACTGGGAATCCGGCGCGCTGGCCTGGGTGGCGCGCAAGAACGGCGCGCGCCTGCTCATCCTGCGCGCGGTCAGCGACCTGGTGGGCGAGGCGGGCGGCGAAGCCTACGACAATATCGCCCTGTTCAAGCAGCGCGCCGGGGAGATCATGCGGCAGTTGCTGGGGCAGTTGCCAGATTGGCTGGGGGCGGTGTTCAGTGAGCAGTGATCAGTAATCAGTCAGTGGGCAGTTCGTCGTTGGATGCGGCAATGACGGAATCCATCATCTCCACGATGGAGGGGAGCCCGATCTTCTCGAAGATCGAGCGGGCTTTCAGGGCGTATTCTTTCGCTTTGGCCTGGTGGCCCAGGTTGAGCAGGGCAATGGCAAAGTTGCCGCAGTCTGCCGCCAGCCCGTAACTGTCTCCGATCCTGCGCCGCATCGCTAGCACCTGTTCCAGTTCCCGCTCCGCTGCCTGTATATTGCGCGTCTCTGCCAGCCTGAGCCGCAGGAGCGCCGAAAGGGTGTTGGCTTCGCCGAGTTTATCCCCGATGGAACGGTAGAGCGGCAGGGCTTCTTCGTAGCGGGCGCGGGCTTCGGG
>JBBITF010000061.1:0-17785 GCA_037440925.1 Chloroflexota bacterium
CCGAAGGCAAAGGCGGGCGCATGACCGGCAATCAGATCGCCAGGGCGTACCAGGCCTCCCTGAATAAATTCGAGGCAAAATTGCATGAAATTGGCTTAACGCAGGCGGAAGTGGATGCACAGCGGGCGAAGATCCTCAAAAATGGCAGGATCCCATCCGTGGCAGAAGTTGTAGTCAGAAAGGCTATTGCGAAAGCAGAAGAGATGAAATTTGCATCCTATCCCCCACCTCCCTTGACGACCCGCGCTTTGACAATTGTTCCAGCATTGATTGGCTTTATAGTTCTTGATGTAACCTTAGTTAGCCTTACAATTGCAAATTCGGTAGCGATAGGCCTTGCGCCTACCCTCTTTTCAAAAGGTATCTTTGTAGCAACTGAAATAATCCTTGGGGGAATAGATGTTTTTGTTGCTTATTTGCATCTCAGCTATGCTCATTGGGTGGCTACAGGGCAAGGAATTCATTCATGGAGTGACTTAACGGATTGGAAAGTTCGACCTTGATAAAAACAATTACCACCGAAGATCGAAGCCAAAGACACTCTTCGACTTTGCTCAGAGCAAGCGGCAGCCGCAAGATCGGTGGGCAGATCGCCAGGGCGTACCAGGCAGCGAAGAACGCTTTCACGGCCGCATTGCAGAAAGCGCAAGCAATGGGCATGTCCGCGGAACAGGCGGAGCAGTTGCAAGAGGACGTGGCGACCAGCGGCAAGATCGGCGCCTCCCTGGACGCGGCGAATGGATACATCGCGCAAAAGGAACAAGAACGGGCCGAGCGCGCTGCCGCCTACCGCGCCTGGCGGGTGGAAGAGACAACCTATGTCCCCCCGACCGAGCCGCCGGTTACACCCGCCCAGCCGCAGACACAGGCCGCCGAAAGCGAACTCGACTCCGCTATGCGTAGTTACATGGCCTGGGTGCAGGCGGCGGAAGCAGGGACGTTCGATACCCAGGCGTATACCCGTGTGATGAAGCAGACATCCGTGGCTATTTCTACTTCGACGATTACACCCACGCCAACAGCAACACCAAGCGCCACAGTGACTGCGACGAAGCCCCCAACAGCGGCATTGACGCCGACTATCACGCCTTTCACGAGAACACCAACCATTACGAAAACACCTCTACCAACACCGACCGGCACCTTGAGTACCGAAACAGCTGTATCCTTGCTCAAATATTCGCCAATTGGTCAACAGCTGTATGACAGTCTGAAAAGAGAAGGTGAGGTTAAGGTCGAATACAGTCGAGATGGTTATGGGCATATGTATAGAGATGGGAAGCAAGTGTCATATCTTTTTGGACTCATAAAAAGCGCAAAAGTAACTTACACAATTGTAGTAGATCCACGTGCATCGCCCACATATATTGCCGGAACAATCGCTCATGAAATCTATCATCACTACTCTCCGGGCGACACACTGCTAGAGGAATACAATGCATTCCTTATCGGAGATGTGGTTCGGGCTCAGATCGTCCAAGCCGGGTATGGTCAACCCTCGGATTTGATGTTTCCTCTAACTGACTATAATGTAAACACCAGTAATCCGAACTTGGGACAACTGATTCAGGATTTAAAGAATTGGTTTGAATCCAAAAGACTAGAAAAGTACGTTAAGCCTAAGTCGGAAGGAGGGTGGGGAGTTCAACTGCTTCCCACCATGCCAACCGAACTCCAATGCCAACTCAGACACTAACGCCAACGCAGACGCCAACAGTAACCCAAACGCCGACATCAACCCAGAAGCCAGAGGATACCTTAATGAACGCAACTACAAGTTTTCCTCTATGGCGCGTTCTAATAGCAAGCGCGACAATATTTATGCTTATCGGGTGTGGCGAGGTGACGTCAACAGTTACGCCTACGGTAACGCCTACAACGCTTGCATTCCCGTCTTCCACTCCTGCGCCGCCCTATATCCACTATACCCCCTCTGAGGCATTCAATTCTCATTTAGAATTTGATTACCCGGGTTACTGGTACTTCTACGAAGGGAAAGATCAATATGTAGAGCGTTGGGATATTTTTTAGCAGACCCAATATGGTTGACTGTGCCGACTCGAGCTCCTGATGAGCCGCATGGTACACCGAGTGACTTTGGGAGAGTTTATATTGAAATTGAACCTGCAATGTCCGGTCAAACTCTCGACAATTTGTTTGAGGAGCAAAAACGAATTGACCGTACCGCCAGCGGGCTATCGCTACTTACTGACTAAGATTAAAATCGATGGATACGACGCTTATGTGTTGGAGATCCAGATTGACACAAAAGGTGCTTTCGCAGATATATACACTTCAGTGATGTTTGGTAGAACAATATTTTTTATCGCCTATGACCAGGTATACACAATAGACTTTCTCGTTGCAGAACGCGAACGCGGCGGTGAATTTGAGAAGGGATATGATTATTTTTTCAATAGTTTGAAGATAGTGCCATAAGGACAAATGTCAACCTCCTGAGTTAACAACTCATCTTACGCAGTTTTAGCGTAAACTTGGCGTATGAAAAACGGCAAACTACTCGATCTGTACAGCGACTACTGATTAGCGCCTTTGGATAAATAAGCGCACGGGTTGAATTAGTTCAGAAAACAGAACGTTACACCGACCCGAAAAGCGGGAAGGAAAGGGCCGCTCAAACAGGACCAAGAACGAAATGTACCGCGACTTGATGCAACAAGCCGTCAAAAACCAGATTCCGTTCAAGTATGGGTAATATCCCGGCAGCCGACGACCGTCCCCGCCGCCCCCTCCAATCGGCGGACAAACGGCCACGCTGCAAATCGCCAATCCCCAATCGAAAATCCTCTACTCCCCCAATCCTCCACCCCCCAATCCCCCCTTTGTCTGTAGAGTTGAGTATAATAGTGATAACAAACAACCGGGAGTTTGTCATGTCGCTTGACGATGCTATCCAACAAATGCAAGCCAAAATTACCGCCGCCAGCCAGGGAGCGGAAATTAAAGTCGTCAAAATGTCTGAAGAAGAAGCGCGAATTTCGGTGTATGCTCCGGCCAGCGATATGCAAGCCATCAAAGACGCTACTTTTCAGCCGGCCATTGACTTTTTGAACGTAGACGGCTTGGATATCCAGGTGTTTGTATACGATAAAGATGCTCCACCGCTCAAAGGTTGAAGACAACAGGGAAACCAGCGCCCCGAAGGTTCGGTTTTCTGCAAAACCTTCGGGGAACGCTTCAACGATTATCCCGAACTCAGGCGATCTAAGTTCCAATCGCCTCTTTCAATTGCCGCGCCAGTTTGCCAAAGTGAGCCGTGTAGCGCATCTCCTCACGGCGTGGACGGGGCAAGTCTACCGGCAAGTTGCGTTTGACCTGTCCTGGTCGTTGGGTAAGCACCAACACGCGATCGGCCAGAAAGAGCGCCTCAGAAATCGAGTGTGTAACCATTACCACTGTTTTCTGGCGCGCTTGCCAGATGCGCAATAGTTCTGTCCACATGCGCTCGCGGGTCAAGGCGTCGAGGGAGCCAAAAGGTTCATCGAGCAGCAGCAAGTCAGGGTCATGGATGAGCGCCCGTCCAATGGCTACCCGCTGCGCCATGCCACCGGAAAGTTCGCGCGGCCAGTTGTTTTCGAATCCCTCCAATCCCACCAATTCAATCAATTCTTGCGCTTGAGCGCGCGCCATGCTCTTTTCGATGCCAGATAACTCGAGCGGCAGGGTCAGGTTGCCCAACACCGTGCGCCAGGGCATCAGGTTGGCTTGTTGGAAAACCATGCCAATACGGGGTTGGCTTTCGCCTACAAAACGCACTTGCCCCTCGGTAGGCGGGAGCAAGCCAGCCAAAATGCGCAGCAGTGTGCTTTTGCCTGAGCCAGAAGGTCCCAGCACACACACGAATTCACGTGGATAAACTTCAAAAGAAACATCCTCCAGCGCGCGCAAGCCACCGTTGTTGTCTGGAAAGACAGCGCTCAAGCGTTGGACAGCGAGGAAGGGAAGCGAGGGCATGGGCAAGGCAGGGGAACTGTAAAACGTCAAAGAGAGCGGTTAGGGAACGAACTGATTGGTAAAAGCCTGGTCCAACGGTAGCGGCGTCGAAAGCAGGCCCATTTTCAGCAATACATCTTGCATGTTCTCCCAGGCAGCAGGCTGCGAATATCCGAGACGCTCGGCTTGCCAGAACGTAATCGAAACAGCCAGCACCTGTTTTTGCGTCGCCTCGTCTGCTTCGGCCAGGTTTTCCACATACTTTTTACTGATTTCGTATGCCTCGTCGGGGTGTTCGATGGTGTATTTCAACCCCTCCAGGAAGGCTGCCGTCATGCGCTGCACCAGGGCCGGGTTTTCGTTCAAGGTTTTTTCATTGGTGACCAGGCCGTTGGAGGCCAGTTGAACGAAATCGGCCACGCGCAGTTCGGTCACCTCGTAACCGCGCGCGCGCAACTGAATAGGTTCATTGGCCGCATATCCGACCACAGCCTGTTGCTGGTCGGCCGCAAGCGCTTCTACCTGGGTAAAGCCAATCGAATCGAGAGTCACATCGGCATCGCTCAAGCCGGCGGATGCAAGCAGCGCCTCCAGGCCGATATAATTTGCGCCATACAACCCCGGCAAGCCAATTCGTTTCCCTTTCAAATCAACAGGAGCGGCAATACCCTGCGAGGTTTTCGCCACCACCGAAACCGGGTATTTCTGATACCAGGCCGCCACATACACCAGCGGCAAGCCCTGAGCGCGCGCAAGCAGCACCTGTTCGCCCGAGATCACGGCAAATTGCAACTCGTTTGCGCCTAACAGCGCGGCTGCATCGGTCTCTCGGACATTATGTTCTAGCGTCACCTCCAGACCCTGACGGTCGAAAAAACCTTTTTCGAGAGCCACATACATCGGCGCAAACTGGACATTGGGAATATATCCCAGCGGTACCTTGAGGCGAACGCCCGCATCTTGCCCGGACCCGGAACCGCTACAGGCCGAGAGGCCGAGCGCTATCCCCAGCGTGATTACAACAAACTTCCTGAACATCGTACCTCCTAGACAGCATTTCAAAATATCATCTCAACCCATCGAGATGTGGAACTTTGGGGGAAGGTCGCCGCCGCTTCAAGCATTTTCTTGCCATTGCAGCAGTTCCTTCCCAGCCCAGGCTACCAGCCCATACAAAGCCAGCGCCAGGGCTATCAAGGTAAATACAGCCACGAAAACCAGCGCCGTATCGTACTGACCGCGCCCAACGTTGATGAGAAAACCCAGCCCAGTATCTGCGCCCACCAATTCGCCGACCACTGCGCCAATCACGGACAACGTGGCACCCACTCGCAGCCCGCCTAAGAAAACCGGCAGCGAAGCCGGTACCTCCAGTTTCCATAAAATTTGGGTTGGCGTGGCGTGCAGAGATCGCATCAAGTGATACAGGGCAGTTGGGACGGCCCGCACTCCCACCACTGTATTGACCAGAATTGGGAAGAAAACGATCAAGGCGCAAATCAACACCTTCGAGAACACCCCCGGCCCAAACCAGATGATGAGCAGCGGCGCAATGGCCACCAGCGGAACGGCTTGCGAGGCTACCAAATAGGGCGCCAGCGCCCGTTCCAATGCGCGCGACTTGGCAATCAAATAGCCAAGCGCCGTAGCCGTCAGGGCGCCCGTCAGTAAGCCGGCCAGGATTTCAAACAGTGTGACGCCGGTGTGAAACATCAGACTGCCGTCCTGTAAGGCGCGTAGGAAACGTCCCCAAACTTGCCCAGGGGAAGGCAGGATAAAAGACGGCAATCCGCTCAACCGGGCCGCTATGTGCCAGCCCAGCAAGCCGGCCAGCAGAGAGGCCAGGCCCAGCCCATGCCGAGAGGCTTTTTTCATCTCTTCGAGAGGTCGTAATCTTGCCATAATAAAAAACACCTCGCCAGAATTCACCAGCGGGGCGCAGAAGCAGGTCCAAGCGTGGGAGCGAGGCGGTTTGACATACTATGGAACAAACAACCCCGAAAACGAAATCGTTTTCGGGGCATCAAAATCAAACCAGACCCACATGGGCCTGCAAATCCTTCTTTTATCCGGACTATAACCGTCGGCTCCGGAGTCGCGCCGGATCCTGCGCTGGGCGGTTGTGGGCTTAGATACAAGTAAGAAACACTTGCTCTACTTGCCCATTCTTCCGCTTTTGCGCTCGTGGGCTGTACCACCGATCGGGAATTCACTTGCGCCGCTGTTGGTATGTGCGTCGCAGGTGTCACCCTGCCCCGAAGGTTTTTTTATTGAATTGTTACAGACCCTAATACCTTACAACTGAAATCCTTGCTTTTTGTGCAAGAAGTTAAGAATTCTTGAACACGAAAGGCATATACTTGTATACGTGTATACTTATGTACTTTATGCCGGTTTCGGCTTGTCCGAGTTAGGGCCTTGTTGTTACGAACTGCTAAGATTATACCGCACTTACGCTAAAACGTGCCGAAGTTTCACGACGTTTACGTTCTTTATGCCTTGACAATGCACTCGACCGGGCAAACCGAGACGCATTGCGGCGAGTCGTAATGACCAACACATTCCACGCAAGTATCTGGATTGATGACGTAGATGGGGTCGCCTTCACTGATGGACTCGGTTGGGCATTCAGGCAGGCAAGCGCCGCACGAAATACACTCTTCCTGAATTTTCATTGCCATAGCGGTTTCTCCTGATTGAAATGAGGATACGTGCAACGATTATAAATTACTGTATGGGTTGGGGTATGTCAAATGACAAATGTCGCTGTTTTTTGTGAATTTGTCATGAACAAAAGGATGAGGGCTGAATAGTTGCGAGGTTACAAGCGCAGACGAAATTCACGATAGCGCCGATAGACATAAGCGCCAAAGCGGGCGGCTAATTTATTGGTCTGCGGGTTGAATTCGCTGGTGAGGGATATATCGGTCCAGCGGTATCCTTTATACAGCATTCGTTTTCCCATTTCCAGAATCATGGCGGCTTCCAGGCCGTATCCCCAATATTGCGGATCTATCGCCAAGATTTTGAAACTGGCGCTGCTAATGTGTTTGCGCGCTGGTAGCAGGCGCAGGTAGTCCCAGGGGTATTGCAAGCCGTTAGCAAAGCGGAGCGCTTCGGCGATGTTAGGCAGCCCCAAGGCAAATCCCACCGTCTTACCGCCAATTTCTGAAATGAGGATCAGGTCGGGGTCAATGATTTCTTTCAAAGCCAATGCCTGGGCGCGGAATTCGTCCAGTTCGATGGGAGAGAATTCGGGCAGTACAGCAAGGGATTTGTTGTAGACGGCGTGCAGGCGGTCTACTTCCAACTCCCAATTTTTCATTTGGGGAGTGCGGAGGATGTTTTCTCCATGCCGCCGGCGAGCGCGGGCAGCAATTTGGGTCAATACTGTAGGGGCATTTTGAGGATCGTAGTTCAACTGGGAAAAATCGTAGCGATAGGCCACCCAGTCTCCCAGAGCGCTTTTGTGAAAGCCATATCGTTCTGCAAATTCGGGGTAATACGGCGGGTTATGCCCCATCAAGATCGAAAGGGGCTGGTCGAAGCCGTCTATCAGGAAGCCTTGTTCGCCGTTGCTAGAGAAACTGTAAGGGCCAATCAGTTCCGTCATGCCGCGCTGCCGCGCCCAGGAACAGGCAAAATCCCACATCGCTTGGGCTGCATCATAGCGACCAGGCAACACCTCAAAGAAGCCAAAGATGGCGGCTTTCCAGCGCATGTCGCGGTTGCGGCTGTGGTCAATGGCTGTGCCAATGGTGCCAACAATTTCATCCCCCTCTTTTGCCAGCCAGAAATCTCCTTCGCCGTAGGTGAAAAAGGCGGTTTTTTTCTCCAGGTAGTTTTTGCGTTGCGGCCAAAGCGGCGGCACCCAAACAGGGTCATTTTGGTATACGCGGAAGGCAAACTTGTAAAAAGCGCGTCGTTCGGCGTCTGTTTGGACAGGCAGCAACGCAATGGCCATAAACTTCTATTGACTTTTGAGCAGGATGGTGACTTTGCGGTGCGGTTCTTCGCCGATACTTTCGGTGGTTACCTGGGGATGATCGCGTAATTCGAGGTGGATGATGCGGCGCTCAGCAGCAGTCATGGGTTCGAGGGTTTGCCGGCGTCCGGTTTTGACGGCTTGTTCGGCCATGCGGCGAGCCATTTGGCGCAGTTGGCGTTCACGGCGACTGCGATAGCCTTCTACGTCTATGCTCAATTGTATCCATTGCTCGACTTGTTTACCAATCATCAAACTGGCTATATATTGCAAGGCGTTCAAGGTTTCGGCGCGGCGCCCAACAAGGATGCTCAGGTCATCGCCGCGCACATCCATGGCAATCGTCTTGCGGTTTTCGCGGTCGTCTGGCTGGTAGGTCGCCGAGACTTGCGCTTTTATGTTCATGTGCGCAAGCAGTTTAGAGAGGGTTTCTTCGCTGAGGGCAAGCAGAGGATCAGAGGAGGCTTGTTGCTGGCGGGGGGGCGCGGCAGCAGGCTGAGGACGGGGAGCGGCTTTTTTGGCGGGAGCAGGTTCGGCTTCTGGTTTCGAGGCGGGCGGAGGGACTTGAGGCGCAGGGGCCGCTTCTTCGTCTGTCTTGATGGTCAGGCGGATGCGCACCTGGCGTCCACCCAATCCAAACAAGCCTTTTGAACCGGCGTCCAGCACTTCCATGCTGACCGCTTCGGCAGGCAGGCCGAGTTGCGCCAGCCCTTGCGCCAGCGCCTCTTCGACGGTGGGAGCAATGATTTCGAGGGTCGTTTTCTCTTGCATGATGTCCTCCCTGACGTTTTTATTTGGCTGTGGGGGTTTTGTTGCCGCCGGGTAGAAGGTTGCGCCAGTTAGCGCGCCCGGTGAGAGCATATTGAAGAATGCCAAGCAGGTTACTGGTGATGAAGTAGACCGACAGGCCAGAGGCAAAGGTCAGCGCAAAGTAACCCAAGAGAAGCGGCATGTAGATGCTCATGGTATTGTTCATGGCCGCCGATTGGTCGTTGGGGTTGGCGCTGGCCGGCATGGTCAGTTTAGATTGAATGTAGGTGGTGACGGCCACGATGATCGCCAGGGTAGGCAAGTTGAAGCCAAAAATAGGGATGAATTCGGGGCGTCCCAGATCCATCCACAGGAAGCGGCTGTTGAGCGGGATGAGAGCAGCCGCGTCAAGCATGGGATAAAGACTGCGGCCTAATTGCAACAGGCTGAGCGGTGCAGTGGCGAGGGAGCGGATGATGGCCTGGTAAAGCCCAATGATGATGGGAAATTGGATGAGGGTGGGCAGGCAGGAAGAAAAGGGGTTGATGCCTTTTTCTTTGTAAATACGCATTTGTTCCTGCGCCAGTTTTTCCTTGTCTTTGGCGTATTTTTTCTGAATGGCTTGCCACTCTTTGTCGTTTTGGAGCTCTTGCATGGCCTGGGCGCCCTTCAATTGTTGAGCATTGAGCGGCCAGGTGACGACGCGGATGAGGATGGTGAACAGGATGATCGCCCAGCCAAATGCGCCCGGTACGTTGACCATCAGTGAGTAAATCCACAAGAGCAGGTTGGTAAAGGGGTGAATAATGAAGGTATCCCACATGGTTTCTTTCCTTATTTCTTAGGGGTGAACGACCACACCTGGGAGCCGTTGAGATCATGCGCCGAGAGGGCAAATTCAGCCTGCATGGGCGCAATCAGGAGGTACTCGTTGTTGGAAACGGGTGTGGTGTAGATTTTGCCGCCCACTTCTCGCTGCCAGACGATTTTTCCCTGGCGGTCTACGGCATACACCGAGCCAGATTCGGTCGCAAAGACGATGAAATCAGGCAGCGCTAACGGACTGCCCACGACGGGGCCATCTGGTTGGATGGACCAGGCGAGTTGACCGTCGCTGCGGTAAGCGTAGAAATTGCCTTCCAGGTCTCCAAAATACAGAGTATCGCCGTCCAGCGTGGCTCCGCTCCACACCCATCCCTGCGTGCTGGCAAAGGTTGTTGCCTGTCCTGTGGCAGTATCCACGCGCACCATGCGGGAAGCAAAGGAACCAACGTACAGGCTGCCGTCTGGTCCGAGGAGAGGCGAGCCAGGGGCTGCGCCGCCCAAGTCTATGGGAGGCCAGGGCGAGGTGTAGGTTTGGGCGTCGAAAGCATGAAGGAAGTGGTTCATCGAGGTGATGAAGACCAGTGTGCCATTGCTGACCGGCTGCGACCAGAGTGGAGCGCCCAGGTCAATCTGTTCGACGGCTTTTTTAGTCGAGAGACCATCCGTCAGGTCGAGGACATACACGTTTCCATCGGTGTTGGGAGCAAAGACTTTGTTCTCCAATACCAGCGCGCCGGCAATCCAGCGGTCTTGGGCGTCGGTAAAGGTCCATTTTTCGAGAGGGGTCTGGGTAGCCGGGTCGAGGCGGGTCGGGTCGAGCGCCACCAGGCGGTGATCAGCGCCGGCCGAGCCGATGATGAGGCTGCCATCCGGCGCAAGCACCGGAGGGGCAATGAATTGCAGGTTGTTGTTGGCTTTGGCCGGGTAGCGCCAGAGTTCATGTCCATCGCTCAGGCGAATAGCGTACACATGGGCGCCGGCGGCGAGATAGACCGTCTCATTGTCGTTGGTCAGGCCAGGCCAACTATTGACGAGGGCAGCCCCGCTGCAGGCGCTTAGCCAGAGAGCGGCCAGGATGACAACAAGTGGAAGTAAGAATCGCTTGGGTTTCATCGAAGAAGATTTTCTCCTAGGGAATGCGCAGGATGAATTCTGCGTTACAAAACAGGGTCATAGCCGCCAGGGTTGAAAGGGTTGCAACGCAAGACGCGCCAGATAGCCATGAGCGAACCTTTGAGCGCGCCGTATTTGTAGATGGCCTGGTAGCCGTAATGTGAACAAGAAGGATAGAAACGACAGGTGCCTTCTGGCAAACCTGGCGATATAAACCTTTGATAGAGGCGAATCAAGGCCAGCAGGAGCAGGCGCGGCCAGTTGCCCGGCGTGCGCGGCAGGTCGCGCAAACGCGGTTCATTCGGATATTCTTTGGGAAGATAGAATTCAGCATTCATTTGTGGCGGGCAAGATGTGGGCGCGACGCAGCAGGCTGGCAAGGGCTTGTTGGATTTCGGGCAAGGAAGCGGTTGGCAAAGCCGGCCGGGCAATCAGAATCAGGTCCCAGCCGGGCAGCAAGTTGGAGAGCAGGGGGCGGATTGCCTCGCGCAGCAGGCGTTTGCTGCGATTGCGCAAGACGGCGCCGCCAACGGCTCGGCCGGCAGTCACTCCTACTCGCACCCTGGGCGCTTCGCTGGCATGGACAACCAACACAACGAGCGGGTGCGCATACGACTTGCCTGTGCGCCGCACCCGCTTGAAATCTGTAGACCGGGTCAAGCGGAATTTACGCTGCACCCGAACCTCGGCACGCCTATTGTTCGTCTCGTTTCAAAATTGCTTTGCAGGGGAAACCGCCTCCCGGCGTGCGTCAGTGGCGAAAATCCTACTTACCACCGCACTCGTTTGACGTGCTCGTTGGCCGTCACAGTCAATTTGTAGCGACCGCGCAGGCGGCGGCGCTTCAGCACCGCCCGCCCATCGGCGCTGGCCATACGAGCACGAAAGCCGTGGATGCGCAGCCGGCGGCGAATTTTGGGTTGATACGTTCGTTTTGTCATGAACTTTCCTCACATAAAAAAGGATGAGTGCTTTTCCCGTCTCAGGGAGAGATGGCAAGTCGGCTAGACCGGCAGGTCATTATACCGTAACGCCTTTCATTGGTCAAACGCTGGTTGCGCTATTCAGCGATTCTCGATCAACAAAGGAACGTCCCGAAGGTTTTATAGGCGCAAATTTGGTAACTGCCTACCCTCACCCTAACCCTCTCCCAAACGGAGAGGGAATCGGATAGATGAAACGGATTTTCTTGCCGAAAGAGACAAAATCATCTGGGTTTTCGTAATTGCCTACCCTGCCTATATTTGAGCGCAAACCGTCCACGAATACTGCACGAATACACGAATCACGCCGTCATTCGAGCATTCGTGGTTTATTCGTGGATGGTTTTCTCACCCAAAAACCAAACCGATGTTAGAGGGAGGCAGTTACGATTGAAGAAAAAAATCGGCGAAATCTGCGTCATCTGTGGATAAATTTGGCGTTTTGCTTAGCAGAATAACAATTCTTCATCAACGGGTAGTAGTTACGGGTTTTCTCCCCTCTCCCCCGGCAGAGGGGCTGGGGGTGAGGGTGGGTAGGCAATTACCCTCCGGGACGGTTTTTAGCCCTACTGAGAATTGCCAGCGCCATTTGATTGAGGCGGCATAAGTAGATTTGCCAGTTGGCGCGCTCCTTCGGGGTCGGTGATGGCCAGCACTTCATCGTCTTTTTGGAAGGCGCTGTCACCGCGCGGCAAGGTGACTTTGCCCTGACGGATGATGGCCGCAATGACGCATTGATCGGGCAGCCCCAGGTCTTTGATGGCAATGCCAATGGCTTTAGCGCCGGCCGGCACCTTTTCTTCGACCAGGGAATAGCGTCCACGCCGCAACTTGAGGAGGGTCATCATATCTCCCATAGACATTTCTTCCTGAATCAGGTGGGCAAACACGTTAGCCTGATTCAGGGCTACGTCTACGTGAAAGTTCTCATTGAAGAGCCAGGCATTGCGCGGGTTGTTAATGCGGGCAATGGTGCGCGGCACGCCAAATATTTTACGGCTGACGAAACACAATGTCAGGTTAACGGTATCTTCAGAGGCGCAGGCCGCCATGACATTGGCTTCGCGGATGCCGGCCAATTCCAGAACCGTAGGGTAGGCCGGGTTGCCTTCGTAGATGACCTCGGTAGGCAATTCCTGGTGTAAGCGGGCTAGTAGTTCACGGCGATGTTCGATCAGGCGCACTTTGTGACCTTCGGCCAGGAGCAGAAGGGCCAGTTGCGCCCCGGTGCGGCCGCCGCCAGCAATCATCACAAACATCTCAGGCCTCCTCTTTCTCATCCAGGCAAACCCGCAATTTCTGGATGCCCTCGAAGGTTGCGCTTACATTGAGCAAATCGCCCTCTTGCAGCACGGTGTCAGGGGTGGGCAGCATGGCACAGCCCGCACGGGTCAGGGCAACCGGCAGGCATTCGGGAGCGGTACGCAGCAAGTCGTCCAGAGGTTTGGCTGCCCAGCAAGAGGGGATACGCATTTCATAGACTTCCACTTCGCCGTTGCCGGCCGAAAACACGGTGCGAAAAGCAGGGTCAATGAGTAGTTCCTGAATGCGCTGCGCGCCCCAACTTGGGGAACTAACGAGTTGCAAGCCAAAAACTTCCATCATAGGGCGCATGGCGGGATCATAGTTGCGCGCTACCACGATTGGCACTTTGTAAATGGTGCGCGCAATGTGGGCCGTAACCGCATTGCTCGTGTCTGAGTTCGTAACGCTTGCCAGGCCATCAGCCTCAGCAATCCCGGCGCGCTCTAGCACGCCTTCGGTGAGCGCGTCCCCTTCTAGGGTGCGTCCCCGAAAGTCTGGGTCGAGCGATTCGAAGGCTTGAAGGTGGGAATCAATCACCGTTACTTTGTGACCGTTTTTATACAGGCGGAAGGCCAGTTCGGAACCAACGCGCCCGCATCCAACGACAATGAAGTTCATAGTATCACTCCTTAAAGATTGCACACTTTCTCGGCGTATCATCTCAACCCATCACGGCGCGGGGTGTTGGAAGCGTACCGCGCACGCCGCCCCCTGCTGCCCCCTTATTTTTGGGAAGATACTTCTCGGCAATCATCACCAGCACAAAAACACGCTCCCGCACAGCGAGAGCGAGAACATATTATACCAAAATTTGTAACTATCTCGACATGTTAGATTAAACATTAAACTTTAAACACCTCACCCCGGCCCTCTCCCGACGGGAGAGGGTTGGCACCTTACAAGTGAAATCCTTGCTTTTTGTGCAAGAATTTTTCACCCCAAAGGACACAAAGTACACGAAGGGGAATTAAGGTTTTCCTTTGAGTTCCTTTGTGACCTTTGTGGTTGAATCCTTTTTGGTTTCGGCTTGTCCGAATGAGGAAGCAAGAGCGAGCCAGGCACGAAGCGTTACACCAACGCGGCTTCTTTTTCGGCCAATGTCAGGGCCTCCGCAAAAATGGTCAAGCCCTCGTCTATTTCATCTTTAGAGATACTCAATGGCGGAGCAATGCGGATGACCGATTGGCCGCATGAAAGCAGCAGCAAACCGCGCTCAAAGGCCAATTGCACAACGCGCTCGGTCAACGCCTTGGCCGGTTCTTTGGTCTGACGGTCGGTGACGAATTCGACGCCGATCATCAGGCCTTTGCCGCGCACATCGCCCATGCTGGGATGGTGGGCTTGTAGTTCATGCAAGGCGTCCATGGTATATTCGCCGACCGTCGCAGCATTTTGTAGATATTGCTTTTCGATCAAGTCTATGGTCGCCAGCGATGCGGCGCAGGCGATAGGATTGCCGCCATAAGTATTGCCATGTGAGCCGCGTTCCCAGTCCATGACCGACTTGCGTGCCACGCAAGCGCCCAGCGGCATCCCCGAAGCGATGCCCTTAGCAGCGGTCAGGACATCAGGTTCGACGCCGAAGTGTTCGATAGCCCACCACTTGCCGGTACGCCCCATGCCCGATTGGACTTCGTCTACGATCAGCAAAATGCCGTACTTGTCGCACAGCGCGCGCAAAGCCGGATAAAAACCCTGCGGCGGGACGATATAACCGCCCTCGCCCTGAATGCTTTCGACCAGGATGCCGGCTACTTCATCGGGCGGCAGGATGTGACCGAGAATCTGATACTCGATGTAACGCACCACCGTCTCGCCATAATCCTCGCCGGGCCGGCGTTCCAACACCGGGCGGTAAGGATTGGGATAGGGCGCATGGACGACGCCGTTCATCAATGGGTAAAAGCCGCTGTGGTAGGTGGGCTTGCTGGCCGTGAACGTCACCGCGCCCATCGTGCGCCCATGGAAGGCGCCGGTAAAGCCGACGAAATTCATGCGGCCGGTATGATAGCGCGCCAGTTTGATCGCGGTTTCCACCGACTCGGTGCCAGAATTGGTCATGAACGAGACTGCCTGTTCTTCAAAAGGCGCAATCTCATTCAATTTTTCGGCCAGCCTGATCCAATTCTCATGATAGAAATCGGAGGAAATATGGATGAACTTTTCGGCCTGCTGCTGGATGGCTTTCACCACAGCCGGATGAGCATGACCGGTAGAGACGACGGCAATGCCGCCCATGAAATCGAGGAAGCGATTTCCATCCACATCCCATACTTCGCTGCCCTTGCCATGGTCCATGACGAAGGGATAACCGCGCGGATAAGACGGGGAAATGACGGCATGATCGCGCTCGATCAACGTCTGGGCCTTGGGCCCGGGTAATTGCATGGTTTTCATTAGAAACTCAACTCCTTTATTAGGTAGACAAGACAGACTTACAATTAGTATTGCTCCGCAAAAACTACGCCAATCACGAAGATTTTGCGCAATATTGTAAACTTCAATTTGTTCCTGCGCAAAGCGTAAACCGTCTTGCGCCGCTCATTCCTGAATGCGCTGGATGTTCGCGCCCAGAAGGCGCAATTTTTCGTCCACACGCTCGTAGCCGCGATCAATCTGGCGGATGTTGCGAATGGTAGACTGCCCTTCGGCCGCCAGGGTGGCCAGCAAAAGAGCCATGCCGGCGCGAATATCGGGGCTTTCGAGGTTTTCTCCATACAAGGTATTAGGGCCTTGGACAATACAACGATACGGATCACACAAGATGATGCGCGCCCCCATACCCACCAGTTTATCGGTAAAGTACATTCGCCCAGAAAACATCCAGTCGTGGAACAAAATCGTGCCTGCGGCTTGCGTAGCCACCGTAATGGCAATGCTAATCAAATCGGTCGGAAACGCTGGCCAAACGTTGGTTTTGACCTCGGGTACGGCGCCGTCCATGTCGGGAACGATTTGCAGCGATTGTGCTTCTGGCACCAGCAGGTCGTTACCGTTCACTTCCCAGGTAACGCCCATGCGGCGAAAAACCTGGGAAATCATTTCGAGATGCGCTGCGCCAGCATTATGAATGCGCACGCTCCCGCGCGTGACGGCCGCCGCGCCAATGAAACTAACCACCTCCAACAGATCAGGGCCGATGGTGTACTCCGTACCATGCAGGCGTGGGACGCCTTCGACATGCAACGTGTTCGAGCCAATATTGCGGATATCGGCACCCATGCTGTTCAGGAAATGACATAATTCCTGTACATGAGGCTCAGAGGCGGCATTGCGGATGGTGGTGCAACCTGGCGCCGTCACGGCAGCCATAAGCGCATTCTCAGTGGCAGTGACGCTGGCTTCGTCCAGCAAAATGTCCGCTCCATGCAAGCGCTCGCCTTTCAAGTCAAGGATACGGTCGTAACGCACTTGCGCGCCCAGGGCCTGGAGGGCCAGAAAATGCGTATCCAGCCGCCGGCGGCCAATCACGTCTCCGCCGGGAGGGGGCAATTGCAGCGCACCTGCCCGCGCCAGCATGGGGCCGGCCAGCAAAATGGAGGCGCGGATGCGGCGGCATAGTTCTGCATCCAAATCCGCAGATTGCACGCGCCGGGCAGTGACGCGCCAGGTGTTGGCATCCAGCGCTTCTACTGTTGCCCCCAGGCTGAGCAGCAGGTCGCGCATATCGAACACATCTTTGATTTGCGGGACATTGTGCAAGATAACGTTTTCGTCCGTCAGCAAGCAAGCCGCCAGGATAGGCAGGCTGGCATTCTTGTTGCCAGAGGGGGTAACTTCCCCGCGCAGGGGAACGCCGCCTGTAACGATGAATTTTTCCATGTAGTTCTCCTGTAGAGGAAATTGTAAGGCAGATTGGCAAAATCGCCAAGAACATTACAATCCGCTTACACTCCCGAATGGGTGATTCCCTGCCAGGGATGAATGTGCTATCATACGGCTATGAATATTTTCCTTCTCATCATCCCAATTGCGCTTGCCTGGCTGGCCGGCGCTCTGGTCAACTACCTGGCCGATGTGTTGCCCGCCACCCGCCGCTTCAGCCAACCGCTCTGCCCTCAATGCGCACAAGCCCTGCCCTGGAAAGATTACCTGCTCTTGCGCGGCTGCGCCGCCTGTGGCTGGAAACGCAGCAAACGGACGCTGATTACGCAGGTTGTGATGTTGGGCGGGGCAATCTATTTGTGGCTCAACACGCCTGCGCGCTTGAACTACCCGCTGGCGCTGCTCCTCCTGACCTGGCTGGGAGTGGTCTTTACCATTGACATAGAACATCGCCTCATCCTGCACCCGGTTAGTATCGCAGGCGCGCTGCTCGGCTTTGGAATAGGCTGGTATGCTCATGGTTTGACGCCTACGCTGTTGGGCGGCGCTTTCGGCTTTGGCGTGATGCTCCTCTTCCACTTCCTGGGAGAAGCCTTTGCGCGCTGGATGTCCAAACGGCGGGGAGAGGAGATCGAGGAAGTGGCGCTGGGCTTTGGAGATGTCAATTTATGCGGCATCACCGGCTTGCTGTTAGGCTGGCCGGTCATCCTGGCCGGTTTGCTGTTCACCATCTTTGCCGGCGGAATCGCCAGCCTGCTGGTCATTGTAACGCTGACACTGCGCAAACGCTATCAGGCCTTTACCCCCATCCCCTACGCGCCGTTCTTGATCCTTGCGATTTTGTTCTATCTCTTCCGCTAGAAAAGCCTGTAGTTGCCACACAGCGAAGGAGACGTGCCAGATATCCGCTGAACTCCCATATAGAATTGCTCTTGAAAAACCGACTCCACTGCAACAACCTGAACTTTATCAACCAAATTCCGAGTGTCAGTGCGGCTCGACAGCCTGAAAAGCCAGCCGCAAGGCGCAGAAAAAAGAAGAAACA
>JBBITF010000062.1:0-17119 GCA_037440925.1 Chloroflexota bacterium
TTCGGCCTGGATTTGGCAATACCCATTCTGGGTACTTTCCAGGCCAGCGATGCCTAAATAGTTACAGTTTTGACTTGAAAACAAGGATATAATTCGGTTAGGTTGCCATCCATGTCTAACAGGCGCGATTCGAATCGCAAGACAGTTGGTGTGTTGCTAGCGCAAATCAGCCGCGTATGGGGGGTAGAGTTCATGGCGGGTGTAAATGACCAGGCCAATGCCAACAATGTCAACCTAATCTGTTTCGTGGGGGGAAAACCCATTTCGATCTTGATGCCTGACCAGCAGTCTGTTTCTTATGGTTTTTATGACCTCGTTAAGCCTGCGCAACTCGACGGACTCATCCTGGCAGCCGATATGGGGCATGGCCTGAAATATCATGAAATCAGCGCCTTCTGCAAAGCCTTTGCTTCGATTCCCATGGTGGCCCATGCGATTGACGCAGAAGGCGTCCCCCATTTGCGCGCCGATAGCCTGAGCGGGATGCGCGAGGTCATCCGTCACTTGATTGAAACCCATCATTGTCAGCGTATCGCCTTCATTCGCGGCGTAGCGGGCCAAATCGAAGCCGAGGAACGCTTCCAGGCATATCATGAAGAGTTGCAAGCCCACGCAATTCGATATGACGAGAAACTGGTTGTGCAAGGCGATTTCACTCCCGAAAGCGGGCGCGCTGCGATTCGCACCCTGATGGATGAACGGGGAATGCGCTTCCAGGCGATTGCCGCCGCCAACGACCGAATGGCCTTTGGCGCGTTGGAAGCCTTGCAAATGCGCGGCATCCAGGTGCCTGACCAGGTGGCCCTGACCGGCTTTGACGATGTAGACGAAGCCCAATCGCTAGGCGTGCCGTTGACGACTGTCCATCAATCCTTCTACGAACAGGGCCGGCAAGTTTTCGAAATGCTCATGCGGCGTATGAAAGGGGAGAATATTGAACCCATCATCAAAACGCCCACCAGCCTGATCATTCGCTGGTCATGTGGATGCCTGCCAGAGACAGTGCAGAAAGCCGTCGTGGCGCCCCTCGAAGTCGCCCAAACCGGCCGGCTTCAAAACAAGCGCGATGCGGCCATTGAAGCCTTGCTGGGAGCGGCGCGGGTTGACGCGCAAGATGCGGCTTTCGGACGCTTCCGCGAAGTCTTTGGCGCCATCTGGGATGCTTTCCTGACCAGCGTTCAAGATATTCGTCGTACCGATGAATTTCTAAAAGCCACCAACGCTGCCATTGAACTGATGCGCCGAGAAGGTCGTGAACCGGCAATCTGGCATAATGTTGTTTCGATGCTGCGCCGTTATGCCCTGGGGGGCATTTCTGCCTCTAACCAAACGACCATGCTAAACGCCGAGAACCTGTTTCAGCAAGCGCGCTTGTTAACTGGCGAACTTTCGCAACGCGCTCAGGCTCTCCATCGTCTGCAACGTGAACAACAAGAGAACGTTTTGCAAGCCTTCAGTTTTTCTATGGCGCCTGCTTTGAGCCTGGAGGAGATTGGCTCGGCTATCAAGCAGAATTTCCCTGCCATGGGGATCAAGCGATGGTACGTTATGTTCTATAGCGACGTAGCCTCCCCTTATCTCATCACCGCGCCGCCGCCAGAGAATTACCGCTTATTACTCGAATATGAAAACGAGACTTTTCATATTCCAGCGCAAGTATCTAACTTAGAGCCGGGCAGTCTGATTCCGCGCGGCAGAACGCCTACCGATCATCGCTACACGGCGGTCATCATGCCGCTTTCGCTGGCTAGCAATCGTTTCGGTTTCATGTGGGCCGAAATGGGTCCACAGGATTGGGATGTGTACCTGCGAGTCCGCAATCTGGTTAGCAGTGCGCTGTTGCGCGTTACGCTTGTCCAGCAGCGTGAGCAGGCTCAAAAGGAAGTGGAGCGCTTGCTGGAAAAGGCGCGCAATCACGCTGCCGAACTGGCCATTGCCAGGGACATTGCCGAAAAAGCCGCCATCGAAAAGGAAAAATTGTACGCCAACGAGCAAGCCCGCCGCCGTGCAGCCGAATTGCTGGCGCGGGCAGCCCGCCAACTTTCCTCCCTGGAAAAACTGGAGCGTGTGCCTCAACAAATCCTGGAGCAAATACGTACCTTGCTTCCTTTCGACCGCGGCGTTCTGTTCCTGGAAGATGTGAATGGCACACCCTACGTAGCAGCGCATTACGGCTTGCCGCCTAATGCTCCCATCCAGGAACTGACCTACCGGGCGCAAGGCAACGACCTGTATGACGCTGTGGCGCGCATGAAGGAACCCATCCAGATTGGAGACGTGCAGAAACTCAAAGGCTGGCAACAACCGAAGTGGCTGCCGCCTGATTCGTCCTGGATGGGCGCGCCGCTATTCTTCAAAGACAAAGTAATGGGTATGTTGGTCCTATCGCGCAAGCAGGCTTTTTCCTATAATAAAGATGATGCTTTGCTGATAAACACCTATGCTGTCCAGGCCGCCATTGCTCTGGAAAACGCCCGACTGTACGATGAATTGAACCGTTTCAATCAGATGATGGAGCGTATGGTGGAACAGCGTGTGGAGGAATTGAACCGTGCGCTCAGCACCCTGGAAAAACTGGACAAAAACAAATCTACCTTCATCCAGGTAGCGGCCCATGAGTTGCGCACGCCTTTGACCGTCATCAAAGGATACTTGGGCATGTTGCGCAGTGACAGCGTTGTGCAAGACCACCCCTCCCTGCTGCAAGCCGTGGATGGAGTGTTGCAAGGCACAAACCGCCTGCATCAGATTGTCAACAGTATGCTCGATGTGGCCCGCCTGGAAAATCAAGTACTTACCCCGCACACCGACTCCTTACCGCTTGCCCCACTCCTGCGCTTGATTCAAAAAGAGTATCAGCAGGAACTCGAAGCGCGCAAAATCGAATTAAAACTGGACGAATCCATCAGCCGCCTGCCGCCCTTGCAGATTGATCCTGAATTGATGCAAAAAGCGCTGGACAACATCATTGTAAACGCCATCAAATATACGCCCGACGGCGGAACCGTTTCGGTCAGCGCTGCCTCAGTCACCGATGAGCAACTAGGCCCGTGCGAGGAACTGCGCATTCAGGATACCGGTATCGGCATAGACCCGGCCAACCTCGAAATCATTTTCGAAAAACTCTACCAACTGGGAAAAGTAGAACTACACTCCTCTGGCCGCACCTCTTTCAAAGGCGGCGGCCCTGGCTTGGGGCTGGCTATTGCAGCCGGTATCATCAGAGCGCATGGGGGCAAGGTGTGGGCCGAAAGTCCAGGGTATAATGAGGAAACTTGCCCTGGCAGCACCTTCATCATTCGCTTACCCTTTGCAAAAGATACCTCACCTCTCTAGTTTGGGATTCCGCTGCGACAATAGACAACAAGTGACTGCACTGCAAAAACCATGAACCGCCGAGAGCGCGGAGCGCGCAGGGTTGAAAATTTGCAAAACCCGCATCAAGAGCGCCTTTTCTTTGCGGAATCGGTAAAAAATCTCAGCGTTCTCTGCGCGCTCTGCGGTGCAAATACCTTTTTGCAGTGGAGTCGCAAGTAAAAAGCGCAGAATCTTTGCGCTCAAAATAGATTGACCATGCGTTTCACCTCGCCCCCCAACCCAAAAGCCTATTACGCCCAAGTTTGGGAGGTAGTGCGTCAAATCCCGCCTGGCAAAGTTGTCACCTACGGCCAAATTGCGTTTTTGCTCCCCCCTCCGCCGGGGGTGGACTTCGAGACCTACCGCGCTTGGGGTCCGCGCTGGGTGGGCGGTGCCATGGCTGCCTGCCCTGATGATGTTCCCTGGCAGCGCGTGATCAACGCCAAAGGCGAGATCAGCCCCAGGCCGGCAGCCTCTAAACAGAGAGCATTGCTGGAAAGTGAAGGCGTCACTTTTACCGAAAAAGGGCGCATAGATTTGAAAAAATTTGGCTGGGAAGGTGCGAGACCACAACACCCTAACCGGCCTTGAAAACCAGAGGAGAAAATGTCATTCACCCTCCAACCCCCTCAACCCGGCACATCCCTGTTGAAACAGGCCGCTTATTGCCCAGAGCATCATTGTCCTATGCTTCCTGTCATCCAGGATGGTTAGCCGACTTCCATGTGCCTGTACGACATCATAGAACAATTGCTAGGCGGACAGCGCGTCAAATATGTCAAAACTTCTAGCGGCTCGCTGCGTTCGATTCGCTTCGAGAATGGCTATATCCTGGAGCCTCTCTGTCCACACTGCGGCGGGGCCACGATTGAAGATAATGGTTTCCTCGAAACCAAATTGTTGCTTCAGTGGTCATGGGAAACAGAAAATTTGCATGATGGAGATTACCCAGGCGTAGTGCTAGATTTTGGCCGCGCCGATGGCGAGATCACCGATACCCTTGTCGTGCATATCAACTCCATTGCCGGGCTGCGCAAAATCGAAAAATGACTGCGCGTTGACCTCAGCGCCGGCACAATTCCAAAACATGCTCGACCGGCGTATCTACCCTTACGGTGTAGACGCGGATTCTGGATGGCGCAAGTTCGCGCCTGGCCTGCCGGCTAAAAGCCGCCAGCGCAGCCATGCTGGCGACGAACGCTGCGCGCTCTTTGCCGGACCCTCGGCCTGCTCCCGCTACCAGGTTGACGATGATGCCTCCGCCCTGTTCCCGCATTACGCGACCGACCGACTGGGTCATCAAAAATGCTCCCGTCAGATTGACATCTAACACGCGGTGCCAGTCCCACTCGTCCATATCGAGCAGCGGCGAGTGGGGTTCGACACAAGCATGATTGACAAGAATATCAATGCGGCCAAAATCGTCCTGCACTTGCTTCACCAGGGACTGCACGGCCACTTTTTTGGCTACATCGTCCACATATACCCGCGCTTGCCCGCCGCTTGCCAAAATCTGCGCTGCCACTTCTTCTACATTGATAGGAGAAATGTCGTTGAGCGCCGTCAATGCTCCTTGCGCCGCAAAGGCCTCGGCCAGGCGGCGGCCTGCGCCCTTGCCGGCCCCGCTAATCAATACCACTTGTTGACCGAAATCTGTTTTTTTCATTTCTCGTTGTCGAATGCCTCGCATAGGGGAACCGTGTCTGGATTTTCGTTCGCATTCAGCCTCATGCCCAGATAGGGCGAAGGATCGAGTGTGTTTTGGATTTCCAACTCGTTGCGAAAATGGCCCAGGCCGTCATCCCGCACAATCGAAAAGTGCAAGTGTACGCCGGTGGGATTGTTAGGGTCGCCAGAATAGTTGCCCTGGTAGCCCAGAAACGTCCCAGCCTCGATCCATTGCTCATAGGTTCCGGGAGGAAAGGCATCCGAGATGTAAGACACGCCGCTTTGGTCAGCCATGTGGGTATAGTAGAGCCAAATCTGGCGGCCAGGGCGAAGCGGGTCATCGGGAATGCGCACAATCACCGACGACTTCCACTCCGGCAGGCGGGTCAGGTAGCCAGGATAGGCGGCTATCACCGGCGTCACTCCTACGCCTTCGCCGCCGAAAATGTCAATGCCCTGGTGACGGTGGCCGGGGCGGAAGGAATCGTCCCAAAGAAAGCCGACCAGGCCATTGGTCGGGAAAATGAACGGCGCATCTCCGCAGCGTGTTCCGGCTTGCATGTTCCATTCCGGGTGAGAATCCGAATCCTGCATCCAGGCGTGGAAGGCCGCCAGCCGCGCTGCGTTTGGGCGATACATACGATACAAATAATACCCGCCCACCCCCAGCGCCACTACAAGGGCCGAAAAGAAGACAAAGCGTTTAGACATGGTGAGAGATTATACTTGAATTGACTTATAATATCTCGAACAGGAGGCCCTATGTCCAATGTTTACGCTTCTACCCACCCGCTGGTGGCCCACAAACTTTCGCGCCTGCGTGACAAGCGCACCGAGCCTAAGAAATTCCGCGAACTGGTGCGCGAGATTGCTGCCCTGCTGGCCTATGAAGCCACAGCAGACCTGCTGACGATTCCGCGCGAACTGGAAACCCCACTGGCGAAAATGACCGGCTGGGAACTGCAAGAAAAAATTGGCCTGGTGCCTATCCTGCGCGCCGGGCTGGGCATGGTAGAAGGCTTTTGGGAACTGATGCCCAGCGCCGAAGTCTGGCATATCGGGCTGTATCGAGATGAAAAGACCCTGCGCCCGGTGGAATATTACAACAAACTGCCGCTCGAGCCAACCGTTTCCGTTTGCATCATTCTGGACCCGATGCTGGCTACCGGCGGTTCGGCCATCGCCACCGCTGACGTATTGAAGCGCTGGGGCGTGAAGAAAATCAAATTCGTTGGGTTGATTGGCGCGCCAGAGGGAATCGCCGCCATGCAAAAGGCGCATCCCGACATCCCCATTTATCTTGCCGCCATTGACGATCACCTGAATGAACGCGCCTACATCGTGCCAGGTCTGGGCGACGCTGGCGACCGGCAGTTTGGGACGGGATGAGCCGGTAAGCGTAGAGGAGATGATGCCATGAAAGCCATGCTTTTGCGCGAACTTGCGCCGCTGGCCAAAAATCCCACGCCTCTCTCGCTCGAAACCATTTCTGACCCCCAACCTGCCGCGGGTGAGGTGGTAATTCGTGTAGTGCGCTGCGGGGTGTGTCACACCGAACTGGACGAGATCGAGGGCCGCACGCCGCCGCCTGTATTGCCGGTCATCCTGGGGCATCAGGTTGTGGGCGTAATCGAGGCGGCCGGCCCCAATACGACTTCTTGCAAGTTGGGTGAGCGCGTCGGCGTTGCCTGGATTTTCTCGGCTTGCGGCAAATGCGCCTTCTGCCGGTCGGGTCAGGAAAACCTGTGCCCACAATTTCGGGCAACCGGGCGCGACGCAGACGGAGGCTATGCCGAATACATGAGTGCGCCGGTGGAATTTGTCCACCCTATCCCTTCTGAGTTGTCTGATTCTGAAGCCGCGCCGTTGTTGTGCGCCGGGGCGATTGGCTATCGGTCGCTGCGTTTGAGCAACTTGCATGACGGGCAAGTGTTGGGACTGATGGGCTTTGGCGGGTCGAATCATCTGGTGTTGAAGATGGTTGCGTATAGGTATCCGCATAGCCAGGTATTCGTGTTCAGCCGCAACCCCGAAGAACGCGAGTTTGCCCTCTCGTTAGGAGCGGCTTGGGCGGGAGCCATAGACGAGATTCCTCCTCAGGCGTTAGATGCGTTCATTGACACCACGCCGGTTTGGGGTCCAGATATGGAAGCGCTGAAACGCCTCAAGCCGGGCGGACGGCTGGTCATCAACGCTATCCGCAAACAGGACAACGATCAACATATTCTGTCCACGCTGGATTATCCCTCGCAATTATGGATGGAGAAGGAAATCAAGAGCGTGGCAAATGTGACGCGGGCTGACGTGCGCGAATTTTTGCAACTGGCGGCGCAGGCAGGCATCAAGCCCGAATTTCAGGAATATGAATTGAAAGACGCCAACCAGGCGCTGCTCGAATTGAAGCAAGGTAAAATTCGAGGCGCAAAGGTGCTGCGGATATCAAACCACGCAATCTGAACAAACCTTTTGCGCTTCCTACCAATAGCCTATTGAAGTAGAAACTGACTTTGTTGATAATATTTGTGAAGCATTCCTGCCTCTGCGTTCAGGCAGGCGAGTCGGATAAGTTTGTGAAATATTCTTTAGAGGAGAAAAAATGTTCAAGAGGTCTTTATATGCTTTTGTTGTTCTGTGTCTGGCAGCGATGGGCTGTAATCTGCCCAGCGCCACAGCCGTCCCATCGCCGACCGAAGGCAGCCAGGATTTGGTAGCCACCCTTACTGCGCTGGCGCCACAACAGCAGGTTACGCAAACCAGCGTTGCCCCGCCGGTTGTTTCCGGTGAGCCAACTGCTACCATTGCCGCTTCGGCCACCGCTTGCACGCCGATGATTACCGTCAATTCAAACGCCAATGTGCGCTCTGGTCCCGGCACGGTTTATGACCCGCCGGTAGGCGCATTGCCTGTAGGAGCCACCGCTACCGTCGAAGGGAAAAACAACGACGGTACATGGTGGTACATTGTCTTCCCCTCCGGGCCAGGCGGACATGGCTGGATTTCTGCCAGCCTGGTGACGGCTAATTGCATCCCGGCCACGTTGGCCGTGGTGGCTGCGCCGCCGACCCCGCTGCCGGCCAGCGGCACTTGCAAGGACGGTTATGTCTGGCGGCTCATCAAACCCAGCGATAAAGTCTGCGTGCCGCCTGCTTCCAAAGCGCAGGCAGATGCCGATAACGCCGCGGCCGATTCCCGCAAACTGGTGACAGTTTATGGGGCAGACGCCTGCAAAGAGGGCTATGTTTGGCGCGAGGCCTACTCAGGCGATCATGTCTGCGTCACGCCTGCCACACGCACGCAGGCGCAGGCTGATAACGCGGCCGCCGCTTCACGCTGGACTTCAGGCGCATACGGGCCGCATACCTGCATCAGCGGCTATGTCTGGCGCGAGGCCACAGTCGGCGATGATGTGTGTGTGACGCCCGATGTGCGCACCCAAACTGCAGCCGATAACGCCGCAGCCGCCTCCCGCGTGGCGGGGCCTGATGATTGTATCTCTGGGTATGTGTGGCGAGAGGCTTTTGCAGGCGATCATGTCTGCGTCACGCCGGCAGTGAAGACACAAGTACAGGCCGATAATGCCGCTGCGCCCAGCCATACCTGGCCGTAGTTTTTATAGGTGACTGCACTGCAAAAACAGAAAATCTCAACGCAACAAGATCCTAACTCGGACAAGCCGAAACCGATATAAAGTATACAGGTACACAGGTACACAGGTACACAATAGGATCTGCCGCATCTTGGCGACTTTGCGTCTTTGCGTTAGAAACGTCCTTTTGCAGTAGAGTCATGTATGCCCGCAAATCGTATTGTCAGGCTTTGCCTGGCAGGGCCGGCCACAGGTCGGCGGTACATCAGTGGATTGCTGAGGCCAGGAGAGGCTGGAGGCCACACGTATCAGGGACGTTCCAGAGTCGGTAGAGAAGGTGCAAAATCTGTAACTGCTTACCTGGCTTCGGAAATCATCCGCAGATGTCGCAGATAACGCAGATTGAAGGTAACTGCTTACCTCTAGCATCGGTTTGGTTTTTGGGTGAGAAAACCATCCACGAATAAAGAATGCTCGAATGACGGCGTTATTCGTGTATTCGTGCAGTATTCGTGAACGGTGGGCGGTTTGCGCTCAAATATTTGATTTACAGGAGGCCTTCATGTTTCGCAGACGACCTATTGTTGGGCGACCATTGCGCCCTTTAAGGCGCGGTTTACTTCGGCAGGCGCCGCCGCTTTTGCAGCGCGCTAATCAGTGGCTGGCAAGCGGTCAGTATGTGCAGGCGGCTGAAGCCTTTGAATCGCTGGCAGAGGCCGCCCAGGCGCACGGCGGCGTGCGTGCGTCTTTGCTTTTTTTGCAAGCCGGGCGTGCGCGCATTTTGGCCGGCGATACGGCGGCCGGACTGGCGCGCCTCAAGCAGGGATTGTCGCTGTTGGCGGCGCGCGGCGATTGGCCTGGCTTGCAGCGTGTGGGGGGACGTGCGCTGACCGAGTTGAACGAACGCGGGCTGGTTCAGGAAGCCGCGGAGGTGGAGGCCTGGCTCAAGGCAACCTTGCCGGCCGGTGCGGTTGCGTTTGCAGAACGCAGCGCGACCCCAAAGCCGCAACTGCCTACCCACTGCCCTTCTTGCGGAGCGGCGCTGCGACCAGATGAGGTCGAATGGCTGGATGAGGTCACTGCCGAGTGCGCTTATTGCGGAAGTCCAGTGAGATAGAGCAGCCCAATGGCCTTTCCCGAAATTACAGAAGCCTACATCATCGAAAAATTGCAGAGTGCGCAGGCTGAGGCGGCCCATGCTGTGGCGTCGCAACAAGCGAACCTTGCCCCTGGGCTGGAGACGAAATGCGCGGCGGTGTTGCTTCCGTTGTTACAGGTGGAAAAAGAGTGGTATTTGCTTTATACGCGCCGCACGGAACTTGTCGAGACGCATAAAGGGCAGGTCTCTTTTCCGGGCGGCGCTTGCGACCCTGGCGAGGAGCAACCTGAGCAGACTGCCTTGCGCGAGGTCGAGGAAGAAATTGGTCTGCGCGCCCGCGATGTGCGCGTGCTAGGGCGATTGAGTCCGTTGGCGACGATTAGCGGTTTTTGGGTGCGTCCCGTTGTGGGGCTGATTCCCTGGCCTTATGCCTTTCGAGTAGAAAACGCTGAAGTGGCGCGCGTGTTTCTCATGCCCCTCGCTTGGTTGGCAGACAAACGCAATCGGTGGGAATTTTCTTTGCCACGCAAGAAATCGGGATTGATCGTGTACCACCCTTACGACGGCGAAGTGTTGTGGGGGGCAACTGCTCTGATGACTGATACCTTTTTGCGCGTTGTGGGTCTGCTATAAGAAGTTCTCCTTGCGCAGGCGATACAACTGGATGGAAATTTGCAGGTTGAGGCGCACCTGTGGGTCTGACAGATCCAGGCCGCACAGGGTTTCGATCCGTTGCAGACGGTAAATGAGCGTACTGCGGTGGATGTGCAAGCGGCGGGCAGTTTCCAGCGCATTACCGCCCAGCCGCAGGTAGGTTTCTAGCGTGGTAAGCAATTCCTTACTGCGTCCTTGTGCGGATAATTGCTGGATTTTCTGGCTAAAAATATCGTAACGGATGTCATCTGCGGCTGCATGATAGAGCAGGTGTAGATAGCCCAGGTTCTCGAATGACATGATGCGCTGTTCATGCCTCACTTGACGAGCAATCTCCATCGCTTCGCGCGCCTGTTCGTAACTCATCCGCAAGGTGAGCGGGTCTTCGACGACTTGCCCTATGCCAATCCACACGTCGGGGTGAATGGCCGCCAATTTCTGAACCAGGGTTTGGACGTTGGCGGCGCGCTGTTCTACAACGGCGACAATCTCATTGCCAAAGGGGCCTATCAGGGCTTTGTGTCCGCTCGCGTGCGCCAACGATTGACGCAGGATCTCGGACAGAGAAGCGGCGCAGTGGGGGCCCTTCCCGATCACCAACACTTGATGGGGTTGGCGAAAATCCAAACTGAACTTTTCTCCCTGGTATAAAAGTGCGCCTTTGTCCTCGGAACTGCCCTGAAGCAGGCGCACCAGGAAATCTCCTTTCAAGCGATTTTCGGTTTCTTGAATGGTTTGTTCTCTCAACATGATGAGGGCGGCAATGGTGGCAGCGCTTTCGATGGCCATGCGGTCCAATTCGCCCAGCGGACGGGCATCGGCGATGAGCCAGGTATAACCATAGACTTCGCCTCCTACCACAATGGGGGCAATGATGCGTTCTATTGTCATGCCTGCCTCTGGCGTGGGCGCAATGTGGATGGGCTGCCTGGCGGCGCGCAATTTTGCCAGGTCGCCGCGCCGCTCCAGTTCGGCGATCAAGGCAGGCGGCGTCCGCATGTGGAAGATGCTGTCTTTGCGCGCCTGGTCGGTTTGGCCCCATTCAGCATAAGCCAGCAATTCAAAGGTCGGCGTTTCGATGGTCACAGCGCGTTCTACCAGTTCTGCCAGCGTGCGCGCCAACTCGGGGAGTCCGCCGCCATCTAACACCAGTTGGGTCAATTTGCGATGGATGAGAGAAGCGCGTTGAAGCAGGACGAATTGCTGATTGACGATGCGCGAATTGATTGGCTCGCTCACATCCACCAAATGTAATTCCCAGGGCGCCTCGATGATGGGAAGTCCCAACTCATCGGCAACGGCAATCATCTCCTCGGGAACGCGCTCGATGAACTCGCCTACCGACACAAGTAAGCCGGCAACATTCTTGGCGTTCAGAGCGCGCACAAATTCCTGACGCGAAGCGGTATCTTTTGCCAGCGATAGGGCGGTGGTCAGCACCAATTCGCCTCCGCGCAGCCAGTTTGGCGCATCGGGGACATCAATTGCGTGCGCCCAACGGATGGGACGATTCAAGCCTGTATGTCCGGCTACCACGCGGCAGTTTTTGAAGACCTCTAATTGTAGAGCATCGCCAACGGTGTACATGGAATTTCTTTATGGGGGACCGATTCGTTCTGCCACGCTGCGGACAGAAGGCGTTTGTTCAGTTTGCGCCAGTTGGGCGGCGACTTGTATTTCGATGGCCTCGTCCGTTTCTACCAGCGGGGGGCGCACCGCCCAACGCGGCAGCCCGTACAGGCGCGCCAACAAGGCCTTGAGAAGGGGCGGAAAGGGGGGGTATTTTTCCAAGATTTGGCGCTGGGCGGTCAGTTTTGTCTGGTCAGCGGAGGTATCCCTGCCTTGACGGAAGGCATCGTAGAGCGCGCGCAGGCTGGGCGAAAACAAGTTGGCAGGGGCGGTGATGCAGCCAGCGGCGTGATGTCGTAAGGCCAGCGAAAAATGGGAGTCGGTACCAGAGAAAACAAGCAGGTCATCGCCAAACGTTTCACCTAGCGCTGTCGCAAAATCGGCATTGTGCGAGGAGTCTTTGAGGCCGGCAAAGCGGGTAGGGAAGGCCTCTTTCAGGCGTTTCAGCAATTCCAGGGAAAAGCCAATGCCGGCGAGAGTGGGGATGTGATACCCTAGCAAGTAACCGTCAGAGGGAACGGCCTGGCGAATCAGCGCGCTGAACCAGGCAAACAGTCCGTCATCGGTAGCAGAACGGAAGTAATAAGGCGGCAGGACGACCACCGCTTCATAGCCCAAATCGAAAGCCATTTTGGTTAATTCGATGCTTTCTGATAGGCTGGGTGTGCCGCTGCCGGCCAACAAGCGAAAGTTGGGATAGGCTTGCCGGACTTGCAAGGCGGCTTTCCAGACCACTTGACGCTCGGCGGGGGAGAAAGAAGGTCCCTCGCCTGTAGTGCCGAATAAAAGGGCGCCGTGGCAGCCTCGATTGGCAAGAAAAGCCAGCAAAACGGGGACCGCTTCGAGGTCAGGGAGAGAAGCGCGCGTCAGCGGGGTCACAGCAGCGGCGTAGACGCCGGCCAGGGGATGTTCAGTCATCAGGTCTCCAAAATTTCGATGAAATCGTGGGCGGCTTGTTGGGGCGGAAGCAAGCCCTTGCCCTGGGTTTGCGCAAGGTAGTGTTGATGATCCAGCACCCACAGGTACAGGTCGCCTTCGGTCTTTCCAGGAAAGTCTTTCAAGATTTTACTTTGACGGATGACCTCTACAATGGGCAGATAGACCGTATCGTACCAATGGCTAACCGCTTCCTCTTCGCCAATGTCGCGCTGCAGGTCAAGTCCCATGAAGTAACGATGCACAGCGATATGCTCTAACATGCGGGAAAAGCCATCGGGGATGGTGAGTTTGATGTCCGCCTGGGGACGCAGGCGGTCGAGGCCGGTGCGCTCGAGAAAATGCACTTTGTCATGCAAGATTTCCAGGTCTTCCGGTTTGATATCGGGGGTGATGTTGATTTTGGTGGCGCATTCACGCACTTCGGCCTCAATGTATTCCTGTCCCTGTTCGCGGGCGACCGAGACGCGATGATGGCCATCCACGACGAAGTACACCTGCCCCACTTTGTATAGAACGACCGGCGGCAGGCTGATGTCTTCGTAAAAGGCGCGGTTGACGCTTTGCCAGCGCGCCGCCAGGGCATCTTCGGTGGGCAAGAAGGCGCGGTCGAATTGATGGTAGCGGTTGAGGCTGCCGGCAATTTGGTCGGTCCGAACCGTTTTCAAGCCTCGATAGATGGGGCCGCCGATGTGCAATTTTTCTTTCACTTCATCGTAGGAAAGCAGGTTGGTCGGCTGGCCGGAGACAACCGCCCAAACGCGGTTGAGAAAGGCTTTGAGGCGCGCACGATTGAAGTCGGCCTTGACACGGGATGAGATTTGGTCATTCATGCTGAATCTCGATTACTTTGTATGGGAAGATGTTCATGACGGTCGTTTGGTCAACCTGTGTGACGGCGCTTTCCAGGTTGCGGCGGAAGAAATGCGTATGGCCGTGCAAGTGATAGCGCGGACGCGCCCAGCGGATGAGGAAATTCAAGGCTTTCAATCCTTGATGCGCCCCGGTTTTTTCGTCGTGAATGCCGAAGGGTGGAGAATGAGAAATGAGGATATCCAGCCGTCGCCGATAGACCAGGCTTTGAAGCAGGATGCGCGGGAGGAGGCGGAAAGCGCGACTATAGGCCTCTGCCTGACTATATTGGTTGACGCCGTCGGATCGGTAGCGGATACTGCCGCCTAGCCCGGCCAACAACATGTTGTCGAAGCGAGCAATTTTCAGGTCGAGGTTGGAGGCGCCTTCGGCGTAGGTCAATAAATGCTTGCTGTCATATTTCGGGTCGTGATTGCCAGGAATGTAAAACAGCGGAGCGTTCAATATCGAAAGCAGGTATTCAAGGTATGAATAGGGTAAATCGCCGCATCCTAAAATGATTTGGATGCCTTGAAAATGACCGTTTGCTGCAAGCGTATACAAACGCTCGACTTCTTGATCACTGACGGCCAGAACTTTCATAACAGGTTCATTTTGCCCTAGATTGGCTGTCTCTGCAAGAGTAATGACTCTACTTCAAAAAGGGTGTTTCTAACGCAAAGGCGCAAAGTCGCCAAGAATTTTTTACCGATTTCGCAAAGAAAAGGCTCTCTTAATGCGGGTTTTGCAAATTTCCAACCTCGCGCGCTCTGCGCTCTCGGCGGTTCATGGTTTTTGCAGTGCAGTCAGTAATACTATAAAGCCGTTTGTTTTCACCCTCAAACCGCGTTTTCGTCGGGGACAAGATAAGCCACCGCACGGCCTTTTTGACCGTCCATGACCAGGTCTATGTGATGGTAGGGACGGTAATCTTTAACGGCCAGCAGGCGCAGGGTGTGGGTGAGGCGCTTGTCAACCGCGATGAATTGGCGCAGGCAATTGGGGGTCTTGTAGAAAAAGTCATGGTTGAAGCGAGCGTCCTGATCGTCCAGGAAGACTGCCAGCGGATAGATTTGGGCTTCCATCAAGTCTTGGAAGAAGTGTGTGCCAAAGGAAGGTTCGGGTGAGACGCCGATGGCTTCGCCGGAAAGTTCGACCAGCGCCCGCGTGTTGTGAATGTCGCCATAGGCTACATGGACTCCCAAGTCAGGCGTAGAAGTTCCCCAACGTCCAGGCCCAACGGCAATGAAAATTTCATCTTTCAACGCAACGTTGAGTTGACCAATGGCGCGTTCCAGTTTTGTGCGCTCGGCCTGGCTGGTCAGACTGAAGTAGCCTTCTGGTGCAACGAACAACACATATTGGATGCCGCTCACGATTCCTTGCGGGACCATGCGCTGTGTGGAGAAGATGATGTCGGTTTCAAGCAGTTCGCGCGGCAGTTGCACTTCGCCCGCGTCCTGGATATGACTTTGCGGGCGGCACTGCAACAGGGTAATGCGCACCTCCGGGCGCGGTAAATACGGCTCCAGCACTTGTACGGTGAATTCAGTGTCCACGGGCGAGTTGTAATGCTGTTCCAGCAATTTCAAAGCAGTGCGGATACGGGTTGCAAAGGGAGTGCGCGTCAACAGTTCGTCGAAGGTGATGACCAATTTTTCAACATCAACCATGCTGGTATGCAAAGTTGCCAGGTAGCCATCTTGCTCAACCTGGGCGATATAGCGCAACGGCGGGTAACGTGTGCTGAGCGCCTCGCGCACCGAGACGCTGCGTAGTTGATTGGCTTCCAGGTCAATCAAGTCCACATTTTGTTGGGAATAACGGCGAATGGCGCGAACATCGGCGGCGGGATGCAGGGAAGGGTGGCTGAGCGCTACCAGGCGCGGATAATCGTTGGCAAGTTGGTCCACCGCGCGAGTACCTAATCCCCACACCATGCGGAGGAACCCATCCTCCTCACGGATATGCGGCGACCAGCGATACAGATTGCGGCTAAAGGCCACGCCTGCAGCATGGGGCAGGTAATAGCGACCAAATTGTTCGCCCTCCACAAATTGGATGAGGATGGCAATCCGTTCGTCATAGTCGGTCAGGCCTTTGATATGGCGATATAGCAACGCATTGGGGTTGTAGGCGCTGGCATACACGCGGGCAATGGCGTTTGTCAAGGCAAAAAGGTTTTCTTCAGCAGAACCCTGGTTGGGGCAGAAAAAACTATCGTATTTACCGGCAAAGGAAGTGCCAAAATTATCCTCCAACAGGCTGGAGGAACGCACGATGAGGGGGGTCCTGCCGGCTGCTTTGAGCAGTTCACGCAATCGTTCCAGGATTTCAGGTGGAAACTGCCCCTTCGAAAATTCGGCCTGGATGCCCGGGTAATCGGCGCGCATTTGCTCTTCGGTCTTGTATTTCTGGTCGTTCCAGTGCATCAAGCCGTTTATGGACATGAACGTGTAGAACACATCCGAACCAAGATAGTATGAGACCGGCATTTTGAAACTCTCGCTCACGTCTGGCGGAGCGGTTTCCCGTAAAATGCGCATGGCTAGCAGCATTCCGGCGGCTTTGCCTCCTATCTTACCGCCGCCAATCTTACGGTGACGGATATCTATCAGGTCGGCTACCTTAAGCCATTTGCGAGCCAGCGAGATATATTTCAATTGATCGCTAATCATGGTGCGAATCAACACCACTTTGATTTCTTGCAAGCGCGGTCGGTACTTTTGGCGCTCCTCCGGCGGCATAGCAGCAATCAACTCGGCCTGCTCAAAAAGCATATCTTGGGGAGCTAATTCGGGATTGAACCATACAAAATCCGACTCGACGCTGCCACGCTCGCTCAATATCTGACGGACAATACGCTCGAAATCCGAATAGGGAAGGTTATAGGCAAAGTAAAAGTCGGTAAGCGCATCGCGGACGCGCGCCAGGCGTTTTTCCCACACGTCCATACTCTCCTCTACCAGAGGATTATGTATGCCCTCGCGCGTCTGAGACTCGATCGCTTTGCGGCGCGTCTCGGCTTCGAAGTCATCTTGACTGATGATGCCGCGCTTAAACAGTTCATGCCGCATCCGCGAGCGAATGCGGCTGCTCAGGATAGGGTATTGATTGAGCGTGAGATAGATGTTGAGGACGTTATCGGAGGAAGGGGCCGGGAGGGTCATCGCAGGTGTTCAGTAATCTGTTGGTTGACATCAAGACGCCAATAGCAGTTGACAAAGATTGTAATACAAGAAAATTATTAATAGGGGATGTTTTCCGATCCATTTTCCTCTCCGGTGATTGCCCACATCTTGAGGGCAGGGCGTATTCTCTAAAATTACGATGTAAGT
>JBBITF010000063.1:0-16977 GCA_037440925.1 Chloroflexota bacterium
GCCGCACCGACACCCGGAATTCGGTTGGTAAAGTTCAGGTTGTTGCAGTGGAGTCTTTAAAGTTTCGCCATTTTGAGGAGGGTATTCGGATAAAATTTGTCCTTTTGCAGTGGGGTCAAGAGTATAACACAAGTTGTCAGACAAGCCAATGATAGCCGCCCTATTACAAGGAAGGTAGAGTCATTATATCATCAGCCCATCTTCAATGCTACGATGTCCATCATGATGTACATTGGTTTGACGCTTTAACCGTTTTTGAATTGACATCCTCGCCAAAATTTGCTACACTATAGACAAGTTGTCAGACAAATTATCTGCGCTACCTGCAAGTTCAATCAGCACCCCATGTCCACTCTTCTGGTCAAACACGCCTATCTTGTCACGATGGACGACCACCGGCGGGAGATTCCCGATGGTGGCCTTTTCGTCCGCGATGGCTTCATTGAGCAGGTTGGGCCAACCGACAGTTTGCCCCACGAGGCCGACGAAATCCTCGACCTGCGCGGCCACCTCCTCCTGCCGGGGCTGGTTAACACCCATCACCACTTCTACCAGACCCTCACCCGCGCCGTCCCGCCTGCTCAGGACGCCAATCTGTTCAACTGGCTGAAGACGCTCTACCCCATCTGGGCGCGGCTCACCCCCCAAGATATCTTCATCTCTGCGCAAACGGCCCTGGCTGAACTGGCGCTTTCGGGCTGCACCACCGCCTCCGACCACCTCTACCTCTACCCGAACGGCTCGAAACTGGACGATGAGATTGCCGCCGCCAAAGAGATCGGCGTCCGCATCCACGCCTCGCGCGGCTCGATGAGTTTGAGCGAAAAAGACGGCGGCCTGCCGCCCGATTCGGTGGTGGACAGCGAGGAGAACATCCTGCGCGACAGCCAGCGGCTGATCGAAACCTACCACGACCCGCGGCCGGGTTCGTTCGTCCAGATCGTCCTCGCCCCCTGCTCGCCCTTCTCGGTGACCGGCGACCTGATGCGCGAATCGGCCCGCCTGGCGCGGCAGTATGGCGTCCATCTGCACACCCACCTGGCCGAGACGGAGGACGAGGAGCAGTTCTGCCTGCAAAAGTTCGGCTACCGCCCCGTCCCCTACATGCAGTCGCTCGATTGGGTGGGCGAGGATGTCTGGTTTGCCCATGCCATCTACGTCAACGTCGAGGAAGTGCAGACCTTTGCCAGACACGGCTGCGGCGTGGCGCACTGTCCCTCCTCGAACATGCGCCTGGCCTCCGGCATCGCCCCGATCAAGGAATACCTGGCGGCGGGCGTCAAAGTCGGCCTGGGCGTGGACGGCAGCGCCAGCAACGACGGTTCGCACATGCTGACCGAGGCCCGTCAGGCCATGCTGCTGGCGCGGCTCAAGGAAGGCATCACCGGCTTTTCGCTTTCTAACGACCCATCGCGCAAACTGATGACGGCGCGCGATGCCCTCTGGCTGGCCACGCGCGGCGGGGCGGCTGTGCTGGGGCGGAGCGACATCGGCAGCCTGGAGGCCGGCAAATGCGCCGATTTCTTCGCCATCAAACTCGACCGGCTGGAATACGCCGGCGCGCTGCACGACCCGGTGGCGGCAGCGGTCTTCTGTCACCCCGTCCGCGCCGACTACACGGTCATCGGCGGCCGGTTCGTCGTCCGCGCCGGGCAGCTGACCACGCTCGACGAGAGGAAACTGGTCGAACGGCACAACCGGGCGGCCAGGCGGCTGCTGGAGGCGGCATGAGTGGAGTCCTGGCGACGGTGGCGATCATGTGGCTGGCTATGTGGGTTCTGTGATAAGCAAAATAGGGAAAAGAAATATGCCAAACGATTCAAAAGTCATAAAAACATTGGTTGACGTTGCCATGGGGCGCAAACCTGCCGAGCTAGTCGTTCGCCAGGGAAGATGGGTCTGTGTGCAAGCAGGAGAAATCATCCCCGATACCGACATCGCCATAGTGGATGGGCGTGTCGCATTTGTAGGAGCAGACGCCTCTCACTGTATCGGCCCCGAAACGAGGATAGTGGAAGCCGACGGCCGCTATTTGACGCCAGGTTTGCTAGACGGCCACATGCACGTTGAATCGGGCATGGTCACAGTGACCGAGTTTGTGCGCGCCGTAGCACCGCGCGGTACAACAGGCATGTTCATTGACCCTCACGAGATCGCTAATGTGTTTGGTATGAGAGGTGTGCGCCTGATGGTGGACGAGGCCGCCGTGCAACCTATTCATGTCTGGGTGCAAATGCCCTCCTGTGTCCCCTCGGCGCCCGGGTTGGAAACTCCCGGCGCCTCCATTGGCCCCGCAGAAGTGGCTGAGGCCATGAACTGGCCAGGCATCATTGGCCTGGGCGAAATGATGAACTTTCCTGGGGTATTCAATGGCAATGAAGAAATGCTGGCTGAGATGGCCGTCACGCACCAGGCCGGCAAGGTCATTGGCGGGCATTATCCTGCGCCAGAACTGGGGCGGCTCTTTCACGGTTATGTGGCCGGTGGGCCAGAAGATGATCACGAAGGCACGCGGCTGGAAGATGCCGTTGCACGAATACGCCAGGGGATGAAAGCCATGTTGCGTTATGGCTCGGCCTGGCACGATGTCGAAACGCAAATCAAGGCGATTACCCAATTGGGGCTAGATTCACGCCATTTCATCTTATGCACCGATGATTCGCACGCTCAAACCATCTCCCACGAAGGTCACATGGATCGCGTCTTGCGTCACGCCATGGCGCAAGGTCTGGACCCGATGACGGCTATTCAAATGTGTACTATCAACACCGCCGAACATTTTGGCTTGAGCCGCGAGATGGGTTTGATTGCCCCCGGCCGCTGGGCCGATGTGATACTAGTCAAAGACTTGCGTCATTTCCGGGCAGACATGGTCATTGCCAAAGGACGGGTGATCGCTGAAGAGGGTGTCTGGAAAGAAGAATTGCCCGTCGTGGCGTATCCCGCCTGGGCAACGCAGTCGGTCCACTTGTCCAGGCCACTCACGGCACAAGACTTTGTCTTGAAAGCAGATGGGGAACACGGCATCGAATGGACTGCTAATGTCATCGGGATTATCGAGAACCAGGCGCCTACGCGACATTTACGGATTCCGGTTACGATCAACGCCGGTGAAGTGCATATTGATATGAAACGAGACCTCGCCAAGGTTGCGTTGGTAGAACGTCACCATGGCAGTGGAAGGGTGACTGTCGGCCTGGTCAACGGCTTCGGGTTCACTGAAAAATGCGCCATTGCATCCACAGTCGCTCATGATAGCCACCATATGATCGTCGTCGGTACAGATGAGGCCGATATGGCGGAAGCGGTCAACCGTTTGGCACAATGCGGCGGCGGTCAGGTAGTGGTCAAAGGAGGCCAGGTTGTCGGTCAGGTAGAATTGAAGATTGGCGGTTTGATGTCCAATGAGAAAGTGGATCTTGTAGCGCAAAAGGCCGCCAGCGTCTTGCAAGGTTTTCGCGCTTGTGGCTGCACGCTCAACAATCCTAACATGCAACTCTCGCTGATGGCTTTGGTGGTTATCCCTGAATTACGCATTTCGGACAAGGGATTGGTGGATGCGAAAAAATTCCAAGTCATCCCGGTCTTGGAGAAAAGTAATGAGTAATTTTCCCTTTCAACGCCTACAATCGGAGTTGGCAACCTTGATTGCGCGCACTCCGGCCGGAGAACGCTTGCTTTCAGAGCCAGAACTCTCCCGCAAGTTAGGCGTTTCACGCGCCACGCTGCGCGAGGCAATGCGCACCTTTGAGGCGCAGGGGCTGATACGCCGCCGCCAAGGTTCTGGGACGTTTGTGGTTGAACAAACGCCGGTGCTGGAAAGCGGGCTGGAGGTGTTAGAAAGCCTGGAAAGCATGGCAAGACGACGCGGTCTGAGCGTGAGCGTCAGCGATTTACAGGTCGAAAGAATTTATGCCGACCAGGAATTGGCGGAGGGATTGGGGCTGCCATTGGCTTCCCGGCTGGTCTGCATCCAACGTGTGATTTGCACAAATAGACGACCTGTAGCCTACTTGGTGGATACTTTGCCGGAGACCTTCCTCAAACCCGAAGACTTGCCAAACACCTTTGGCGGTTCTGTGCTGGACTTTCTGATTGCTCGCGGCACCCCTTTGACAGCCTCGCGAGCAGAGATTACCGCCGTTAGCGCACCGGCAGACGTGGCGCGGGCGCTCGAAATCCAGCGCGGAGATGTGCTTTTGCGATTTACAGCGCAGTTGTACACGGCAGACGGCGTTGTTGTAGATTATTCGGTCAGCAATTTCATTCCTGGCCACTTCAATTTTCATGTCGTAAGGCGCGTTGGAATTGGAAATGGTAAGGTACAAAGAACGCCGGAATCTACACAAAACTAGGAAAAACATTGTTTATGAAAGACGTAAACATTTTACCGGTAGAAAAAATCCATCGGCAAGTCGAACTGGCGCGTGCTGACGTTATCCAGTTTATGCGCGACATTTGCGCCATTCCCAGCATGGATGGCCAAATCAAGGACGTAGGGGAGCGGATTCAGGCCGAAATGCGCAAACTCGGCTTCGACGAGGCGCGCTTCGATAAGATGGGCAATACCATCGGGCGCATCGGCAACGGGCCGAAGGTGCTCGTCTTCGACTCGCACATTGACACGGTCGGCGTGGGCGACCCGGATGAGTGGGAGTGGGATCCCTTCACCGGCAAGGTGGAAAACGGCATTCTGTATGCGCGCGGCGCCTGCGACGAGAAGAATTCCACCCCTGGCATGGTCTATGGCCTGGCGCTGGCGCGCGACCTCGGCCTGCTGGATGGATACACCGCTTATTACTTCGGCAACATGGAAGAGCAGTGCGATGGCATTGCCCCCAATGCCTTTGTGGAAGTGGACCCGCAGGTGCGGCCCGACTTTGTGGTCATCGGCGAGCCAACCCGCATGCAGGTCTATCGCGGTCACAAGGGGCGGGTGGAGTTACGCGTGATTGCCAAGGGCCGCTCGGCACACGCCGCCTCGCATTATTTGGGCGATAATGCCGTCTATAAGATGGCAGGCATTATCGCTGCGATTCGCGACCTCGACCGGCGCATGCGTTTCGGTTTCGGCTATCATCCGGTGCAGGGCTACGCCTCGATTGCCGTAACCGACGCCGAGGCGCGCACCGCCTCGCTCAATGCCGTCCCCGACCAGTTCACTATCTACATTGACCGCCGCATGACCCTCAGCGAGACCCGCGAGGAGGTCATTGCTCAGGTGAAGGGCCTGATTCCCGATTACTTGCAGGAAGAAATCCACGTGGAGGAGTTGTACTACGATACGCCTTCCTACACTGGCTTCGTCTTCCCGGTCTCGAAGTTTTACCCGCCCTGGCTGCTGGAGGATACTCACCCCCTGATTCAGGCTGCCCAGCGGGCGGTGGAAATGCTTTGGAAGAAGCGGGAACTGGGAACGTGGGATTTCTCCACCAACGGCACCTATTGGGCCGGCAAAGCGGGCATCCCTTCCATTGGCTTTGGGCCGGGCGATGAGAAGTTCGCTCACACCAACCTGGAACAGGTGCCTCTGGACGATGTGGCGGCAGCGACTGCGTTCTATGCTCTGTTGCCGGGTGTGGCTGGTAAACAGGCAAGGTACACAGGTACATAGGTAAACAGGTAAATGGAAACGCTGGCCAGATTGATTGACGCACGCGTGTTGCAATACATTGCTCAACCCGAATTTGAAGCGCTTTACAAACTAATCCACCAAACAGAACAGGCACTCAACGGTTTTATGGCATATGTCCGCCGTCAACGCGCCGGCGCGCAAGAATATGGCGACAAGAAAATCCGCGAAGATCAGGCGGAATATTACGCAAGTTTGGAAGATGAAGAAGATGAATATGTACTAGGTAGGCAGGCGAAAACGTACACAGGTACAGGTACACAGGTAGACAGGTAGAGATGTACTTGTGTACCTGTTTACCTTTACCTGTGCACTTAATCACTAAACCACCAAAAGGAGTTTCACAATGCGTAGTTTTGCTGGCCGGGACATTCTGTCCCTCAAAGATTTTGAAAGGAACGAATTTTTCCATGTCTTCGACGTGGCGGCTGAGTTGGAGCCGATTGCAGTTCAGCGCCGCAACAGCGACCTGTTGAAGGAAAAGACGCTGGTGACGGCTTTCTATCAGCCGTCCACCCGCACGCGCCTGGCGCACGAGGCGGCCATGCACCGCCTGGGCGGTCATGTGACCGGCTTCGCCGACGCCAAGATGACCCGCGCCGGGGACTTCTACCAGGAGTCCATCAAGGACACGGTCAAGATGCTGGAATTCTACGGCGATGTGATCGTCATGCGTCACTTCCAGCAGGGCGCGCCGCACGAGGCGGCCAAGTGGGCTTCTATCCCCGTCATCAACGGCGGCGATGGCTGGGGCGAGCACCCGACCCAGATTCTGACCGATCTCTATACCGTGCTGAAAGAAAAAGGCACCATTGACGGCCTGAAGTGGCTGGCAGTGGGCGATATGCGCATGCGCACCATGCACTCACTGGCCTACGCGCTTACTCAGTTCGATTGCCCGATTACGTTTGTGGCCCCGCCCGAAATGTCGCTGACCGAGGAATTTAAGGCCGAGTTGCGCCAGTATAGCCTGAATTTCCGCGAGGCCGAGCATGTCGAGCAGGCCATCGCCGATGCGGATGTCATCCTGGTCGAGCCGGTCGTCCAGCCCGATTACACCAAGTCCCGTGACGAGCGCAAAGGCGACGTCGGCCTGACCCCCGCCAACTACAAGATCACCCGCGAACTGCTGGCCACCAAAGCCAAATCGGACGCCATCCTGCTCCACTCCCTGCCGCGCATGGACGAGGTCCCGACCGATGTGGACATCACCCGCTGGTCACGCTACTGGCAGGAGGCCTTCAACGGCGTGGTGATGCGCATGGCGCTGCTGGCGTTGGTTCTTGGAGCAATGGAGTGATTCTCTTCGTTGGGTTTTTGAGCCATGCCTGCGATGACGATCAAGGAATGGGCTGCCGAATATCGGCTGATTAACCAGGCTGAACGCAAGATGTTGGAGCGTGAACTTCCCTTGCTCCCCAAAGGAGAGGGCATCTTGCGGTATTTTCGCTTGTGTGAATTCCTGACCAGATTGTCGCCAGATGCCCGCGAAGCATTTGCGGATGAAAGGCAGGAGCGATACCTCGATTTGGAAAAGCGGCTGAGAAAGGCAGCCCAGAGGCTTGGTTATGATTTTCCAGATTAAGGCGTTGCAGAAAGTAATCGCCTTTCTCGAGGAGAACAAGATTCCCTTTGTCATCATCGGCGGGATTGCTAACGCTGAAAGAGGCCGTCCGCGCGCCACAGAGGATGCCGACCTGAAAGTGCTTATCCAGGGTCAGACGATCTCTGAATTTCGCCAACTGGCCGAGAGGCGCTTTCCTCCGCACCGCCGTCCCTGGCTTGGAAAAATCGAAGGAATTCTTATTCGTCAACGCGGCAAACTCGATGTGGAATATATTCAACAGTGGCTAACACAGTTTTCTGAGGCGCTCGAAAACCCCGAAATTTTGACGCGCTTCAATCAACTTTACAATACGATCTAAGGAGTATTTTATGCAAACTTTTCTTCATGGCCGTGACTTAATCGGCGACCTTGATTTTACGAAAGAAGAAGTCGAAACCGTCCTCGACGTGGCCTTTGACCTGAAGCGCAAGCGCGCCCTCAACGAGCCGCACGCTTACCTGCGCGATAAAGTGCTGGCCATGCTGTTCTTCTTCTCGTCCACCCGCACGCGCGGTTCGTTCGAGGCCGGCATCGCCCAACTGGGCGGACACGGCGCCTTCATCGAAAGCCGCACCACCCAAATTGCCCATGGCGATACGCCGAAGGAAATCGGCGAAATCTTTGGCCGCTACTTCGACGGCATCGCCATCCGTCACGTGGACTGGGGCGTGGGCAACAAGTACATCAACGAGGTGGCCAAATACTCGCGCGTCCCGGTGCTGAACATGCAGTGCGACATCTACCATCCCTTCCAGTGCCTGGCCGACCTGATGACCATCATCGAGAAAAAAGGCCGCGACCTGCGCCGCAAGAAGATGGTCGTCTCGTGGGCTTATGCCGCTTCGTACCAGAAGCCGATGTCGGTGCCGCAGTCGCTCATCCTGCAGATGCCGCGCTTTGGGCTGGATGTCACCCTCGTCCACCCGCCAGAATTTCGCCTGATGCCCGAAATCATGGACCAGGCCGAGGCCGAGGCCAGGAAAGCGGGAGTCGGCTTCGAGGTCATCTCCGATCCGGACGGGATGGAGAAAGCCTTCAAAGACGCCGACATCATCTACGCCAAGTCGTGGGGCGCGATGGTCCATACCCCAAACGCCGAAGAAGGCGCGAAGATCATCAAGAAATACGAACACTGGATCACCGATGAGCGCAAGATGGCCCTCGCCAAGCCGGATGCCATTTACATGCATCCCCTGCCCGCCGACCGCAACATCGAAGTCACCGACGGCGTGATTGACGGCCCCAACTCGGTCGTCTATGACGAGGCCGAAAACCGCCTGCACGTGCAGAAGGCGGTCATGGCGTTGACGATGGGATAGGAGAAGTAATATGACGAGAAAACTCGCAGTCGTCGCCATTGGCGGCAATTCGCTCATCAAAGACGAAAAACACAAAACTGTTGAGGACCAGTACCAGGCCGCAAAAGAGACCTGCTACCACATTGCCGACATGATCGAAGCCGGCTGGGACGTAGCCATCGGTCACGGCAACGGGCCGCAGGTCGGTTTCATCCTGCGCCGCTCGGAAATCGCCGCAAAAGTGGAGGGCATGCACGAGGTCCCGCTCGACGTGTGCGGCGCCGACAGCCAGGGCGCCATCGGCTACGCCCTGCAGCAAAATCTGCAAAACGAACTCTACCGGCGCGGCATCAAGAAGAACGTCGCTACCATCGTGACCCAGGTGCTGGTGGACAAGAACGACCCAGCCTTCCAAAACCCCACCAAGCCCATCGGCAGTTTCATGGACGAGACCGAGGCCAAGCGCCGCGAGAAGGAACTCGGCTGGACGGTGCGCGAAGACGCCGGGCGCGGCTGGCGGCGCGTCGTTGCCTCGCCTTTGCCCAAGGAAGTGGTGGAACTGGAAACGGTCAAAACCCTGTTGAAGGCCGGGATTATCGTCATCACCGTCGGCGGCGGCGGAATCCCGGTCATTGACAAGGGTAGAGGCGAATACGTCGGCACGGCCGCGGTGATTGACAAGGACTACGCCTCCAGCCTGCTGGCGCGCGAAATCAACGCCGACCTGTTCGTCATCTCCACCGCGGTCGAAAAGGTGGCCCTCAACTTCGGCAAGCCCGACCAGAAATGGATTGACAAGATGACCCTGACCGAGGCCAGGCAATACCTGGCCGAAGGCACACACTTTGCCAAAGGCTCGATGGCGCCCAAGATTCAGGCCATCATCTGGTATCTGGAAGCCAACCCCAACGGCAAGGCGCTCATCACCAACCCCGAAAACATTGGCCGCGCCCTCAAAGGAGAAACTGGAACGTGGATCCTTCCATAAACTAATCTTATCGCTGGCGTCTGATAGTCTTATTGTCGAGCGGCTATAAGACTATCAGGCCGGCGGACTATCGAGAATGAAGCGTCTTCATCCTGCATTGGTTATCCTACTTAGCGCCATTCTTGCGTATGGGCTGATTCTCCCGTCGCTTGGATTCTACTGGGATGATTTGCCCATGTCGTGGATTCGCTACCAGATGGGAACTCAGGCGATGGCGCGTTATTTTTCAACCAACCGCCCGGTGTGGGGACTGCTCTACCAGGTCACTACACGCATCTTGCCACAGGTTCCAATTTACTGGCAGGTCTTTGGTCTTCTCTGGCGCTTCATCTCTGCTGTGTTGGTTTGGGGCATCGCGCGAGAGCTCTTCCCTGAGCGAGCGCGTTTGGCATTTTCGACTGCCCTGCTTTTCCTGCTCTACCCCGGTTTCAACCAACAATGGGGGGCATATCTATATAGTCATTTTTTTATTGTCCTCGATTTTTTTCTCCTGTCCCTTTACGCAATGCTTCGCGCCCAAAAGTCGCGCTACTGGCAGTGGACGGCGCTGGCCCTGTTCCTTTCAGCGCTCAATCTATGGATGCACGAATATTTTTTCACCCTCGAAGCCGGACGACTCGCACTGATTTGGACGATGCACCGTGACCAGAAAACGAAGCCAAAACCGCGTCTTCGCCGGACCCTTGGCCTGTGGGCGCCCTATTTGATAGTTTTCGCGGCTGCGATTTTATCCCGTTTATTCATCTTCAATAACCAAATCTACGAAATTGGAAGCGAACAGGCAGGCACAACGCCCTCCGATGTTCTAATCAATATCTTCTTCAGCCTATGGACAGTCACGGCTGCTGCTTGGAGGCAGGTCTTCCACCTCCCCAATCCGGGCATAGATGGGCTGCGAACGACCGCTCTCTATGCCGCAGTGGCGCTGACCACGGCTGGGGGGGTGGGATTTGCCCTCTCGAGGCCTCAGCAGGCCCAGGTCCAGGCACGAAGCAAAAGACAAGATGCGCTCTGGGCAATAGGTTTGGGCCTCTTTCTCCTGTTGGCGGCTGGTTGGCCGTTCTGGCTGACAGGCGTGCCGGTCTCGCTGGCCTACCCGGCCAATCGCGCGACCTTGTCGTTTATGCTGGGAGCCAGCCTCCTGACGGCAGGTCTGCTGGCGCTGCTGCCTAGCCGTATAGAAGCAGGGTTTTTGATTGCGTTAGTGGCGCTGGCGTCTGGTCGGCAATTCCTGTGGTCGAACGATTTTCGCCGCGACTGGAACGCCCAAAAAAACCTCTTCTGGCAAATGACCTGGCGCGCGCCGGGATTGAAGCCGGGGACGATTGTCCTGATGAACGAGGAATTGTCGTTCTATGCCGATAATTCGCTGGGCGCAGTCTTGAACTGGATTTACGCGCCCGAGAACCATACCAACCTTGTGAAGTACGCGCTCTTCTATCCTACCAACCGCTTGAACGGCGTCCTGACAGACCTGAGAGCAGGGCTGCCGGTAAGTTACGACTATTTAGCCGGGCAGTTCAGCGGAAATACCTCACAAACAGTTGCATTTTACTATCGCCCACCCGCTTGCCTGCGCCTACTCGACCCGCAAATAGATCCATACAACCGCCTGATCCCGGCCGAAAGTCTGATGCGCGAAGCCGCTGTTCTGTCCAGCGCAGATCAGATTCTGGAAGAGTCGTTCGCTCAAATGCCGGACATCTATGGTCCCGAACCGCAGCATGGTTGGTGTTATTATTTCGAGCAAGCCGACCTGGCCCGCCAATTCCAAGATTGGGAACGAGTGGTAGAACTGGGCCAACAAGCATTTGCGCTAGGTGATTATCCCAACGATCCAACAGAACGCTTTGTTTTCATCGAGGGATATGCACATCAAGGAGATTGGGAAAAGGCGATGGAACTATCGCAGGCTTCTTACCGCGTCTCCAAAAACACGATGGGACCTCTGTTATGCCGTTTATGGAAACGTCTTGAAGAGACAACACCACCCTCACCGCAAAAGGACAAAATTGTCAAACAAGTAATGACAATGTTCGTATGCAATCCATGAAAATCATGACTTGTGATAGAATATTTTTTAAGACAAAATAGGTTGTCAAAATGACATCTCGCAAGTAAAATAACGCCCGTTGTCTAGACATTTCAAAAGGAGGTGCGTAAGAGAAAATATACTTAAAACATTGTATCCACTTCCCATATTGACAATTCTGGAGGAGTAACGTATGAAACACCCAATGTTTTTGCGCATTTTCGCTCTGGCACTGGCTTTGACGCTGGCGCTTTCTGCTTGCGGCCCCGCGGCTACTGAAGCCCCCGCTGCCACGGAGGCGCCCGCGGCTACTGAAGCCCCCGCTGCCACAGAAGCACCTGCGGCTACTGAAGCGCCGGCAGCCACCGAAGCCCCGGCCGAGGCGGCCGGAATGCAAATTCCAGACGTAGCCGAAGGCAAGTTCAATGTTGCCATGGTACTGATTGGCCCGCACGATGACGGCGGTTGGTCGCAAGCCCACTATGAGGGTCTGGTTTACGTTGAGGAGAACGTTCCCAACGTCCATGTGGCCTACATCGAAAACGTGCCAGAAGGCGCGGATTCTGAGCAAGTCTTCCGCAGCCTGGCCCGCAAAGGCTTCAACCTAATCTTCGGCACATCTTTCGGTTACATGGACCCGATGGAAACTGTGGCCGAAGAATTTCCGGATGTGATGTTCATCCACATCAGCGGTTACAAAACCAATCAAAAGAACTTTGGCAACTTGTTCGGCGCGATGGAAAACATGAAGTATCTGGCCGGCATGATTGCTGGCGCCCGCGCCAAGGCCGACGGCAACCCCAAACTCGGCTACATGGCCACCTTCCCTATCCCAGAAGAACTGCGCCTGGGCAACGCCATCGCCCTGGGCATGAAAAAGACCTGCCCCGAATGCACGATGGATGTCCGCTGGATCAACACCTGGCACGACCCCATTATCGAGAAGGAAGCCGCTGCCTCGCTCTTTGATGCCGGCGCGCAGGTGGTCTTCACCGGCGCAGATACCCCCGCAGTAGCGGATGTAGCGCAGGAGAAGGGCAAATGGGGCATCACCTATGACTGGTACGGCTCCTGCAAAGTGGACGCCTGCTTGACCGCGCCCTATTGGAACTGGGGCCCCATCTACGCCAAGATCACACAAGGCACTATTGACGGCACCTATGTCCCCGGCTGGGATTACTTTGACGCCGACAGCGGCGCGCTGGGCCTGTATGGCTTCATGGAAGGCCAGGAACTGACACCCGGCATGAAAGATCTCGACCCGGCCGTCATCAGCATGGTACAGGAAACGCTGGGTAAGATGTTAGCCGGCGAATTCACCCGCTTTGATGTCTTCAAAGGCCCCATCAAAGACAACAAAGGCAATGTCATCCTGGCAGAGGGTGTCTCGCTTGAGCAGTTGGACCTCGACCAATTCAAAGAATGGAATCCTGACGTCAAGACCGGTATGTACTGGTGGGCAGAAGGAATTACCGCTGAATTGCCCTCGCTGCAATAACCTGTAAGCCTATCGGGGGCCAGAACGTCAGGGGTTCTGGCCCCTTTTTCATAAATACTTGCGTCCGACACAGCTCTGGCGCTCTCTTACTTTGAGGAGCGGTATCGTGACTCCAACGAACTCAACCACTTCCGATTTGCACAACAGTCCTCCCGTGGTCGTGGAGATGCGAGGCATCGTCAAACGTTTCCCTGGCGTGCTGGCTAATGATCATGTGGATTTTGAATTACGAGCGGGGGAAATCCATGCGCTATTGGGAGAGAATGGCGCCGGTAAAAGTACATTGATGAATGTGCTGGCCGGCCTCTATCGGCAAGAAGCGGGCGTCATCCTCGTCAAAGGGAAAACGGTCCATTTTTCGTCTCCGCGCGACGCCATTGAAGCCGGTATCGGCATGGTACATCAACATTTCATGCTTGTTCCTTCCCAAACGGTCACCGAAAATATCCTGCTCGGGCTGGATGAGCCGCGCTTCCTGCTGCGGCTATCAAAGTATGACGCCAAAATAGCCGAACTGGGACAAAAATTCGGTCTGGCGGTGGACCCTCGCGCCAAAGTCTGGCAATTATCAGTAGGGGAACAGCAGCGAGTAGAAATTCTCAAAATGCTCTATCGCGGCGCAGATGTGCTCATCATGGACGAGCCAACCGCTGTGCTGGCGCCTCAGGAAATCGAGGGGTTGTTCGGCATCCTGCGCGCTATGACTGCTCAGGGAAAATCCATTATTTTCATCAGTCACAAACTCAATGAAGTGACCGCAATCGCCGACCGAATCACCGTGCTGCGGCGTGGCAAGGTGACTGCCGCCGGTTTGCCCACTAAAAATGTGACCAAACAAGATTTGGCTCGCCAAATGGTGGGACGGGAGGTCATTTTCAGCCTGGAAAAAAAGCCCCTCACAGCCGGAGACATCGTCCTGGATGTGCAGGACATACACGCTGAAAACGACAAAGGATTGCCTGCCTTGCGCGGCGTTTCGCTGAACGTGCGCGCCGGTGAAATCGTCGGTCTGGCAGGCGTGGCAGGCAATGGGCAGCGGGAACTGTCGCAGGTCATCACCGGCTTGCGTCCATGTAAACAGGGGCGCGTCATATTGAACGGCACGATAGTGAGCAACCGTAACGCTCTTTTTGGCATCCAGCATGGGATGGCTTATATTCCAGAAGACCGAACGCATGTCGGCACAGCCCCCAACTTGAGCGTAACCGACAACGTCATCATGAAAAAGTATCGTCAGCCGCCCATCTCCCATTACGGGCTACTGGACATGAACACGGCGGCTAAATTTGCTAACGAACTCAAACAGGCATACGACATCATGGTTCCAACTGTCGAAACGCCTGTGCGCCTGCTTTCCGGCGGCAATCTACAGCGGGTGATTTTGGCGCGTGAAATTTCTGGTCAACCACGTTTCATGGTAGCGGTTCAGCCCACGCGCGGCCTAGACGTTGGCGCCATCGAGGGCGTTCACCGCTTGCTGCTAAAACAACGCGAAGCCGGCGCGGCCGTGCTGCTCATCTCTGAAGAATTGGAGGAATTGCTCTCGCTCAGCGACCGGGTTTATGTGATTTACGAGGGAAAAATCATGGGTGAGGTCAAGATCGAGAGCGGCGAGCCGGATGCGGGTCTGATTGAAACGCTTGGTCTGATGATGACCGGCACGCCGCTCGACCAAATCCACAAAGAAGGAGCGGTAGCGCATGGCTGAGTCTGTTCCCCGTCAACCCCTTTTATCTTTCCGTATTCGTATTGAACCGCGCCTGAGCGAACCCCCGCCCTGGTATCCGGCTGTGATTTCCCTGAGCGCAATTATTGTGGCGCTGTTGCTGGGCGGAGTTGTCATTGCCCTGGCAGGCGGCGATCCATTGCGCTCTTATGCTCATATCGCCAAAGCCTCCTTTGGTAATTTGGGCGTGCTTTCGGATACGATTGTCAAGGCTACGCCCATCATCTTGACAGCCCTGGCCTGCTCGGTAGCCTTCCGCATGAAGTTGTGGAACATCGGCGCAGAAGGTCAATTCATCATGGGTGCGTTTGGAGCAAGCGCCATTGTGCTGGCCAAAGCCCTGCCGCCTGAAGCGCCCAGGTGGGCCTTTATTCCCGTTATGATGCTGGCCGGCATGGCCGCAGGCGCTGTTTGGGGCTTCATCCCCGGTTATCTCAAGGCCAAGTTCAACGTCAACGAAATTATCAGTACCCTGATGTTGAATTACATTGCCGTTTCATGGGTGGATTTCTGGATTTTCGCCGTCTGGACCGAGGCAGGCTTCCAGATGAGTCCCAAATTCCCAACCAACACCTGGCTGCCGCGCCTGGCCGATTACGCTAAAGCGATCCCGGCTTTTCGCGGCCTGACCACTCATGCCGGTTTGCTGATGGGTATCGTTGCCGCCATTCTCTTATGGTTGGTGGTTTTCCGCAGCCGCTGGGGCTATGAAATTCGGCTGATCGGCGACAATCCGCAAGCGGCAAAATACGCCGGCATCAACATCAGCCGCAACACCATCTGGGTGATGATGCTCTCCGGCGCGCTGGCCGGCCTGGGCGGTATGTCTGAAGTGACTGGCGTAGTCCACCGCTTGCAAACCGCCCCTATCGCCGCCGGTTATGGCTTCACCGGAATCATCGTCGCCTGGCTGGCAAAATTGAACCCGGTAATCATCATCCTGGTATCCATTTTGTTTGGAGCCTTGATCCTGGCCGGGCGCGAGATTCAACCCTCAGGCGTCCCCAAAATGATACAGGGCATCATCCTGGTATGTCTGATCGCCAGCGATTTCATGCTGCGTTATCGCATCCGTTTCGTCCGTGTAGGGAAGGAGGAATAACGCATGGACCTGATTGTCATCCTGCAAGCCGGGGTCGCTACCGGTACTGTACTGCTCTTTGCCACTCTAGGCGAAATATTTGCCGAACGTTCCGGCGTGCTAAACCTGGGCGTAGAAGGCATGATGCTCATTGGCGCCATGACCGGCTTTAGCGTCGGCATCAAGACTGGCAATCCCTGGCTGGGTGTACTGGCGGCCATGCTCTTTGCGGGGGTCATCAGCCAGATTCACGCCTTCATCACCATCACCTTGCAAGCCGACCAGGTGGTCAGCGGTCTGGCGCTCACCTTTTTGGGCGCGGGCATCAGCCTGGTGCTGGGCGAAGGCCTGAGCAAAGCCGGCACGGTCTCGCCTATGCCAGCCTTTTCCATTCCAATTCTCTCGCAAATCCCTCTCCTGGGACCTGTCTTTTTTACCAATCAACGCCTACTCGTCTACTTGGGCTATTTGATGATTCCGGCTGCCTGGTATTACATCAACCGCACCCGTCCGGGAATGCATCTGCGCGCAGTGGGCGAGTACCCGGCTGCCGCCGACGCTCTAGGCATCAATGTCTATTTTATGCGTTACCTGTACGTCTTTGTAGGCGGATTGATGGCCGGGTTGGCCGGCGCCACCATTAGCCTGGCCGTCTCGCCTGGCTGGTTCAGCGAACTGACCACCGCCGGTCAGGGATGGATTGCCGTCGGTCTGGTCATTTTTGCCCAATGGGATCCCATCCGCGCCGCGGTCGGTTCCTACGCTTTTGGCGCGCTTCGCCGCCTCATCCTGGACATCCAGGGCCCAACCACGTTGTTTGGCCTGGCCAATCCCTTTTACTACAATCCTTACTGGGGCTTCTTCTTGAAGATGCTTCCTTATGCTTTTACCGTTATCGTACTGGTCGTCGGGTCGCGTGAGGCCATGCGAAAACGACTAGGAGCGCCGGCCGCCCTGGGCGAACCCTACATTCGAGGCGAGCGCGGCAAATAAAAACACAAATCCATCGGTTCGGTGGTCGTGGTTGGTGGTTGAGCGCAAGCAGTCGAAACCACATGTCACGGCGTTGGGCTGCAAAGCGCCCATCGAAAAGTGCCGCCGTCAGTTTGAAAGGAC
>JBBITF010000064.1:0-16912 GCA_037440925.1 Chloroflexota bacterium
CGCTCGAAAGCATTTACCCAAACTTACATCGTAATTTTAGAGAATACGCCCTGCCAATCTTTTGGGTCTCAACAGAGTATAGACGGTCACCATCTGTTCAGTCCAGGGGTTTCGGCTTGTCTGAGTTAGAACAGTATAACCCAGGATAACAAATTGCGTGCAGAGTAGGAAGAAATATTACACAATCGGGAAGAATGCCACTTCAAATCATTTGCTTGTTTCAGTATCATAAAAAAAGATGTTAAGGGCGCTGCAGTCGGTTTTGCTGTTTCAGAACGTGGACGAACACACGCTCTCTCTCTTTGCATCGCTGTTTGAGCCGTTTTCCTGCCTGGCAGGAACGGTCATCTTCGAGCAAGGCGAGCAAGCCGATTTTATTTACCTTTTGTTGAGCGGAAACGTCGAAATACGTTACAAACCCTATGATGGCCCACCCATCACCATCACGACCTTGTCGAAAGGGCATTTCTTTGGCTGGTCAGCGGTCATTGGCAACCGCACCTACACTTCTGGAGCCGTGTGCAAACAAGACTGCACGGCCATTCGGATGCGCAACAAAGATTTGTATGATTTCTGTGTGCGCGAACCGCAGGCTGGTTACATCCTCTTGGATTTGTTGGCGCAATCGGTATCCAATCGCTGGCAAGACGCGCACGCTCAGATTCACGCTTTGCTCAATTCCAGATTGGCAACCAATGGGAATCGAACCAAGTCGTTATAAGGAGGAACAATGACCACCCCCGAAAATCACACGCGGGAAGATCAAATCAAGAACCTTCTGGAACGCATCAGCGCCTACATAGAACAGTTCCATGGTGGGTCGGTAGAGTTCATTTCATTGGATGGCAACAGGCTCACCGTCCGGCTGGGAGGCGCGTGCCTGGGCTGTCCGCTCCTGCCGTCTACCCTGCATGGCTGGGTTGCGGGAACCGTTCATCAATTCTTCCCCGATGTAGAAGTCATAGCGGCGGAATAAAGCCAAAGAAACCGGCTTTGCGCCGACTTCTCTGTACTTTGGGAAGCGAGGCGTTTAGGGCTTATGCAGTGCGCCTCAAACACCTCGCTTCCCTCCCTTTTGAGAAGATACGATCATTTCATCGGCGGATGGAACGCCAGATGATAAACGCACCGGCCCCAATCAACGCCACAGCCCAGGCATAATTGAACCACCGCAGCCAGTTAGGGAGAAATGCCAAAATAGCCACTATCCCCAGCGCCAGCGCCGGCCAATACCCCCAACGCATGCCTGCCAACAACGCCACCAGCAGAAAGGTGAGCGCCAGACCTGCAAAGAAGAACATTCCTTGCCACGCTTCTCCCAGGGTTTCCGGAAGAACAGATACCGCCGCCAACGTCAGCGCCACCCCGCCCGGAAGGATAGCCCACCATTTTTCACGCCCGCTCAAGTAAACCAGCCAAAAACTCACCCCCACCGCGCCCAGGAAGATCACCCCGCCAAATTGTTCTAAAGAGGCAGGCAGCAAAAGGAGTACACCCATCCCTGCCAGGGCTAACGCAGGCAAGACCGACCACCATTGCCCGCTCAAAAAGACCGCCAGAAAGGCCAAACCGCCTGCCAGGAATACCAGCCCCCAAAAAGCCTCTGAAGCGCTCTCCAGCAAACCAAAGGCCTGCAAGAAACTCAGACCTCCAGCCAGCAAACATAGCAAACCCAAAACCAGGTACGGATTGATGCGTTTTGCGAAAATTGCCTGCCGCGCGCCTTGAGAATCTAGCGTCTCACCTGCCCCTCTGCCGCGCCAAAAATGGTTCGCGAGCAACCACATGCCCAGCCAGACCAACACAGACGGCCCAAACAATTGCATCGGTTGAACATGGCCCGGCAAAGAAAATCCAGCAGCATTCAAGAACATCCATCCTCCCAACAAGAGGAAAACGCCGCCCCAAAACAGGTAGCCTCGCTGCAAAATCACGCTTTCCCCTTCCCGTGCATGGACGAATACAGTCCCTGCCCAATGACCCATAGGCCAAGCACAATGAGCAAGATCGCCGCGCCGTAGTTGCCAAGCAGATTCCAGCCGCCAAAGAGAGCAGAAAAGGCCAGAAACAACACGGCGCTGGTGACTATCAGATTCAAGCCATGGCTCAGATTACTGCGCGTATTGCCGCCCAGCAAACCGCGTAAGATGCTGCCCACCCCCACGAAACCCGGCACCAAAAGCCACATGTACCAGTCTGACCAATCGCCCAGGTATTCAAAGTAGTAGAACAGGCCGCCGATGCCAGCCACTACCGCAGCCGGCACAGCCAACCCTGGCGTGCCCAGGATCAAGCCGAAGAAGAGTAGCAGCATACCCACCCCGACGACCGTAAATGGCCAATCGGAAAAACGCTCTGCAAATGCCGCCACCTGTGGGATGCTGCGCTGGGCCAGAAACCACAGCCCCAACAAAATCAATACGATGCCAAGCGCAAGTTGGGTACGATTAGAACGACTCATGAAAATCTCCTTTCCAAGCCATGCTCGATACGTATCATCGAACACGGATACGGGGCATTTTGGGCGCATCGTGCATGCCCAAAATATCTCGTTCCTTCCCGGTTTTTCAAAAGATACCGTAACTGCCTACCCTGCGGCGCAAATTTGCCTTTTGAAGTAGAGTAACCCTCCACGAACAGGGCCACGAATGCTCGAATGGAACGCTATTCATGAATTCGTGGGGCATTCGTGAACGGTGGACGGTGGACGGTTTGCCATCAGAAAAGATTCGCGTAGGCAGTTACAAGATACCTCACTACACTATTGTACGCGCAAAGAGTAGAGAAGTTGCGCCGATTTCATGTTTGACTCCATTGCAAAAAGGTGTTTGCACCGCAGAGCGCACAGAGAACGCTTAGATTTTTTACTGATTCCGCAAAGAAAAGGGGCTCTTGATGCGGGTTTTGCAAATTTTTAACCCTGCGCGCTCGGCGCTCTCGGCGGTTAATGGTTTTTGCAGTGCAGTCACTCCTGTCGAAGCAACAATTTGGGTTAGAATTTGCTTCATCCATGCCTACGCGATTGGAAAGGAGACGCGCACATGAAAAGACATTTGCCTTCGGTCATCCTGGCAAGCGTAGTGGTAATCGGCAGCCTGGTAGCCTGCAACCTGCCGGTCGCCCAGGGCCAGCAGCCGCTTACCGCGACGCCGCTACCGACAGCCAGCCCTACTGCAATCGTCATAAGCATTACCGATACGCCCAGCGCTTCGCCGACGCCAGAGTTAGCGCCTTTTTGCGCTCCAGAGGCTGTGAGCATTCCAACGCCTGCGGGATGCACACTTCCAATTGCGCAGGAAGGCGATTCATTTTGCCAAAAGAAGATTCCTTACAACCTGATTTTCATCTCTCCCGGCTCAACCTATCAAACGCTGTCGGAGAGTTTTCGCTGCACAGAAGCGGGCATCCAGAACGGTCGCCAGGTGATTACCTGCAGCGGGCCAATGGCTGCCTCCTATGAAGTGAAGGTTTGCGACCCGACTTGCATCGTGCCAACCACAGGCGTAGAAAGTGCAGTTTGCCCATCAGGGTACACCCTAGACAGCGCACTGCAGTGCTGTGCCCCCCAGGCGCAAATCACCCAGCCGAATTGTGTGATATTGAAACTCAAAACCAAGACCTGTGTGGTCAACTGCGCTATTTACAAGAAAAAGTCGGATTGCAATGCCAATTCTTACGCCTGCCTCTGGAACGAAAGCACAGATACGTGCCAGTTGAGGCAATAATTCGTCACCTGCGCCTGCGCCGCCACACGGACCAGGTAGCCAGCCCCAGCGGTAAGGCTACCGCGCCTCCGCAGGGCAGCAGACGGCGGGGAGCAGATTCGGTTGGTTCTGGTTCACTGGCCGGCAGGTTCTCTGCTGGAGGCGGTGCAACCACAGGCGGCGCAAAAGTGTATGCCCGCTTACAGGCCGTGATTTCCACTTGCCGCAAACAAGAGCGCAATGTGTTCGTCTTCTTGCGCAGCCTGTTCGCCCATCAGCCCGTCTCCCTGCTTGTAAAAAGCTTCGTGTCTTCGAGCCTCTGTGTCTTTGTGGTTACTCTCCCAGCAATACTTCCAGGTAAGCCTCCACCATCTTCTCCAGCCCAAAAACGGATTCGGCTCGTGCGCGCGCCGCGGCCCGGAATTTGGCCTGCTCAGCCAGCACTTCTCTGGCCGCCCCCGCCAGCGCAGATACGTCCGGCGGCGCCAGTTTCCATTCGTTTGCGCCATAGGGAACCAGCCGCCCGGCTTGCTCGCCGACCAATTCGCGCAGAGAACCGGTCTCGAAGCCAATCACGGGCAAACCGCAGGCCAGCGCCTCGATAACGGAGTTTGGGCAGGGCGGGTTGATCTCAGCCGAAAACAGCAAGTGCGCAGAACGCATCAGATCAGGGATGTCTTCGCGCGGGAGCAGGCCCAAGATACGGAGCGTGAAACGGCGTCCCTCGGCCAGCCTGCTCACCAGGCGCTCATCCACCTTGCCCGCCACCAGCAGTTCCACCGGCGCAGAAGCAGATAACATCTCTGCCAATTGAACGGCGGCGCGCAAGCCGGTATCCAGCCCACCTGCCAGGCTGCCTTCTACCACCAGCAGGCGATAAGGCGGGTGGGACAAAATCGAATTTTGTCCCACAGGGGCATACGTCTCCAAATCCACGCCGTTCCAGATGACCCTCCCCGGCGCGTCTGCCGCCCCGTACCAATCCTCCCACCAGCCGCGCACGAAACGGCTCTGGTAGATCACCCGCTCTGCCAGGCGCTTGCGAATGAAGGCCAACAAAGCGTTGCCGTATTCGGCGCGCAGAGTATAAGTCAGTCCGCTCCAACGCGCGCGCTGCACCCAGTTGACTCCGTCCAGCCGCTGGACCAGGCGCACGCCGCGCCGTTTCGCCTTCCATAACGGAAGCAGGTAGCGGGTCCCGCCGAGAACGAGGAGGGCATCCGTCGCCTGACGGGGGTCATAGGTCACGTCTATCCCCCGCTTACGCAGCCCCTCTTCGAATTTCATCCGAAAGGAAGCCACGCCGCCGCTTGCAGCGCGCGGGGTGATGCAGAGGCAGGTCATGGCTGTATTATAACGTCCCGAACGGGTTGGCGTCGGCGGGATGTTCGAGCATTCGGCCTTACTTTGTGGTATCCTTAATCCATTCTATCTGCCGGAGCCTGCCCATGTACATAGCCATCGAAGGGGTGATCGGCGTAGGCAAGACCACCCTGGCCCGCTTGCTGCAACCCCGTTTTGACGCTGAACTGTTGCTCGAAATCTTTGAAGAAAACCCATTCCTGTCCGACTTTTACGCCGACCGGGCACGCTATGCCTTCCAGACGCAAATTTTCTTCCTGCTCAGCCGCTATCGTCAGCAGAATAGCGCCGTGCCGCAAATCTTATCGGCCGGCAAGAATTTGCTGGCCGATTACACCTTTGCCAAAGATGCCCTCTTTGCAGGCATCAACTTGAGCGGTGATGAACTCGATATGTATCACAAGGTGCATGAGGCGCTGGGAGAAAAAATCCCTAAGCCCGATTTGATTGTCTACTTGCAAGCCAGCACCGACGTGCTGATGGGGCGCATTGCCCTGCGCGACCGCCCCTACGAGCGGCACATGGAACGCGCCTACATAGACGAATTGAACCTGGCCTATGAGGACTTCTTCTCCCGCCCCTATGACCATGTGCCGGTGTTGAAAATAGACACGAATCATTTGAACATCGTCCAAAATGCGGAACATTTGGCGCTGATCGAGAACCGCATCAAACAAAGCCTGGGCCTGCCCCCCTTCCAACCGGGCTTGCCCCTGCCCGAAAATCCTCCCGCGCCCCCGCTCTCCGATTCAAGCGTCAAACCAGACTAGGGAGCATTCCACATGCGCGTCACACGAGAAACCCTCATCCGCCTTGCCAAAGAGACCGCCCAGGAGCGCGCCTTCAACGACAAGTCTATCATCGCCGCCTACCTGACCGGCTCGCTGCTGACCGAGCAGCCCTTTCTGGGCGGCGTGACCGATATTGACCTGGTGCTGGTAACAGCCACAAAACCGCCCCGCTTGCGAGAGATTGTGCCGCTGACGCCAGACTTTCACGTAGACATTTCCTACCGCTGCAAGGCCGATTACCAGCCGCCGCGCGAATTGCGCGTCAACCCCTGGCTAGGATATGAGATTTACGACCCCATGCTGCTGTTTGAAAGCCAGCATTTCTTCGAGTTTACGCAGGCAGCCGTGCGGGCCGGTTTCGAGTTCCACGAACCGGCGCTGGTGCTGACGCGCTGCCGCAAATTGCTCGACCATGGACGCCAAATCTGGTTCGACCTGATGGACGTGGGCGAGAACGCCGGACCGAAGGAGGTAGCCCGCTACCTCAAATCGCTTTACCACGCCGCCAACGCCATCGCCGAACTGCATGGGCCGCCGCTGCCAGAGCGCCGATTGCTGTTGCTGTTCCCAAGGCTGGCCGAGCAGGCTGGGCGTGAGGGGATGAGCGCCGGGCTGTTGGGCCTGCTGGGCGGCAACGGGCTGGAGCCTTCCAGCCTGGAAGGCTGGCTGCCGGGCTGGGCTGCGATGTTCAAAGCGGCCTTTGAGAGCGGCAAGGCCGACCCGCGCATTCACACGGCGCGCTTGAACTATTACCAGAAATGCTTCCAGGCTATGCTTGGCGGAGACGAACCGGCCGCAATGCTCTGGCCGCTGCTCACTACCTGGACAGGCGCCGCCATGGCTCTGCCGGCCGCGGAGACTGGTCCCTGGCGCGAGGCCTGCGCGCAATTGGGGCTGGTGGGGGACCGTTTTGCCCAGCGCGTACAGGGATTGGACCATTTCCTGGACGAAATCGAAATCCTGCTGGACGAGATTGCCGCCGCCAATGGGCTGGGAACTTCTAACAGCCTGTAACGCCCGTCCGTGCTAATGGAACGCCCCCTACGCTTTTTGCCGTAGCGCAAGCAGCAATTTTCAATTGGAATGATACAATACAGGCATGGGCGTTCTCTATTTGGTCGCGACTCCTCTTGGCAACCTCGAAGATCTCTCTCCGCGCGCCGTGCGCATCCTGCGCGAGGCAGTCTTGATTGCTGCTGAGGATACGCGCCATACCAGCGTGTTGCTCAAACATTTTGGCATTTCTACCCCGCTCACCAGTTACTACGAACACAACAAATTGCAAAAAATAGACTACCTGCTCTCTAAACTGGCGAAGGGAGACGTGGCAGTCGTCTCGGATGCGGGGACGCCGGCCATCAACGATCCTGGCTACGAATTAGTGAAGGCGGCCCTCGCTTCGGGCTGCGACGTTCGACCGGTTCCCGGGCCCTCGGCCCCTATCGCCGCCTTGAGCGTTTCTGGACTGCCGACCGACCGCTTCCTATACCTCGGATACCTGCCGCCTAAAAAGGGCGAACGCCGCGCCAGGCTTGGGCAGGTCAAAGACTTGCCCTACACACTGATTTTCCTCGAATCTCCTCATCGCATTCTCGAAGCGCTGGAAGATGTCCTGGCCGAACTGGGCGACCGCCCAATCTGTGTGGCGCGCGAGATGACCAAGATGTTCGAGGAATATTGGCGGGGGAATACGAGCGGGGCGCTGGCATATTTCCAATCACAGCCAGCGCGGGGAGAGTTTACGCTGGTGGTGGGGGGCGTGGAGAAAAGCGCAAGGGTGTGGACAGAATCGGAAACGCTAGCGGCCATCCGGTCCGGGTTGGAGGCGGGGGAGTCCCCCAGCCGGTTGGCGAAACGCCTCGCGGAAGCATCCGGTGGGAGCAAAAGGGACATCTATCAACGCATCCAGGAAGTCAAAGAATAGTTCATGAATAACAGACATCGCGATTTCATCGCCGGCGCGCGCCACAGCCTGCCCATCTTGGTGGGCGTGGCGCCGTTTGCCATGATTTGCAGCGTGGCGGCCGTGAGTGTGGGCTTGACGCCCTTCGAGGCGGCGGGTATGTCGTTGATCGTGTTTGCCGGGGCCTCGCAACTGGCGGTGCTGCAATTGTTGAGTGAAGGCGCGCCTTGGGTGGTGATGGCGCTGACGGCCTGGGTCATCAATTTACGTTTTACGATGTACAGCGCTGCGCTGGCGCCTTATCTGCAAAAGGAGCCGCTCATCCGTAAAGCGCCGTTTGCCTATATCCTCTCAGACCAGGCTTTTGGGGTGACGATGGGTCGTTTTGTGAATGACCTGCCTGCCAACCCGCCCTGGTATTTTTATGGCGCAGCAACGGCTGTGTGGGTAACCTGGCAAGCCGGCGCCATTGCAGGGGCGCTGCTTGGCGCACTGGTTCCGGCCCGTTGGGGGCTGGACTTTGCTTTCCCGCTCAGTTTTATGGCTTTGATGTTTGCCGCATTGAAAGACCGCCCTGCCGTGATAGCGGCGGCGGTGGGCGGGATGAGCGCTATCTTGACAAAGGGTCTGCCTTACAACCTGGGGTTGATGCTGGCGGCATTGGCGGGCATCGGCGCCGGTTTGCTGGCAGAAAGTCTTACCGTGGAGCAGGCCAAAGGAATGACCAAATGAAGGGCGTTTTTATCTGGTTGTTGTTCTTGTTGTTGGCGTTTGGGACGTTTGCTTTGCGCCTGTCTTTCATTTACTTATTTGGCAAAGTGGATATGCCCAACGGATTACGCCGCGCACTGCGCTTTGTGCCGGCTTCTGTTTTGGCGGCCTTGGTCTTTCCGGCTTTGGTCTATTCCAACGGCGCCTTCGACTTTTCATTCGGCAATGTGCGTCTGTTGGCTGGCTTTGGGGGGGCGCTGGTGGCCTGGCGGACAAAGAATTTGTTGTGGACGATTGTGGCAGGGATGGTGTTGCTGTGGGTGTTGCAGGCGCTGATTGCCGGCGTTACGTTGTAACATCCAGCACGCGCAGCAAAATTGTGCGTTGATGGGGACGGGCGCGATGCTCAAACAAGTAAATCCCTTGCCAGGTTCCCAAAGAGAGCGCGCTTGCCTCTATTGGGATGCTCAGGCTAATATCGGTGAGCATGGCGCGGATGTGAGAAGTGGCGTCGTCGCGGCCTTCCAGGTCGTGCGTGTACCAGGTCTCCCGTTCAGGGACCAGGCGTTCCATGAAAGTCTCCAGGTCGGCTCGGGCGGTGGGGTCCCAGTTTTCGCTGACGAGAAGTGAAGCGCTGGTATGCGGCAGAAAGAGGAAGCACATGCCTTCCTGTACGTTCCAGTCCTGTATTTTTGCGCGGATGGCGGCAGTGATGTCGTACAGCCCCTTGCCATGTGTGGAGATTGCGAGGGTGGTTTTGTGCCAGTTCATATCGTAGAGATTACTCCGGCGGCGCAATGGGCAGGGTGACGGTAAAAGTCGTTCCCTGATTCTCGGCGCTTTGCACTTCGATCGCGCCTCCCAATTCATCTAGGATGGACTTGACAATATACAGGCCAACGCCGCTGCCGGGGATTTCTGCAATGGTAATATTGCGCGCCCGGTAGAAACGCTCGAAGAGATGGTTCAAGGCTTCGGTTGGGATGCCCAGTCCATGGTCCGTAATGGAAACGGTAGCGACTTCATCCGTGGCCGCTGCCTTCACTTCTACGCTTCCTTCTTGGAGGGAAAATTTCACGGCGTTGTTGATGAGGTTGATGAATACCTGTTGCAAGCCGCTTTTGTCGCCCATGATGCGGATATCTGGTTGAGCAGCAGTCAATTGGATGGCAATGTTGCGTTTGTTGGCAATTGGTTTGACGGCTTTGATCGATTCTTCCAGGATGGGGAGCAAGTCGAGCGGGAGGTGTTCGAGTTTCATCATGCCGCTTTCCAGCCGCCCGGCCATGAGCAGGCGGTCTATCAGAATTTTTTGGCGGTTCAACTCACTTTTTAGCGTGTTCCAGTATTGCTCCAATTCTTCCGCTGTTCCGCCTTCCTGGATCAATTCGGTCATGAGGATGGCTGAGGTCAATGGCGTGCGCAGTTCATGAGAGGCGCGGTTGATGAAATCCGATTTCATGCGGTCGAGGCGCGCCTGGTCGGTTATGTCGCGGATGATTACCAGGGCCTCATTCTTGTTGATGGGCAGAAGACGCGACTCATACGTGCCGGCACTGATGGGCAGTTTGAATTCGGTTACTTGAAGGCTGGCGCTAAAGCCTTGAGAACTCCCTTCGCCAAGGATGGCCTTGACCGTCTCTTCTGGCCAGATTTCGGCCAAGTTCTTTCCTGTGATCATATCGCGATGAATGTAGAGGGGATGGTCGGGGTTGACGCTGTAATCTAAGATGACGCCGTTTGTGTCCAGGCGAATCAGCAGGTCGGGAAAAGCGGATAGGATAATGCGGTTGCGCTCCTCGTTCAAACGGATGGTCTCCTCGTAACTGGTGCGCTGTAAAGCAGAGCCTATCAGGTTGGCGGCCATTTCGGCGGCGTTGCGCTCGGCGGTAGACCAGACGCGCATGCGTTCATCTCCAAACAACCCCAGAAACCCCCATGCTCCCAACGTGCCGTGTATGGGGAGAATCAAGAATTCCAAACCAGAGGCTGGATCATGTCCGCTCAAGGAATGGCGGCCTGCTAGTTCGAGCAGCGATGCCAGGTGTGCGTAGGCAATGGTTGGAATATCCACAGGCAAGGCATCTGGCCTCTTCCATAGGGCTTGTATGTTCACCTCGGGCTTGTCGGAGAAGGTGTTGATCTCGAACACCGAACAACAACATAATTCCATTGTCTGGCCAAGCGATTCTAACACTTCGGGCAGCCTGGCTTCCAGGTTGGATGAGCGCAGCAAGCGGGCTGTGGCATCGTTGATGACCGATAGGATACGGGCATATCTTTTGAGGGCCTGCTCAGAGGCTTTGCGTTCGGAAATGTCGCGGGCAATGCTTTGAATGTAGACTGGCGTATGGTTCTCGTCGTAGACAATCGAGGCGCTGATTTCTACCGGCACAAGGCTGCCGTCTTTGCGCTTTAGGACGCGCTCTAGTAAATCATGGGCTTCGTGCAACCTTTCTCCCTGGCCTAGCGCTTCTTCCTGTGACATGATTGCCTCTACAGGCATTCCCCTCAATTCCTCTTCGGTATAGCCTAGCAAATCCAGCGCTTGCTGGTTGGCAGTCAAGTAATGTAAATCCAGGCCGATGATGAATACACAATCGGCAGTCTGGTCGAACAGGGCGCGATAGTTTAGCCTTTCATCCCAAAAGAGACGCGCGGCGGGAGAGGGCGGTTGGGAAGGCAAACGTACACGCTGTACGGGAAGCGTCTTGTCATCCATAGAGGATATCCCCTGGCAACCGGTCTGGCAAGTAGGCGCGCACATGGCAGCCTTGCGGCGCGTCCAGGATTCTCACTTCCCCGCCCAGTCCCTCGAACACTGCCCGCGCAATGGTCAGCCCCACGCCCATGCCCTCATGTTCGCGTGTATCGCCCTGACTGATTTGGTAATATCGCTCGAACACTTTCTCGCGCAGAGGCGGCGGAATGCCTGCACCCGTATCCTGGATGTCTATGGTGGCGCCGTCCACTTTTTCGGGGGTGAGCGTCAAAGTCACTTGTCCTTTTGGCGGGCTAAACTTGAAGGCATTGTCTATCAGATGTACCAGGGAGTGCAAGAACTCGCGGCGCGGCGCAGTGATTTGCCCTTCGGTGGGGACATCGAAGGTAAATTGCAGGTCTTTTTCTTTATACCTGTCCAGGCGTTTGTAAATCGGAGCGCGGATGTCACGGTCTAGGTAGATGGGCTGGCGGATGAAGTTCAAATTGCCCTGATCTATGTTGCTGAGCAGAATGAGGTCGGTGATCAGCGATTCGAGGCGGTCAGCATTGTTAAGCGCAATGCGGATGAATTTGCTTTGTTCTTCAGCGTTGCTGAATTTTTGGTTGAGAACCAGTTCCAATGGCATGAGGATATTGGTCAGCGGCGTGCGTAGTTCGTGGTGTAGGTTTTGCAAGATTTCGCGGCGTAATTGTTCCATCTCCAATTCAGCGATGGCTTTTGCCTGGTCGCGGCCACGCGCCTGTTCTGTTTGGACGCGCCGTAAAACGGCTTCGATTCGCGCCAGCAGTTCCTCGGTCTCAAAAGGCTTGGTGATGTAATCGTCTGCTCCGCCTTTGAGGCCGCTGATTTTCCCCTCTCTATCCGAGCGCGCTGTAAGGAAGATGAACGGAATGGAACATAATTGCGGATCAAGGCTCATTAAGCGCCGCAACTCGAAGCCGTCTGGCGGCGGCATCATCACATCCGACAAGATCAAGTCGGGCGAGACCGCCTTGGCCAGTTGCAAGCCGTCGTTACCGTTTTCTGCAGTCACAACCTGGTAGCCATGGCGTTTGATGACGGCTGCCAACCCCAGCAACAAGGACGGATCGTCATCTATAACCAGAATGGTCACTTTTTCGGTCATAGCGTTTTCCCCTGCCTGTTCATTTGTCGCGGCTCAGGCTGCGTGTGGTGCCGCGTGATATATCCGCCAGGCGCGCATTGTTATTGACAAACATGATCTGTACTGTAGCCAGGGAAATCAGGTCGCCAGAGTTTAGCACGCAGCGCTCGACACGTTTGCTGTTGACATACGTTCCCGACGTTGACCGTTTGTCATAAATGACGTATTTCCCCTCTTCGTAGCGAATCTCGGCGTGATTGCGTGAAACGGATTCCTCGTGGAAGACAATGTCGTTGTCCAGTTGACGCCCCAGACGGGTCACCATTTTCTCTATGGGAACAATCTGTTTGTTGATAATCAGATAGACATTCCTTGCAATCGCGGGCAAGTCATTGGTTGTTTGCTCAGTCATAGGCCTCCTTTTTGGACATAAGCCGAACGAGCCGCCAAATCTGATTCAATCCTACAATGAGCAATGATAGAAAGCCTTGCAAGATAATTGCAATCTCATCGGCGCTACGCCAGGAACAACAGGGCTACGCCGCCGATGGCGACCAGCGTTCCAAGCGCTGAGCCGGCATCGAATCTTTCCTTGAACGCCAGCCAGTCCACCGGCAACAGGAAGACGGGCGGCAGGGAAATCAAGGTGCTGGCGATGCCCACTTCTGTGTGTTGCAGCGCAAACAAGGATAAAGTTGCGCCAACGACCGGGCCGGTGAAGGCTGCCAGGGTGAGCCAGCCCAGCACTTTCGGCTTTTGACGCATGGCGTGGATGGTCTCAGCGGCTTGCCCTTGCAGGCCTGCCAGAACCCAGAGCGCAACCACCGCTGCCAACATGCGGATGGAATTGCCGGCAATGGGCGAGAAGCCTCCCGTCAGCCCTTGTTTGGACAACACGTATCCCACCGCCTGTGCAGTTGCAGCGCCCAGCCCAAACCATACCCCCTGCGCCGGGCGGCAAATTGCATCTTGTTGCTCCTTTTTTTGTCGCAGCAGGACCCAGGCAACGCCCGCCAGCGTGACCATGACGCCCAGCATTTGCATCCCGCTCAGGATTTCGCCGAAGAAGATCCAGGCCAGGGCGGCGCTCATCAACGGCGACAGGCTCATCATCAACATGCCGCGCTGTGCGCCGATGCACAGGAAACTTTGAAACAGGAAGGCGTCGCCTAGCGCGTAACCGATGGCTCCAGAGAGGGTGAGCCACATCCAGCGTTCCGCCCCAGCGTCGAAAGGCAAAAGGTAGCCATACAATGCCAGATTCCACACCATCAAGAAAGCCAACGCTAGCGCTACACGGATGCGATTGACAACGATGGCGCCGCTCTGTTGAGTGGCTTTTGTGAAGAGTACCGATGTGCCTGTCCAGGCAAGAGAAGTGAGCAGGGCTGCGAGTTCGCCAATGAAGGTCAATGTGGCTCCGATGAGATGAAGCCCGGCAAAGGTTCAATCCTGCGGTCGGGGGCCTCGGGACAAACCTTCCAGGGTTCACTATTTGCTGAAGGTGCCCATCAATTCGGCTTTGGCCAGGGCGTGTTCCTGGACGGCCTCAAGCACTTTTGCGCGCGCTCCAGACTCCAGCGCCAGGGTGGTATCCAGGGCGTATAGTTTGAAGAAGTAGCGGTGCGTGCCAGAAGGGGGGCAAGGGCCGCCATATTCGGCCCGACCCCAGGAGTTCGCCCCAAATAAGGCTGCTACGTCGCCGAATTTCATGCCGGCTGGCATGTTTTCTGGCAGTTCGCGCACGTCGGCTGGGATGTTGAACACAATCCAGTGAATCCAGGTGCCGCCTGGCGCGTCGGGGTCATCCATGATAAGCACAAAACTTTGTGTCCCTTCGGGCGGATCGCCCCAGGCCAGAGAGGGTGAAATATCTTCGCCCTTGCAGGAATATCGGGGGGGAATTGGCTCTCCTTGTGAAAAAGCCGTACTGATTAATTCAAAAGGCAAGGGTACCTCCGTTTGGGTAGGGAGCGGCTCGGTTGGCGCCGGGCTGGGCTCCGGCGTTGGCGTCATCGGCAGGGTGGGCTGCGCTATCGCTTGCGTAGCAGGCGCTTCCGTTGCGGTTGGCGCCGTTTCAGAAGCGCAAGCCGTTAACAGCGCAAGGCCGAGGCAAAAAACACACAGAGAGCGAAAGTTCATGTCTACCTCCTCATAGGTCAAGCCGTTCTACGCCTGGGAAGCGTAGAACAAAGTCTGGGCCATAGGCCAAAGACGGGGTTTGGAAACCAGGCCTGAAGTCCGAAGAAAGGATGCGCTGCATGATTTCTACCGTCGCCAGCGCCGTGAAGGTGTATCCTTCTGGCGTCCGCAGGCGTGATGTGACCGTCTGCCCGGCGGGATTGGAGACCTCGCCAACGATGAGACTGAATCCCTCGCGGCGCTGAGCCTCGCTCGGTCCGCTTCGCGCCAGACGCAGGGCTTGCTTCAGCGCCCAACGCAGCGGGCGCGTGTACAAGAGCGGACCGATCGTCCGCATGAGGCGCAGGAGGCGCAGAGCGGTTGGCGGGAGGGCCATGTAGGTTTCGATGTTCGGGATAGCGGTGCTGTAGTAGGCGGTGGACACGTCGCCCCACCCAATGGAGACGGTTTCCACCGCTCCGCGCCCAAAATCTACCTGACGCACACTCCAGGCCGGTGGCACCTGTACCAATCGCTTTTCCTGGCGGATCATGCCCTGGCGGTGCATATTCTCGATGGCCGAACGCGCCGTTCCTCGTGAGACGCCGCCGCCTACGCTGCGGATGTACAAGCGCAGATGATTGGCCGTGAGCAGCCGTTTTTTGAGATGTGCCGCCAGGCAGTCGGTTGGCGCCACATCGAAGCCTGCGCCAGGCAGAAGCATGGTGCCGGCGCGTTTGGCGTCTTCGTCCATCCTGGCAAGCGCCTCGAAGCCGGGAATCTCACCGCTAATGTCCACATAATGACGACGTCTTACCAGGCAAGCCTCTGCCATTTGCCGAAAGGTGTGGACAAACGGCCCGGCGCAATGCAGCACGGCGACAGTCTCCTCCAGGGCGGCGTACAAGGCGCTCACATTCTCCAAGGAGAAGGCGCGATAGTCCAATCCTAGCGCCGCGCTCTGGACTTGCAGGCGTTTTTCGTCTCGACCGGCGAGCAGGGGGCGCAGCCCTTTTTCGACTGCCCGTTGGGCAATTAACTGCCCGGTATAGCCATAAGAGCCATAGAGGAGAAAAGTATTCACATGAATATTATAGCGTTAATCGCCTTGCCTTACATTCCGTCCAAATCCATTTGCCGCCAGCACTCGGCCATCTTTGAAAACTTCCTGTCCGCGCAACACCACTCGTTTGACCTTGCCTTTTACTTGTCTCCCCTCGAACGGAGTCCAGTTGCAGCGGGTGATCTGATCGGCGGCTTTGATTTCCCAGGCAGCGTGTTCGTCCACTTCGATCCACGTTTCTGGTTGTTGGGGGAGTTGGAAGATGCGGCGTGGATTGACGTACATTTTTTCTATAATGTGTTCCAGGCTCAATCTTCCCTCGTCTACCGCGGTCAGCAGCAGCGGCAGGATGGTTTCCAGGCCCGGAAAGCCAGGCGGAGGGTTGTCCGAGTCTTTTTCTGCAACGGTATGAGGCGCATGGTCGGTGGCAAAGCAGTCAATGACCTCCAGGTTTTCCCAAAGCGCAGCCACATCTTGCGGGGCGGCTATCCTGGGCCGCACCTCGCCGCGCCCAGGATGCCCTTGCGAAATGGCGGTCAGGTCATCGTGGGACAGAAAGAGATGATGCGGGCAAACCTCACAAGTGACCGGCAGGCCGCGTTCCTTGGCGGCTTTGATGAGCAGAATTTCTTCCCGCAAGGAAACATGAGCAATGTGAACCGGGCGGTTGAAGAGGGCGGCAAACAAAATGCCCGCCGCCATGCTCCTCGATTCTGAATGCAGGACGACGGGATATGGCGCAGGAAAATGTTGAAAATGCGCTCTCCACAAAGTCATATCATCCAGGCGCAATTCGCCAAAGGTCGAATCGAGATACATCTTCAAACCGGCGGCTTGTGGAGCCAGGCAGGCGACCGCTTGTGCGTTGTTTGGGCCGGCGCCTAGAAATTGGGCATAATCGCAGCGCGCTTTTTGCCCGGCAAGGCGCAACGCTAGAGCAAGCGTATCAGCGTCGAAAATCGGCGGGTTGGTGTTGGGCATGGCCAGAATCATAGTTACGCCGCCGGCCAGCGCCGCTTGCGTGGCGGTGTCCCAATCTTCCTTGTGGGTTTGACCGGGCTCACGCACATGGACGTGGACATCTATCAGACCGGGAAGTTCGAGCATAGGTTTTCTCCATGCTTGAGTATATCAAGAACGGCAGGAAAAAGGCGTATACATGCCTCCACTGCAAAAAGGTATTTGCACCGCAGAGCGCGCCTGAGATTTTTTACCGCTTCCGCAAAGAAAAAGCCCCCTTGATGCGGGTTTTGCAAATTTTCAACTCTGCGCGCTCCGCGCTCTCGGCGGTTAATGGTTTTTGCAGGGCAGTCTTCATTGTAAAAACGACTATTTCAAGGTGCTAATGTTGTACTCAATATCCTTTATCTCTACTGGACTTTCGCCAAAATTGATGGTGTGAACCTTAAGAACCGACAAAAATACGC
>JBBITF010000065.1:0-1132 GCA_037440925.1 Chloroflexota bacterium
CGCTTTTCAATTTGATTTTCACCCTTGCCCGCCCCGGCGACAACATCGTTACCTCGCTCAACACCTTTGGCGAAGGGTACAAACAGGCCGCTATCATCTTCCCCGAACGCTGCGGGGTGGAATTTCACTTCGTCAGGCAGCCAGACAACCCCGAAGCCTGGGATGAGGCCATTGATGGGCGCACCAAACTGGTGTGGGTGGAGACGCCTTCTAATCCAACCTTGTTCGTCACCGACATTCGGGCCGTAGCAGAGGTAGCCCATGCGCGCCGAGTCCCGCTGATGGTGGACAATACGACCGCCACTGCTGCTCTTCAGCGTCCCATGGAACTGGGCGCCGACATCATCCTGCTCAGTATTACCAAATTCCTGGCGGGCAACGCCACGATCCTGGGCGGCGCCATTGTCGGCCCGCTCGACCTGACCGAAGACATCCGATGGAATACCACTGAATTCGTTGGCGCCATCATGCAGCCGTTCGATTCGTGGCTGACGCTGCAATACCTCGAGACTCTCTCCCTGCGCATGGAGAAACACGCCTCGAACGCCCAAAAAATGGCCGAATTTCTGGCCGCGCATCCCAAAGTCAAAAAAGTCAACTATCCGGGGTTGAAGAGCCATCCACAATATGAACTATCCTGCCGTCAGATGAAGAGCGGCGGCGGGATGTTATCGTTCATTGTGCCGGGCGGCATTGATGGGGCGCGCGCGCTGATGAATAATCTCAAATTGATCATCCACGCTGTCACTTTTGGCACCAGCCGCACGATTTGTATGCACCCGCGCACCATTACGCATGAGCATATGACCCAGGAAGAACGCGATATTGCCGGCATTGACGATGGCTTGATTCGTGTTTCGGTGGGCCTCGAAGACTCGGATGATTTGTTGGCTGACCTGGACCAGGCGCTTTCCAAGTTATAGCATTGCTCATGCTAAACGACGTTGAATAAGATGGATGGCCTACAATTACCCACGCTGGAAGCCATTCAATCTGCTTGCCAGCGCCTTGCCGGGACGATCCTCCACACGCCGTTGGTGAAGTTCGATGTGCGTAGTAGCGACTTTAGTCGCTTTACAGATACGACTGAAGTCGTTACTACACCCGTTACTACATCGAAGTTCGATGTGCG
>JBBITF010000065.1:1232-7839 GCA_037440925.1 Chloroflexota bacterium
CAGATACGACTGAAGTCGTTACATCGGTCTATCTCAAACTCGAAAATCTTCAGCCAACCGGCTCTTTCAAAGTGCGCGGAGCCGGGAGTGCGCTGCTCTTGGTCGAGTCTTCCCAACTCAAGGCTGGTGTATGGACGGCCTCGGCAGGCAACATGGGGCAGGCGCTGGCCTGGTATGCGCGTAAACTGGGAATTGCCTGCACAGTCGTTGTGCCAGACACGGTCTCCCCGCTCAAAAAGGCAAAGATCGAGGGGTGGGGCGCGCAGACTCACATCGTCCCGTTTGCCCGCTATCAGGAGATCCAGCGCGAGCGCGCCTGTGACGAGATGCGCGGCGTCTTGATCCATCCCTTTGCCGATATGGCGGTGATGGCTGGCAACGGCACGATTGGTCTCGAATTGTTGGAAGACCTGCCCGATTTGGATGCAGTGGTTATTCCTTATGGCGGCGGCGGATTGAGTATCGGTATTGCCGCTGCATTGCGAGCCGTAAAACCGGGCGTCAAAATCTACGCTGCCGAAGTAAAGAGCGGTGCGCCGCTGGCGGCTTCTTTCCAGGCTGGGCGGCCGGTCGAGGTTCCCTATCAGCATAGTTTCGTCAATGGAATTGGCGCGCCGTTTGTCTTCCCCGGCATGTGGGAAATGGCCTCTGCCTTGCTGGATGGCTCTATCCCTGTCTCTGTGGCGCAGGTGGCAGAAGCGGTGCGCATGATAGCGTTGCGTCAGCGCGTAATCGCTGAAGGCGCGGGCGCAGTTGCCCTGGCTGCGGCCTTGACCGGCCGAGCCGGCGGCAGGAAAATTGCCTGCATTGTTTCCGGCGGCAACCTCGACCTGGAGCATTTGGTCACCATCCTGCGAGGCGAAATCCCTATAGTGTAGAGGCGTGTCCATGAAGATCAAGGTTTTGAATGAAAGTGAAATCCGTCAGTGCGTCCCCCTCGATTTGGAAGCGGTGAAGGTGGTTGAACAGGCCTTCATTGCCCTGTCGGAGGGGCGCGCCTCGACGCCGTTGATGAGCATCCCTGTCCCGCAGTATAACGGCGAGATGCACGTCAAATCGGCGGTCATCCAGGGGTTGGATAGTTTTGCAGTCAAGATCGCTTCGGGCTTCTTCGACAACCCTAAACTGGGATTGCCCTCTGGCAGCGGCATGATGCTGCTGTTCGACGCCCACACCGGCTTCCCGCAGGCCGTCTTGCTCGACAACGGCTATCTCACGCATACCCGCACCGGCGCGGCGGGCGCAATAGTGGCGAAGTATTTTGCGCCTGCGAAAGTCTTTACCGCCGGGGTGATCGGCGCTGGGCGGCAGGGACGATTTCAACTGCAAGCGCTGAAATTGGTGCGCGATTTCGAGCGGGTGTTGGCGTATGACACGGATGTGGAGCGGCTGAAGCAGTTCGCCGAGGAAATGACTTCCATTCTTGGATTGCGCGTAGCCATTGCGGGGTCGGCTGAAGCAGTGGTGCGCGAAAGCCAGGTTGTCATCACTGCCACACCCTCCCGCGAGCCATTCGTTCGCGTGGAATGGCTGCACCCCGGCCTGCACATCACGGCCATGGGCGCGGACAACGGTCACAAGCAGGAACTCTTTCCCGACGTGCTGGCGCGCGCCGACCGCCGCATTTGCGACCTGAAGGCGCAGGTCTTCCGGCTGGGGGAGCATCATTTCGCAGCCGAAGCCGGCCTGTTGTCCGAGCAGGATGCGGTGGAGGAGATCGGGGAGGTGGCTGCCGGGCGCAAGCCGGGTCGCGCATCCGACCGGGAGATCACCGTCTGTGACCTGACCGGGGTCGGCATCCAGGACACCGCCATTGCGCTGCTGGCCTACCAGAAGGCCGCGGCCAAAGGCCTGGGCTTGTTCATCGAGAGTTAGCATGAACCGCGATTTTGGCCTTCGGCGCATCCAGGCGCGCCCCGGTCAGCAAGCGTATGGCATGGGGTTGGGCGTGATGCTGCTGGACGATGTGTATCCCGGTTTCCCCGGCGATGTGCGCAACGCCAGCGGTTATCCGTTCCCGATTCAGTACGAGGTCATTTCGGGCGTGGACATCGAGAAACTGGTGGTGCAAGAAGACAAGAGTTCCTGCCTGCCGCCGGTCATCCAAGCGGCTCGAAACTTGGAAAGACTCGGCTGCCGCGCCGTCGTGGGCGAGTGCGGCTATTTTGCCTATTTCCAGCGCGAGGTGGCCGCCAGCCTGAAAATCCCTGTTTTTATGTCGAGCCTGTTGCAGGTGCCGCTGGCGCAGCAAGTAGTGGGACCCCATCAGGTGGTGGGGATTTTGATGGCGAACTCGAAGTATCTGACCGACCATCATCTGGAATCGGTAGGAATCAAACTGGGATCGAACTACGTGATCGGCGGCGCCATGGACGATGGGCGCTGCCCCGAATTCGATCATCTCTGGACGGCGGGCCTGCGCAGCGTTCCCCCGGCCGCTGATTACGCTAAAGCCGAATCCGAGTTCCTGGCTGTGGCGGTTGAGTTCTATCAGCGGCATCCCAACATGGGCGCTATGGTGTTGGAATGCACCGGCTTCCCGCCCTTTGCGCGCGCCTTGCAGCGTGAAATTGACATCCCTGTTTTCAGTTGGGGCACGCTGATGGATTACGCTTGGTCGGTGGTTGTCCATCGCGAGTATTATGGGCATGTTTGACTTGCCGGCTGATTGCGAATTTTCTCCCCTCTCTTGCATGGAGATTCCATGATTATTGCCAACTCTCTCGAACACCATACCCCCCAATTCCGGGTATTGACGGACGCCCAATGCCAGGAGATTTACGCCGCAGCGCTGGAATGCCTGGAACGGGTGGGCGTCCAAATGCACAACCTGGCTGCCCGCGACTTGCTGGCCGCGCACGGCGCACGGGTGGAGGGGCATCTCGTCCGCCTCCCGGCGGAACTGGTCAGGCAGGCCGTTGCCGCTGCGCCGCATGAGTACACCGTTTGGGGGCGAGATGGGAAACACGAGATGCGCGTGACGCTTGGCCGGGTGCATTTTGGTCCTGGCCCCACCTGCACCTATTTTATTGACCCGCAAACCGGGGAACGCCGAAAGGCCCGCCGCGGCGATGCCGGCATGGTTGCTAAAGTGTGCGACGCGCTGCCCAATATTGATTACGTCATGGGTTTGAGCCTGTTCGATGATGTCACGCCGTCGCTGGCCTCTGTCTATGAATTTGCCGAGGAGATGGCAAACACCTCCAAGCCGATCATCGCCTGGGCCAATACGCCTGCCGCTTTTTGCGATATTTACGATATGGCGGTTGCTGCGGCCGGAGGAGAGGCAGCCCTGCGTCAGAAGCCAATCTTTGCCTACTTTACCACCTACGAATCGCCGCTGAAACTGGCCGAGGCGCCGCTGGCAAACCTGATACTGGCTGCTGAGCGCGGCATCCCGTCTGTTTGCCTGGGCGGGCCAACGGTGGGTTTGGAATCGCCTTTCACGGGCGCGGCGGCGTTGACGTTGTACCTTGCCGCTGCATTGGCGGCCCTGACCGTTGTGCAGACTCACGTCCCCGGTGCGCCTATGGCCATTGGCGGCCTGCCCTCGATGATGGATTTGCGCACGGCGCGTCCGGCTTATGGCTCGCCGGAGGCCAGCCTGCATTCTGCGGCGGCGGTGGACCTGGCGCGCTATCTCGGCCTGCCGTTCATGGGTACGGCCGGCGCTTCCGAAGCCAAGTGCGTGGACGCTCAGGCCGGCGCGGAGGCCGCCCTTCAGGTGATGCTCTCGGCCTTGAGCGGCGCGTCGCTCGTCCATGATGTCGGTTTTCTGGATTGTGCAGACATCGGATCGCTGGCGTATTTGGTGTTGGTAGACGAGATCATCGGCATGGCGGCGCGGGTGATGCGCGGCGTGCAGGTCAGCCGCGAAACCATCATGCTTGACTTGATCGAAAAAGTCGGCCCAGGCGGGACGTTCATCAACCAGGCAAAATCCGCTTCGTTGAGCCGGAAAGAGGCCTGGGTGCCGTCGGTTTTGGACCGCAGTCCATTCAACCGTTGGAGCGAAAATGGAAAACCTACCACCGAGACCCTTGCGATGGCCAAGGCTCGCAAGGTCCTGGCCGAGCACCAGCCACTGCCCCTGCCGGAGGGCGTCCAGGCCAGGGTCGAGGAAATCCTCCTCGCAGCGGAAGCAAGGGAAAGGGTAGGCTGAGGCGCGCGTCTCCCTCAGCGGAAAAACATCGTCTGCATCAGCGTTCCGCCGGGCGGCACCACCAGGAAGTCCCCGTCTGCCTGGTCGAGTTGGGCGGCGATTTCGATGAGGCGCCTCAGCATGTCGTCTGTGCCGATGAGTTCTTCGTAGCGCAGTCCCCAACGTTCGCAGTACTTCGCCACTTCCAGCGCGGCTGGGCGGTAAGTCTCCAGGTCTTTTGCGGTTTGCACAACCAGTGCCAGCCGTTTGTAATTGTGGTACTGGTAGTCCATCAGCCATTCGGCCTTTTTCTGCCCGTATTTTTCGACCATTTCGCGATGTTCTTGCAATGGGGTGCTGCCGCCCTCCAGCCAGCCTTTGGAGAGGTAATAGGTGGCCGGTTCCTTGTCGAATTCGCGCCGGTAAGCCTGATAGGAACCCAGCAGGATGGCAATGCAATCGTCGGTGCGCGGAATGAGCAGGGTGTGTCGGCCGGCCTGAATGCCATGCAGACCGTTGCCGCATAACCCATATCCGAGCATGACCAAACTGGGTTGGTTGAGCCCGTCCAGCGCGTCCTGTAGGGTTTGGCGCAGGTTCTTGGGGACGCGGTGCAGGGCGTAATCGAAGAAGGTGACGTTTGCGCCTAGCCGTTCTGGCAGCAGGTGTTCCAGCCAGTTCTGGAAGACCCGGCAGGCGAAGACGACGACAGGTAGTTTTGAGGAAGCAGGGTCGGTCATGGGTTGTATTTTATCGTAAAATAAGGCCATGGAAACGCCTCCCTCTTCCCTGCTCGAAATCCACGCCTACGACGGCCCCGGCTACCTGCCCCAAGTAGACTTTGGCGCTTGGCGCGTGGCGCTGATGAATTACACCCCCGACCTGGTCCCCGAAAAGATCGTCTGTGTTCAGCGGCACGATGAGACGGATGAAATCTTCGTCTTATTGAACGGGCGCTGCATTTTGTTCCTGGTGGACGACGCCGGGCGCGTCTTTGCCGAGGATATGCAGCCGTTCCATCTCTACAACGTCAAGCGGGGCGTGTGGCACTCGCATACTTTTAGCCAGGATGCTAAAGTTTTGATTGTGGAGAATTGTGATACTACCGACGAGAACTCTCCTTTTCTCGATTTGACCGCTGAGCAGCGCCGCCAGGTGCAACAGTTGGCTCAAGTATTGTGGGGAAGAGAGACCGTGCAAGAATGACCGCCATCAGGCCAGCGTTTCTCACCCTCCTTGTCTTGATAGGACTGTGTTCATCTGCGTTTGTCTGCGATTCTGTTTTAGCGCAGGGCGCGGCTGGCCTCTCTATTACTGCTCCGCAAAGCGGGCAGGTGATACAAGGGTTGACGGTCATCACTGGCTCGGTTGACCTGCTGGGGTTTTCGTATTATGAATTGGCGTTTGCTTACCAAGACGACCCAACCGGCACCTGGTTCATTCTCCAAACCAGCAGCAACGTTGTCTCAGCAGGTGAATTAGGCGTTTGGGATACGAGCGCTTTGACGGATGGCGATTACAACCTGCGTTTGCGCGCCTGGTTATTGGATGGTTCGATGCAGGAGACGATTGTGACCGCTTTGCATGTACGCAATTATACTGCTATGCCGACTTCGACCTTGACTCCGACAGAGACGCCCTTCCCCGGTATTGTCGTCCCTACCGCGCTTCTTTCCACGCCTGTGCCTGCTCTCGTTGCCCCAACATACCCTACGCCCCCACCTTTACCCGTTAATCCTGCCAGCCTGAGCGTTCCTTCTATCTACAGCGCGTTGAGACGGGGCGCTTTGCTGTCTCTGGCGCTCTTCCTGGCGTTGGGCCTGCTCTTACGTCTACGTCGCAATTGAAACAGCCGCATGACTGAAGACACTTTCCTGCTGGTTGGCCTTGGCAATCCAGGCCGCGAATACAAAGACAATCGCCATAATGTCGGCTTTATGCTGATAGACCGGTTGTGTGTGCTTCTCGATGTGCGCCTGAACCGCCTGCAATCTAAGGCATTGGTGGCTTTTGCTGCTTATCAGGGGAACAAAATTATCCTGGCTAAGCCCCAGACCTACATGAACCTATCGGGTCAGGCGGTAGGAGGATTGGCGCGCTTCTACAAACTGCCCCTGGAAAATGTCATGGTGGCGCACGACGACCTCGACCTTCCGTTCGGCGTCATTCGCATTCGTCCGGGGGGCGGAGCAGGCGGACAGAAAGGCATCGCTTCTATCATCGAGCATCTCGGCTCGAAGGACTTCCCCCGCCTGCGCATCGGCATTGGCCGGCCGCCTGGCCGCATGGACCCGGCCGATTACGTCTTGCAAGATTTTCCCTCCTCTGACCTGGTGATGCTCTCCGAAACATTGGGGCGCGCGGCTGAGGCGGCACTGGTCTTCGTCACGGAGGGATTGGATGCGGCAATGAACCAGTTCAATGTGAGGCGTGAAACGTGAAACGTAAAGCGTGAAACGTGAAACG
>JBBITF010000065.1:7939-15912 GCA_037440925.1 Chloroflexota bacterium
AAAGCGTGAAACGTGAAACGTAAAGGGAATTTGGTATGCAGGTGATCCTGGAGGCCATCAAGCGTTTACCGGCCTATGCCCAGTTGATCGAGGCGCTAGCCGCCCAGGTCAAATGCAAGGGGCTTGGCTTGCCGCGCGCAGTGCGATTACCCTTGCTGGCAGCCCTGCGCGAGGACCTTGCTTGCCCGATCCTGCTGGTCACCGACCGCGCCGATCACGCCTTGGCGCTGTTCGACGAATTAGGCTTTTGGCTGGCAGATGCGCCGCGTTACCATTTTGCCGAACCCAACCCCTTGTTCTATGAGCAAGCAGCGTGGGGCGTGACGACGCGCCGAGAACGGCTGGCGGCGTTGACGGCGTTGGCGCAATATCATTTGCCATTTTTAGAAAAGCCCAAAACATCGCCGGTGATCGTTACCTCGGCGCGTTCGCTGATGACGCGCACCCTGCCGCGCCGGGATTATCTCAAGGCTTGTAAGCGGCTGGTAGCCGGTCAAACCGTCCAGCCAGAGTTGTTGTTACGCTCGTGGGCCGCTGCCGGCTACCAGCGTGTAGACACAGTGCTAGAGTGCGGCCAGTTTTCACATCGCGGCGGGTTGCTTGACATCTGGCCGCCTGCCGAACCCTTTCCCGCCCGCCTGGATTTCTTTGGAGATGAGATTGAGTCCATCCGCCGCTTCGACCCGGCTGTCCAACGCACAATTGAGAAACTGGATTCCTTGCTGATTACGCCGGCCCGCGAGTTCCTCCAGCCGGACCAATTAGACCTGTCAGATCACCCCGACCTGTCCGAATTCCACATCCCGCTCCTGCACAACGCCCCGGCCACCCTGCTGGACTACCTTCCGCACAGGGCGCTCGTGCTGGTAGACGACATTTCCCTGGTCGAGGCAGTCATCAACGAAGTCGAGGAGCAGGCCGTCAAGTTCCGGCAGGACAGCATCCTGGAAGGCATCCTGGCAGACAATTTCCCCATCCCCTACCTGACTTGGTCCGAGCTGGAAGACAGCCTGAGCCAGCATTCCTGGCTGGAGTTGGGACATTCCAGCGCAGGAGAATCCCTCCCCTCTCCCTCAGGGAGAGAGGCCAGGGGTGAGGGCAATCTTGCCTCCCACTTCGACCACGACGAGCGTTTTGGCGGGCGGCTCAAGCCGTTCATCGAATACCTGACTGGTATTGTAGAGCGTGGAGAACAGGCGATCGTTGTATCGCGCCAATCTACGCGCTTGCAGGAGTTGTGGAAAGAGAGTAGAGAGAAGAGAGTAGAGAGTAGAGAACAGAGAGTAGAGAGTAGAGAGCAGGGTGTAGAGAATAGCCTTGTTTTCATCGAGACGTCTCTCTCGGAAGGTTTTGTGCTGAAAAATGACTACTCTCTACTCTCTATTCATCTCATTACTGACTCCGAAATTTTTGGCTGGGAACGTCCGGCGCCGCGCCAGCGTCCGCGCCAGGTGGCCGAAGCGCCCGAAGCCTACTACGCCGACTTATTGCCGGGCGATTATGTCGTTCACATTGATCATGGCATTGGCCGCTATGTTGGCTTGGTGCGGCGTTATCTGGAAGGCTATGAGCGCGAATTCTTGGCAGTGGAATATGAAGGCGGCGACACGCTCTACGTCCCTGTCCACCAAGCCGACCGCCTGAGCCGTTACGTTGGCTCAGATGGCGGACTTCCCTCTCTAGATCAGTTAGGCAGCCATGTTTGGCACGAGAAGAAGAACCGCGTTAAGGAAGCGGTCAAGCAAGTGGCGGCTGAGTTGCTTGATTTGTATGCGCGCCGGCAGGTCATCCAGGGGTATGCGTTTTCTCCTGATTCCTCGTGGCAGAAGGAACTTGAGGATTCTTTTCCCTACGTTGAAACGGAAGACCAGATACGCGCGTTAAGTGAAATCAAGCGCGACATGGAACGCCCGCGCCCCATGGACCGTTTGCTGTGCGGCGATGTGGGCTACGGCAAGACCGAGGTGGCCCTGCGAGCGGCTTTCAAAGCCGTTATGGATGGACGTCAGGCGGCAATTTTAGTGCCTACGACGGTGCTGGCCCAGCAACACTACGAGACTTTTTGCCAACGCCTGGCTGCCTTTCCTGTCAACGTCGAAATGCTGTCTCGTTTTCGTTCGCCGCGCGAACAAAGTGACATCTTGCGCCGCCTGGCGCGTGGGGAGGTGGACATTCTCATCGGTACTCACCGCCTGATTTCTTCCGATGTGCAATTCAAGGATTTAGGGCTGGTGATCATTGATGAGGAACAACGCTTTGGTGTGACCCACAAGGAACACTTTAAGAAATTGCGCACCGAAGTAGATGTGCTGACTCTGACGGCCACGCCCATCCCCCGCACCCTCTACATGGCTCTAACCGGTGTGCGCGACATTTCCAACTTGAACACCCCGCCCGAGGAGCGTTTGCCCATCATTACGCATGTCGGTCCTTACTCGCCTAAATTGGTGCGTCAGGCTATCCTGCGCGAATTGGAACGCGGTGGGCAAGTTTTCTTTGTCCATAACCGCGTGCATACTATCGAAGCCATGCGCGCTCACCTCAATAACCTCGTGCCTGAAGCCCGCGTAGCGATTGCACATGGACAGATGCCCGAAAATCAGTTGGCCGATGTCATGCGCCGTTTTACAGGCGGCGAAATTGACGTTTTGCTTTCTACGTCCATCATCGAATCCGGCCTCGACATTCCCAATGCCAACACCCTCATTGTAGACCGGGCCGATACCTTTGGCCTGGCGCAACTCTATCAATTGCGCGGTCGCGTGGGGCGCGGCGCCATGCGCGCCTATGCCTATTTCTTCCGTCACCGCAAATTACCTCCCACCCTCGAAGGTCAACAACGCCTCGAAGTCATTGCCGAAAACACCCAATTGGGCGCAGGCTACTCGATCGCCATGCGCGACCTGGAAATTCGCGGCGCAGGCGACTTGCTGGGTACGCGCCAGCATGGTTTCATACAGGCCGTCGGTTTTCACTTATACACACGCTTGCTTGCGGATGCTGTGCGTCATTTAAGGTTTCGAGGCTCCAAGACTGTGCAACAGCCTTCCGACCTTTCGTCTTTCGACTTTCGGCCTGTTTCGATGCCTGTCCATGTAGATTTGCCTCTGGCGGTAGGCATTCCCTCTGAGTACATCCCTGCCCAAGATTTACGCTTGCGCCTCTATCGCCGCATTGCCGACCTGCGCGATGAGCGTGAAATCGAGGCGTTGACGTCTGAATTCGAGGACCGCTTTGGCCCTCTGCCCGAAATGTTGACGAACCTGCTGTACCAGATGCGCGTCAAATTGCGCGCTGAGCGGATTGGATTGGCTTCTATCAGCATCGAAGGCGGCAAAATCGCTCTGCGCTATCCTCCCTCGTCACGGCAGGATTCTACGCCTCGTCTGCCGGACCTCGGCCCTGCTTTGCGTGGCGGGAAGGGCGTGTACTGGCTGTCGCTCGACCGAACTCCCGACTGGCCGCAGCGTTTGCTGGAAGCGTTAGGACAAATTGGTGAGGCACAGGCTGACCGCCTACGGCTATAATGTTAGCCCAGCGCTCTGCGCCCCGCTTTCTTGAGAGGACATACCTTTTGGAAGTTACCTGGAGAGGGTAGATGTTTATATCGCCCCTCTTTTTTGCAAGGAAGGAGCCTATGGGAAGGACAATCCTGCTAAACCTGATTCTGATTGTATCGCTGGTTTCTTGTGCGCCGGCGTCCACGCCTGTACAGGAAGAAGGGCAATCAGGCCAGGGAACTGCGCAGCCGCCTGTTTTGACAACCTCCTCTGCGCCGGGTTCCATCACCGGTACACTCGGCTACCCGGCCGAAGGCCTGCCTGCTATGCGTGTGACCGCTTTCAACATGCAAACCAAACAAGTCTATTTTGTAGACACTGTTCTCAACCAGAACATCTTTCGGCTGGAAGACCTGCCGCCGGGGGAGTATCAAGTGGTAGCCTATAGCCTGGGAGGTGACGGTTTCCCACCTGGCTTGGCCGGCGGCTATACTCAGTACATTGTCTGCGGCGCGGAGGCGAACTGCACCGATCATTCCCTGGCGCCGGTGACGGTGTTGCCCGGCGAGGACACCTTTGGCATACACATCGGCGATTGGCCGCTGGCAGAGGGGACATATCCGCCGATGCCTGGCGAGTAACGGCCATGCCCCGAAGGGAGCAATACCTTCGGGGCGTTTTTCGGGTTACTCGTTTGTTTGATTGCATTTCAACTTTTCGGAAACAGCCTGAAACGCCTGCGCTTTTTGGGGGGAATCGGGCGTGTTGGCTTGGATGCGGCCCCATGTTGCGCATAGCAGAGGGCTGATGCCCTGCGCAGTTTTTTGCGCTGTGATGGTCATTTCACTGGCAATCTCCCAATCTCCCTGCTGCGCGTGGGCTTCGATGAAAGGCAGATACTCGAAACCGTGACCGGGTTTCAGGTCAGCCTGCTTTGCCAGATCCCACAGGCGAGTCACTTCGTCCCATTGCTGGTATTGCGCCGCCAGGTCGGCTTTCGTGTAGTAATAGCACCAGTCCTGTTCAGGATGAGTATAAAGATACTTTGTCAGGAAATTTTCTTCGCTTTGGGGGCTTTGCCCGATGCGCTCGATATGCGAGATGGTAGATAATTGCCGCAGGGTGGGAGATAGGAATTTCGCCTGGGCATATTCGGGACGCATCACCCACAGACATTGATCCAGGCCTGGATCGAAGGAAATGACGATCGAGCCACCCGGTTCTCCCTGGAATGTGACCGAAGCGCGGCGATCGGAGAAAGGCTCGCCGTTCAGATGCGCTTCCAGATTATTGTTGAATTCAACCAGGGGCAGATACCAGAGGTCCATTTCTTTCGAGTCAGTCTCCCCTGGCTGATTATAGATGGTATTGATGCCGAAGGAAATTGGGTACGTCCCCATGAACATCAGGAATTCATCTTCGGACAGGATGGCTGTCCCTGGCTGGATGGAGGGAGCGCGCAGGTACAACTGCCGGTAGAAATTGACCTGCTTGGCCCACGCCCAGCGAAAATCGTTGGTGTAGCGCAAGTGCCAGCCGAACAGCAGGCCAGCCAACACAGAAATGATAACCCAGCGCGTGCGCGGCACCTTGACGATTATATCTATCAGTGCCGTGACGAACAACGCTGCGCCCAACAATGTCCCTAAACTGAAACGGCTGTTCCAGGGCGGCAGTTTGGTGTGGATTTCGTAGCCGGCCGCGTAGACCGGCAGCAGCCCCAGCAAAAGGGCAATTCCTCCTACCGCGAGCATTTGCCGGGCAGGGGAAACAGCGTCCGGCATTTCCTCGACCAATGTCCAATCGTTTTGGCGCGAGAAGAACCAGAACAAGCCGCAACCGCCGGCCAGACCTGCCAGCAGCGCATAGCGGTTGATGGAAAGTCTCAGTTCGAGCGCGGAGGGGTCGAGGAGTTTGTTCCAAGAGGAGACCAACACCAGTGCCAAGTCGGGAAGAGCGGTGAGAATTGTGGAGGCAATCGTTGCTACGGGGTCGTTCAGCAACGCGGTCAATCCAACCGGTTCGTTGCGCCCTTCTGCAGCGGCATGATAGAGAAAGCCGCGCCAGATGAAGTAAAAGATGAAAATAGCCAGGTAAGGCAGCCACAGCCGCAGACTCGGTTTGAGTTTCTCTTTGAACGTCTCTTTTGTAGAAACGTCCAGCGCTATCCAAATCAATATTGGGCGCAGCAGATCAATGCCGGCATAGAATTCGAGCGTGAACAGGTGTAGCGCCTGGGCGGTCATCGCCAGGAGAGTATACAGCCAGTAACGTTTCTTGAGCGACCGGAGCATGAAGAAGATGGACAGCCCAAACAGGAAGTAACCCGTCCAGTGATGAATGAAGGTAGCCGCCAGTGGTTGCAGGACGAAGAACGGGTAGAGGGCAAACAGCAGTGTAGCCGTGAAATTTTGCCAGCCGGCTTTGGGCCACAGTGCGCGGAAGATGCCCCAGGCCGTGACCACACTCAACCAGCGCATGAGTAGAGCGGCAATTTGCCAGGCCAACGGTTGGTACCCCAGCAAAGCAAAACCGGTGATGTAAATCCATGAAGCGAACGGACGGCCATCGTATTGCATTAATTCCAGGATGCCGCTTGGCCCATAGCGATAATGGTAATAGACCACGTTCCAATCGTCCTGGTAGTAGCCTAGTTTTGGCGTCATCAGCCCGAAGGCCAGGATGCAGACCGCCAACAGGACCCATGGAACGCTCTTTTCATTGAGGTGGATTCGCTTGGCATAAGAGAGGAATGATGTCATAAAGGGTGTTCCGGTTACTAGATGCTTCGCTTGAGAGCATTGATTTCTTCTTGCGATAGGTTGGGCGGGACCTCGCGTCTTTCGATGCCCAGGGCCTGTCTCTGGGCCTCGCGCCATTTCTCCAGCCGGGCGTTGATCTGCGCCTCGTAGCCCTCTTGCGACGGCTGGTAGAAGTAGGTGCCCAGCAAGCGTTTGGGAAGGTACTGCTGCGGGATGTAATGCCCCTCGAAGTCGTGCGGGTAGACGTAGTCCTTGCCCTGGCCGGTAACCGCGTCGCGGTTGGCGTCTTGCAGGTGGCGCGGCACGGAGACTTGGCCCTCTTCTTCGAGTTTCTTCATGGCCTTGAAGTAGGCCCCGGCGCTGTTGGACTTGGGCGCCGTGGCAAGGTACAAGGTGGCTTCGACGATGGGGTAAATGCCCTCCGGCAGGCCAATGTAATCGAAAGCAGAAGCGGCTGAAGCCGCTACTACCAAACCCATCGGGTCGGCCAGGCCGATGTCTTCACCCGCCAGGATGATCAGGCGGCGCAGGATGAAGCGCGGGTCTTCGCCGGCGTAGAGCATTTTTGCCAGCCAGTACAGCGCCGCGTCTGGGTCAGAGCCGCGCACGGATTTGATGAAGGCCGAGATGGTGTCGTAGTGCGCGTCGCCGTCTTTGTCGTACAGCACTGCGCGGCGCTGGATGGACTCTTGTGCTACGTCGAGCGTAATGTGGATGACGCCGTCGGCATCCGGCGGCGTGGACTCGACCGCTAGTTCGAGGGCGTTGAGGGCGTTGCGCGCGTCGCCGCCGGCCACTTCGGTGAAATGGGAGCAAGCCTCGGGGTCCAGGATGATGCGGCGCGTCCCATAGCCGCGTTCCTTGTCCGCCAGGGCGCGTTCCAGCAGGATGCGAGTCTCGTCTTGGTTCAGCCAGCGCAGTTGGAAGACGCGCGAGCGCGAGATGAGCGCGCCGATGACCTCGAAGTAGGGATTTTCGGTGGTGGCGCCGATGAAGGTGATAACGCCAGCCTCGATGTGCGGCAGGAGCGCATCCTGCTGGGCTTTGTTCCAGCGGTGGACTTCATCTACAAACAGGATGGTGCGGGTGTTGTGCAGACGGCGGCGTTCGAGCGCTTCTTCGATGATGTTGCGCAGGTCGCTTTTGCCCGCTAGAATGGCCGAAATGGTGACAAAGTGACTGCGGGTATGATTCGCGATGATGTGCGCCAGCGTGGTCTTGCCGGTGCCGGGCGGGCCCCACAGGATAATGGACGAAAAGAGTTTGTCGGCTTCGATGGCGCGCCGCAGCAATTTGCCCTCGCCAACGATGTGTTCTTGTCCAATGAATTCCTCCAGCGTGCGGGGACGCATCCGCGCAGCCAGCGGAGCCTCGTTTTTCATGCGTTCGCGCATGGCATGATCGAAGAGATCGGGCATGGGCTGATTATACTTGCTCTCGGGGTATAATTTTGCAGGCAAGCAGGGATTGTGTGTATGAAAAGTGATTACGGCGTCAGGCATGCGGGGATTTTGGCTTGCACTTTCGATGGTCTTTTCGTTGGAGGAAAGCATGACAGACTACGACATCATCGTCATCGGTTCGGGCGCGGGAGGGTTGACCGCCGCTGTCGCATTGGCGCGCGCGGGCAAGAAGGTGCTGGTTCTCGAACAGCATGACCGTCCAGGCGGGTGGACGCATTCGTTCACATTGAACGGCTATCGCTTCAGCC
>JBBITF010000066.1:0-12783 GCA_037440925.1 Chloroflexota bacterium
GCGACATCCGCATCGAACGCGAGGGGTTCTCGTTTTACTTTCCGCTCGCCAGTTCAATTTTGGTCTCGGTAGTGTTGACGATCCTGTTGAATGTGATCGTGCGGCTTTGGAAGAAATGAAAAATTTTTTGTATGATTAGAAAAATCCGCTATCCGGGGAACATCTCATGCCTGAACCACGACCACTCAAAGTATTTCTCTGCCATGCTAAAGAAGATAAACCCAAAGTGCGCGAACTCTACCGCCTTTTTGAAGACTATGAAGGCGGTTACCAAATGCTGATGCTCTCGCTGCAGATCCGCGCCAGGAATGTGGGCGCCAGCCTGACTCCCCCTGCAGCCACAGCACAGCGCCTCGAAGCGGTCAAACTGCCGTTGAGGAGCAGCGGCTCGATCCCAACGATTGGTCAGCGTAAATTGGAAGTCTATACGTTGGCCGGGCTGAAATTCGTCCGCGTGCCGAAGGGAAAATTCATCATGGGCGGAACGGCAGACGATACGAAAAACCGAAAGGCGAAATTGATATCCCCTACGATTACTGGATCGGCCGTTTTCCGGTGACAAACGCGCAACATAACGAATTCGTTGCGCCTTGAATGCCAGGCATCCGGTGGAGAACTGGGCGAGAATAAAGGATCATCCGGTGGTGAATGTCGCCTGGAATCACGCCATGGTGTTTTGCATGTGGCTGAACGATACTTTCGGCCACGAATTGCCCGCCGGATACACCTTCCGCTTGCCGACCGAGGCCGAATGGGAGAAAGCCGCGCGTGGGACCGATGGCTGGGGGAATATCCCTGGGCAATGTCTTCGACCCAACGCGCGCCAATAGCAATGGGTTTAGCGAAGGTACCACCCCCGTAGGGCAGTTTTCCCCGCGCGGCGACAGCCCCTATGGCTGCGCTGACATGGCCGGCAACGTCTGGAATGGCCCCATTCGCTTTACAAATCCTACCCGTATCGGGCGGACGATGGCCGCGAAGACGAAGCCGCTTCTGGGTTTTCGGGTGGTTGTCGTTAAATCTGAACTCTGATTTTCTGGACTCTGAGACTCTGAATCGCCTTGGGGGGCTAGGGGGCGCGTACACAGTAGGACAAGTCTAAAGACTTGTCCTACATCGCGCCGCCCCAGCGTGAGTCGCCTTTTTTATGGTAAAACGCTGCGCTTTCGGCGTCTCGGCGGTGAATTTTTGCGGTGAAGTTTGAGTTAAAACGAAACGAGACCCGCGAAGGTCTCGTTTTTGCAATGCAATCGCCATTGACAAAAACAAGAACGTATGTTCTAATCAAACCAGAGAATTCATGTCTACTGCCAACCGAAAGTACTCTCTCGCATTAGAAGCGCTGGCCGAATTACAGCCAGAGATGGCTGTTCAACGCGCCTTGCTTATAGCCGGCGGGCTTGTCCCTGTGCCGGCTATACCGTCTTTGGAGCAAGTGCTGAGTGAAATCGGCCCTATGCCGCGCGAAGCGTTGTTCCTGGGCCTTGCCTCCGACGGGCTGCCCGTGTTGTTGAACCTGCATGATTCTGCCCCTGGCCCATTGTTGTTGGCTGCGGACCCAGGGGCCGGCAAGACGGCTTTCTTGCAAATGATCGCGGCCGCCGCGGCCATGATGCACCCTGCCCAAGAGACACAGTTTGGTGTGTTAACCGCTTATCCCGATGAATGGCCAGGCTTTGCCGACCTGCCGCAGTGTGCCGGCATCTTTCCGGTCTATCACAACACCGCTATGGATTTCCTGTATTCGCTGGCAGGCTGGGCGCATTCCAACAAAGGCAAGCAACAATCGGTACTGCTTTTGCTGGATAACCTGGAAAATATGGAACGTATGGACTTCGATGTCCGTCAGACGCTGCGCTGGCTATTACTACGTGGGCCGGCGCGGCGGGTGTGGCCCATCGTCACGGTCAACGCCGAACGGGGCAAGCAGGTTCAGGCGTGGTTGGAAGCGTTCCGCACCCGTCTATATGGGCAAATGCGCACATTTCCCGTTGAGCTTGGGGAAACGGACACTCCCTCGTTGTTCCAATCTCTGAAAGCAGGGATGGAGTTTACCTTGCGCGAGGGAGACGACTGGCTGAAATTTTGGATTCCTCTTGACCGGTCGCCCGCAGTGCAATTGCGGGCAAAACGGTAGCCCTACTCGATGCCTTCCATCAACTTGATTGGCACCACCGCAGCGCCGACGATGCCCGGCCCGGTATGCACGCCCAGCACAGGCGAGATGCGCATGACCTCAAGTCGGGCTGCGTTCAGTCGCTCGGAGAGCATCTTCGAGAGCATGTCGGCGCCATCATGAAAGCGGCCATGCAGCACGGTGATCCACATCGGGGTATCTTTGTACATCTCCTGCAAGTAGGCGGTGATGGTTTCCAGCGCCTGCGGGATGGTGCGGCTCTTGCTGACGGTGCTGTACTTGCCGTCGGCGCGTTCTACGCGGATGATGGGTTTGATCTTGAGCGCCAGACCCATCAACGCCTGCACGCGCCCGATGCGCCCCCCGCGCGCCAGGTATTCCAGCGTTTCGAGCGTGTAGATGACTTCGGTCTGCTCGCGGATGGCGGACAGCCGCTCGCGGATCGCATCCACGCCCCAACCTGCTCTGATCGCCCAGGCCGCCGCCAACACCTGGAAGCGTTGCCCGCCGGAGAGCGTCATCGAGTCTAGCACGTTGACCGCCGCATCTTTGACCTGTTCGGCGCCAACGCGCGCCGAATTGAGGGTGCCGCTCAACCCAGACGAGACATGGATCGAGAGGATGTTCTTGCTGGTCTCAGCCAGTTTCTGGTACAGGCTGGCAAACAGGCCGCTGGAAGGCTGCGCCGTGGACGGGATAGCCGGGCGCATGGCCTCCAACCGGTTGTAGAATTCGTCGGCCGTAAGATCGGCAGAGTTGACCTCGCCTTCGGGGAACTGGATGTAGAGCGGGGCTTCCACGATTCCAAGTTGGTCGCGTTCTTCGGGGGTCAAGTCAGCCGCGCAGTCGGTCACTATTTTCATTTCTTTTCCTTTATTCGATCGTCTGAATTCCATACACCGCAAAGACTTTCAAGTTTAACCGCAAAGGCACGGGGAGTTCTTTCATACATTGGTCTCTACGTATCTTATTCTTCCCGAAAGGGGATCATGCCCTAAGCGGCAACGGTTCGATTTTCCACTTTTTGCAGTGTAATTGTGATTATAATGGGTAACCTTTGAGGGTATTATGTGAGTTTGATAAGAGTCTTCATCCCTCGCTGCCGCCCTGACGATTTCAAACTGCTTGCCTCATTGTGGCGGCATCCGCCCACAGTCGAGTAAAATGTTGCTACCACCATTAACCATCACCATTAACCATGACCATTAACCAACCCACGATTGCTACCCACAACGGCTTGCGTTCTACGTTTGTAGAAGTCAATCTTTCCCAGCTGGAACGCAATCTGCAAGCCATTCGAAAAAAAGTCTCTCCGGCAAAAATTTTGATTGTCATCAAGGCCAATGCTTATGGGCATGGCTTGGTCGAGGTCGCCAAACATCTCGATTCGCGGGCAGATTACATTGGCGTGGCAGTGCTAGAAGAGGGCATCCTGTTGCGGCAAAGTGGCGTGCAGACACCTATCTTGGTGCTAGGCGGTATCTGGGGCAATCAGATTCCGGCTTATATCGAACATGATTTGACGCTCACGGCTCCGTCTGTGGAACGCTTGGAGCAGATAGACCAGGCGGCGGCAGCAGCCAGGAAAAAGGCCAAAGTCCATTTGAAGATAGATACGGGTATGGAGCGCATCGGTGTGCATGATTACAATGCGCATACTTTACAAGAAACCGCGTTACGATGCAAGCATGTCGAAGTAGAGGGCATCTATTCGCACTTTGCCAATGCAGATGCAGCCGACCTTACTCACGCGCGGCTGCAATTGGAACGTTTTAATGAGGTGCTGCGTTTCTATGAGAAACACAGCCTGCCCACGCCCATTCGCCATATGGCCAATTCTGGCGGCATTTTGCAATTGCCCGAATCTTATTTTGATATGGTACGGCCGGGCATTTTGCTCTACGGCGTCTATCCCTCGCGCGAGGCGCGGCGCACCGTGCAGGTCGAACCGGCCCTGGCCTGGAAGTCGCGGGTAGTGTATTTCAAAGTGACGAAAGCAGGGCGTCCTGTCAGTTACGGCTCTACCTGGCAATCTGACCATGATGTGCGCATTGTGACCGTGCCGGTCGGATATGGCGACGGCTATTTTCGCAGAATGTCCAACCGGGCCCAGGTAGTCATCCATGGCAAACGCTATCCGCAAGTCGGGCGGGTGTGCATGGACCAGATTATGGTCAACATCGAGCAGGATTCGGCCTTCAACGGCGATGAAGTCGTGCTGATTGGCAAAGCGCAGAACGGTGAGCAAATCCGGGTAGAAGAACTGGCAGAATGGGCAGATACCATCCCTTATGAAATCTTAACCAACATCAACACGCGCGTGCCGCGCGTATACTTGACGGACTCTGGTACAATCGGGCGGCTCGATTGAAGAGTGAAGCGGAGAGGTTGTAATGAAGCGTTTTTTTGGATCTATGTGGAGTCTATTCATCGTTGCCGCACTGATTGTGGCGCTCGATCAATGGACAAAATGGCTGGTGCGAGTGCATATTCCCTTTGCACAACAATGGATGCCCAAAGAGTTGGAATGGTTGACGCCGTATGCGCGCCTGGTTCACTGGCATAACAGCGGGGCAGCGTTTGGAATGTTTCAAGGAGGCAGCATGGTTTTTACCGTGCTGGCGTTTGTTGTGATTGCGCTCATCATCTATTACTATTCTCGCGTGGGAGCGGAGGACTGGATGACGCGCCTGGCGTTGGGCATGCAAATGGGAGGCGCAGCCGGCAACTTGATTTCACGCTTAACGCTGGATGGCCAGGTCACGGATTTCATCTCCGTAGGCACATTTCCGGTCTTCAACATTGCCGATTCGGCTATCACAGTAGGCGTAGGCGTATTGTTGCTGGGCGTATGGCTGGGTGAGAGGCGCGCTCAGCGCGACAGGCAGGGCCGCCGGGGAGATGAAAACGAACAAGAAGCGCTTGACGACCCGTCTGCGCAAGAGGAGCGCCCTACGGAGCAACATGAATGACCGCATCGAACTGTTTCGGTTCCAAAAAGAGCAGGAAGAACGCCTCGATCACTTCCTGGTTGAGAAGTTGCCTGAATTTTCGCGCTCGCGCTTACAAGGGCTGATCAAAGAAGGTTTTGTAAAAATCAACGGCCTTGTGGCTAAGAAAGCCGGCCAAACGCTGGAAGCCGGCATGACGGTGGAAGTGAGCATTCCACCGCCGGTGCCGACACAACTTGTTGGAGAGCCTATCCCGCTCGACATTCTCTTCGAGGATGAAAACCTGCTGGTGGTCAACAAACCGGCCGGCATGGTGGTACATCCGGCCGCTGGTCATGCAAGCGGCACCCTGGTCCATGCCGTGCTGGGCTATGCGCCGGATATCGAAGGCATTGGCGGCGAGGAGCGCCCCGGCGTCGTCCACCGCCTGGACAAGGACACCTCTGGCCTGATCCTGCTAGCGAAGAACGAACGCGCCCATCGCTGGCTGCAAGACCAGTTCCGTTTGCGCAAGGTGGAAAAAACTTATCTGGCGCTGGTAGATGGACGTCCGCCAACGCCCAGCGGTCGTGTAGAGGCCCCTATCGGTCGGGACCCTGGTCATCGCAAGAAGATGGCAGTCATGCCGCCGGGAAAAGGACGTGAGGCGGTTTCGGAATATCGCACGTTGGAATCCTTTGCCAAGCACACTTTGCTGGCCTTTCATCCCTTGACCGGGCGCACGCACCAGATTCGCCTGCATTGCGCCTTCCTGGGCTGCCCGATTACGGGAGATAAAGTGTACGGTCACCGCAGGCCATCTATCCCGCTGGAACGGCATTTCTTACACGCGGCCAAATTGAAGATCGTCCTGCCAGATGAGAAACAAGCCCGTACCTTTGAAGCGCCGCTGCCCGAGGAATTGGAGGCTGCTTTGCGGGAGCTGAGGCAGGGTGGAAAAGTAAATACGTAGGCACATAGACAGGTAAACACGTAGACATGTAGACAGGTAAATACGTAGACAGGTAAACACGTAAACAGGTTGGCAAGGAGAGACGAGATGCAAATTGTAGACTTGCGTTCCGATACTGTGACCCAGCCGACGCCAGAAATGCGCGCACGGATGGCACAGGCTGAGGTGGGCGACGATGTCTTTGGCGACGATCCCACCGTCAATCGCTTGCAGGAGATGGCGGCAGAATTGCTGGGCAAGGAGGCGGCGCTGTTCGTTCCATCCGGCACGATGGGCAACCTGCTGGCGCTGCTGACCCATTGTCAGCGCGGCGACGAGGCTATCGTGGGCGATCGTTCTCATATCTACTTGAACGAAGTGGGAGGAATGTCGGCGCTGGGGGGGATTCATCCCTGCCCGGTTCGGAATCGCGACGACGGGACATTGGCCCTGGACGATATCCGCGCTTCTATCCGCAGCGAGGATGTGCATCACCCCATCACGCGCCTCATCTGCCTGGAGAACACTCAAAATGTGTGCGGTGGGGTGCCGTTGAGCGCAGCCTATACGCGCCAGGTGGGGGAGTTGGCGCGGGAATATGGCCTGTCTTTGCACATTGACGGAGCGCGCATCTTCAATGCTGCGATTGCGCAAAACGTTTCGGCCAGAGAACTGGTCGAGCCGGCCGATTCGGTCATGTTTTGCTTGAGCAAAGGATTAGCCGCGCCGATTGGCTCGATGCTTGTAGGAACGCGGGCTTTTATCCAACGCGCGCGTCATTTGCGCAAGATGCTGGGCGGCGGAATGCGCCAGGTAGGAATCATCGCGGCGGCAGGCATCTTTGCCATAGAAAATATGATTGGGCGGCTGGGCGAGGATCACGCCCGGGCCAAGAAATTAGCCGATGGTCTGAGGCAAATCCAGGCGTTGGAAGTGGACGCGGGTTCGCCCTTCACCAACATGGTGTATTTCAACCTGGCAAAAATCGTCCCCTTCGATACAGAATATGTTACAGAGAAGATGAAAGAATACGGCGTTCTGGTCAGCCCAGAGGATGCGCGTAGATTCCGCCTGGTGACGCATTATTGGATAGACGATACGGGCGTGGAGAAAGCATTGGAAGCCTTCAGGCGCGTGTTCAGCCAGGCCCTGTCAGAGTCCGAGGTCGTCTAATTTCCCGCTCCGAAGCAGGGCCTCGAATTTGGATACCACCAGGGGGTCAAATAAAATACCGGCTTGCTTTTTTAGATAGTCCAGCGCCTCTTCCAACGGCATCCAGCGGCGGTACGGCCGGTCGCTGGTGAGGGCGTCGAAGACATCTGCCACCGCAAAGATGCGCGCCAGTAAAGGTATCTCTGTGCCGCGCAGTCCTCTGGGATAGCCGCTTCCATCCCAGCGTTCCTGGTGATGGCGAATGACCGGTATGGTCTCTTCGAGAAAGGGAATCCCTGCCACGATGTGCGCGCCGATGTCGGGGTGTAAGCGCATGATGCCCCATTCTTCTTGGTTTAAAGCGGCCGGTTTGTGCAGGATGGTATCGCTGATGCCGATCTTGCCGATGTCGTGCAGTAATGAGCCGCGCTCCAAAGCCTTCAACTGAGCATCATCCAGCCCCATCTCCTTGCCCAAGCGGCAGGCCAGTTCACTGACGCGCGCGCTGTGGCCCTCGGTTTCGCGGTCGCGGGCATCCAGCGCCGACATCAGAGCGGTCAGCGTGCGATCATAGGACAATTGCAATTCTTGGAAAGCCGCTTCGATGGTTTTGGCTTGTTGCTGCGACTCTGCCAGCAGAATGGAGCGTTCCAATGCGAGAGCAGCCTGATTGGTCAGCGTTTGCATATTGGAAGCGTGTCTGGCAAAATACTCACGAATATTAGGAATTTCGAGCCAGAGAGCGCCATATTTTCGCAGCCGCGTTTGCAAGGGGAAGCAGATGGTTGCGGCTACCTGGTCGGGCGTTACGTGGATGGTTTGCCCGCTTTCCAGGGTTTGTTGGATGAGTTCCATTGGATGGTTCTCGCCTGGATGCGCCCCGTATTCGTCAATTTCCACTTCAGTTTCGATTTCCTGTTCCTTGGAGAACAGCACGATGCCGGATGCCGTTGCGCTGGAAACTTTGGCGGCTGTCTCGGCTATATGACGCGCCGCATCCTCCAAGGCCTCAGATTGGATGATGTTGACGCTCAGGTTGTAGAGTTGGGTGGTGGAATTGAGCGTATTGCGCAATTCCTGGTATAACCAGGTGGCCTCAATGGAGGCAGCCGCCTGGGACGATAAAAGGCCGGCCAATGATTCGTCGTTTTCACTAAAAAAGATTTCACCTTGCTTGCCAAACGCCAGGATCGCGCCAATACTCAAACGATGCAGCCGAATAGGAATGGCCAGCAAACAGCGCAAGCCGGCATGGTCAATTTCGATGCGCGACGAACGGCCATATTTGCGCAGGTCACGGATGCGAAAAGGCTCATAAGCGTTCAAGGCCGCTTGGACGGTAGCGTCGCTTTGCAATCGCTGGGTCAGGGAACGCAGCAAACGAGGCGCCAGCCCTACGTGGGTAACACGCGAAAAATTTCCTTCCTGGTCAATCAACATTACAAAAACGAACCTGGCTTGCAAAGTATCTCTGGCAATGGTAGCAATTTCCTTGATGGTTGTCTGCGGTTCGAGCAGAGGGGAGAGGGAAACGCCGGCCTTGATCAGGTTGGTAAGACGCTGCCGATAACTGGAACGCTCCCAGGCGCGCATCAATTCGCTGGCAACTTTTTCGGCCAAGTGGATGTCACTGCTGTTGAAAGCGTTGGCTTTTACATCGCCAATTTCCAACATGGCGCGGACATGTCCATGGTGGATCAATGGCACCACGCACAACGATTGAGCCGGATAAGTCTCTAGCGAGATGTAATCGGAGTCAACAATCGTATTATTTGCGATTTGGGTTTTGCGCAAACGCAAAGCGCGGCCTAATATGCCTTGTGATGTGGATTGATGGTAGCCAGACGGTAAGAAATTCCCTGCCGAGGCCATCACTGCAAACTCTTTTTTCTCCAGGTCATGGTCATACACCGTCACCTGCGAACAATCCAGGGCGCGCTGCAATGTATTGACGGCAATCTGCGCCGCTACCGGGGGGTCTAATTGCGCCTCCAGTTGATAACTCATCTCCAGCAACAAGTTGTATTGTGCCGTACGTCGCTTTTCATGTCCCAATTTCTGTGTCAGGGTCGCAATCTGCTCCGCCTGGATTTCCATCTTGCCTTGTAAACTGTGAGAAGAGGCAGTAAACGGCTTGAACGAACGGGCAATCCATTCATTCCAATCCCTGAGCAATTGATCTTCTTCAGCGGGCACCTCTTTTATATTGGTGAGGGAAAAATCATTTGCCAATCGATTCAAGGTAACTGCAATAAGCAATAGGCCATATAGCATGAGACCTTTGACCAGTATCATCGAGAGAAAGGCAATCTCTTGACCGAAAGCCGCCCCAGAGGTAAACGAGAGAGAACTTTCCCATGCCAATCGTCGAGTAACAACGCCGGTAATGGTCAGTGAAAAGAGCATCAGGGTTTCGGTCAAGGCCACAGCCAGCAATGCCTTGCGACCAATGAAATCGTCTTTAGGCAGGTTCAAAGCCTGCCAGGGAATCACATTTGTGACTGAGAGAGAAATGGTGATGGGGAAAGCAATCAGCACGCTCTCGACATGCAGGGAAGCCAGACCCCATCCCATCCAGGCCAGCCAGGGAAGAGCAGACAAGCCGCTCAACCACTTGAGCGTTGCTTTGCCTTGTAAGTGGAATTGACTAATGCCAGAGATTCCTCCTAGCGCAAAGAAAACCGCAAGAGGTAATTGCCATCCTTGTGAAATGTCATATTCTCTAAAAGCAGCCGGCAGGAAGAAGATGCAGCCCCCAATAACCAACGCCAGAATGTCCAGCGCTAGAATTAAGAAGTCTTTAAGCGCCTCGACCTGCCTGCCTTCACCTAAAAACAGCGCTGCCAGCGTCGCTTCCAGGGTCAACAAAACCAGCCCTTCGGTCCAAAAATGCGCTCGCAAGTACAGATAGGCCAGGATGCCTACCGCCAGTAGCGAAACCAGTGAAATGCTCCTCTTGAGGCGCAACTCAGGGTGCAGGAAGATAGAAGCCTGATTAGCCCACCCCACAAAAAACAAACCAAATCCCAGGCCAAAGGACAGGTTTCCAATCATAATGGCCCCCAAGTGTCTTGGAATCAACAAAAGTCCCAATCCACTCGCAGCAAGTAGGATGGAGGTCAAGAACAGAACGCGCTTCTCGAGCCATTCGAGACTCGTCATCATCCACGCAATTTTACCAATCAATTGCCCGGCAATGTGTAAAGTAGACCCTAAGAGAGTGTCTGAGGAGGTTCAAGAGCCGTATGTCGCGCCGCCTCTCGTAGCCACTTCAGAATGGTGTCCTCTTTATGTCCTTTGACGCGCGTTAGACTGCTCATGCGATTGCCTTCCGCCAGCAATGCCAACGTCTCCAGAATCTCATGTTCGGGCGTGCGTTTGCGGTAGAAGATCGTTTCGCTGGTTTCCACAAAATACTTCCCGCTTGTTTTACAGCGATACCGCTGGATGCCCTTCCGAGCTTTGCCAGCCTTGACTATATTTCGCTTCTGTTGAACAATCTGTAACTTTTGGTAATCTGGACAGTCTTGGTTTGGAAAGAAGTCTCCAGGTTTGGCGAATTGTTCCATCGTGTTCCATCCGGTTCAGTTTGCCCATAAAAGGTCCTTGTGTTATACTCTGCTTATCTCCGAAGCCTGACCGCCTAAACGAAAACGCATGGCGGCAGGACAGTGGGACAAACTTCAGTTTGTCTCACCAGGTAAAAGCGGAAACGCTTTTGCCCCCCGCCCTCACCCCAACCCCTCTCCCGAGGGGAGAGGGGCGAAATTGGAAAGGAGAGATATGGCTGTGTCCGCGCGCCGTCTCCTTTCCACGAGACGGCGTTTTTCTTTTCCGCCACCGTCACCACCGATGACTGCTCACTGCTTACTGATAACTGATGACCACCCTCTTCTACCGCCTTCTGCCCGCCCTGCCCAATGGCAGGATTCTCGACATCCACATGGGGCTGTATTGGACCGCCGTCCTCGCCGAAGTGGATGGCGAAACCCGCTGCGGGCTGGCTGCCACCGTCGGCGATGAATCGCATCACTACACCACCGACCCCGCTGTCGCCCGCGCCGGGCATTGACCGAACTCTCCGCCCGCGAACTAGCGGAATACGTCCATTCGCCGCACCCGCCCGAAGTCTCGCTAGGGCTGGCGGCGGTCAACGCGCTGATTCCGCCCCGCCCCGACCTGTGGACTGACCTGCACTCAAAGGAAGTCCTCGCCCGCCTGGGCGCAGGCAAGACCGTCGTCATGGTAGGGCATTTCCCCTACGTCCCCGAACTGCGCCCCAAAGTGGGGAATCTGCTCGTGCTGGAGCAAAATCCGCAGGACGAGTTGGACATCCCCGCCGAGCGCGCCTCCGAAATCATCCGCCAAGCCGACGTGCTGGCAATAACCACCATCTTCCACCAACTGCTTCAAATGGGCGTGCGGTTGGTCTCCATGACCACCGAGCGCCTGTAACGCAGCGTGGCGTAAGTCTGTGACTTGCGCCTACCCTTATTTCCTGGAGCCACATCATGAAACGCTTTACCCTCTCCATTCTGTTTTTAGCCCTGTTGTTGTCGGCTTGCTCGTCCCCGTCAGAGAGCGTGCCGAAAGCCAGCGACACCCCTGTCGTTCCCGCAACCGAAGTGCCAAATGCCTCCCCTCTCCCTTTGGGAGAGGGACAGGGTGAGGGTATCACCATCGTGGACGCCCTCAATCGAACCGTCACTCTGCTTGCCGCGCCCCAGCGCATCGTCATCACCGGCAAAGCCGTCTTTATGCTCGCCGATGCCGCCTACCTTTTCCCCGGCGCCTCTGAGAAAATCGTCGCTTTGGGAGACGCCGGTCAGGGTGGAATCAACTTCATCCAGTTGATTGACCCGAATTACGCCGCCAAACAAGTCCTCGACCGGGATGCGGGCGCAGAAGCAATTGCCGCCATCCAGCCCGATGCGGTACTCCTCAAGAGTTACCTTGCCGAAAGCGTCGGCGCGCCCATCGAAGCCCTCGGCATCCCCGTCATCTACATTGACTTTGAAACCCCCGAACAATACGCCCGCGACCTCGCCATCTTCGGCAAAGTCTTTGGCGATGAAGCCCGCGCCGCCGAAGTTGCCGCTTTCTACCAATCCAAAGTGGATGAAGTCGCCGCCGCCGTCAAAGATGCACCCAAGCCGCGCGTCCTGATGTTGTACTACACCGAGAAAGACGGCAATGTCGCCTTCAACGTCCCGCCGATGAACTGGATTCAAACCCAAATGGTAGAAATGGCTGGCGGCGAACCCGTCTGGGCAGATGCCAACCCCGCCAAAGGCTGGACTCAGGTCACGCTGGAGCAAATTGCCGCCTGGGACGCCGACCAGATTTTCATCATCTCCTACTTCAAACCCGCGCCCGAAGTAGTGGACGGACTGAAAGCCGACCCCAACTGGCAGGGTATCCGCGCCGTCAAAGAGAATCAACTCCACGCCTTCCCCGCCGACCTCTATTCTTGGGATCAGCCCGACCCGCGCTGGATTTTGGGTCTGACCTGGATGGCGGGCAAACTCCACCCCGACCTGCTCCCGAATCTCGACATCATCGCCGAAGCGCAGAATTTCTATCAGACGCTTTATGGGCTGGATGAAGCGTTT
>JBBITF010000066.1:12883-15888 GCA_037440925.1 Chloroflexota bacterium
TGAACCGCTCCCTCACCCTCCTCGCCTTTGCCCTTCTGCTCATCTTCCTCCTCTCCGCGCTGATGGGACGTTACCCCGCGCCGGGCTTTGTGACCTTTGAGCGGCTCGCCAGCGATGAACTTGCTCAACGACTTTTGTTCAACCTGCGCCTGCCGCGTCTCGTCACTGCCGTGTTGCTTGGCATGACGCTCTCGGCGGCAGGCATGGTCTTTCAACTCTTGTTCAGCAACCCGCTGGTGGAGCCGGGCTTCCTCGGCGTTTCGCAGGGAGCAGCGTTTGGCGCGGCATTTTCCATCGTCTTCCTGGGCGGTTCGGCGCTCATCACCCAAACCAGCGCCGCCGTTTTTGCCCTGGCAGGCTTGGGTTTCTCCTACCTGCTTGCCCACCGATTGCGTTACGGCGGCTGGGTGCTGCGCCTGGTGCTGGCGGGCATTGCGGTCTCCGCGCTGTTCTCGGCAGGTTTGGGCTTGCTCAAATACCTCGCCGATCCGCTTACCCAACTACCCGAAATCACCTTCTGGCTGCTCGGCGGATTGGCAAGCCTGACCTGGGGCAAACTGCTTTCCATCCTGCCCGCCGTTCTCGTCGGGCTGACCATCCTTTTCCTCTTCCGCTGGCGGCTGAACATCCTCGCCCTCGAAGAACAAACCGCCTTTTCGCTCGGCATCCCGGCTGGGCGCGAGCGGCTCCTGCTCATTTTTGCCGCCGTTCTGCCCACCGCCGCCCTCATCGCGGTCAGCGGCATGGTCGGCTGGGTGGGACTCATCATCCCGCACATCGCCCGCCGCCTCTTCCGCGCCGATGCCCGCTTCAGCCTGCCCGCTGCCATCCTGCTCGGCGGCATCTTCACCATGCTCTGCGACAACCTCGCCCGCACCCTCCTGGCGGGCGAAATTCCCCTCGGCATCCTCACCTCGCTCTTTGGCGCGCTCATCTTCCTGCTTCTCATGGCTTCCCTGCAATCCCGCCCCCACTAACCACTTTCTACTTTCCACTTCCCACTTACTACTCTCATGCTTCCCATTCTCTCCTTCCGCCACGTTTCCTTTGGCTATCGCCCGTCTCATCCCATTCTGAAGGATGTGGATTTTGACCTGCGCCCCGGGCGGATTACCGCCATTTTGGGACCCAACGGCGCGGGCAAGACCACGCTTCTTTCCCTGACCTTGGGCTGGCTCGCCGCGTGGACGGGGGAGATTCATCTGAAAGGGGCACCGCTAAAAACCCTCTCCCCGCGTGAACGTGGGCGGCTGATGGCGCTCGTCCCGCAGGCGGAGCATACCCCCTTCGACTACACCGTCCTCGAATACGTGCTGATGGGGCGCGCCCCGCACCTATCGCCGCTCGAAATGCCCTCCGCCGCCGATACCGAAATTGCCCGCAGCGCCCTGCAACAAGTCGGCTTGGAAGCCCTCGCCAGCCGCCCCGTCCCCCAACTCTCAGGCGGCGAGCGCCAACTCATGCTCCTCGCCCGCGCCCTCGCCCAACTTGCCACTTCCCACTCCTCACTTCCCACTTCCCACTCCTCACTTGCCACTTTCCACTTACTACTCTTAGACGAACCCACCTCCCACCTCGACCTGCGAAACAAAGCCCGCCTCATCGAAATCCTGCGCCGCCTGCGCGATTCGGGCGTGACCGTCCTGATGACCAACCACGAACCCGATGTTGTCCTTGTCCTGGCAGATGACGTGCTGCTGATGGAGCCTGACCGCCCTCCCCAATTTGGCGCGCTGGACGAAGTCTTCACCGCCGAAGCCCTCAGCCGCATCTACGAACACCCCATCCGCCTGGTGCAGGTGAACGGACACAAACACGTCTTATGGACATAACACCATGAAACTTCTTGACGCCCTGATTGACCGCATGTACGCTTATACAATTGAGCCGCACCGCCTCACGCCTGAAAAGTATGGCGTGCCGTTTGACGAAGTCCGCATCCCTGCCAGCGACGGCGGCTCGCTCTACGGCTGGTGGATTACCTCCAAGACCGCCACCGCGCCCACGCTGATTTTGCTTCACGGTTGGGGACGCAACCTATCGCGCACCTTGCCTTACATCCAGGCGCTCTATCCGCTTGGCTACAACCTGCTGGCTTTTGACGCGCGCAATCACGGCAGCAGTTCTCCCGTCCAAAACCCCACCGTTGGCACATTTGCGCAGGATGTTCTCTCCGCCATCGCCTTCCTGCGTCAGCGTGGCGCGACTCAAATTGGGCTGGTCGGGCTGTCGGTCGGCGGTGGAGCGGTCATCAATGCCGCAGGCTGGGATAAGCGCATTCGCACCGTCATCACCATCGGGGCGATTTCTCATCCTGTCGCCTTGATGAAGTACGAGTTCAGCAAACGACATATACCGGACTTCCTGGCTTCCTTCCTGCTCAACTACATGCGCCGCCGCTACGGGCTGGATTTCGATGCGATTGCCCCGCTCAACAACATCGCGCAAGCCGAAGCCGATTTTCTCGTCATTCACGGCGAAAACGACCCAACCGTGCCGCTGGCGCAGGGGCAGGCATTGGCGGCGGCTGGCAAGCCTGAGAAAACCCGCCTGTGGGTGGTCCCTGAAAAAGCACACAGCGACTGCCACACTCACCCGCAGTTTTGGGAAAAAGTGAGCGCGTTTTTACAAGAAACGCTTCCCATACCGCAATGACCCTCTACCTCCTCACCGCCCCCTCTGGCGCGGGCAAAACGACCCTCTGCGCCGCCCTCGCTGAACAAGCCCGCGCCGGGCGGACCCACAAAGAGCAGGCGCGCCTCACCCAGCGCCTGCCCCTCTTCCCAGATGGCGCGGTAGAAGCGGAAGATGGCCTGCGCATCGCCGCCAAGCGCGTCTCCCAGCAGGGCGCGCGGCAGGGCGAGTGCCAGCGGGTTGCCATGAAGTTTCAAGGTTTGAAGGTTGGCAAGTTCGCCAATTTCGGGTGGGAGGCTGGTGAGTCGGTTTTCCCCAAGGTCGAGTTCGGTCAGGGCGGTCAGGCGGCCGATTTCCGCCGGCAGGGTGGT
>JBBITF010000067.1:0-15634 GCA_037440925.1 Chloroflexota bacterium
GTGGAGATGTTTCGTCGGCAATTACGCGCCCTGGGCGCATAAAACGATCAAACTGGAGGTTTTTTCATGTCTGAAGTTGCACTGACCAAAGCCCCGGCGAAAAGCCTGAGCAAACAACTCTCGTTCCTCGACCGCTATCTGACGCTGTGGATTTTCCTGGCGATGGCGGTGGGGGTCCTCATCGGCTTTCTCTTTCCGGCGGGGGTCGAACGATTCAACGCAGCCGTCTCGGTGGGGACAACGAACATCCCGATTGCGATTGGCTTAATTTTGATGATGTATCCGCCTTTCACCAAAGTGAAGTATGAGGAACTGGGCGATGTCTTCCGCAACAAGAAGGTGTTGACGCTCTCGCTCATCCAGAACTGGGTGATCGGCCCCATCCTGATGTTTGCGCTGGCGATCATTTTCCTGCGCGGCTATCCTGAATACGCGGCGGGGTTGATTATGATTGGTCTGGCGCGCTGTATTGCGATGGTCATCGTGTGGAACGAACTGGCGCACGGCGACACGGAGTACGCCGCCGGGCTGGTGGCGTTCAACAGCATCTTCCAGGTGTTGTTTTACAGCGTCTATGCCTGGATTTTCATCACCAAACTGCCGCCCCTCTTTGGTTTGAGTGGGGCGGTGGTAGACATTACCATTGGCGAAATCGCCAAGAGTGTCTTCATTTACCTGGGCATCCCGTTCCTGGCGGGATTTTTCACCCGTCTGATTTTGGTGCGCGCCAAAGGCAAGGAGTGGTACTACAAGAACTTCGTGCCGAAGGTTAGCCCGCTGACGCTTATTGCCCTGCTGTTCACAATTGTGGTGATGTTCTCCCTCAAGGGCAATCTCATCGTGCAGATTCCGATGGACGTGGTGCGGATTGCCATCCCGCTGCTGATTTACTTTGTCGCCATGTTCCTGGTCTCGTTCTTCATGGGACATCGCCTCGGCGCGGACTACTCGAAGACGACCACGCTTTCCTTCACTGCCGCCAGCAACAATTTTGAACTGGCGATTGCGGTCGCGGTGGCGGTCTTTGGCATCAGCAGCGGCGCGGCCTTCGCGGCGGTCATCGGCCCGCTGGTGGAAGTGCCTGTGATGATTGGGTTGGTGAACGTGGCATTCTGGCTGCAAAAGAAGTGGTATCCGCAAGCGGCGTCTGCGCCGGCGATGGTCGCGGCGGCTCAGGAAGTCTGCCCGCCGGATGAGGTTCTGGTCAAAAAGTAAAACGGATAGACCCTAAAGGTCTCCGAGACCTTTAGGGTCTGTTCAAGAATGTTCGCCCGCGTCCTTTTCCCGACCGATTTTTCTGCCTACGCAGAACATGATAGAATTCGGGGTGAAAAGGAAAAATCATGCCTGTCAAATTGATCTTGCGCGACCAGGAATTCGAAGTCAAGCCGGGCATGACCTTGCTCTCGGCGCTGGAAAAGTGCGGTATTTTGCCCGAATCGGTCATCGCTACTCGACAGGGCGAATTACTCTTGGAAGATGAAATCCTCCAGGAGGGCGAGGTCATCCGTCTGGTAGCAGTGATTTCGGGCGGTGTAGACGTATGAAATGTCGCAAGTGCGGCGGCAAAGCGGCCGTCAACATGCGTCAGCACAAACTGGCCTTGTGCAAAGAACATTACTTGGAGTGGTTACCAGAACAAACGGAGCGCTTCATCCGAAAATACCAGATGTTCACGCGCGACGAAAGGATACTCGTAGCTGTTTCGGGGGGTAAGGATTCGCTGGCATTGTGGGACATCTTGATACGCCTGGGCTATCAAGCCGATGGATTGTATATTGGACTGGGCATTGCGACCCCGCTTCCCTATTCTGCCGAGTCGCATCGTCTGGCGCAAAAATTCGCCGATGAGCATCATCTCAGATTACATGTTGTGGATGTAGAGCAATCTTATGGATATTCTATTCCTTACATGGCCGAGGTGACTCAGCGAGGCAAGGGACGCCCTTGTTCGGTCTGTGGATTGGTAAAACGTCACGAAATGAATCGCCTGGCGTGCGAACTGGGATATGGGGTGCTGGCAACCGGTCACAATTTGGACGACGAGGCAGCCGTCCTGTTGTCCAATACGCTTACCTGGTCGGGCGAATATCTTCTGCGTCAGGGGCCGGTGTTGCGCGAATCTCCAGGCCTGGCGCGTAAGGTCAAGCCATTGTGCCGTTTCTATGAGCGCGAAATGACCGCCTACGCCTTGCTGCGCGGCATCGAATACATCTATGAGGAATGCCCGTATGCTGCTGGCTCGACTACGATTGATAACAAAGAATTGCTCAACCGCTTAGAAAGTCAGCGGCCTGGCGTCAAACTTAACTTTTATCTCCGCTTTTTACAGGCGCGAGAGGAAGGGCTCTTTGCAAAGTTGGAAGAACGGCGGGTAGAGTTACAACGCTGCCCACAATGTGGTCAGCCAACCTCGGCGCCGGGCTTGTGTTCTTTTTGCCGGCTGCTCGGGAAGATCAAAAACATTGCAATTCCCTGAAATTTCTTTTTACCCTGCTTTTTTTCAACATTTGAAAAGCAAGAAGCAGTATAATCTTCTTGAATATGAACCTCTTGACTCAAGCCTTTTCCCTGCTTGCAGACCCTCCTGGAAACTTGATCTATCATCTGGTATTGGTTTTTTCCATAGCAGGAGCCTTGCAAGCCGCCTTCATTCATTGGCGGATCAGCGCATTTCCTCAGGCCAGGCGGACCGTCGTTGGCCTGACAGTGTTAATGCTGCCTCAGGTTTTGCTGTTTGTCGTTAGCGGTCTAGGATGGCAAGGAATTCTTAACTTAGCCGTATTCCTGCCGCCTCTCGACCGCGCTGTTACTTTGTTTAGTTTGCTGTGGATCTTCTGGCTGTGGGCATTCCCTGAACCTAGCCGGGTGGCTGACGCTGTTATTGTGCTGTTGACCTTGTTTGTTATCATGGCGCTAGCATTGGCGCTGGCTGCGTGGGGTGGACAACCGGCGGGCACACCTTACAATACCACCCTGCAAGATTTCCTTTGGCAGTTTGCCACGTTGGGCTTCGTTGCTCTGAGCAGCCTTATCTTATTTGTTCGACGGCCTAACGGTTGGGGCAATGGCTTCTCGGTCCTGCTGCTGGCCTTTGTGGGCCACAGTTTATACCTGGTCTTTGGGCGGCAGGGAGGCAACTATCCCGGCATTGTACGCATGGCTGGTATGGCCATGTATCCTTTTTTGCTTACCCTGGCTCAGCGTTTCCCGCTGCCTGGCGCAGCGGTTCATGGGCAGGCAGGCCACGCGTCTGCGCCCTCTAAAAAAGGCGCTCCTTCGGAAGAACGACGTTTCTTCAGCACCGACCCCAAGACCTTTCACGCGCTGATGACTCTGGCTGCTGAGACCAATGCGGACAAAGTCAGTCACGCCATTACCCGTGCGATTGCTCAAACCATTTTAGCGGATTTGTGTTTCCTCATCTACTTGACCGACAACAAGAATCAATTGGTCGTGGCTAGTGGTTATGACCTGATTCGTGAGGAAAGCCTGGAAGGCGCCAGCCTTGGCAAGGCCTCGATTCCCATGCTGGCCAACGCTTTGCAACGCGGACGCCCCTTGCATTTGCCGGCTAGCAGCACGTCGGTGGATATGAAAGGCATCAGCGACCTACTGGGGTTGAGCAATCCCGGCCATCTAATGGCTGTTCCCATCATCACCCCCGAAAAGGACATCCTGGGCGGCATCCTTGTACTTTCGCCCTATTCTGATCGCGCCTGGCGCGCCGAAGACCAGGCTTTTTTGAGCAACATTGCAGTTTCCTTAGTGCCAATCATCCAGCGCAACCAGCGTATTTCTATGCTGGAGCAAAGGCAACAGGAGACCGATTCGGCTCTGCTGGCGGCTCACAGGCAACTAGAAGAAGTGCAACAACAAAATAAGGATTTGCAAGCCCGCCTGGAGACGTTCCAAAAAAAGGCCGATCAAAGCCGCGAGCAGAGCGAAAAAATGGCTTCTTTGCTGGCGTTGCAGCAGGAGGCTCAAAAACAGATTGAAGCGTTGCAAAAGGAGAACGAGGAACTGCGCACCGTTCAACGCGCCCGCAGCGGCGCGCTTGCCGGTGACATGGAGTACATGGAGGCCGAATTGCGCGCCTCGCTTGGACAAGTAGCGCGTTTACAAAACGAATTGGCCGAAGCAAATATGAAATTGCTGCAATTGGAAAAAGGTCAAATCAGCGCCCGTTCTACCGAGCAGGCCGAGGTCATCGCCTCCATCGCGCAGGAATTACGCCAGCCTATGTCGTCTGTGGTTGGATATACCGATTTGTTGTTAGGCGAGTCGGTAGGCAGCTTGAGTTCCCTTCAGCGAAAATTTGTCGAGCGCATCAAATCCTCGGCCCAACGCATTGGCAGTCTGATAGACGATATGATCCAGGTCAACATGCTGGAATTGGGCCTGGTCGAACTCAAGCCTGAACCGGTGGACTTGAACGCAATTATTGACCATGCCATGGCGTACACCGGCAGCCAAATCCGCGAAAAGAACATTTCCTTGCATCTCGATTTACCCAAACAACTCGAACCTATCCGTGCTGACCGCGAGGCCTTGCAACAAATCTTGATTCACCTGTTGCAAAACGCGGGCGCGGCCTCGCCTGTTGAAGGCACCATTACCCTGCGGGTCCAGACCCGAAGCGAAAACGAGCAAGAATACATCTTATTGCAAGTCAAAGATACGGGTGGCGGCATCCCCTCTGAAGACATTCCCCGCGTATTCACCCGCTTATATCGCGCCGATAATGTGCTGATTCAAGGGGTGGGAGATACGGGCGTGGGTTTGTCCATTGCCAAGAGTCTTACCGAGGCTCAAAATGGGCGTATCTGGGTGGAAAGTGAGCCGGGAGTGGGCTCTACATTCAGTGTGCTGTTGCCGATTGTAAAGGGAACATAGTCATGCAAACCGTCCGCCAGTTGGCAGGCAGCATCCTTCTGGCTTTTCTCTCGGTTCTGCTGGTGGTGGGTGGAATCTTCCTTGCACTGGCAGAGAGTTACGTTCCCGTTGCCACACCGACCGCTTCGCAGACTGCCACACCCTTTTTTGTTTTTAACACCCCTACTAACGTTTTAGCCGTAATTGCTACTACCTCTTTGCCCCCTACTCTCACCGAAACCTTGCCGCCGCCGCCCACCTCTTGCCCGCCGCCTGCTGGATGGATTGCTGTCAAGGTCCAACCGCTCGATACGTTGGCTTCTCTGGCGCTTCAATATAAAACCACCCCAGAAATCCTTAGACAGTCGAATTGCCTCTTCTCCTCGGATCTCGCGCCCGGAACGCTTTTGTACGTTCCGCCGGTAGCCACGCCCACGCGCGTCACGTGCGGGCCTCCGCCTGGCTGGGTGCAATACACTGTTAAGACCGGCAACACTTTGTTTAGCCTCAGTCAGGCCTTTGGCGTTTCTGTCTCGCAGTTGCAACAAGCTAACTGTATGCCCCTTTCGCAAACTTTCATCCAGGCCGGGCAGAAAATCTGGGTGCCCAATGTTGCTACCCGCACGCCTACGTTGACGCCCATCTCGATCTTCTTCCCTACCCTCACGTGGACAGCCAGTCCGCTTCCTAGCCCCACGCTGACTCCCTTCCCCTCGCCGACCTGGACGTTCTCACCCTCTCCGCCTCCTTCTTCTACTGCGTCTGCCACGCCGACCGAACCGCTTCCGACCCCGCCTCCAACTGCTACCGCTTCGATTACTGCTTTCCCCACCTCGACTCCCTGAACGGCGCGGCGACTTCCTTGGCCGAAACATCCCTTCCCATGAAGACCCTCCTTGCGCGGATGGCTATGCTGCTTATATGCGCTCTGTTGGCTGCCCAAAGCCTGGGCTGTGGCGCTTCCACCGCTTCTTCTTCTTCGGCCTTGCCTTTTACCCTGGTGACTGTAGACCCTAACGCAATGCCCACCGCCACCCCTTTCCAGGCTGCCCTGCACGCCTCACCTACGCCATTTCAGCCGGTCTTCCCAACTCCTACCGGCACGATCTTACCAACGCCAACCAACTTGCCTTATGTGCCGCCCACCTCTACGCCCGATCCGCTCTTGGCGCTTCCTAGCCCTGCGCCTCTTCCTACCTTGATTGTTGACTTGCCGCCTAGCGCCACCATTGTCGTCCCAACGCTCGACCTGGCTTTGCAATTGACCCCAGCAGCCCCGTTGGACTCTCAGGAGACGGTGACTTTCCTGCTCATCGGTTCAGACAGACGCCCCGGCGGTTCTTTCCGCACCGATACGATGGTCATTGCTATGCTGCGCCCCCGAGACGGGCAAGTATCGCTCATCTCCATTCCACGCGACTTATGGGTATACATCCCCGAGTGGGGCAATCAACGCATCAACACTGCCTATCAGCATGGGGAAATCTATGCTTATCCAGGTGGCGGCGCCGGCTTGCTCAAAGACACCATTCGCTACAACCTGGGCATTCAGATAGATCATACGGCTATGGTCGAGTTCGACGGCTTTCGTCACATCATTGACACTTTAGGGGGAATTGACGTCCCTGTTGCCTGTCCCTATACCGATTGGCGACTGATTGATCCCTCCTATGACCCTAATATTGAAGCCAACTGGTGGCTGTATACAGTTGGGCCGGGCCTGGTTCACATGGATGGCGACTTGGCGCTGTGGTACGCCCGCTCGCGTATGAAATCCAGTGATTTCGACCGTGGACGTCGCCAGCAGGAAGTCTTGCGCGCCATCTACGCCCGTGTGCTGCAAACCAACACGATAGCCCAATTGCCTGCTTTATATAACAACTTGATGAGCATTGTCGAGACAGATTTGAGCCTCACAGAAATGCTTCAACTCGCCCTGTATGCTCCCCGATTATCGAATGCCGATTTTCGCAGTTACTACATACGTCCGCCGCTGGTGACTTCCTGGATCACTCCGCAAGGCGCTTATGTTCTCTTGCCCAACGAGGATCTCTTGTCGTCTATGCTGCAAGAAGCCATGTCTCCTTCGCCGCGCGCGGCAGAACGGCAAGCCGTCGTCATCGAGATTCAAAACGGGACATCTTTCGACGGCTGGGACGCGCTGGCGGCCTCGCGTTTGAATTATGCCGGCTATGAGACGCATATCTTGCCCGCCGAAAGGCGCGATCAGGCATTTTCCACCCTGATTGACCTGAATCCTGTTCCAGACGCCGAGCGTAGTAATGCCATTCTTGCTATCTTGGGCCTGTCACCGGCTAACTTGGCCTCCATACCTACACTGAATAGCCAGGCGAGCTATCGTCTTGTCTTGGGCCACGATTATCAGCCCTGCTTTTCCCCCGAACAACTATCCCATTGAAGTGAAGTATTACTTCGTAATATCTAGCGTATCTCTTTAGTTTAGCGATGCGACCATTGCCCCCAACCGTTCAACGGCCCGCTCGATAGGGTAAGTCCAGGCCGCGGCGTTCAGGCGAATGAAATCGTAGAACTGATTGGTTGGCGAGAAAAGATAGCCAGGGGTGAGCGTGATCCCGTCTTGCAGCGCCATTTTGTACAATTCGAGCGAATCGATCTGAGCAGGCAATTGCACCCATAAAGTAAACCCGCCTGCGGGGCGCGTGATACGCGTGCCGGAGGGGAAGTAACGCGTCACGGCTTGAGACAGATAAGCAACATTGGCGGCATATTCGCGGCGAATACGGCGCAATTGATGGTCATAGCCGCCGCTTGCCAGGAATTCGGCAATAGCCATTTGGGGCAGAGTAGCGGTAGCGGTGCTGAGGGTGAATTTCAACCATTCAATGGCGCTTTTGTAGCGCCCTGGCGCAATATATCCCACGCGCAACGAAGGGCTAATATCTTTCGAGAACGAAGAACACAGCATGACCAGCCCTTTCCGGTCGAAGGCTTTGGTGGTGGAAGGACGCTTTTCGCTAAAGTAGATTTCGCCCGATACGTTGTTGTCAATCAAAGGAATGTCGTAGCGCGTCAGGAGCTCGACCAACTCCTTTTTCTTTTCATCTGGCATACAACTTCCTAAAGGGTTGTTGAAGTTCGAAATGGTCAGAACGGCTTTGACGGCGTGATGCTCAATGGCAAATTGCAAGGCTTCCAGGCTCAAGCCTTCGCGTGGATCGGTGGGAATTTCCAACGCTCGTAAACCGTGGACTTCGAGTAATTGCAACATACCGAAGTACATCGGCGACTCGATGGCGACAATGTCGCCAGGGCGACAAACTGCGTGTAGGCAAATATCTACGGCTTCAATGCCGCCCGATGTGATAATGATGTCAGCCGGCGATACCGGCCAACCATGCAAAGCAGCGCGCCGTGCAATTTGCAGACGCAGGCTTTCCAGGCCGGGCGGCAACTGGTATTGATGGGCCGCTTGATTAGCCTGGCGCGTTAGACGCGCCAGAATGCGGTTCAGCCGAGCGGTGGGCAGCAATTCCAGGTTTGGCATGGCAGCGCCTAACTGAACCAGGCGGGGGTTTTGCGAGTCGTGCATGACCATCATCACCAGATCATGCAGGTTGATGCGTGTTGGGTCTTGCCGCGCTGCGGAGGTTTCCGGTTCGGGCAGGTAAATCTCAGCGGATGGGCGAACATAATAGCCGGACTGTGGACGCGCCTCGATGAGGCCGCGATTTTCCAGCAGGAGATAAGCCTGCAAAACAGAACTGATGCTGGCGCCCTGTTGCCGGCTCATTTGTCGCACGGAAGGGATGCGCTCGTGAGGACGGTAGATCCCTTGCGCGATCATCTGCGTAATCTGATTGGCAATTTGCTCGTAACGAAAAGTCTCTTGTTTTTGGGAAATTTTGCGATTGTCCATAATGCCGTTTTGCGTAACTATTCAGCAGGCCCTAACAGCCTGTCGGAGAAGACTTGAAAATTGCCCTATTGCCCGTTGGATTGCCAAATCCAACGGTTTACAACTTTGCTGCGTATTCATTACAGTTTCGTTCAATTATGATATATACAGTTTTATGTGTCAATGATTGTTATGGTTACAATTTTGATTTTCTACATCTGTTATTCTTTTGGATTTTATGGATAATGAAATTAGGAAATGTCTATCACGAAAGGAGTGCTGGCATGAACTTGGCTCGAAATCTCCCGCCTCTTTCATTGCGATTGCATCGTCGGGCTTTTCAGCATGTGGACAAAACTTGTCCTGGCATGAAGGTCATTTGCAAGCAAGGGCTTCTATGGCTCACACAAAGCGGCGTGCCGCAAGACTATGTGCTAAGCGCCGGCGATGGTATCGTGGTCAAAAAGCGTGGTAAGTTGCTCATTGAAGCCATGCAAGAAGCCGACCTGAGCATTATCTATCCCAATTGAAGCCCTATTGCCGAAGAGTATTATGTAGGGGGTTATTTTCCTCCCCTGAAGCGCAGCGGAGCCAAGGCTCCGCTGCAGGGTTTTACAAGAACTTGGCTCGGTGAATTTCGTGTAGCCAATATATCACAATCCATTAACCATCAAAAACCATTAACACTACAACACAAGGCAATGAATTTGAGAATCCAAACCAGCGCGGTGGCCGCTTCTGCGGCTTGATAACCTTTTTGCTTGTGGGGATTGTCAAATCCGCATATTATCCCAAGCAAAGGCGGACTTTGCGCCGTAATATTAACCACCAATCTACGGCACATACACATCACATACTCCGGCCCGAATTTCACAGCGCGCAATCTCCTCGTTCAGCCACAAGACGCGGAACTGATGGCTGCCTTCCTGGGTGGTCCAGAAAAGACCGGGATCGGTTTCTAACGGCTGGAGGGTGCTTAAATAGCGATTTTGACATTCCTCTGGCAGCAAGTAGGGTATCTTGCTCTGGTAGATTTCGATGCGCAAGCAGCGCTTGGGGAGGCTGTTGTCGTAATATTTTTGCCAATTCCAGCCGCCAAAGTAATTGACAAACTGACCGTCCTCGGTGATGCGTTCAAAGGCGAAGCCAGAAGCGCTACGAGAAACTTTGGAGCGATTGAGCAGGTAAAAACTGCTGTCGTTATAAAAGAGCGTGAACAGATTGCCGCCGGGGTAGCGCACGGTAGGTAAAACCGCCACGCTTGTTGCGGTTGTCTCGGGCGAGGGGGAAACGGAGGGCGTCGCGGTAGGCACAACCGTCGAGGTAATGGTAGCAGTGGGCGGGGGAGAGGGAGGCGGAGAGGTCGCGGTTTCGGTGGGCGGGAGAGGGGTGGCAGTCCCGCTCGGCGTGGAGGTCGGCAAGGAGGTAGGCGTCGTCATGAGGGGGACAGAAGGCCATCGTCCGCCTGCAAAGAGGACTCCCTGGCCCGTTAACCAGCCAAGAAAGAACAGCAACAAACCCAGTATGATGGCCGCCGGAACGTATCGCATCCGCCCGCTTTTGACCGGCGGCGGAGGCGGCGGGGGAGGGGGCTTTCTCCTGGCTTTTTCACGTTTTTTCAGTTTGGAGACTTCGGCCAGCGTGAGCGCGCCGCGGCGGATGGTGGGAACGCCGGCCGGAATAGGGGGCAAGGGCTTTTTGTCGCCGGCAGAGCGGGACGGTTTGCTGGACAAGGCCTTTTCTAGGGCGGTAATTAGTTCGGCGCCGCTCTGATAGCGTTTGCGCGGGTCCTTTTCCAGGGCTTTGAGCAATACGGCTTCGACAGCCGCGGAGAGATTAGGGTTGAGGCTGCGTGGGGACGGTGGCGGTTGACTGAGGTGCTGTAAGGCCAACGCCGCCGAAGAGATGTCGTCGAACGGCACCACGCCGGTCAGCATTTCGTAGAGCAACACGCCAAGCGAGTACAGGTCGGATTGCGGCAAGGCGTCGGCAGAACGGCGCGCTTGTTCGGGCGAGATGTAATGCGGAGTGCCAAAGGCTTCGCCTTGTGATTTGTCGCGCGTGTCGAGCGCCAACCCGAAATCTCCCAGCAGCACGCGGCTGTTCTCGGCTATCAGGATGTTGGAAGGTTTGACATCGCGATGGATGACGCCCTGGCGATGAGCGTAATCGAGGGCGCTGGCCACTGAACGGGCAATGTGCAGCACGTCAGAGATAGGCATCAATTCGCCGGTTTCGGCGTAGTAGGACAGGATGGATGCCAGGTCGCTGCCATCCACGTATTCCATGACATAGTAAAAGAAGCCATCTTGGTGATGGTCGGCATAGTAAATCTGGACAATGTTATCGTGCCGCCATTTTGCCATCATGCGCGCTTCTTGGACGAAGCGTTTGGAGATAGACGACTTTCCGCGTTGGGCAGAGTGAATGACTTTGATGGCGACCGGCCGCTGGAGGATGACATCGCGCCCATAATAGACCTGTGCCATGCCGCCGGAGCCGAGCAGGCGTTCAACGCGGAAGTTGGCAAGTTGTTGGCCGATGAGGGGGTCTTTCATGCCGGCCTCTTGTTTCGAGTTAGCGTTTGTTGGGTCTCGCGGCTGGCCAGGGTAATGCGGTGCAGTTCCTGGACGTACACATTCAGCCCGGCTGCGTAGGCTTCTAGGTAATCTTGGGCGACCAGATTGGCCAGGTCTGCCAGGCCGGCGGCGTGCAGGGCGGCTACGTGGGGGCGAAAATCGCGCAGCGTCAGGTGAAGCGTATCATTGTCGTCTGTCAATGCGCCCCAGGCCAGTTGTTTTTGGTCGTTATCGTCTTTGGCGGTGATGAAGCGCGTTAATGAACTGCCGGGAGCCACGCGGCCCAGGTTCGAGAAGACTTCCTGGCCTTTGAGCAGGTTGTTGAGCAGGTCAATGCGCTGGGGCAATTCGTCCAGCAGGCGCTGAAGGGCGGGCGGCAGGTGGGCCAACAAGCGGATGGCGCCCACGCCGACGCTTTCGCCTTGCACGGCCATTTGTTTGATCTTGCCCATGTAAGCGCCAATGCCTGCCAGGAGAGAAAGGTAATTGCGCTGCAATTGATCGAAGCGCGCGTAGGCGGCGGCGCGCTCTTTCTGGGAGGCGGTTTCGTAGGTTTGCAGCGCTTCCAGCGTTCGACGATGGAGGTCGAGCAAGGCAAGTTTGTCGAGCGGCACTTCGACGTTGACCGGATACAAGCGGTCGCGCGGCAAACGGCGGCTGGCGTCCAACGGAATCAGGATATACAGCCGCTCGGTGCGCGCTTCTTGCAGCGCCTTTTCGACCAGGGCAGACAGATCGGGCCGGCGTTTGGCTAACTCTTTCAGGCGCGCCAGCAGTGCAGGGGAGGGCCGGTAACGAAGGGCATGGATGGCGCGGTACAACACCAGCAAATCGTTGATGGTCAATTGTAGTAAGTCGCTGCGCTGCTTGAATAATTTACGCAGGGATTGACAGGCCTTGAGATGGACGGCGGCGGTCTCGGCGGCTGCTTCGGGCAAGACGCAACGGGCGCGGCGCAGCAGTCTCTGATCGGACGACAACAGCAGCAAAGACAGTTGTGTGAAGGCGGGTTTTTCGGCGGCGCGGGGCGGGGGGAGGCGGCTCAAATAGTTTGCCCAAGACAGGGCTTCGTTGGTCATCATTTCGGCCAGGGCTGCGCCCCAGGCGCCATCGAAGAAGATGTGCGATTGGTCGAAGATAAAGGTCTCGCCGCTGTCGAATATGGTCAGGGCATGGTCGCCGACGCCGCGCTCGGCCTGACGTACAAGAGCCAGCGGCAGAGCGCGATTGCGCAAGTCGCAGTTGATCAAGATGGGGGCGAAGCGCAGGCGTTCCAGTTCTTGCGCCAGTTTGCGATTCAGGGATTTTCGTATAGTCGAAAAATCGGCACGGCGTATTCCTGCCAGGCCAGAGAGTTGCCCCGGCGCAGGGGAGGGGAGGTCAAACAGCATCGCTATTTGGGCGCGCACCTGATATACGTCAGACATAGCGGATGTTCCGCGCTGGCAGGCAGGGAGCAGGAAATATGCGCCATGCAGGATGACGCCCACCTGGGCCTGTTCCAGCGGGTAAGGCGTGCGCGTTTCACCGTAGGGGCCAGGCTCGAGATAGGCCAGGATGGACATTTGCCGTTGATAGGCGGGCAATTCGGCGGCCATTTTTTCTCTCAGGGCAGCCTGCCAGGTTTCACGCGCCTTCCTGGACAGGTTGGCGCTGGCCTGTTCGAGGAACTGCTCGAATTTGGCGCGGCGGTAGGCCGGGTAGGTGAGAGAAGCGGCGTCTGCCTCGCGCCGATAGGGACGCACTTTTTCCCATTCGCGGTACAGGCGAGCCAGCCTGGTTTCGGCTGCTTGCGCGCGCGCTGTTTCTTGTAAAAGCGCGATTGCGACGCGCTCATACCATTCGTTGGCCAGCAGGGCGTCGTATTGATGCAGACAGGTCATGGCGGCCATCACCCAGGCAGTGACGCGGTCAACCTTGCTCAGATGAATGCCGTGCGCCGCCAACAAACGGTCGAAGCCGTCGGTTTCGTTGGTGTGGCGGGCAGTATCCTCGCGCAAGGCATAGTCCACGTAAAATTGCCAAACGCCTTCGGGAAAGGCCGAGTCGGGGTCTTTGCCGGCTAATTTGAGCAAATTTTGATAGCCCCACAGCACGGCCGCCGGCCCAGCAAAGAAAGCGCCATACACGGCACGCTGTACCAGCGGTTCTACGCCTTTGAAGAGGGCGCGGATATCTTGCCGCACCTGCTGGGGAGAGGGTGTCTTTTCGGGTAGACGCGCCAGACCGCTCAAAATCATGCCGGGCACGTTCCCGGCCGGAACGACTTTGGCTATCAGGTCTACCACCGCATCCAGTTCGGGCAGCGAGAGTTTTGCCAGTTCTTGCGAGGCGACCGAGTAGGCTACGTTGCGCAGACTTTGTGCGGTGTGGGTGGAAATCTTTTGCCAGGCAGCCTGCGAATCCATGCGCAGAATTATAGTGCAAAAGCGCTCGTCTGAAACAAAATGTTAACGCGTCAAACCGATTTGCCGAAGCAGAGACTTCGGACGCCGTGAAGTTGTGACTCATTGCTCTTTGCGCTCGAAGATTTCGTGATAGCCCCGGTCGAGTTCATCGTCTGACAAATGTGCATATCTTTGCGTGACCTGGATGCTGGCGTGCCGCGCCAGGGCCTGGGCCAGTTTCAGGTTGCCGCTGGCGCGCAGCACGGTGGTGACGAAGTAGTGCCGGAAGGAGTGGGGGGTGATGCGGCCCTCGGCTTCCTCTCCCAGCGCCTGGCGGACGCGCTCGCTGACGATGTTGCGCCCGGTGGTGGTGGTCATCGGCTTGACCTTTTTGCCGGCGCCTTTGTCGTGGCGGGCGAAGAGGGGCAGGGAGGGGAGGGGGCGGCCGCTTGAGCCGTCCAGGGCGGCGCGTGCGGCGAGGTAGTCCTTCAGAGCGCGCAAACTTCGGGTCGAGAAACGGACGATGGCCTGCTTGTCGCCCTTGCCGATGATGACGGCGCGGCCCTCATTCCAGTCAATATCGCCGCGGCGCAGGGCGCAGGCCTCGTGGACGCGCAGGCCGGTATCAGCCAGGGTGAGCAGGAAGGCGCGGTCGCGCAATGCGCGTAACCGTTCTTCGGGCGAGTTGTCAGACAAGTTATTTGTGATATTATTCACAAATTCAAGAACCCGCTCGATGTCCTCGCGCGGGAACTGGGGCAGGCGCTGACCGGCGCGGCGGGCGCGCTGTTTGACCAGTTGTTCCAGGCGCGGCAGGTTGATCTCGGCCAGGCGTTCGGCGGCCAGGTAGGCGTAGAAGCCTTTGACGGCCTGCGTGTAGAGCCGCTCGGTGGCGGAGGAGAAGACTTTCAGGTAGGCGAGCATCCAGGCCAGGCCGTCTTCGCTCAATTGAGCGACAGGGGAGTCTGGCTCGATCCAGCGCTCCTTCAGGACGCGTAAGAAGGCAGCCATCGCGTTGGCGTAGGCGCGGGCGGTGTTTTCAGTGCGGGCGCCCTGGACGGTCTCCAGGTAGCCTTGTACGGCTTCGGCCAGGGTTTTGCCGCTTTCTGGGCTGGTCATGGCGGTTTCCTTATGTTTATGATAATTATACTTATCGAAAGCATTGTTATTTTACGGCCAATTCACCCGCCTGTCAATCCCCTCTTTTCCTAATCAGTCATCAGTGTTCAGTGATCAGTGCTTATCACTGTATCTCAACTGATCACTGGTAACTGATCACTGATAACTGATAACTGAACACCCCCCACCCCACGGCTGACGGAACCATCCACGAATGGGGCCACGAATGCACGAATGAGACCACGAATGGGCACACACATTCGTGTATTCGTGAATCATTCGTGGACGATATTTCCCTCAATCGCCCTCTGCACAACCTCGGCGATTTCCTGCGGCAGTTTCGAAAGGTCGAGGCTCTTTATGCCGTTCATGTATTGCTGCAGCACGCGGCCTAATTCCTGATAATGCGGCGGCGCATTGGGATCAACCGCCATTTTGGAGACGGCTTCAAAGTATTTGCCCGCCCTGGGGCTTTTTGAGCGGTGCGCCCTGACCAAATCCGTCACGAACGCCTCGATCTGCTCCCGTTCGCTTTTCTCCCCTCCGTCCACGATCGATTGTCCATCGTCTATGGTCTGCTTCGCCAGCATTTCCCACCCCTCCAATCCCTCGGGCAAGCCGAGTTGCGGCGCAAGGTTGGCCAAAGCCTGCAAAGCCTGATATTCGTTGATTTGTTTGGCAATGCTGTACACCGTCACCCAGGCGCTGACCGCCTCCTGCGCTTGCTCATTTTGCAGGTAAATATGTCCCATGTTGAACAAGGTCGCGCACAGCCCCGCTTTGTCGCCGATTTGCTG
>JBBITF010000068.1:0-15452 GCA_037440925.1 Chloroflexota bacterium
TTTCATGCTCGCTCCTTGCAAGGTGACACCAGTGTACACCTTCCAGCAACTGGAAGGTCAAGACCCCACTTCAAACAATCCCGAAGGGCGCGAGGTCGGCTCAGCGGCGGCATACTCCCGCCTGCTGGATGGGAAACCGCTCACATTCAAATTCACCGACGGAAAAATTTTCGATGAACAGACAGGCAGCGAATGGAATATCTTCGGTCTTGCCATTGCAGGCGAATGGAAAGGGAAACAACTCGCGCCTGTGGTATCCATCAATCACTTCTGGTTTTCGTGGGCGGCATTTCGTCCAGAAACAAGAATCTACCAGCCGTGACATGAATCTCTGAAGAATCATGTTAAGAGTTTGGTTGTCCTGCAGTCTTTGGAACAATTTGTGTCATAATCAGGCGAGTGTCAGATATTCCTGCCTCACCGAACATCTTATCTGCGAAAATATAGAGGTAACCCATGCCTAACCACCTTATCTCGGAAAACTCTCCCTACCTGCTCCAACACGCCCACAACCTGGTGGACTGGTTCCCCTGGGGGGCAGAAGCGCTCGAAAAGGCCAAGCGCGAAGACAAGCCCATCTTCCTCAGCATCGGCTATGCGGCCTGCCATTGGTGTCACGTCATGGCGCACGAATCGTTCGAGGACGCTGCCACGGCTGCCTTCCTGAACGAGCATTTCGTCAACATCAAAGTGGACCGCGAAGAACGTCCCGACCTGGACAGCATCTACATGACCGCCACCACCGCCCTGACCGGCTCCGGCGGCTGGCCGATGTCGGTCTTCCTCACCCCCGGCCTGCAACCGTTCTACGCTGGCACGTACTTTCCCCCGGCGCGCCGCTACAACATGCCCTCCTTCCATGAAGTGTTGGAAGCGCTGGCAACCGCCTGGCAGAACGAGCGCGAAAAGGTGCTGCATTCCGCCGGGCAGGTGGTGGCGCACATCCAGGCAGGCGCCTCCCTGGCGCGCTACGAACTCGTGCTGGCCCAGGAACATCTCGACCAGGCCGTCAGGAGCCTGCTCGATTCTTACGACTGGGGCTACGGCGGCTGGGGTGGCGCGCCCAAATTCCCGCAGCCCATGACGATCGAGTTCCTGTTGCGCCGCCATTGCGCGGGCAACCCGGAGGCGCTCAAACCGGCCGTCCATGCCCTGCACAGCATGGCGCGCGGCGGCATGTACGATGTGGTCGGCGGCGGCTTTGCGCGCTACTCCACCGACAACTTCTGGCGCGTGCCGCACTTCGAGAAGATGCTCTACGACAACGCCCAACTGGCGCGCGCCTACCTGCATGCCTGGCAGGTCACCGGCAGCCCGGCCTTCTACCGCGTCCTGGTCGAAACGCTCGATTTCGTTGCCCGCGAGATGGCCCACCCGTTAGGCGGCTTCTACTCCTCGTTGGACGCCGACTCGGAGGGTGTGGAAGGCAAATACTATGTTTGGACGCAAGCAGAGATCAGGGAGCAATTGGCAGAGAGCAGCGATCTGTTCGAAGCGGCGTATGGGATTACTGCAAACGGGAATTGGGAAGGCAAGACGGTGTTGCAGCGCGCCCTGGACGATTCCACCCTGGCGGCCCGCTTCGCGCTGGACCCTGGAACTGTCCCCGCCAAACTGGCCGAGTGCCATTCCAAACTGCTGGCCGCGCGCCAGGGACGCATCCGCCCCGCCACCGACGACAAGATCCTGACCGCCTGGAACGGGTTGATGCTGGCGACGTCATCATTGATGGCGGCAACACCTTCTACAAGGATGACATCCGCCGCGCTGCAAGCCAAAGGCTTGCACTACGTGGATGTCGGCACCAGTGGCGGAGTTTGGGGTCTGACCGAGGGATACAGCCTGATGGTCGGCGGCGAAGCGGAAGCGGTAGCCCGCCTGCGTCCCATCTTCGAGACGCTCGCCCCGGCTGCCGATAAAGGCTGGGGGCACGTTGGCCCCGTCGGCACGGGGCATTTCGTCAAGATGGTTCACAACGGCATCGAGTACGGACTCATGCAGGCGTATGCCGAAGGCTTTGAAATTATGCGCGCCAAAAAAGATTTTGCGCTTCAGCCCCGAAACCTTTGACCCCGCCGTATGGGATGACTTCGCCGCGCTCCTTCGCTACTTTCAGGGGAAGCTCGACCAGGCGGACGATTTCGCCGCCCTCCACTCGTTCCTTCTGGACCTTGAAGCGGGCGCGGCAAACCGACTCTACTACCTGGCGACCGCGCCCGAATATTACGCGCCCGTCTCCCAGCATCTCGACGCGGCGGGCATGTCGCGCGAAAGAGCCGATACGGGCTGGCGGCGCATCATCATCGAAAAACCGTTCGGGCGCGACCTGGCTTCGGCGCATGAACTCAACCGCGCCGTCCATGCCGCCTTCGACGAAAGCCAGGTCTATCGCATTGACCATTATCTCGGCAAGGAGACTTCGCAGAACATCCTGTTCTTCCGCTTTGCCAACACCATCTTCGAGCCTGTCTGGAATCGCCGTTACGTCAGCAATGTGCAAATCACCGTCGCCGAAAGCGTGGACGTGGGCAGCCGCGCGGGCTATTACGACAAATCGGGCGTCTTGCGCGACATGTTCCAAAATCACCTCTTCCAACTGCTGGCGCTGGTGGCGATGGAACCTCCCAGCCGCTTTGACGCTGACGCGGTGCGCAACGAAAAGGTCAAGGTCTTCCAGAGCATCCGCCCCATCGCGCTCGAAGATACTGTCCGCGCCCAATATGAAGGCTACCGACAAACCGAAGGCGTCGCCCCCGATTCTCAGACGCCCACATACGCCGCACTCAAACTCTTCGTGGACAATTGGCGTTGGCGCGGCGTACCGTTTTACCTGCGCTCTGGCAAAGCGCTCAAACGCAAGACTTCCGAAATCATCATCGAATTCCAAAGCCCGCCGCACATGATGTTCAATCAGTCCAGCGAGTTTACGCCTAACATCCTCTCCATCTGCATCCAACCCGACGAAGGCATCCACCTGCGCTTTGAAGCCAAAGTCCCTGATTCCAATCAGGATATGCGGTCGGTGGATATGGAATTCCACTACCGCGACTCTTTCAACGGAACATCCCTCTCCGAAGCCTACGAACGCCTCCTGCTCGAAGCCCTGCAAGGCGACGCTTCCCTGTTCACCCGTTCCGATGGAATCGAAGCCTCCTGGAAGGTGATTGACCCCGTTCTCGAAGGCTGGGCGCGTCAGGACACACCGAAACTGGTCACCTACCCCCGCGGCGACTGGGGTCCCAAAGAAGCGGATGACCTGCTCGCCCGCGACGGTCACCAATGGCGGTTGGGTTGTGTGGAATGAAATCAAAAAGGGCTTCAAAAGCGTTTTGCTCATGAAGCCTTTTCTCGTAACGACCTACCCTCACCCTAACCCTCTCCCGAAGGGAGAGGGGACTCCCTTCTCTTTTTGGGGGAAGGGCTGGGGATGAGGGCGCGTAACATCAGGTTTTAATGTATGCCTGTAAATCCTACCTCCAGGCTTTGCCTGATAGAGCCGACCACAGGTCGGCGACACGTTTTTGGAGCCTACAGAGCGTTGAAACGGCGTTGGAGCAGCGATAGATTAATTCTAAAAAACGCGCAAGGACGATATCGGCAAGGAAGCGGTGGCAAACGCCCTCATGCTTCGACAGACTCAGCGCGGCGGTGACCTTCGCGGAGGAACCCGAGGGCTGGCTAGTCCTGCTCGGCGGATCGTTCTGCGGCAAGGTCCATCTTGCGGCAGCCATCGGCAATTATCGCATCGAACTGGACGGACAGGCCATCTTGTAGAAGTGGCCGACCTGCTCGACTACATGCGCCAGACCTTTCGCCCCACAACCTGCCTTCGGGAATGGGCAGATTGAGATATAATGAATGCGCCGAAAGGCGCTTATCGGTACTTTATACTTGTGTCCACTGCAAAAAACGCTTAGCAGTGATTTTGCGCAGCGTCAGCCGTCCTGTGGCGGGCGGGATACATTGCGCGCCGAGCAATCTGTGGCGGTCAGGCCGTCTTTTGCAGCAGATACTATCCTACTCACCAGTTTGTTTTACAGGATGTAAAAACACGTCCTCGAGCATTAATAAAAAAGGATGGAAGCATTGGAACTCTTGATCTTTATCGTTGTTTTTGCCGGATTGGTGTTCATTCACGAATTTGGGCATTTTATGGCTGCTCGTCTTATGAAAGTGGAAGTTGAGGAATTCGGCTTTGGCCTGCCTCCGCGCCTGTGGCGTTTTTGGCGCACACGCGGCAGTTTCAGGGCCGGCGAGCATTTTGTTGTCATTCCCTCTAATTTCGATTTGCCGATGGATGCCAAAGAATTGCGAGGCCGCCCCGTGGATTTGATTGTCCAGAAAAAGGGCAAGGGCCTTACGCTTCGATCCATCACATTCGCTGCGCTGGAAGACGGTCAATTTCATCCTACTTTCCCCACCCTCACGCCAGATGGCGAAGGCAACTTACGTTGGAGCGGCATTGTGCGCGACATTCGCCTTGGCACTGAATTGACTCTCAACTGGTTGCCTTTGGGCGGTTTCGTGCGCCCTAAAGGTGAAAACGACCCTTCCATCGCCGGCGGGTTGGCGGCCGCCAGTCCCTGGGTACGGCTGGGGGTACTGTTTGCTGGCCCGCTTATGAATTTGCTGGCGGGCGTGTTGGTCAACAGTATGTTGTTTGCTCAAGTGGGCATCCCCGATGTAAACCGCGTCATGCTCTATGAGGTGCTGCCCGATTCGCCGGCTGCCCAGGCGGGCTTGCAGGCCAATGATTTCATCCTGGCGGTGGATGGACAACCGGTAAGCAACGAGGCACATTTCCGCGCCCTCATTCGCGCACATCTCGACCAGCCAATGCGCATCACCGTGCTGCGCGGCGCAGAACGCCTGGAATTGACTGCTACCCCCCTGAGTAGCCGCACAGAAGAACAGGGCTTGCTGGGCATCCTGCCTGGTCCGCCTTTGGTGCCGGCCGACTCATTCCTCCAAACCATTCCTTATGGCGCGACGTACACGTACAACCAGATTGTCCAGATTCTGTCCTTCCCGGCAAAAATGTTGCGCGGCAGCCTATCGCCTGAAGAAGGGCGCTTTGTGGGCTTAAAAGGCATCTACGACTTGCTCGGTCAGGCCATCAATCGTGATGTGGAGAGCCGCGAACAAGCCGCGGCTGCCCCGCCTGGCGCTGCCCCCACGCCAACCAACTTTACCCTGCAAATCATCGCCTCGCTTACACTCACTCTGGGCATCTTCAACCTGCTGCCCTTTCCGGCTCTGGATGGCGGGCGCATTCTCTTTGTCCTGCCCGAACTGGCCTTGCGGCGGCGCGTCCCACCCGAACTCGAAAACTGGGTGCATGCCGCTGGCTTTGCCTTCCTGATTCTGTTTATGCTGTACATCAACCTGATGGACTTTCTCAATCCTCATCAGATTACTTTGCCATGACCGCTTCTCCTTCCTCTTTCCAAAAAACAGTAGATGCGCTGCTGGATGAAAGCCAGTCGCTCTCGGCTCGTATCTTGCATCAATTTTCGGATATGGATGCCGCGGCCCTCGCTTCCTTGTTGGAAGCCTGGCCGCGCATCGGACTTAGCCGCAAACTGCTTCTGCTCGATCGGCTGGATGCACTCGCCAATGAAGATACGCTGGTCTCCTTCGACAACCTGGGACGCGCCTTGTTGTCTGACCCTGAAGCCCAGGTACGCGTGCGCGCCATGCGCCTGCTGGACGAATGCGAAGACCCGCGCCTCATCCCAACCTACTTGCGCATCCTCTCTACGGATAGCGATGTGGCCGCGCGCGCCGAAGCGGCTTCCACGCTGGGCATGTTTGTCCAACTGGGCGAATACGAAAACATTCCTGAGTCAACCCAACGTCAGATCGAAGACGCTCTCATCCAAGCCTTTCATAGCGAAGACGCGCCTGTGGTGCGCCGCCGCGCCCTGGAATCGTTGGGATACTCCTCACGCCCCGAGGTGCCGGCTCTCATTGAGTCTGCGTTTGGGCGGCAAAATCCCGATTGGAAAGCCAGCGCGCTATTTGCTATGGGGCGCACCAACGATGAACGGTGGAGCGAGCAAGTGCTATCTATGCTCTCGTCCGAGAATGTGGATGTGCGTATAGCGGCGGTAGATGCCGCCGGCGAATTGGGGTTGGCGGCGGCGCGCCTGATGCTACTGCGCTTGCTGGAAGAGGAAGAAGATTCCGCCGTCACCGAAGCGGCTATCTGGTCGCTTTCGCAAATTGGCGGCGAGGACGTGCGCATTTATTTGGAAAGCCTGTTGGATGCCGCCGAAGACGACGATCAGATTGCCTTCCTGGAAGAGGCGCTCGACAACCTGGCTTTTACCGAAGACCTGGCGCAATTCGACTTGATGGCTTACAACCCGGCCGACGATGAGGACTGAAGCGAGACGGCTAAATCTCGATGGCGTAAAACTGCCCTACAATACCCCATGTCTTTTGCGACCCTCATTGCTACCTTTACGAACAACTTGCTTCCCATCATCTTGATCAGTGGAGTGGGAGCCTTGTTTGCGAGATTCTTTCAAGTGGATTCGCGCAGTGTAGGGCGGGTCATCTTCTACATCTTCAGCCCGATACTGGTATTCAATCTGTTGTTGAAGAACACCTTGCCGCTGGATGCCATTGCCGGCACGGTGGGTTTTGCGCTGCTCGTCTACCTGGTGAGCGGCGTCATGATTTTGCTCATTACACGGGCTTTGCGCCTGCCTCGCCCTTTGGCGATGGCATTGTTGTTGACAGCGTTGTTTGGCAATACGGGCAACTATGGCCTGCCGTTGGTATCCTTTGCCTTTGGGCAAGATGCGCTGGCGCACGCCAGTTTGTATTTTGTCACCAGTTCGATTCTGTTCAACTCCGTAGGAGTCTTGATTGCCTCGCTGGGACACACCGATTTCAAAGCCGCTCTGCTGGGTTTGCTCAAAGTTCCAACTGTATATGCGGCGCTGCTGGCGATGTTGCTCAACCGTTTTCATGTTGTCCTGCCGCTGGCGCTGGAGCGGACAATCCAACTGGCAGCCGATGGTACCATTCCGCTCATGCTCGTCTTGCTCGGCTTGGAATTGGCGCGCGTAGAATGGGGGCGCTCATGGTTGCTGGTGATGGTCGGTATGACCTTGCGGCTGGTGGCTGCGCCCCTGATAGGACTGCTGTTGGCCGCCCCTTTTGGCTTGCAGGGGGCGGCATGGCAGGCCGCTATCGTGGAAACGTCCATGCCTACGGCTGTCACCACCACCGTCTTGGCCAGCGAATACCGCCTGGAGCCGTCTCTGGTGACAGCAACGGTTTTCCTCAGCACGCTGCTCAGCCCGTTGACATTGACGCCCTTGCTGGTTTACTTGGGGATGTAACGCGATGCGCCGCTCTTTACTATGGTTCGTGATGGCTGTATCCCTCCTGGGTTGGCCTCAGCAAGCCCGAGCGCAGGCGGTGAACGTGGTGGAACAGGCCTGGGCAGAGACCGAGTTTGGGGTGCAGGTGACGTTTTGGGCGCGCATCCAGTCCCCCATCCCCCTTTTGGGAGGCGTGGTGTATTTCCGCGATGACTTCGACGGCATCACGCGCGCCTTGCCCTTGCAAATGGTGGCCGAAGGGATGGTTTCGAGCCGCTACGATGTGACGCAAAACGTCTTACGGCCGTTCACCAACTTGACGTATTGGTTCGAATTTACTTTGCAAGATGGTCAGACGGCCCGCAGCGCCGATTATCAGACGCGCTATGAAGACAATCGCTTCCCGTGGAAAGAGATTTCCAACGGCTTGTTGCGGGTGCATTGGTACGAAGGCGATGACGCTTTTGGGGCGGCATTGTTAGACGCAGCCAGCCGTGGCTTGAACCAGGCGGCCGGCTTGCTGCCGGCAGCCAGTTTAGCGCCGGTGGATATTTACGTCTATGCCACAGCGCAAGATTTACAGGGCGCCCTCTTCTTGGGCGGCGAGCAGTGGACGGGCGGCCATGCCAACCCCAAATTGGGCGTGGTGATGGCAGCGGTGACGCCCGGACCCGGACAGGGCATCGAAATGGAGAGACTGCTGCCCCACGAACTGGCGCACGTGCTGATGTATCGCAGCGTAGGCGATGCCTACAACCGCCTGCCGGTATGGTTGAACGAGGGCATGGCTTCATTGGCCGAACTTTACCCCAACCCTGACTATGCGCTGGCCCTACAGACGGCCAGCCAGCGGGGGACTTTGCTATCTATGCAGGACTTATGCGCTTCGTTCCCCCCCGATGCTGCTTCCGCTTTTTTGGCGTATGCCCAATCCCAATCGTTTGTCCGCTACCTGCGCGACACCTACGGTAGTGCGGCGCTATTGGCGTTGACTTCGGCCTATGCCGACGGCTTAGGCTGCAACGAAGGCGCAGTGCGCACGTTAGGAGTGCCGCTGACTCAGTTGGAGGCGCGCTGGCATGAAACGGCGCTAGGCGAAAACGCTGCGGCTGTCTTTTTGCGCAATATGCTGCCGTATCTTGTTGTATTGGGTTTGTTGCTCTTACTGCCCTTCATTGGGCTCATACAACGAAGACCAGCCTAATTTAACCCTGAAGACGTTTCACTGTGACTGCACTGCAAAAACTATGAACCGCCGAGAGCGCAGAGCGCGCAGGGTTGAAAATTTGCGAAACCCGCATCAAAAGTCCCTTTTCTTTGCAGAATCGGTAAAAAATTCTTGGCGACTTTGCGCCTTTGCGTTAGAAACACCCTTTTTGCAGTAGAGTCAACTGTTGTCATCCTCGGTTGTCGGAGGCCAAAAAATGACATCATCAACTGAACAAGTACAGGTTCATCTTTGGGTTTCAGGGCGCGTGCAGGGGGTAGGTTTCCGTGCCTTTGTTCAACAAACGGCTATGCTCATTGGCGTCACTGGTTGGGTGCGCAACGTGGGCGTAGATACGGTGGAAACAGTGGCCGAGGGCGAACGGGAGAAAATAGAACGCTTTGCGCAGGCTGTCAAACGCGGGCCGCGCTTATCGCTGGTGGAATCGGCACGCGAGGAGTGGCAGCCGGCCAGCGGGCAATTTGCAACCTTCGAAGTGAGGCGGAGCGCATGAGATTTGTTTTAGTGCAACTCTCTCTTGCCTTTGGAAAACATCCGCCCTCCGACAAATCGGGGGCAGAGCGTTTTACTTGATGGTTGGGCTTCAAGGTAGGCGGTTATCTTGACAGAGGAGGGAAATCTCTGCCTGCATACCCTCTCCGCGCAGGCGTAGCAACAGCGCCATATCTACCTGGTTCCATCTGGGTTGGGGCGCGCGCGCGCTTACACGGATATAGTTGCCGGTCAAGCCTTCCATTTGCCAGCCGGTCTCATTGACTTGCGAGCAGGCTTCCCACAACACGGGCAATGTCCGTCCAATGAATCTCTGGCGGTAGGCGGCGCTCATCTCGACAAAGGCCTGGCGCAGCAGGGCGTTGCGCTGCTTGCGGACGGAGTGCGGAACGCTGCCCTTCATGCGGGCGGCGGGGGTGCCGGGGCGAGCAGAATAGGTAAAGGCATGTCCGCCGGCAAATTCCATTTCGCGCACGAAGGCCAGCGACTCCTTGAACTCCTCATCCGTTTCGCCTGGAAAACCGGCGATGACATCGGTGGTAATGGCTACGTCGGGGATGGCCTGACGGGCAGCGGCAACCAGGTCTCGGAAGGCTTGCGGGCTGGTCTTGCGCGCCATGCGCCGCAGGGTGGAGGCGCAGCCCGATTGCAGAGGCAGGTGCAGGTGCGGCATGAGGCGGGCGTCGCCCCATAAGCGGAAGAAGTCCGCGTCCAGATCCCAGGGTTCGAGCGAAGACAGGCGCAAACGCGGCGTATCCGTATCGGTTAGAATGGCCTGGATGAGTTGACGCAGGTGCATTCCCCATTCCTGCCCCCAAGAACCGAGGTGGACGCCGGTCAGCACGATTTCTTTGCTTCCCCCTGCCAGCGCAGAGCGGATGTCGCTCAGCACGTCGCCGATAGGACGCGAACGTCCGGCCCCGCGCGCAAGGGTGGTAATGCAAAAAGTGCATTGATTGTCGCAGCCGTCTTGTACCTTGATAAAGGCGCGCGTGCGCTGGCGCAAACCAGGCAACGGCTCGCGGGCTATCGGTTCGAGGTCGAAGGTTGAAAGCGGGATGTTCAAGGCCTCTTCGACCAGCCGTTCTTTGCGTTCATTGGGAATTACGCTTCCGACGGCGGGCAAGTCTCGCGCTTGCTGGGGGGCAAGCGTGGCCCAGCAGCCGGTGGCGACGATCTCGTCCACGCCGGCGCGGGCAATGCGCCGGATGGCGCTGCGCGAATCGGCGGCTGCCTGGGATGTGACCGTGCAGGTGTTGACGACGGCCAGGTCGGCTTCGGCAGCCGAAGCGACAATCTCATGCCCGGCGGCGCGGAACTGGCGCGCCATGCGCTCGATTTCAGCCTGGTTGAGGCGGCAGCCGATGGTGTCGAGGTAGACTTTCATCCGTCAGACTGTTCTCTGCTCACTATCACGGTTGCAACACTGCAAAGTTATCGAAAATCACGTCTACGCCCGGTTGGGAGAAGGCGCCTGCCAGCAAGCCCACTTCTCCTTGCGCCAGGTCAGCATCTTGCGCTTGCGCTAATGGCTGGCCGTTCACATAAAAGGTCAGCATATTGCCGATGCAGTCGGCTCGCAGGTGGTTGACCGCCAACCCGGTATGGACAGCCTCGCTATACTGCATCTGGCCCTGGCCGAGTTGGATGACGCTGCCGCCAATATATTTCCCAATCGTATAATAGCCGTCGCTGCTGACCATGAAGAAATAATAATTCCCTTCGACGAAGCGGCAAAGCAAGCCGATGCGGTTCTCATCTGGGCCGCCCACTTTGGCTACGTCCACTTCCAGGCGCACATCGCCAAAGGGCTTGCCCGGCGTAGACCAAAAATTGGTCTGCAAGCCGTTGACCAGGAAGCGGTAGCCGCCGCCGTCATAGTCCATCGTCCCTTCAGCGGAGGTAAAACGTCCCCAACCGCTGAGCGGATTAGAAAAATCATCGAAGAAGAGCGTCTCGCCTGACTTCGGCGCAGGAGTGAGGGGCTGACAGGCGGAAAGCAGGCAAGCGCACAGCCAAAGCGCAAGGGTCCATTTTCGCATAGGTAGATTGTATCAGATTAGGGGAAATATTGATTCAAAAGCGCCTGCGCCTGTTCGCTCACGGGGCCATCTGTATCCAGGTCGCGTGCCTGGAGCAGGTGCTGATAAGCCGTTGACCGATCGTTTTTTTGCAAAGCGGCCATTCCGTAATGCAGGTGCGCGGAGGCCAGGTCTGGCTCCAGGCTCAAGGCTCTTGCCAGGTGGTAAAGCGCCTCGTCGGGCTGTTCGAGCAGCGCCAACGTCCAGCCAAGCGCATCCAACGCTTGAGGGTCATTGGGGGCCAGCGAGGCGGCATGGCGGGCAGCCGGCAAGCCAATCTGCTCCACCTGCACGCCATACTGCGCGCAAAAGACCGCCAAAAGACGCCAATAATTTGCCTCGTTTGGCGCCAGTTCGACGGCGCGCTGGTAGGCCTGCAAAGCGGGCGGCAGGTTGCCCAGGCGGGCATAGACCTCTCCAATCGAGGCCTGCCAGAGCGGGTTTTCGGGGTCGTGCTGGGCGGCCAAGCGGTATTCGTCTAGCGCCTGCTCGGGCTGTCCCTGCCGCATCCAATACAACGCCCGCAAATTGTGAACGACAGGGTTGGCCGGATCGAGCGACAGGGCTTGCTCCAACGCTGCGCCTCCTTCCTGGCCGATATGCTGTTTGGCCTCGCCCAGCCAGGCCCACGCCTCGGCATTTTCCTCGTCCGCACCCACGGCCTGGCGGAAGACCCGCTCCGCCAAAGTCCACTCGTTGACCAATCCCAGCCCGCGTCCGATGACGACCAAGCGGCGAGACTCGTCTGATTCAAGCGCAGCCAGGTTTGCCGAGGCGCGCAGTGTTTGTACAGCCGAACTGTAATCTGAGTTGAGGCTCGAAGCCTGGAATAAATTATCAAGCGCGCGGTTGGAATCCGAAGCCAGCAAAAATAACCCCATGCGATAATAAGCGAGAGATTTTATCGGGTCATCAGCCCTCAACTCTCCCACATACGGCAGAAATTTTTGCAAGGCATCTTGTTCCCCTTCCAGGTTGCCTGCCATGAAATAAGTTTGCCAGAGAGTTGTATATAAAATGCGCGAAGCGCCGACTTCAGCAATCCCTTGTTGGATAGTCTGGACAGCCAGGTCAGATTGCCCCTCAAAGCGATACAGAATGGCCAGCGTAGACCAACCAACATCGCTGAGATGGCCGGCTCGTTTTAGCAATAGAACCGCCTTTTGAAAATCCAAATCCAAAAATGCCGACCGGCCGGCCTTTTCCCACAAATCTGTGCGCCAAGGAATCAACCAGGCCGCATGCTCGTAATGTGCAGCGGCGCTGTGATAGTTTCTCTCTGCCCAGGCTTGTTCCGCTTTGCGCGCCTCATGGAAACCGACCAGAACAGGCGGCACCCCAATTAGCCCCAACACGGCCAGCAGGATGAGGGCTTGCGCTGAGTGGAGACGAAGCATCCGGTAAAGAAGCGCGCGCATGATCGCAATTATAAAGGACTCCCATCTCCGGGAGTCCTTCATCACACGCATTACGCATTACATTTTACGCATTACGTCTTACGCCTTTCGTTTTACGCATTACGTTTTGCGTCTTACGCCTCACTTCCTCCCCATCGCATCCATCACCGCCACCGAAGCAATTTGCACAATAGCGTTGACATCGTCGCCGGTTTGCAAGACGTGAACAGGGGCGCCCATGCCCAGCAGGATCGGCCCAATGGCCTTAGCCTTGCCCAGGCGCGCCAGCAATTTATAGGCGATGTTAGCCGATTCAAGGGAGGGAAAGACCAACACATTTGCATCTTTGACCGCGCTAAACGGATAACGTTCTTCCACAATATCGGCCACCACCGCTGTATCGGCCTGCATCTCACCGTCCACAGCCAGATCCGGGCGACGGGCCTTCGTCAACTCCACAGCCTTACGCACCTTCTCCGAAAGTGGATGCGGTGTGGAGCCAAAGTTAGAGAACGACAGGAACGCCACGCGCGGCTCGATTTCCAATTGTTTGGCAAAATCGGCTGCCAGGCAGGCAATCTCCGCCAGGTCTTCGGAAGTCGGATCAATGTTGACGGTAGCGTCGGTGAACAGGTAGACGCGGTCTTCCACAATCATGATGTACACGCCGGCCGCGCGCGCCGTGCCAGGCGCCGTATGGTGGATGCGCAGCGCCGGGCGGATCACGTCTGGGTATTCGTAGGTCAAGCCGGAGATGAACGCATCGGCATCGCCCATCTTGACCATCATCGAGCCGAAGATGTTGGGCTGGCGCACGCGGTTACGAGCAATGGACAAAGTGACGCCCTTGCGAGCGCGCAGTTCATGATAGGCCTGCGCATATTGTTCGTGCCTCTCGAAGCGCGTTGGGTCTACCACCTCTGGGCAGCAAGGCAAGCCCAATTCTTGAATGTGACTCTGAATGACCTCCGGCCGGCCAATCAGGATGGGCGTTGCTATGCCCTCTTCCTTGATTTGATAAGCCGCTCGGATGACTTTTGGCTCCTCGCCTTCTGCAAAAGCCACCCGTTTCGTTCCGCCGCTGGCGCGCGCCTTGTTTTGGAAGAAATAACGCACTTGCTCTCCCTTGCCTTGACGATAGGCCAGCTGCTCACGGTATTCTTCGATGTCAATCTGCTTGCGCGCTACCCCGGTTTTCATTGCCATTTCGGCCACTGCGGGCGCCTCCCACAACAACACGCGCGGGTCGAGCGGCTTGGGGATGATATACTCGCGGCCAAACTTCAAACTTTCCACTCCGTAGGCGCGCAACACCGAGTCGGGAACATCTTCTTTCGTCAAAGCAGCCAAAGCCTTAGAAGCCGCAAATTTCATCTCCTCATTGATCGCTTTAGCGCGCACGTCTAGCGCACCGCGGAAAATGAACGGGAAGCCCAGCACATTGTTGACCTGGTTGGGGTAGTCGGAACGGCCGGTAGCGATGATGACATCCTTGCGGGCCTCCTTTGCCAGTTCGGGTTTGATTTCCGGGTCCGGGTTAGCCATGGCAAAGATGATTGGATCGCTGGCCATGGTCTTCACCATTTCGGGTGTCAACACATTGGCGACCGATAAGCCATAGAACACATCGGCGCCATACACCGCATCAGCCAGCGTGCGATGTCCTTTGTCTTCCACCGCCAATCGCTCCTTGTACTTATTCATGCCTTCCACTCGGCCTTTATAGACCACTCCCTTTGTATCTACCAGCATGATGTTCTCGCGCTTCACGCCCCACGAGATGGCCAGTTCCGCGCACGAGATGGCTGAAGCGCCTGCGCCGGAGATCACCAGGCGAATCTCGCTATGCTTCTTGCCCACCAGTTCCAGCGCATTTGCCAGGCCAGCCGACGAAATGATCGCCGTCCCGTGCTGATCATCGTGGAAGACCGGGATATCCAGCATCTTCTTGAGTTCCTCTTCAATGTAGAAACATTCAGGGGCTTTGATGTCTTCCAGGTTGATGCCACCAAAGGTCGGCGAAATGGCCGCCGCCACTTTGATGATCTCATCGGGATCGTGCGAATTGACCTCGATGTCGAACACATCAATATCGGCAAACTTCTTGAACAATACGCCTTTCCCTTCCATAACGGGTTTAGAAGCCAGCGCGCCGCGGTCTCCCAACCCTAAAATGGCCGTGCCATTCGAGATCACAGCCACCAAGTTGCCCTTAGACGTATACTCATAAGCCAGTTCGGCATCCTTCTCGATCTCCAACACCGGCTCGGCCACGCCCGGCGAATAGGCCAGACTCAAATCGCGTTGAGTATCCATGGGCTTGGTCGGCACAATCGCCACCTTGCCTGGCTTACCTTTCAAACGATGATATTCAAGCGCGTCTTCACGGGTAATTTTTGCCATACTGCCTCCAAAAATTCAAATTAAGATAGATTGATTATGACATGTTTTTGCTGCGTCACATAGTTCCATTTGTCATCGAATCCAGCCTATCAGCATCATAGACTTTCACCTTTTGAAATCTGAGAAGTAATTACCTACCCATCTTATCAGAAATTTGCTAAAGCCGCCAACCACCCAGCAGGGAGGCGATTTCGGTGTGATTTTTTCTGGCTTTGACATAGCGCGCCGCAGTCAAACGTAGGACAGGTCTCTGACCTGTCTGGACAGACCAAAGGTCTGTCCTACGACTCAAGCAAGGAGGTGTTTTTGAGTTTGATAAAAGGCCCGGCGTGGGGGTTGAGGTAGGGGTGTTTGTTGGTGTTGAGGTGGAGATGGGGGTATCGTTGGGAGCGTTTGGTTCGGGTGGATGGTCAGAGGCTCCGACTGGGCAGCAGGCGGCTGAGCCATCGCTATTTAGGTTGTCGAGTCTCGTAAAGTCGTATCACTTTGCAACTTTGCACGTCAAAAAGTCGGA
>JBBITF010000069.1:0-15122 GCA_037440925.1 Chloroflexota bacterium
CGGACAACCTGTGCGGCGACCCGCGCTTCGTCCGCCCGGCTTGGGGCGAGGCAGGAGACTATCACCTGCAGGCCGGCAGCCCGGCCCTCGGCTCGGGGACGACGGAAAACGTCCCAACCCTGGACCTGGAGGGCCGCCCGCGTCAATCCCCGCCGGACCTCGGCGCCTACGAACATTGAGTTGCTCATGTCAGACGATGAGGAAACCGGTCAAGTCTTTTGATAGGCAAACCAGGCCGAAGGGCGCTCGCCGCGTTCCGTGCCGTCTCGCCGCCAGAGCAGCGTCAAAGAGGCGGGAACCAGGCTCAGGTCGGCCTCAGCAAGCCCAGGTCCAGAATGATGCGCGTCTGGAGCGAGAAAGCCGTACATGAGCCAGATCCCGCCCGGGGCCAGCAGGGTCTCCAGGCGAGACAGATAGTCAGCCTTGCGTTCTCCTAAACTGTGGAAGCAGCCAATGTCGAGCGCCAAATCGAACGGCGCAGGGAAAGAGGGCAGGCGCGTCACGTCGGCCACCAGGAATTCGACCGGCAGGCTGGCTTCTCTGGCTTTGCGTTTGGCGAGGCGGATGGCGCGCGGGATGAAGTCTACGCCGGTCACGTCCCAGCCAGCCCTGGCCAGCGCAAGGGCGTTCGTGCCGCTGCCGCAGCCCAGGTCGAGGGCGCGCCCTGGAGGATGTTGGGCGATGAAGTCCAATAATTCGGGTGGACTGACGCCGGTGTCCCAGGGTGGCTTGGATAGATAGGAGAGGGCAAAATGCAGTCGGCGCAGCATGTTCATTCGAGGCTGTTGCGCACGCGCTGGATGTCCAGCCGCCCCACCTCGCGCCAAACTTCGTTTCCCTGCGCGTCAATGTAAATGAAAGTGGGGGTGTATTGAAATCCATACAGTGCGGCCAGTTCGCGTCCTGTCTCTTCCTGGACGTTGAGGCGGATGACCAGGAGGCGGCCTTGCAGTTCCTCTTCCAGGGCGTCTACGATGGGTTTCATTTGCGTACAAGCCAGGCAGTAGGGCGATTGGAATTCCAATAAAACGGGCTGCCCTTGCCCAATCATGGCTTGCACTTTTTGGGCGTCTTCCATCAGCGGCGTCTGGACGGGATGCAGTCTGAGCCAGGCGATAAACAGGCTGCCGGCCAGTATTCCCAACGCAAGGAAATCACGCAGCGTAGGGCGATGATGGCGGACGAGCGCAACCGTTACGGCAAAAAACAACGCAACAGCCAGAAACAGCGCAGAATATTGGTTGAGGATTTGTCCCATTGTTCCTGCCTATTATGTGATAGTCCACACTTTGACAATTCACCTTTCTTCTTTTAGAATCGAGCAGTTGGTATTATCGATTCCACTGTAAGAACCTTAAAGTTTCACCGTGTAGACATGGACTAGGGAGTTTCCCTTCCCTTACTCGATGTCTCGGCGGTTCGATTTTTTACCTTTTACAGTGGATTCATTATCCCATTCATAGGAAAGGTTGTCATGAAAGAGTATACCACTGAGTTCCTCCGCAATGTGGCGTTGGTGTCGCATGGCGGGGCGGGCAAAACCATGCTGGCAGAGGCATTTCTGCATTTTTCTAGCGCTACGACGCGCCTGGGTAAGGTGGAGGACGGGACGAGCGTTTCTGATTACGACGAAGAAGAGATTCGGCGTAAGATTTCGATTTATACAAGTGTCCTGCCGGTCGAACACCGCGATCATAAAATCAATGTGCTGGATGCTCCCGGTTACACGGATTTCATCGGCGAGGTCATTTCGACCCTCTCGGTTGCCGATGGGGCGTTGGTGTTGGTCGATTCGGTTGCCGGGCTGGAAGTTGGCACCGAAATTGCCTGGCGTTACCTGGATCAGTTCAATCTGCCGCGCTTTGTGGTTATCAATCGCCTTGACCGCGACAACGCCAATTTCAGCAAGGCTTTGGCGAGCATGGAGGCGTTTTCTTCCACCCGCCTGATCAAGGTGCAATTGCCCATTGGCGAGAAGCATGATTTCAAGGGCGTGGTGGATTTGATTTCCATGAAAGCCTTTTTAGGAGACGGCAAAACCACCGGCGACATCCCGGCGGACATGAAGGAGGCTGCTGAAGAGGCGCGTTTTGCTTTGGTGGAAGCGGCAGCGGAAGGGGAGGATGCTCTGCTGGAAAAGTATCTCGAAAACGGCTCGCTCTCCGACGAGGAACTGCTGCGCGGCCTCAAGCAGGTGATTCGCTCCGGGAGTTTCATCCCGGTCTTTTGCGCTGCCGGCGGACACGAAATTGGCATCGGCCCCTTGCTGGACGCTATTTTGAATTTGTTGCCCTCGCCAGCAGAGGCGCCGGCGCGCAAAGCGCAAGGCAAGGACGGCGAAGAGACCTTGACCGCCTCCGATAGCGGTCCTTTAGCGGCCTATATTTGGAAGACCACTGCCGATCCCTTTGTGGGCAAGATGACCTATTTCCGTGTGTTTTCAGGCTCCATCCAATTGGACGCGCGGGTGTGGAATCAGAACAAAGGCGCAGAGGAGCGCATGGCGGGGCTGCATCTCCAGCGGGGCAAGGAGCAGATCCCTGTCAAAGTGGTTCATGCAGGCGACATTGCTTCGGTAGCCAAACTGACGGTCTCGGCTACCGGGGACACTTTTTGCGATAAAGGACATCCGTTGTCTTTGCCGTTGCCGCAATATCCCTCCGCTCTCTATCGTGTAGCCGTTGGCCCCAAGACTCAGGCCGACGCCGCCAAGATTACGCCCTCGCTCACCCGCCTGTGCGAGGAGGATATGACCTTGTCCTGGTACAACGAAAAGGCTACCGGCCAGACCATCTTGCAGGGCATGGGCGACCAGCACATTGACGTGGCGATCCGCCGCGCCGAAACCAAGTTACAGGTTGGCCTGGTGACTTTTGAGCCTAAAGTGCCATACCGTGAGGGCATTACCAAAAAGGCCAGCGCCCAATATCGCCACAAGAAGCAGACGGGCGGCGCCGGCCAGTTTGGCGAGGTGCATTTGCGCATCGAGCCGCTGCCGGATGCCGATTTCGAGTTCACCGATGAACTGGTTGGCATGAACCTTTCGCGCTCTTACCTGCCCCCTATCGAAAAAGGCATCGTCAACACCATGGCGCAGGGTGTCATTGCCGGCTATCCAATGAGCAATGTCAAAGTCATTGTTTATGACGGCAAAGAGCATCCGGTCGATTCCAAGCCGGTGGCTTTCGAAATTGCCGGGCGCGAGGCCTTCAAACTGGCCGTACAAGACGCCGGCCCGGTGTTGTTCGAGCCGATCATGAATGTCCGTGTGGTGGTGCCAGAAGCCAACATGGGCGATGTGATGAGCGATTTGAACACCCGTCGTGGGCGTGTGCAAGGCACCGAATCAGAACACGGCAATACAGTAGTAATCGCCCAGGTTCCGCTGGCCGAAATGCTGCGCTACACCACCAACCTGCGCTCCATTACCGGTGGGCGTGGATACTTCACGATGGATTTCGACCATTATGAGATTGTCCCCCAGCACCTGGCGGCCGAGATTATCGAAGCGCACAAGAAAGAACTGGAAGCCAAGAAAGAAGAGTAGCCGCCTGGAAAAACCTCGGGCCTGCTCAACCGCCGTAGGCAAGAGGCAGCACAGGAAAATCAGACAAGTAGAAAAAAGTCCCGCGCCTTGCCATCTATATCGAATGGTGGGCGCGGGATAATTTTTATGTTGCGCTTTTTGCGCGTTATGCGTACGGCGCGATCGCGCTCCAGGTCAACATGCCCTGCCCGAAATTGGGGCTGAGCAAGAGGTCTTTGTAGGGGCGGATGTTCTCCCGGCGGTTCATCAAGGCCCGCAATACGCCGGCGGCGTTGATGTCGCCCACCAGCTGGAAGCCCACCACGCGGTCATCCTTCAAGTAGATGGTGCGCTGGCGAGTCCGCATCACCTCGTCCCCGCTTTTCAGCCCAACCGCCATAATGGGCAGCCCCAGGTGTTTTAGGCTGTTCATGCGGTCGGCGCCTTCGTAGATGGTCTCGATGCCGGCCAAGTTCAGGCCGACCACCCGTCCCTGCTCGACGGCGTTGGGAAAGATGGCATGGACGTAGGTCTCACCCGTCAGGCGGTCGGTCGTTTCGACCGCGTCGCCGGCCGCGTAGATGTCCGCTGCGTTGGTGCGCAGGCGCTCGTCCACCGTAATGCCCCACTTGCAGGCAATTCCGCTGCCCTCCAATAGTTTCAAATTAGGTCTGATACCAGTAGCGGCGATCAGCAGGTCGGCGCGCAAGATTTCTCCGCTTTCCAATTGGACGCCTTCTGCCTGCTTGTTTCCCACAAAGGCCGAGGCCTTGGTGTTCAGGTGCACGTCCACGCCGCGCTGCCGCAGGATGCCAAGGGCAACAGAGGCCGTTTCCTGGTCCAGCATGTTGGACATGACCTGGCCGAGCATTTCGATTTGGACGACCTTCACGCCCAGTTCCCGCAGCAAGAGGGCGATTTCCATGCCGATGAAGCCCGCGCCGACGATCAGCGCGCTGGAGGCCTGGCCGCTTTTGACTTTTTTGACCAGCGCCTCGGCGGCGCTCAGAGATTTGAAGTTGTAGATGCCGGGCAAGTCGGCGCCTGCGAGCGGCGCATACAAACTGCCGCCCGTGGCCAGCACCAGCCGGTCGTAGCCCAGTTTGGAGCCGTCCTCGAGCTGGATGGTGTGCGCCTCTGGCTGGACGGCTGTCACCACGACGCCATTGCGGTAGTCCACGCCGGTCTGTTCGGCCCAATCCGCCTCGCGCCACAGATGCGCCTGTGAGCCGGTCAGGAAGTGGTCTATCATGGCAGGCGGCGAGTAGGGCGGATACGGTTCCGCGCTGAACATCACGATTTCACAGCCTTTGTCGTGCGTGCGCAGCGTTTCAGCCGCGCTAACGCCTGCCGGCCCGGCGCCAATGATCACGATTTTCATATCGCCTCCTTTCCCTCGCTCCCCTCCCCCTTAGAGGGGAGGGGCCAGGGGTGAGGGTAGGGTGAGGTCACGCCAGCGCCAGTTCGGCTTCTGGCATGGCGATTTGCTCTGGATCCAGAGCGGGCAATTTGAGGCCGGCGCGCTTCTTCTCGATGTGGCGGCGAATCAAAACGGCAGCGCGATTCGGGTCCGGTTCGACCGCAAAGGTCGCGCCGAAGACGCCTTCCAGTCCCTCGGTCAACAGTTTGACGATGTTCGGGCTGCCAAAGACCGGCGGCGCCACGCCCAGCACGGTAAACACGCCCGAGGCCACCACATATGTCCCAATGGAAACCGCCTTTTCAGAGTACCATTCGGGGGCCGCGCCGGCTAGCGGCAGGGCGCTGATGTCCACGCCCAGGGTGTTTGCCAGGGCGGCTGCCAATACCATGATGCGGGTATTGTCCACGCAGGAACCCAGGTGCAGCACGGGCGGAATGCCAAGCGCCTTGCAGACTGCGCTGAGGCCGGGGCCGGCCAGGTCGGCCGCTTCGGGGGTCATCAAGCCGGCTTTGCCGTCGGCCACTGCCGCGCAGCCGGTGACCACGACCAGAATGTCGTTTTCGATCAGGCGTTTGGTCAACTCGGTATGGCCGAGATCCTGCTTGATTTTGGGGTTATTGCAGCCCACGATGCCCACTGCGCCGCGAATCTGACCTTTGACGATGGCGTCAATCAACGGCTGGGGAGTGCCGCCCAGGGCTTGCAGGATGGCCTCTACCGAGAAACCGGCCATCACCGGCGTGCTTTCGACCGGGATATGGATGCGCTCCGGGACACGCCTGGCATAGTTTTCGACCGCCATGCGGACAATCTGCTTGCCGATTTCCATGCCGCGCGCCGGATCGAAGGAAATATGTTCGGCGCCGGGGAACTTGGCTTTATCGAAGGTGCTGACGACCTTGGTATGGAAGCACTTGGCCGTCTCGGTGACGGCAGGCATGATGCACTGATAGTCCACGATCATCACTTCTACTGCGCCGGTCATGATAGCCAGTTCTTGCAGCAGGTGGTTGCCGGCCATCGGGATACCTTTGCGCATCAGCACTTCGTTGCCGGTGCAGCACAGACCGGCTAAATTGATTCCCTGGGCGCCGTTCTTCTTTGCCAGGTCGAGCAACTCTTTGTCCTGCGCAGCGGCCACAATGACCTCGGAAAGCATCGGATTGTGACCGTGTAAAATGATGTTGACCTGGTCGGCTTTGAGAACACCCAGGTTCATGCGGCTGGTCTTGGGAGTGGGCAGGCCAAACAACACATCCGAGAGTTCGGTAGCAATGAGCGAGCCGCCCCAGCCGTCGCTCAAGGCGGTGCGGACGGCGTGCAGCAGGATGTTGACCCAGTCATTGTCCACGCCCATGTGGGTGCGGTGCAGCATTTCGACGTTCTCACGATCTACCCCGCGCGGGTAGGTGCCGGTCTTTTCCCATAGTTCCTGACGGACTTTGGGCGCGCGCGCTGCCAGGGGCAGTTTTTCGCGCCTCATGCCAAAATCTTCCATCATCTCCCAGGCCAATTCTTTGGCGATGGCCTGGTCGCTCTTGCCGTCGGTTTTTACGCCATATTCGGCGGCAATGCGCTTGAGTTTTTCGGCGTCGGTGATTTTGTAGGTATCCGTCTTACCTTCGCCAACCAGATACAGGGTTTCGAGGATATCGCGCCCGTGATCGGAGTGAGACGAGGCCCCGGCGGCGATCATCCGACCGAGGTTACGCGCCACGATGATATCCGCATCCGCTCCGCAGACCCCTTTCTGCGGGCCGTCTCCAAACGGGTCTACCCGGCAGGGTCCCATCGCGCAAATGCGGCAACTGGTGCCAAGGTTGCAATAACCGCATTGCGGCTGTTGTTTTTCCAGGCGGTCCCAAACGGTTTCGATTCCCTCCCGTCGTGCAACTTCCAACATTGCTTGTGTATCGTGATTGATGCTTCGTGCTTTGTATCCATTTCCACTGAAGGCTGACATACTTCACACTCCTTTCTTGCCGTCAGTGTTGAGATGTGTGACTGCGGCGCCGTATTCGCGCCAGGCCTCCACATTGGCCGGCAGGGCCGCCATCTCGCTGCTGATTTGCCCAAAAGCAACCGAAACTGCCTCCGAGTAACGGGTGCGGGCCGCCCTGGCTAATTCGTTGATTTCGCCGAATTCCAGGGCGTTGACTTTACAGGCCTCCACGCAGGCTGGCTCTAACCCCATGCGCTGCCGCTCGATGCAATGATCACATTTGGTGGCTACGGCCGCTTTGTCAGGTACGGCTGCGGCCGGATAGTAGGTGATGACATCGAAGGGACAAACCATCGCGCACATCCCACAAGCGATACACTTGCGAGGTTCGATGAGGACAATGTCGTTGAAATCGGGGGGGCGGCGAATGGCGGCCGTCGGGCAGACGCTCATGCACGGCGCCGGGTTGCAATGCCGGCACTTGTTTGGGAAGGCGGTGTTCAGCGCCAAACCTGGCTCGGCATGGATGCGAGGTTTGGGGGCTGGGCTTTCGAATACAGACAGAAACAGATTTTTGGTCTGTGAATGGGCAACTGCACAGGCCGTTTCGCATTGTTTACAGCCAATGCAGCGCTCAGGATGGACAAAAACGGTCTTCATATACCTGTTCCTTTCTTCAAGCCAAATGAGTAACTGTTGTTTGAATGGTTATGTATTTGTGGCACCTCCTTAAAAATCCCCTCCCCCTTTGGGTCGAGCTTGTCGAGACTTGGGAAGGGTTAGGGTAGGTAATTACGTTTTTTGGGTAACTGCCTACGCGAATCTTTTCTGATGGCAAACCGTCCACCGTTCACGAATGCCCCACGAATTCACGAATAACACTCCATTCGAACATTCGTGGCCCTGTTCGTGGATGGTTACTCTACTTCAAAAGGCAAATTTGCGCCGCAGGGTAGGCAGTTACTTTATTCGTGTACTTGTGTACTTTATATTGGTTTTAGCTTGTCCGAGTTAGGGTCTTCTTGTTATACAAAGATAGTCAGTCACCTTCATAATTAGTATATGATTCTCAAATGCAAAAGTCAACAATCTCGTAGGCTTTTCGAAGCCAGCGGTAGGTCACGCTCACCGGCCCGCTTTCGCTGAAGCCGATGACAGCGGAGATTTTCGCCTCGCGGGCGATGCGCTCGGCCAGGTCGTCCTTCTCTCCCTGGGCCGACTGGCAGGCCGAGAAGATGATCAATTTCGGCTTTATCCGCTATTTTTGTCCGGAGCGCAATAGCGTTTCTGCAACATCCACGCTTGGCGAAAAGATGGATAGGCAGGGGAGGGGCGCTCATGCGGCTCAGGCTAACCCGCCGCCATCCACTACCAGCGCCGCGCCGGTGATGTAACTGGCGGCATCACTGGCCAGGAAAAGCACCGTCTCGGCGATCTCCTCCGGCGTGCCGTAACGCCCCAGTGGACGGGCGGCGGCTTCGGCCATGAATTCCTGCTCCGGCTGGCCGAGTTGCCTGGCTTCGTTGCGCAGCATGGGCGTATCCGTATCCCCCGGGCAGACGGAGTTGACGCGGATACCCTGCCGGCCGTGATCAATCGCCATGGCGCGCGTCATGTTGGTCACCGCGCCCTTCGAGGCGCAATAAGAGACCGCATTCCCGCCGCCTTTCAATCCCCAGCCCGAACTGGTGTTGATGATCGCCCCGCCGCCGCGCTTTTCCATCTGCGGAATGGCATACTTGCTCATCAGGAAAATGGATTTGACGTTCACCTCCATCACCCGGTCCCATTCCGTTTCGGTGGTGTGAAGTACATCGGCGCGGCGGATGATGCCGGCGTTGTTGAACAGGATGTCCAGCCCGCCAAAGGTTGTGACGGCGGCCTCGACGGCGCGCTGACAATCCTCGGCCTGGGTCACGTCGCAGGCGACGAAGAGCGCCTTGCGTCCCGTTGACTTGATTTCCTGCACCACTTCTTCCCCGCCCTGGGCGTTAATGTCTGCAATCACAACCGCCGCGCCCTCGCGGGCGAAGAGCATGGCCGTGGCACGCCCGATGCCCGAAGCGCCGCCGGTGATGAGCGCAACCTTCTTCTTTAGTGCATTCATTGTAGTCTCTCCTTACGCCTGGCTGGCCAGTCCGCCGGCAATCTCGCCGCCGTCTATGACAAAAGTCTGGCCACTGATGAAGGCCGCCTCGTCCGAGGCCAGGAAGACAAACAGCGCGGCCACGTCCTCCGGCTTGCCCAGCCGCTGCAAAGGCACTTTGACTTCAAAGGCGCGGCGCATTTCGGGCGTGTATTCGGCCTCCTGCATGGGCGTCATGATGAAACCGGGGCAAACCGCGTTGATGCGCACCTTAGGGCCGAGTTCAAGCGCCATCGAGCGGCTCAGTTCAATGACGCCGGCCTTGCTGGCGTTGTAATCGGCGTAGTAGTGGTAACCGGTCAGCCCGTTGGTGGAGCCCATGTTCAGAATCACGCCGCCTGCTCCGGCCCACATGCGCCGGGCAGCCTGTTGAGCGACGTAGAACACGCCGTTCAGGTTGACCTCGATGACCTTGCGCCATTCTTTGGGGGTGATATCCAGAAACGCATGGCGGATGCTGATGCCGGCGTTGTTGATCAGCACATCCAACCCGCCGAAGAGGGCATCTAGTTCGCCGAAGGCGCGCGCCACCTGCTTCGCGTCGGAGACATCGGCCAGCAAAATCCCGCTCAGGGACGGCAGGATTTCGCGGGCGCGCTGGCAGGCCGCCGGGTCCAGATCAAGAAGCGCTACGCGGGCGCCTTCCGCCAGGAAGCGGCGCGCCGTCTCTAGGCCGATTCCCCCGGCGCCGCCGGTGATCAGGACGCGTTTATCTTTCAGTCCGTGCATGTTTCCTCCAAATTTTTCGGCTTATGCCCGGCCGGTCTTGCGCAAATAGGCGCGCCAGGTGACCGCCCACTCGTCGGGCCTGTCCAGAGGTTCATGTTGGATGCGGTGGACGGTGCTGTTGTGCGGCGCGGTCTTGACGATGTGCGGATTAGTGTAGGCCTCTTCGGCAATCTGCCGCAGGACGGCCACATACTCGTCCATGTCGGCCTTGGAGTAGGATTCGGTCGGCTCCAGCGTCATCGGCTCGGGGACAACAAAGGGATGGTGGCTGGTCCAGTAGTGCATACCGAAATCGGTGACGCGAATCTCGATCTCCTCCGAGGTGACGCCGGTCTCGCGGGTCAACTGCTCCCAACTGTAGCGCATCTGTTCGATGCGGCGCTTGCCCCTGGCATAAGGGGCGCTCACGCCGCGAATCTCCAGCACCTTTTTAAGCAGGTAATTGTTATTCAACACGGCCACTTCCGAGACCTCGCGCAGGCCGTCGGCGCCCAGGCTCATAATCCAGGCATAGGCGCGCAGGATGCTCTGGGCCACGCCGTAGAAGGGGCGCACCTTGCCGATGCTCTGCGGGCGGTTGAAATCCAGGAAGTATTTCTGCCCGTCGAACTCCACGGTGGGGACGGGCAAAAAGGGCGCCAGTTTCTCGTTCACGCAGCAAGCCGCGCCGCCGGGACCGCCGCAGCCATGCGGGGTGGAGAAGGTCTTGTGCAGGTTGAACTGACAGGCGTCGAAGCCGGCCTCGCGGGCGCGGGTGATGCCCAGCAGGCCGTTGGCGTTGGCCTGATCGTAAATGCACAGGCCGCCGGCGCGATGGACGATGTTCACCATTTCGGCGATGCGCGGGTTGAAGATGCCGGTATCTTCGGGGTTGGTGATGATCAGCCCGGCCGTCCGCTCCGAGACGACCGCCTGCAGCGCCTCCGGCTGGACGTAGCCGTCCTCGTCCGGGTAGAGGGTGATGACCTCGTAGCCGGCCACTTTGGCCGCCGCGGCGTTCGACGGGTGCGAGAAAATGGTCGTCACCACCTGATCGCGCTGGCGACCCTGGCCGCGGCTCTCGTGATAGGCGCGCAACATGCAGATATTGGCAAAGATCGCCGCCGAGCCGGCCGAGGGCTGAAAGGTGACCCGCTCCAGGCCGGAAATTTCCTTGAAAATCTGTTCCATGCGGTACATGATTTCCAAGATGCCCTGCACAGTCGCTTCATCCTGAAGGGGGTGCAATTCCGTCAATTTGGGCGTGCGCGCCAACTGGTCGTTGACCTTGGGGCTGTACTTCATCGTGCAGGTGCCTTGCCCGATGTCAATGTTCAGGTCCACGCCCAGGTTTTCTTGAGACAGACGGGCATAGTGACGCAGGAGGTGGATTTGGGACATCTCCGGCAAAGCCGGCGGGACGACCCGCCGCAGCGCTTCGGGCAACGCCTGGGCCGGGTTGCCCACCTGCTGCTTGATCCCGGCCTCGACGGGGGGCAGCAGCACGCCGCGCTGACCGGGCTGGCTCAACTCGAAGATGATGGGTTCATCCCAGCGCGCCTGATGGAAGCGGCGCGGGCTAGGCTTGGGAGCAATCGGTTTCATTTCAACACCTCCTGCAGGGTTTCGGCCAGCCGGTCGAGGTCGGCCTGGGTGTGAACTTCGCTGACGCACATCAGCAGGCTTTGCCCCAGCGCGGGGAACTCGCCGGAGAGGTCTTTGCCGCCGAAGATGTCGTTTGCCAGCAGCGCCTGGTTGACCTGGGCGGCGGTCTTGCCGGTCGCATCGAAGTTGACCACGAACTCGGTAAAGTGCGGCGTCTCGTAGAACGGCAGTCGCAGGCCGGGGATGGCGGCCAGTTTCTGCATCAAATAACGGCAGCGCTGCATCAGGCCCTCGCCGATCTCGACCATGCCTTGCGGTCCCATCAGAGCCAGGTAGACGCCGGCGGTGATGCCCCACAGGGCCGCGGCCGTGCCGACCCATTCCTTGCCCTTTTCGCGCAGCGCGAAGGAGGTGCGTTCGTAGGCCACATCGCCGAAGCCGTATTCGCCCTCGACGGCAGTAGGCGCAATGCCAAACAGCCGCGAGGGGAACTCCATCACGAATTTGGGGTCATCGTTGGTGGCGATGAAGCCGCCGTGTCCGCCGCCGTAATACATATGAATGCCCAGCGGCTGGATGTCGCCGCAGACGATGTCGCCTCCGTACTCGACCGGCGGGCGAATCACGCCCAGCGAGAGGGGGTTGACTCCCACCACGGCCAAAGCCCCGGCGGCGTGCGCCAGGGCGCTGATCTGATCGGCCTGGGTTTCGAGCAGGCCGAGGTAGGTGGGGTTTTCGAAGTAAACCGCCGTCACGCGTTCATCCAGCGCCGCTTGCAGCGCGCTCAAGTCGAGGCGGCCGCTTTGCGGCTCGAAGGGGAGGCGCTGGATGGCGATGTCGGGGCGCAGGTAGGCCTCCACCTTCGAGAACTTGTCGGCGCTCATGTTTAACGGGAGCAGGACGAGGGTCCGGCCGGTGATGCGGCAGGCCATCCGCAGGGCGGTGGCGGTCGCCTGGAAGCCGTCATATGTCGGGACGTTGACCACGTCCATGTTCAACAGTTCGCCCATCATGCTCTCATACTCGAAGAGCGCCTGGAAGCGGCCGTGATCCTCGTAGGGGTCGCCGGCGTAGGCTGTCAGGAATTCGCCGCGCGAGTTGATCTCATCGCAGACGGCCGGCACCTGGTGCTGGTAGCAGCCGGCGCCGAGGAAACTGAGCATTTCGCGCGTCGAGCGGTTCTTGTTTAGTAGGCCGTCCACGTGGCGGATGAGTTCCGCTTCGGAGAGCAGCGGCTCGGGCAGGTTGAGGCGGCCTTGCAGGCGCAGGGCGGGGGGAATCTCGGCGTAGAATTCCTCGATGCTCTGCGCGCCCACTTCGCGGAGCATGGCGGCCTTCGCTTCTGGCGCCGAGTTGGGAATGTAGGGATGAATCAAAGGTCGGGGGGCTGGCATATTTGTTCCTTTCGTTCTGAGAGAGGGGTTACTCTTGCGCAATTTTGAGTTCTGACATATTATAAATAGTGTCAATAAAGTGTCAAGACGGGTGTGCCATCCCGCCGCCGCAGGGTATGTTTTCCCGGCCTGCCAGGCGGTGCTGGCATATCCTTTTTCACCGGCAGAGCATGTAACAACCTATTTTTTATAAATTCAGATGATATGATATAATCTAATTATGAAAATACCGCGCCTTCTGTTGCCTCGCCTGCAAGAATCCCTGCTGCCTGGCAAAGTCGTTGCCCTTTACGGGCCGCGTCAGGTGGGCAAAACCACCCTTGCCCTTGATCTCATCGAGAGCCTGCCATACCGCGCTCGCTACCTCAGCGCCGACGAACTCCATTACCGCGAAGCCCTTGCCAGCCAGAACCGCCAGACGCTCGGCGAACTGCTTGGCGATGCCGAACTGCTGGTGATTGACGAAGCCCAGCGCGTCTCCGAAATCGGACTCAACCTCAAAATCCTGGTGGATTCCTTTCCTCAGGCGCGTTTCCTCGCCACCGGCTCGGCCTCCTTCGACCTGGCCAGCAAAATCAGCGAACCGCTCACCGGGCGGCAGTTGACCTTTCACCTCTTTCCGCTCAGTTATGCTGAACTGAGCGCTGCCTTTGGGCCCTTCGAGGCGCGCGCCCAACTCGAACGCTGGCTGGTGTGGGGCGGCTACCCCGCCATCGTCACCGCCGAAACGCCCCAGATGCGTCAACGCCTGCTCAATGAACTGACCGGCGCCTATCTTTACCGCGACCTGCTTGAACTCGAAGGGCTGCGCCGCGCCGAAAAGATCGCCGACTTGCTGCGCCTGCTGGCGTTCCAAATCGGGCAGGAAGTCTCGGTGGCCGAACTGGCTGCCTCGCTTGCCCTCAACCGCCAGACCGTCGAACGGTACCTCGACCTGCTGGAAAAAGTCTTCGTCATCTTCCGCCTGGGCGGTTTCTCGCGCAACCTGCGCAAAGAAGTGACCAAAAACGCCCGTTACTACTTCTACGACAACGGCGTGCGCAATAGCCTGATTCAAAATTTCAACCCCCTTCCCTTGCGCAACGACGTTGGGCAACTGTGGGAGAACTTCCTGGTCAACGAACGGCGCAAGGCCAACCAGATGGCCGGGCGGATGGTCAACGCCTACTTCTGGCGCACCTACGACCAGAAAGAGATAGACTACCTGGAAGAAAGCGGCGGGCATCTGAACGGCTACGAATTCAAATGGCAACAGACGCCGCTGCGCCGCGCCGTGCGCGAAGAATTCCTGCGCGCCTACCCAGAAGCCTCTCTCACCGTCATCCACCGCGAAAACTTCACCGACCTTTTGACCTGACCGGCACAAACGCCCATTTTCTTCCATTCACAACCATTCGACGACCTTCCCTGAACCTGAACACTGACCGACTGAACACTGAAAACTGCTCACTGATCACTGAACAAGGAGTCATCCGATGATCACAGCGCCGACCAAAAAAGAACAAGTCTATGAACGCATCCGCCGGGCGATCATCGCCGGCGAACTCCGCCCGGGCGAGATTCTGAACGAGGCCGAAATCGCCGCTCAGTTCGAGTCGGGCAAGACGCCCACCCGCGAGGCCCTGCTCCTGCTGACGCACGAGGGTTTCCTCGAATCCCGGCCGCGCCTCGGCTACATCGTCAGCAAGCCGAGCATGCAAGACATCCTGGAGACGTTTCATCTGCGCCTGCTGCTGGAGGTGGAAGCCATCGGCCTGGCGGTGGAACGGCTCACGCCCGAAGACTTGAGCCGCCTGCAGGAGAACATCCGCCAGGAAGAGGCCCTGGCCGCCGCCTCGACGCCGGCCGACAAGGCAGCGGCTTCGGCGCTCAACCGTGAGTTTCATCTGACGCTGGCGCGGCGCTGCGGCAACTCCCGCCTGACGGCGCTCATCCAACATCAAATTGACGACATGGAACGCATGTTAGTGGATGACCCCTATCTGATTGAGCCCGCTCAGCACAAGAAAATCCTGCTGGCGCTCAAGGCGCGCGACCGGCAGCAGGCCCAGGAGGCCATGCGCCAGCACATCGAAGAGACGCGGTTGAGGATTGTAAATCGTTATAGTATTGCTCTTTAAGAACTACGCCAAACGCGAAGTGGGAAATGATTTCCGTAATCCCATCCTTTGCGGTTCAGACGGCGATGGAAAAGCCAAACCCAGGCTGCCTGCGCCGCCCATTCGCTGGGGCTCACCCTAAAGGGCGCTGCGCGAAGCCCATGCTCAGGGCATGGAAATCCGCTCAGCCTAAAGGATGCTGCGCAAAGCGGATTCGGAGTCGGCTGCTAAGAACGTGCTCTCGCTCGTTCATGCGGTTGGAAGGCAGGCCCCGCCTGC
>JBBITF010000070.1:0-14831 GCA_037440925.1 Chloroflexota bacterium
GATAACTCATGAAACTTGAAAAAATAATTCGGTATTTTTCCATCTTCGGCGGGGGATCAATCCCCCGCCTCAGTCCATGCAAGTCGGCTGGAAGCCGACTCCGAATCCGCTTGAGCGGATTTCCACGCCCTGAGCAGGGGCTTGAGCCCCGGCGGAGGGGCGGCGCAGGCAGCCTGGGTTGGCTTTTCCTTCGCTGCCTGGAGACAAGCCGCTAAGGACGAGATCACCGAAATAATTTGTTAAGCCTCATCAGTTGTCGGTATGCCGAAGTCTGGAAACTTCAGACTCCAAACATCTTCGCGGTTGTGATCGTTTTTCAAGAGCAATACTATAGCGTGGCTGTGCTGCAAACTTCAGTTTGCGCTTTGTCCGTAGACCTGACCAGCCCCGTATGCTCAGCCTGGTCAACATGGGCAATTACAAAGATCGTTGGGACTTGTTGGTTCGGACTAATCTCTATATCTCTTCTCTCTAACCCTATGTTTATCACCCTCGAAGGCCCCGAAGGCTCTGGCAAGTCCAGTCATATCCCCTACCTGGTCGAATACCTGCGTGAGAAGGGCTACAAAGTGTTTCCCACCCGCGAACCAGGCGGCACCTCTATCGGAGAACAAATCCGCGAGGTGTTGCACAACCTGAAAAATACCGAAATGCACCCCCGCACCGAGACGCTGCTCTTCCAGGCCGCGCGCGCGCAGTTCGTCGAGCAGGTGGTGCGTCCGCGCCTGACCGCCGGCGAGATCGTGCTTTCTGACCGCTATGCCGACTCGACTATTGCCTACCAGGGTTACGGTCATCAGCAGAACCTTGAGCAAGTGCGTGGCTTGATTGCCTATGCCACCGGCGGTCTCGTCCCCAACCTGACCATCCTGCTGGATGTGGATGTGGAGATTGGCTTAAAACGCAAGCAAAAAGCCGAGGAGTGGAACCGCCTGGATGCCTATACTGTCGAATTCCACCACAGGGTACGAAACGGCTACCTGGAAATGGCTCGCCAAGAGCCGGCCAGGTGGGTAACGCTCGACGCCAGCCAACCATGGCATCAAGTACAAGAGGCGCTGAGAAACGTCCTCATGAGCGCCTTGGCAGTGTAACGCTTCTCATCCTTCTTTTCAAGAAGTTACAATTGCGTCATGCAAAAATTGACTGCTTTGATTGATATCGAAGCGCCGCCTGAGCGCGTATTTGCCATCATTGTAGACAATGCCAGGCGGATGCAGCTCAGTCCGCTGTGGGGGAATAGTGAACTGCTGAAAGTTTCGCCCGATTTTCCCCATAACGGTAGTCGGTATTGGGTGCGGCTATCGAGAAAGATGCCATTCGTCTTGAAAGAGGAGCCGAAGACGGCTGCCCATAATGCGCTGGGAGGGCTGGCGCAGGTGTTATTTGTCAAGTTGAATCAGCCTGATTTCAAGCAAAGAAATCTACCGCCAGAAGACACACAAGACGCCGTTCATCAAAATAGCCCCAACCTTGAGCCTGTAGAACAGGAATACTGCGTAACGGCGTATGCGCCTCCGTTTCTCTTCCGCTATTCTTTGGATGCCGATTGCAAGACAGTCGTCACCTGGTCTTGTGAAAACATCCCCCTTGGCACCCGCCTCAGGTACAAGGAGGAATTTTGCGATGAGGCAATCAAGGGAAGTGATTTCCTGCCGGCTCTGCGGCAGGTGATTCGCGAATGGCTGACGAACATCAAGCGGTATAGCGAGTTAAAGGGTAGCTGGGGGCGCTTATTCAGGTGGGTTTTGGACCACTTTTACCTGAACCTGCGCCCCGACCAACGCCGTGTGATGCTGATATTGGTTTTTATGCAAGCAGTGGGATTGATTAGTTTCGTCCTGGCACTGCTGCTGTGGGAAATGGTCAATTTACTTTCCTGGCTCTACGCCGGCGGTTCATAGCAACAGCGAAAACCAGTATCGTCGCTGCGGTGCATGGGAGCAGCCCAGCCGCGATACGCGCAGCGTGCCTGAAACTTCGTCTCCCGCCACGAGCCTCCGCGGATGACCGCCTTGCCAACGGAAGCCTCAGACGACTCGATCAATGAGGTCGTGCCGGTCTCCCAGATTTTGGGCATGAGATTGGTCTCTTGCAGGTTGTAAACATACGCCTCGCGGCCATCGGTGGGGTCGTAGGGATAGGAGCCGAACAGTGAAGAACACCACTCCTGCACATTGCCGCCCATATCAGCGATACCGTAGGGGCTATCTCCTTGTGGAGAAAATTGGTCTACCGGGGTGGTGCGGCCGTATTTTCCTTCTCTGGTATTGCATACGCCCTCTTTCCAATCGTTTCCCCAGGGGAACAGGCGCATTTCGGGCCCGCGCGCAGCCTTTTCCCATTCGGGTTCGGTCGGCAGGCGAATCGGCAAGCCGCTTACCTGCGCGGCCCAAGCGCAAAATGCCAGCGCATCCTGGCGCGTCACGCCAACGACCGGGTGATTGGCCTTCTCGGCCGGGTACACGCCGTCTTTCCAAAATAAGGGAGCGCGATAGCCGGTTGCTTGTATGAATTGATGATATTGCTCATTTGTAACCGGATATTTCATAATGAAATAATCGCTTACGTGTAAGACATGCGCAGGCAATTCATCATCGTGCGCCTCGATGTCCTGAGAACGCTTGCTGCCCATCGTGAATTCAGAGGCAGGTATCTTTACAAAATTCAGCTGTAATTCGGTCATGGAATTCTCCTGAGTGTTGTAATGTTGTGTCGCTTGCAGACTTATTCCGCAATTGGCAGGCTAAGGATGGGATTGTTGGCGGCAAAACGGATCAATTCGACTGTATTCTGCACGCCCAATTTATTCATGATATTGGTGCGGTGTACAGAGACTGTTTTGGGGCTGATGCCCAACGAAAGAGCGATTTCCTTGTTGCTCTTCCCGTTGACCAATAGTTGAAGCACTTCGCGTTCTCGCGCCGTCAAGACATGTTCCTCTTGCGAAGAGTCAACTTGGGAGTATTCCTGTAACACTTCTCTTGCCACTTTATCTGCCAGGAAGGCGCCTTGTTCATGAACTTGCCTGACCGCATTCAGCAATTCGCGCCGGCCTGACCGCTTCAGCACATAGCCTGAAGCGCCCGCTTGCAAGGCAAGCGAAATGTATTCGCGGTTGTCATGCTGAGTCAAGACAAGCACTTGCACCTTTGGAAATTTCTCTTTGATGATGCGTGTCGCTTCCAGGCCGTTCATGTTGGGCATCGAAATGTCCATCAACACCACATCGGGGAAAAACTTACCCGTCTGCTCGATGGCTTCGGTCCCATCGGCGGCTTCGCCCACCACAAGGATATCTTCCTGGCTCTCCAACAAAGAGCGGATGCCATCGCGCAAGATAGCATGATCGTCAACGACAAGCACCTTGATCATAACGCCAGACTCCTTTCGCGCATGTCCAAAGGCACCTGGATGTAAATTTGGGTCCCGTTGCCAGGCGCTGAGCGAATCTCCAAAGTTCCTCCTAGCAATTCAATGCGCTCTTGCATACCCAGCAAGCCCAGGCCGCGCGTATTATCGGGAATTTGCAGCTCTTTGAGCGTTTCCATGCTCAATTCAGTCAGGTCGAAACCGATACCGTCATCAGTAATGCTTACCAGGGCAATATCATCCTCTTCTTCCAAAAGGCTCAATTTGATATCCACATTGCGGGCAGCCGAATGGCGCGCAATATTATTGATGGCCTCTTGCAGCACGCGATAGAGCGTCGTTTCGACTTCGGGCGACATGCGGTGACAGGCTTCGCTGTTGATATTTTCAAAATGGGGAGAGGTGATCACATTGACTCGTATCCCTTTTGGCTCTAAGCGCGTCTCGGCCATCCAGCGCAGGGCTGGAATCAATCCCAGTTGGTCGAGCATCGAAGGGCGCAGGTCGAACATGAGTTTATGCACACTGTCAAGGGTGTGACGGGTCAAGTCGCAAATACTGTGCAAACGATTTTTGATTGCCGGCGGACAATCCAATTCCAATTGATCTTCGGCTTCATACAGCAAGGCCGTCAAAGATTGACTGATCTCATCGTGTAGTTCACGCGCAACACGTTTGCGTTCCTCTTCTTGAGCCGCCAAAGACTTCTTGAACAGCTTTCTGCGGAGATATTCCTTTTGCTGCACCTCACCATAGAGGCGGGCATTTTCCACCGCAATGGCAATCTGATTGCCGATTGCCATAAGCAAATTCTGTTCCTCTTCCTGAAATTTATTGGGTTGCTGAGTGCCAACACACATACTCCCCAATGCCCATCCTTTGGTCATCAAAGGCACATGCATGATAGAGGCGACCTTCTCTTGCTGTAACGAGCGCGCTCCTCGTCCACGATAATGGGACAGGTCAGGCACGACCACAGCCCGTCCAAGTTCCATGACGCCGCCGCAAGAGCCATCCAACAAGCCGACTTGCTTGGCCAAGTGGGCCGCCTTTTCAGACAGTCCGCGATATGCCATTAGTTTGAGATGGCCCCGGTTTGTATCTTGAAGGAAAATAACCGCTACATCAATGCCGCTCAACTGCAAGACCTCATCCAACGCGCGGTTCAAAATGTCTTCCAAGTTCAAGGATTGATTGACGGTCAAAGCAACCGCGTTCAAGATGGCTAGTTGCTGGGTACGGGCTTTTACGCGGGCATCCAGTTCGCGGTTCCAGGCTTGAATCTCTTTCATTGCTTGTTGCAAGCGATTACACATGGTTGTGAAACCGTTTGCCAATATGCCAATCTCATCGCGGCGCTGAATGGATTGCTTTGTCAGGTTATCTGCCAGCGTGCATTCTACCAATTCCAGATTGGCCGGGTCGCACAAGGCATCGCTAATTCTGCGAGTCGCTTGAGTCAATGTTTGAACAGGGAGAATGACGCTGCGCGTGGTAATGAATACCAGTACCAATGCCCCTAAAATAGCCAAAAAGCCAAAGACTGCTGTTTGCAAGGCCAATTTGCGAACGGGAGCAAGCAATTCTTGTGAATCGTGCCAAAGGATAACTCCCCAAGGCGCTTGCGAAAGGGGGGCAAACGCGATGATTGTGCCGCTCTCTGCCATCTCGTTACTTGTACACCCCATACAGGCTTCGACCATCGGTTTTCCCTCGACAAATAACTGCTGAGTGATCTTATCAATAGTTTCTTGGGAAAGGGTGCGCTCAGGCTGCGTACTGACTAAAACTTGCCCTTTGCCATCCAATACCTGAAGTGTCCCTGTATACTGAAGGTTCGGTAAGCCGCTTGACATGAACAGATTGGGATAGGACAGGTCTATCAACGCAGCCAGGCTGCCCCCTTCGGCCAGGCCGGGCTGATTGGGAACAAATACCGCCACGATGGCATAGGGGCGCGGCAGCCCTTCGATGGAAATGATACGCACTTTTAGGGAGTAAACATCCCGTATTGCCGATACCTTCTCCCAAGCGATGGATGGGTTTTCCCCTGTCGCCGCCAGGAGATGCGATCGTCTATCGAACAAGTAAATGCCTTGCACTGGCGGAAAATCATCTCTTAAGATGGCTTCCAAGGCCTGTAAGTCGGCTTGAGGCGCTGCCGGGTCAATTTTGGAGGCCAGGATGGTCAGCATCCCTGCCACATGGCTCAAGTTGGCATCCAGGTTTTCGGCCAGCATTCGGGCGCGTAGTACATGTTCGTTCAATTGCTGTTGGGTCGTCTGGCGCACTGTGGAAATGGCAATGAAAGCAAAAATCAAAATCAAACCCACCAAACCCGCAGTGACCAGCGCCGACATCTTGCTTTGCAAACCAACATCGAACCACTTACGCGCCAAAATGCGCTCGATTCCTCGTTGGAAGAAACGATCCCATTTCATACGTAGCGTTTTCAACAGTTTCATGTTTGCTTGCTTTCATTTTACGCTCGTCGCCGCAGAAGGCGGCGGCCAGGCGCAATAGCGGGCGCGCTTACAATACTTGCAGATTCCATCTTCTTCGAGATTCTCATACACGCCCTCGAACTCACCCATTTCTTCATACCATTCATAAGTGCGTCCAATTGTAATCCGTAAAGGCGTTTGCGGCATATCGAACGTTGAGCGCGCCTTGGTCGTTTCGTAGTAAAAAAATTGCGACTCCAGCCGTAAACGGTCGCCCGTCAACGGCACCGGGCCGTTGGTTTGAGGCTGCAATATATCGGTCAGGCCGGCTACAAAGGAAACCTGCCAGCGCGGCATGACTTTTAACTTCATCCCGCAGCCGACCACATCTGCAATCGTCTGATACAGTTGCAAATGGGTCATATTTTCTCCGCCCAGGATATAGCGCTCTCCTACCTGCCCCTTGATGGCCGCCTCGATCGTGCCTTGCGCCGCGTCACAAATCGGCACAACATTAATTCCTCCCGGTGGAATGAGCGGTGGCACACAATGTTTGGCTACTTCCACCACCATCCCGCTCGACACCTTGCGCACATCGCGCGGGCCAATTACCGTAGTGGGATTCACAATCACGACCGGCAAGCCCTTCTTGAGGTACTCGAAAGCAATCTCCTCTGCCAAATACTTACTGTGACCATAGACAAACCGTTCCGGTTTGACGTTGAATGTAAAGGTCTCGTCTACCAGCACGTCGGGATGGATGCCCATTGCAGCCGTCGAACTGACATGCACTACGCGCTCGATGCCGCTCTGCAAGGCTGCTTCCATAACATTGCGCGTCCCCTCCACATTGACCTGGTACATACGCTCCACGCCTTGATTCCAGTAATCCACCACCCCCGCCGTATGAAAAACGACATCTATCCCTTGCATGGCAGGCGGCAGGGTTTCCGGCAAAAGCACGTCGCCGCTCACAAACTCGAACGGCCCTCCTTCCAACAACTCGCGCGAAGCCCTCACCCGCGCCAGAATGCGGACCTCCCAATGACGTTCCACCAGGCGTAAGGCTACATTCGAGCCGACAAATCCCGTTCCACCGGTGACCAACGCGCGCGTCATTTTCTCAAATCCTTACACACGCAACGGGTCCAAAAGCGAAAAAACAGCCTCGGGCCTGAACCAATCGAGCGTAGAACACAGACCAACCACTTTGCCGACTATAGTGATGGCCGGAGGTTCGATACCGACCGCTTTCTCCAATATATCTGCCAACGTGCCTGTCACCACCTTTTGTTCTGGAAGCGTTCCCTTTTCGATGATGGCAACAGGGGTATCCGGCGAGCGACCCGCTTCCACCAGCGAGTCAATGATGGTGGGCAAACTGTGGACGCCCATCAAAAACACCAAAGTGTCAACGCCCTCTGCCAGCGCTTTCCAGTTCAAATCCAGGGACTGCGAGCCGGCACAATGCCCCGTGATGAAAGCCACACTGTATGCCATACCCCGCTGCGTGACCGGAATACCCGCATAGGCCGGCACCGCCACCGCGCTGGTCACGCCAGGCACAACTTCAAAAGGGATACCCGCTTCTACCAAAGCCTGCGCCTCTTCTCCTCCACGCCCAAAAACAAAGGGGTCGCCGCCCTTCAAACGCGCCACAACGTTGCCCTGACGCGCCTTTTCGACCAAAATCGCATTGATGCGAGACTGGGGAATGGGGTGATAGTCGAACTGCTTGCCCACATCAATCAACTCTGCCTGAGGAGCGTATTCTAACAATTGAGGGTTGGCCAGCCGGTCATGCACCACCACATCTGCCCGGCGCAAGTATTCTAAACCGCGCAACGTCAAAAGCCCTGGGTCGCCGGGGCCGGCCCCAATCAGATAAACGATACCTGTGGGAGAAGAGCCAGCATTACCGATAGAGGAGTTCTCTGGCATACGTTAAAGCCATATCCTTCCCGTCATTTTGAATGACTTCAAGAATATCCGAGTCGACCACACGCAAAGCCGCTTGTAAACGCGCATCGCCCGCAGGGAAGCGCTCAATGATCTCCGGGCGCAACATGCCAAGCAACTCGGTCAAGATGCCATATTCCGGCCCAATCAGGGCCTCGATGCGTTCTCTTAACCGACGCGCCAATGCCGGACTGCTGCCGCCGCTCGAAATGGCGATGCTCATTTCACCGCGCTGTATCACCGCCGGCAAGATGAAACTGCTGTGCTGCGGGTCGTCCACCACATTGACCAAACAGCCGCGTTCGTTGGCCTCGTTCCACACTGCATGATTAACGTTTGAGTCGTCGGTAGCGGCAATCGCCAAAAATGCGCCTTCCAAATCCCCATATTGATAAGACCGCTTAACGAAGGTAATCGCACCCGCATCTGCCAGAGATTGTATAGAAGGCCCACAATTTGGGCTGATTACCTTGACTCTGGCATCTGCTGTAAGCAGGCCCTCTATCTTCCGAGCCGCCACGCTGCCTCCCCCAATAACCACTGTTTGCCGAGCGTGCAGTCCAATCAAGCATATTGTATAAGTTTTCACAAACTCTTTTTATCACACTGAATTTCGACTGTCAAATGACAGAAGTCACTGATTGGCAACTGCAATTCTTACCTTTATAGTCTAGTTATTTTCGCTGCTCAACAGTTCCCGTAACTCCGCCAGGGCCTGTTGCGGAGTGCGGAAAGGAATGCCGTGCATGCCCACCGCTTGACAAGCCTCGATGTTGACAGGCATATCGTCCACAAAGACCGCCTCGCTCGGACTCACCCCGGCTTGCTCCAACGCAATTTGATAGATGCGCGCTTCGGGCTTCATCACCCCTACCTCCGCAGAGATGACGAGGTGGTCGAAAGCGTCGTCGAATTTCTGTTTGACGATATATTCCCGCAGGTCTGGCCAGGCATTGGAGATAATGCCGGTGTAAATACGCGGGCGCAGCGCACGGATGAAATCCAGCAGGTCGCGGTCTACAATGTCCCCGGCAAAGAATTCCTCGCGCATCCTTGGCGCCTCGCTCGCCAGGCGTCCCAGCCGTTTGGCGACAGATTCCCAATGCTGTTCAGCGCTGATCTGCCCCAACGAAGCCTGCTGGCTGCTCGAACTGGCAAAGACCAGTTTTTCTAGTTCTTCGTATTCCATGCCGAGCCGCTCCGCCAGGCGCTGACGTGGCGTTTGATATTCAGTGCGCACGATGACCCCGCCCAGGTCGAAGAACGCCGCGCGGATGGTCATTTCGTTTTTCCCTTTGCGGCGGGCTTTGTCCCTGTTGCGATCTTCGTCTGCTTTGAAGCGGCAGGCCGGGCCTCTTCCTCGACCGTGGCCGTCTCTTTCTCTATACTGGAAGCCTCTGCCGCCAAAATCTTGATCGCCTCCTGCCAATTGGGATTGGCGCGTTCTAACCTGGCGCGTTCCACGCGGTTGGCGCGGCGGCACTTAGGGCAATGAAAATCATAGTACGACAGAGACTCGGTTTGCATGGTCTGTAAACCAATCAGCATGGCGTCACGACTGATTCCAAACAGAGTCTGGCAATACATACAACGCAAATTCATGATGTTCTCCTTGTCCTGTACGCAGACAACATGGGAGAGAGACAGGTCTCCATTCAACTGACAGATGGAAAACGTGTCCTACGTCTTCGTATCTCAAAAGTTTTTTTGAATCACTTTGCCAACGATTGTACACCGATTTCTCCTCCAATGGAGACCTTAAACTTGCGCGAGGCAAAGCAACCCTGCCGGGCAGCAGCGCAGAGGCTTGTTGTAGCCGCCGTCGGTACAAAATTCCGTTACCCGTTCCACGCTAACGCGGTTTAAGGTTTCTGGCTCTTCGGCCACACTGCCGCGGCCAAAGCATAAAGCAATCCTAGCAACAGCAGCCCGAATTTGACCTGTGCGCAGACGGCGGCCAGTTCTGGCAGGGGACTTACCCGCGCGCCCAGCAGGATTTTCCAGAGGGCAAAGTTTTCTACCGCGTCGAACAGCGCCGCAGCCAAGGCCCCCCAACCTGCCAGCGCGCCCAGGGTTTTGAGCCATCCCCCGTGCCGTCCGGCTGCCAGCAGCGTTCCAAGCGAGAGGGTCAGCGCGTAGCAAGGCATGAAGAGATAGTCCAGGCCGAGGCCGAAGGCGGCAAACAGACGGGCGGTCTCGTCCCACGAGGCGATAATCTCCATCGTGGTTCTGACATTCCCCGCCAGTTGGAAGGTGACGATCCCGCCGGGGGCGGCCGCGGTGATCAGGGGCGCGTTCAAGACCTGAAAAACGGCGAACAAGATCAGGGTCAGGGCGAGAAGCGGAAAGAACGCTCTTTTGCGGGCGTCGTGCAGAATAAAGGTCAGGGGATGGGGCATTAGCGGCTCCTTATCCAAAACGAATTACGGATTGCAAAAGTATACAACATCAGAATAGGTTTTGGGTCGTGTTGTGGTAACTATTCAGGCGTCTGCCAGGGCTAGCAGTTCGTTGGAGAGCAGAAAAAATGACTGCCTTGCTGACCTGGACTGCCTGCGCTGCTGGCCTGGATTGCCAAATCCAGGCCAAACTGGACAAAATTACGTTGTAAACCGTTGGATTTGGCAATCCAACGGAGCAATAATGACTCCACTGAAAAAGGGTGTTTCTAACGCAAGGATGCAAAGGCGCCAAGATTTCTTAAGGTCTATTTCTTTTTTATGCATTATCCAAATCCAAAAAACGAAGATTTTGGATCGAAAAATTGCATTTTCCTTGCGTCTTGGCGCCTTCGCGTTGAGATTTTCTGTTTTTGCAGTGAAAGGCAGTTTGAGCGGCTTGCTTTCCTTGACATTCAAAAATCCCTTGAATATAATCTTTTCTATGATTACAACCGTTACCAGGAAAAACATGGTTACCATTCCTGCCAAAATCGGGCAGCGTTACAAGATCAAACCGGGATATCGCCTGGAATGGCAGCCGCACGGCGACGATTTTCTCCTCGTGCGCGTCATCCCAGACCGGGGCGAACTGGCGCGACGATTGCTGGGCAGCGGGCGGCGCTTTGCGCTGCAGCGAGAGGCCGTGACCGAACTGGTCGCCGAGCGCGCCGAAGAAGGGTGATTGGCGTGCGCTACCTCCTGGATACCTCCGCTCTCCTGGCCCACTATCGCCAGGAGGCTGGCTGGGAGGCCGTCCACGCCCTGTTCGAGGACGAAGCGGCGGAACTGTTCCTGGCAAGCGTTACCCTGACTGAATTCGGCCGGCGGCTCTATGACCTCGGCGCATCGGAAAAGGAGGTCGAAGAGACGCTCAGGGCCTATCGCCAGTTGTTCGGCCAAGTTACGGCCGTCGGCTCGGCGATGGCGCAAATAGCGCTCGAACTCATCCGCCAGACCCCGGGCCGCCTGCCGTTGGTTGACGCGCTGATTGCCGCAGCCGCCTGCTCCACGGAGGCCGTGCTGGTTCACCGCGATGAACGCTTGCGCGCCCTGCCTGCTGGGCGCGTACGAACGCTCGACCTGTTTGGAGATGCATGAGAAAAAAATCGAGGATAACTTATTTTGAGTTATACTTTCCCCATGCCAGATCCAAAGGATAATTGAGTCCACTGAAAAAAGACTTTTAACCACAAAGGACACGAAGTACAAGGAATTCCGAAAGGCACAATTCAGAATCTTGAAGTTTGGCGTATGATCACTTCAAAAATCGTAACTGCCTACCCTGCGGCGCAAATTTGCCTTTTGAAGTAGAGTAACCATCCGCGAACAGAGCCACGAATGCTCGAATGGAACGCTATTCGTGAAATTCGTGGGCATTCGTGAACGGTGGACGATTTGCCATCAGAGAATCTCCATGCCTTTTCCAACCCAAAAATCTCTGCAAACCTACGCCGAACTGGCCGTGCGCGTCGGACTGAACCTGCGCCCAGGCCAGCGGCTGCTCATCAACAATCCTTCCACGCGCGGCGTGTTGCTGCATGTCGCCCCGCTGGTGCGCGAGATTGCCAAAGCCGCCTACCAGGCCGGCGCGCGCTACGTGGACGTCATCTGGGGCGACGAAGCCCTGCTCAAGACGCGCATCCAGCACGCCCCGCGCGATTCGTTCGGCGAATTTTCCAAATGGCAGGTCAAGGCCCTAGACGAGTTGCTGGAAAACGACGGCGCGCACCTGACCATCCGCTCCAACGATCCCGACCTGATGAGCGGAGAAGACCCCGACATCGTGGGGCAGGTGCAAAAGACCTACCTTGAGCATTACGCGGACTTCCTCAAAGTCATCGGTGAGAACCGCATCAACTGGCTGGTCATCGCCGCTTCTGGGCCGGCTTGGGCGGCCCGCGTCTTCCCGGACCTCGAACCGGCTGAGGCGGAAAAGAGACTCTGGGAGGCCCTTTTTGCCATTACCCGCGCCGACCAGCCCGACCCCATAGCCGCCTGGGAGGAACACGTCCGCGCGCTGCGCGCCCGCAGCCATTACCTGAATGCGCGTCAGTACACTGCTTTCCATTACAAAGCCCCCGGCACAGACCTGACCGTCGGCCTGCCGCAAGGACATTTCTGGAACTGCGCGGGCAGCAAGGCGCAGAACGGAATCGAATACATTGCCAACCTGCCTACCGAGGAAGTCTTCACCCTGCCGCACAAGGATCACATCCACGGCCACGTCAGCGCCTCGATGCCGCTCTCTTATGGCGGCGCGCTGATAGAAGATTTCTCCCTGACCTTCGAGAACGGCCATGTGATCCAGGTCAGCGCCAAAAAAGGTCAGGCTACCCTCCAGAAATTGATCGAGAGCGACGCGGGCGCCTCCAGCCTGGGCGAAGTGGCGCTGGTGCCGCACAGTTCCCCCATCTCGCAGCGCGGACATCTCTTCTATGACCCGCTGATAGACGAAAACGCCTCCTGCCACCTGGCGCTGGGACGGGCCTACAAATTCACCCTGCAGGGCGGGGAGAAATTATCCGATGAAGAGTTTGCGGCGCGCGGCGGCAATTCCAGCATCGTGCATGTGGACTTCATGGTCGGCTCTGCCAGCATGGACATTGACGGCCTGACCGCCGACGGTCGCAGCGAAGCGGTCATGCGCGGCGGCGAGTGGGCTTTCGACGTTTGACAGGAGGAAAGCATGGCCTCGAAAGTGAAACTCGATTCGGATGAAATCCTGCGGGCGGAGTTCGATTACATTGCCCAAACGGCTTTTCAGGCCAATGAAGACCGCGCCCGCGTGACTTCGTTCTACTTCGTCTCGGTTGGCTCGCTGGTGGCGGCCATCCTGGGAACGCAGTTTGCAGCCGATTCCCTGCGAGGGGTTTCGCTGGCTTTCAGCCTCTTGTTCCTGGTGTTGACCGTCCTGGGCGGCCTGACCATTGCCCAACTGGCGCGCCTGCGCGCCGCCTGGCACGAGTCGGCTGAGGCCATGAATCAACTCAAAGACTTTTACATCGCACATCATCCCGAAATCGAGCCGGCTTTCAAATGGCGGACGAAATCTGTCCCGCCGACCGACAAGGCTTACAGCATTGCCAACCTGATGGCCGTGGAAGTCAGCCTGCTGGGCGCGTTGACCGCCGCCGCCGCTGTGTATTTTCTGCTCAACAGTTTGGGCGGGGTGGCCTGGTGGGGCTGGCTGCTGACGGCTGTTTTTTGCGCGGTTGGCTACCTGGCGCATTGGCTGTGGTACAAACATCTGCTTGTTGACTGGCAATAGAGGTCCCCTTGCCCCGCGATTACACCCATCAACCCCCAACTGCCTTCCAACGCCTGCCCAAGTACACGCGCGGCGAGGCGTGGATACGCGCCTTTCTGCGCAGCGCCCAAATAGGACACATTGCCACCCTCTGGGACGATCAGCCTTTCGTCACTCCCACTACTTTCTGGTTCGACGAGGCAAAACATCGCATCATTTTTCACTCCAACGTCGCGGGGAGAATCCGCTCGAATATCGAGCGCAACCCCAAAGTCTGCCTGGAAGCGAGCGAAATGGGGCGGCTGCTTCCCTCCAACGTCGCGCTGGAATTTTCGTTACAGTATCGCAGCGTCATGGTATTTGGAACGGCGCGCATCCTCGAAGATCCCGCCGAAAAACGCGCCGCGCTGTATGGCCTGCTCCAGAAATACTTCCCAGGCATGACCGCCGGCAAGGAATACCGCGAGATCACCGATAACGAACTGCGCGTCACCTCGGTCTACGCCATCCAAATCGAGTCGTGGAGCGGCAAGGAAAACTGGAAAGACCGCGCCGTCCAATCCGACCAATGGCCGGCGCTGGGCGAAAAGTGGTTTGTGTAAGATGGTTCATACGGCTGTTGCACTGCCGCCAGACAACAGAATAATTGCTGGCGCAACACCGAGAATAACCGAGAAACCGGTCTTCAGAAGAGAGACCGGTTTCTCGGTTCAGGTGCGTTTCCTGGTTTGAATTACTGATCTACTCCCCATAATTGAACGCCGCCTAATCCATGCGCGGAGGCCAGGATCGTTCCATCCGGCGAGAATGCCAGGCGCGCGGCCTGAGGATATGAGATGGTATGCACAATCTTGCCGCTGCCTGCATCCAGCAGGTAGATATTCTTATTAATTGATAGCGCCAATATCGCGCCGTCCGGCGAGTACTTGAAATCTATAACGAAAATCTGATTCTCCTCCGGCGGGCTGATAGAATACAATTCCTTTTCGCTTTCGATGTCGTATGCGTATAGTTTAGCGGCAGAAGGCTTTTCTTCTTTTGGAGCGGTAGGGAGCGCGCTTTCTGGCGTATCGAATACATAGGCCACAACCGCAAACCGCTTGCCGTCTGGGGAGATGGCTGAAGGCATGATCCTTTCGTTACCGGTAAATTCGAATGGCTTTTCAACCTCAAGGGTATCCAGGTTTGTAATTCTAATTTCATTCCTGATCTTGTTGCTCTCAACAATTTTTTCAGAGACAGTTGTCAACAAAGCAGTTTGATCTTGTGTAGTGGATACCCATACAGGAATATCCCTGATCCAAAAGGCGTATATTGTACCTTACCAAACGAAATCGTGGAACAGATTGCCGAACAGGGGCTGGACTT
>JBBITF010000071.1:0-14741 GCA_037440925.1 Chloroflexota bacterium
TTTGCTCGTGCGGATTGCCAAATCCGCACATGCCTCCCTTGTGGGCAATCACCAGAGTATCTCGGATGGCAAAAATGTGTTTTAATGGGAGCATGAAAATCCTCGTTGTTGGAAGCCTGAACGCCGACCTGGTGACGCGCGCGCCGCGCTTCCCCTTGCCCGGTGAAACCATCAGCGGTGAAGACCTGTCAGTCATCCCCGGTGGCAAGGGCGCTAATCAGGCTGTGGCCGCCTCTCGGCAAGGAGCGCAGGTTGCCATGCTGGGGCGTGTGGGCAGTGACAGTTTTGGCCCCGTGCTTATCCGCAACTTGCAGCAAAACGGCGTTGACACCTCCCACATCCAGATTGCCCCTTCGGCTACTGGCACGGCTATTATTGTGGTAGATGCCAGCGGACAAAACAGCATTGTCCTTTCGCCCGGCGCCAACGCCAAAGTGACCCCAGCCGATGTGGATGCCTTCCCGATGCAGGGGGTGGACACACTGTTGTTACAATTCGAAATCCCGCTGGAGACCGTCCTCCACGCTGCCAGACTGGGTCGTCGAAATGGATTGCGCGTCATTCTCAACCCTGCGCCTGCTCGCCGTTTCCCCGACTCTTTACTGGCTGATGTAGATATCCTGGTCCCCAACGAGAGCGAACTGGCTTTGCTCACCGATCGGCCGGTGAGCGACGTTCCCAGCGCTGAAACTGCCGCCAGGGACTTGCTTACAAAGGGCGTCGAGACGGTTATCGTCACGCTCGGTAGTCAGGGAGCCTTGCTGGTTACCTCCGCACAATCCATTCACATCCCTGCTTTTCCGATACAAGTCGTAGACACAACCGCCGCCGGCGACGCCTTCATCGGCGGCCTGGCTGTGGCGTTGGGGGAAGGCTACACATTGGAAGAAGCCGTGCGCCATGGAAACGCCTGTGGGGCGCTGGCGACCGCCAAATTTGGTGCGCAGCCGTCTTTGCCAACCCGGACAGAGGTGGAGCGATTTTTGAAATCTCTTACATCCTGAGCGAAGGCCAGCGTGACCAAAACGACCCAAATTCATTGATGATGATCTACCCAAAGGCAACATACATCCTGAGACGCTACGAAAATGACAAAACGCATTCTCATTGACACCGATCCTGGCATAGATGATGCTCTGGCTATTCTTTTGGCGCTGGCTTCGCCAGAAATCACGCTTGAAGGATTGACAATCGTACACGGCAACTGTTCGGTAGAGCAGGGGACAAAAAACGCGCTGGCTATTCTCGAATTGGCGCAGGCGGCCTCTATCCCGGTAGCCCAAGGCTGCGACCGGCCGCTTGTGCAGCCGTCATTGCTGGCGCCCGAGACGCATGGACAGAACGGTCTGGGATACGCTCAACTCTCAAGTCCACAGCGCAGGCCCATCGTCCAGCATGGAAGCGATTTTCTCATCGAGAAAATCATGTCCAATCCGGGTGAAATCACGCTGGTAGCCATTGGCCCGCTGACCAATGTCGCATTAGCCATCCGCAAAGAACCGCGCATTGTGCAGGCCGTCAAGGAAGTCTTTATCATGGGCGGCGCCATCCGCCACGAGGGTAACACTACGCCGTTGGCCGAGTTCAACACTTACGTGGACCCTCATGCAGCACACATCGTCTATCACAGCGGGATGCCGATTATCCTGACGCCGCTGGATGTGACCTACCAGTGCATTTTGCAGGTCGAAGATGTGGCGCGCTTGCAAAAGATTGTCTCGCCGATCTCGTCTTTCATTGCCGATTCGACGCGCTTTTATATGGAATTCCATGATGCTTACCAGGGCATTCAGGGTTGTATCATCAATGACCCGCTTACTTTGGCCTTAACATTTGACCCGTATTTGTGCGATTATAATGAGTATTACGTGGATGTTGACCTTTCTGGCGGAGTCTCGATGGGTAAAACTTTTGCGGACTTTTACAAGATGACCGGCAAACCCGCCAACATGAAAGTCGCCTTGGGCGTGCGGGCGCAAGAGTTTATCCAACAATTTATGGAGCGGATGGAACGTTTGTGCCGGACCATCTGAGTAGATCTTAGGAGGTGCCAATGAAACGATGATTGCAGGCTGCAACCAGTGGTTTGCTGAGCATTTTCCTCATTTACCTCAAACAGGAGTTCATAGAATGAAATTCATCTCTTCTATCAAAAAAGATTTCAATACCATGACCTGGGTGCTAATCCCGGTTGCGATTGCGATTAACGTGGTCATGGGTCAGATTGTGGTTTTGCTCAAATTGCCCGTTTACCTCGATTCGATAGGGACGATGCTGGTAGGCGCGCTGTGCGGTCCATGGGCTGGCGCGTTGACCGGCACCCTCTCGAACATCATCTGGGGCCTGGCAATTGATCCCAATGCCTTTCCCTGGTGGCCGGTGGCCTTTTTCATCGGCTTGGTGACCGGTTTTTGCGCCAAGGGCGGCCTGTTCAAGAGTTGGTGGAAGGTGGTCATCACCGGCTTCCTGGTGGCGTTGACCGCTGCCATCGTTTCGACGCCCATTGCAGTTTATCTGTATGGCGGCATCACAGCCAGCGGTTCCTCGTTCATCACTGCTTATTTGCTTCAGACTGGGCAAGGAGTGTTGCAGGCGGTCTTCAGCACCAATTTCCTGGTAGAGCCGGTGGATAAGATTTCGACTGCGTTGTTGGCCTTTGCTATCCTGCAGGGGTTATCCAGGCGCTTTCTGGCGCGCTTCCCGCGCCCGGAGAACGTTCAGGTCGAAACAGGCGCCGGCCGCACGCAGCTTTTCATTGCTATCGGCGTCGTCATTGTGTTAGTACTGATCGCCGCTTTTGTGTTGGTCAGGATTCTTGGTTGATTTGTTCACCTTCGTTGAGGCGGCAGGTAACTGCCGCCTCAACTTTCGAACCTTATGCATGAGCGTCTCTCCTTCTACGTAAAACGTGATAGTTTCCTGCATCGCCTCAATCCACTGACCAAGTTGACGCTGGTCTTTGGTTTGATTCTGATTGCTTTTGGCAGTCCCTGGTATTGGACGCCGCATGGCATTGTCTTGCTGGTCATCTTTCCATTGAGTTTCTTAGGAAAGGTGCAACGCGAGTATTTTCAGGCGGCGGTGCGGCTTATCCTGCCGGCGGCTGGCTTCCTTTTTATCATGCAGGCCCTTTTTCAGCCCGGCGGTGAGACGGCGCTATTACGCCTGTGGCTGCTGACCATTACCCAGGAAAGCCTGCTGTTTGCTTTTTCCAACGCCATGCGCATTTTCGTTATGGTCTCCTCTTTCACCTTGTTCCTGCTGACCACCCATCCCAGCGAGTTAATGTCCGATCTCACCCGCCGCGGTCTGCCGGGACAGTTTGCCTATGTCATTATTTCTACATTGCAAATTATCCCGCAGATGCAGGCCAAGGCGCAGACTATCATTGCCGCCCAACGTTCGCGCGGACTAGACACCCAATCCAGTTTCAGCAAGCGGGTTGGCGCGCTGGTGCCGCTGGTAGGCCCGCTTGTCTTTGGCTCGCTGGTCGAAGTGGAAGAACGCGCTATCGCCATCGAAGCGCGCGGGTTCACGTCCAGGCGCCTGAAGACATCTTTGTACGAAATTCCCGATTCTGCTTTGGATAGGGCCCTGCGCTGGGGGTTGATAGCGATGGTTGTTGCTTCGCTGGCAAGCAGATTTCTGGTTGATTGAAAATCATTCAAAGAAAGCGAAACATGAACATTGCCATCATTGGCGCAGGCTACGGCGGCTTGGCGGCTGCCTATGACTTGCGCAAAGCCGGTCACAATGTAACCATTTTCGAGGCGGCCGATTTCGTGGGTGGACTGGCCAGCGGTTTCAAAGAGCCGCACTGGGACTGGTCGGTGGAGAAGTTCTACCATCACTGGTTTGCCAGCGACAGGCACATGCTTGGCCTGATTGCTGAATTGGGCTTGAGCGATCAGGTGTTGTTTCCGCGCCCGTACACAGTGCTGCTGCACAACGGCAAATGGTATCCTTTCGATTCCATCCTGAAAGCGTTGCTTTTCCCTGGGTTGGGCTGGGGCATAGACAAAATTCGCTTTGGGCTGGTCGGTTTGTATTTGCGCTTGACCAACAATTGGAAGCCGCTCGAAAAGGTTACGGTGGAAGAGTGGATGCGCAAATGGGCCGGGGCGCGAGTTTATGAGAAGATGTGGCAGCCGCTGGTCATTGGCAAGTTTGGCCCGTATCACAAGGACGTCAACATGGCTTGGATGTGGGCGCGCCTCAAGGCGCGCACCACCCGCCTTGGCACTTTTCGAGGCGGATTTCAGGCTTTTGCCGACCGCTTTGCAGAGATTCTTCGCCAGCAGGGGGTGGAGATCAGGCTGGGGGCTAGAGTAGAGTCTATTGAGCGAGAGCAAGATGGGTTGTGGGTTGGAAGCGAGAGGTTTGACCAGGTTTTGGTCACCACATCGCCGAGTCTGATGTCGAAACTTTGTCCACAGTTGCCGAAGTCCTATTTGAAGGGATTGCTCGAACTGAAATCAATGGGCGCGGTGGTGTTGGTGATGGCGCTCACGCGCCAACTTTCGGAAGATGGCTATTATTGGTTCAACTTGCCCAAAGAAGACGGCTTCCCGTTTCTGGCGCTGGTGGAGCATACCAATTACGTCTCGCCGCAGCATTTCGGCGGCGACCACATTGTCTATGCCGGCGATTACCTGGAGGCCGGGCATGAGTATTTTTCGCTGAATGAGGCGCAATTGTTGGAGCGTTTTGCGCCTGCTTTGCAGCGCATCAATCCCAAATTTACGCTCGATTGGGTCAAGAAGATCTGGGTCTTCAAAACCGACTATGGCCAGCCGGTGCCGCTCTTGAACCATTCGCGGAACATCCCGCCTATCCAGACTCCCATCAAAGGGTTGTTCTTTGCTTCGATGAGCCAGGTGTATCCCTGGGATCGCGGGACGAATTTTGCGGTGGAAATCGGCCGGCGGGCGGCGCGGATGATGCTGGAGCAAACTGGTTAAGCTCCTGGAGGCTCATTTGTGCCAGCCTTTGCCGCTACTCTGGCTGAATAGTTACGTTAGTTTTTTGTAAAAACGATCATGGGGTTCTCTTTGCAGAACTGCAAGAGTTATCTTGCGCCTGACATGATGCAACACAAATGCCGCCGCACTATCTCTTTCTCGGCGTGGTAGTGGAACCTATCGGCGCGTTGCCTGGATAGCAAGCGAGATTCTTGATTCGCTCCTGCTGATAGGCTTTCATCTCTTCAGCGAGCGCCTCGGTTCCTATCACTTCCAATTAGGTCAACGAGCAGATCACGGGCGTATCTTCGCGTCCCTTCGGGGTAATGTCGCAGGAAATTCCCGCTTCGTTTCCCATGTAAAGTACACTGTGAATTTCCAACGGTTTGTAGCGGTCAACATATATGCTTTGTTTACGTAACATTTTAACCAGCGCGCTCTTGGGGCGGACGGTGAGCGGCAGGCGTTCTTCCATCTTCTTGATGAGTTTCATTGCTTCGTCAACATTGTCTATGAAAGATAAGTTGTCGAACTCAGGTTGTGTCATAGGCGACTCCTTTTCTTTTTCATCAGGAAGCCAGCCTCCCGTTCTCTCAAAGTCAAGATATTCCTTGAAGCCATGTAAATTGGCAAGCATTTCCGAAGGCATGTGAGGCTTGGTAAATCCCTCTTTCCAATACGCGCGTTCTGTAGTTCCCATCGCCAGATAATCGTTGCCGATAACTTGGGGGGCGCGTTCGGAAAATAAGCGGTATAAATGTCCCTCGATTTCGTCTCGATGGGCGATCAAGATGTCGCATTTGGGACAGTAACGACAGGTGTAATTCAAGTTGATCGTATATTCTGGCTCAACGTGGATCATCAGCGGTACTTTCTTTTGCACCGTTTTGCCTTCGCATTGCGGACAACGCGTAAAGCGCGCGTCGCTATAAGGGTTGAGAAAGAATTTATAGCGCGCAGGCAGTTCACCAAAGAAACGGGATTTGGTGGACATGGTCTTCCAAATTAATCACAGTTTTACCATTCTTGCACGGGCGGCGTATTGCTGCAAAAGTGAATTGACGCCTTCAATATCGAAAAATTCGGGGTCGAAATCTTCGCCGAACCATTCCGTCATTTCTTCGTATTCAGGATGTTTGGGATTAGAGATTACTTTCAGAAAATCTTCGTAGCCCCACACACCGCCCACGTCTTCGGGCGGGCAGGCGCCTTTGCCTGCGATGCAGACGGGATATTGTTCCCCCTTCTCAATAGGCAGGATGGCTTCAACCTGGACGGTGTGTTCCCAACTGTCGCCGAAGTCGTATTCGTAGACGAATTTGAATCCCTTGCGCGTGACGAATTGATTCAAGCGGTAGCGTTTTTCGTTTTTTATGTCGTCATAGTCGCTGTCTTCGGGGTTGCCATAATATTCCTCGTCAATGATGAACTGATGCAAGTGGCTGTCCTCCCATCCCATAACAATTTGCAGGATGTTGTGTAGTTGGTGCAACGAGATGGAATCTGGAACCAGGATTCTGCGCCAGATGGGAGGCTTGGAATCGTTCAATGTGACTTTGATTTGGAGATGGATTGGGGAGTGGGCATGGGATTCTCCTTATACAAGTCGGCGTTAGAGAACGCCGATTACGCGTCGTAAATTTTAACTTCATCATTCACATTCAGGAAGACAAGCCGCGTCTTTGCTTGGACCCCGAGCCGGGTCGCGATGGCCTGGGCATAGCGCGCCACCTGGACATCGTACCCCGCGCGGCGGATGGTTTCGCGGGCTTCGTCGTCGGTGCGGACTTCGTCGGTTTTGAAGTCTATGATAGTCCAGCCTGCGTCAGTGTGATAGAGTAAATCAATGATGCCGCGTCCATCAGGGGAGTAGTAAGGGACTTCATGATGACGCTCGGCAGAATCGAGTTCTTTATAGAGGGGATGGGCGCGCAGGCGTTCCAGCATTTTGCGGGATTCGTGGATGGCGGCGCGGATTTCGGCTTCGTCGGTGAGACCTGATTCGAGGGCAAAGGGTCGGATGAAGGCGTCGAAGTCGTCGTCGGGGAAATGCCAGCGGCGCAGGGCTTCGTGGACGAGACGCCCGACCAGCCAGGAGGGGGCACGGGGCTTTTTCGTTTTGGAGACGATGCGCCAGACGCGCTGGGGCGGGTCGGATTCGCGGGCGCGGGTTTTGTCGTCGGTGGGAGGAGGCGCGGGGGCGAGGGGAGGGAGGAGGTCGGCCCTCACCCCTGACCCCTCTCCGGGGGGGAGAGGGGAGGCGGCCCTCATTCCTGGCCCCTCTCCGGGAGGGAGAGGGGAATCTACCGACGGAGAGTCGGCTTGGGAGGTCGCGTCCCGCGTGGGGGAGTCGGAGGCATCGGTTTGGGAGGAGGGATAAAGTGCAGCGGAGAGTCCGTTCGAGAGGAGGGGACGGTCGGGGGTGAGGTCTTCCAAAAAAGAAAAATGGGAAAGCCAGCCGTTGAGGGAAAGGCCGTCTTTCTTTTGTTTGACGTGACCGCTGATGAGGAGTTTTTCTTTGGCGCGGGTGGCGGCGACGTAGAGCAGGCGGCGGTCTTCGGCGTCTTCGAGGTCGGCTTCGCGGCGGGCGGCAAGTTGCCAGGCGGCGGGGTGGAGGTCGTCGGAGCGGAGGTCGAGGAGAGTTCCATGTTCCACGTTCCAAGTTGCAAGTGCAGCGCGGGCGTGGGTTTGGTGGGCGGCGTCGGCGATGACGGTGAGGGGGAATTCGAGCCCTTTGGCTTTGTGGACGGTCATCAGTTGGACGGCGCCAGAGGAGGCCGGATCGGCAGGAGCTTCCCCTTCGCGGAAACTGACGTCGCGCAGGGTTTGGATGTAGGCGAGGAAGTCGGTGAGTGAGACGAGACGCGAGCGGTATGCGTCGGCGAGGAGTTTGTCCACGTTGCGGATGAGGCGCGCGCCGTTGGGGATGGCGCTGAGGATGGCGCGGTAGTGGGTGAGGTCGAGGAAGCGTTTGAGGATGGCGGCGGCAGGGGCGCGGCCGGAGAGGGAGTGGAGTTCAGTGAGGACAGCGTAAGCATGCAGGGTTACGGGATACGAGTTACGAGTTGCGTTGTTTCCCGGTGTACCTGCATACGTGTTTACTTGCGTACCTGTGTACCTGTTGGCCTGCTCTTTGAGACTGTCGAAAAGCCTTGACGGTGTGGCGGCTTGATTTGGGAAGCGCAGTTTGTAAATTTCCGCGTCGGGAATCGCAAACGCGGGTGAACGGAGGAAGCCAACGAGGGCAAGGTCGTCCGAGGGGTCGGCGATGGCGGCGAGGGCGTTGAGCAGGTCGCGGATTTCGGGGCGGTCGTAGAAGCCGCGTCCCGCGACGGTGATGTAGGGAATGCCCGCGGCTTCGAGCGCGGATTCGTAGACGGGGAAGGCGGTGGAGGAACGAAAGAGCAGAGCCATGTCGCCCCAGGCAAAGCCTTCCTGTTCGTTCAGTTCGCGCAGGCGGCGGGCGAGGGCTTGCGCGGCGGCTTGGCGTCCTTGGTCGGCGGTTTCTCCCAGACCGAGATGAAGTTCAATGAAGGGAGGCTGGACTTTTTCGCGGGGTTCCTGGCGGTAGGCTTTGAGCGGCGCAAAGGGAACGAGGTAGGGGCGGGCGGGGTCGTCGGTCTCGCCGAGGATGGGGACAAGCAGGGCGTTGAGGGAATCGAGCAGGGATTTGTGGGCGCGGAAGGTGAGGTCGAGGTCAATGAGTTCGCCGCCTGAGGCGCGGATGTCGGATTGAACCTGGCGGAAGACGGCGACGTCGGCGGAGCGGAAGCGGTAGATAGATTGTTTGGAGTCGCCGACGATGAAGAGATTTACGATTTCAGATTTACGATTTTCAATTTGCGATTGGCGATTTTCGATTGGCGATTGAGGGTTGAATCCTGTCAACGCGTAGACGATTTGACGCTGGCGGTCGTTGGTGTCTTGAAATTCGTCCACGAGGACGGCGCGGAGATCGGCTTGGATTTGTTCGCGGACTTCGGGATTTTCGGCGAGGAGTTTGGCGGTGAGGGCTTCGAGGTCGTCGAAGTCGAGGGATTGGCGTTCGTCTTTGCGGGTTTGGTATTCGCGCAGGGTTTGGTCGAAGAGGCGGTAAACGGCAGGGAGGTACGCGGCAATCTGCTCGTCGAGGGAGAAGCGGGATTTTTCGGCAAGAAATTCGAGGTTCTCGTCGTAGAGTTCGCGCAGGGTTTTCATCGCGCCGCGGACGGTTTCGATGTCGTCCCAGTTGGCTTTTTGTCCCTGCGTGGAGATGGATTTGCGGAGGTCGATCAGGCGTTCGAGGACCAAATCCCATTGTTGAGAGGCGCGGGCTTGCTGGATTTGGTCCCACGCGGCGAGGACGGATTGGCGGGCGAGTTCGAGTTTGTCTTCGGGGGAGGTGGAGCGGTGAGAGTTGAGAACAGTGATGCAATCAAGCCAGGTTTGAGAGTCGAGGTGGGTTGCGAGGTAGGTCGAAAGAGAATTGGAGAATTGTTGGATGATGTTTGGCTCGCGCAGGCTTGGTTTTGGCAAGCCAGGATTCGGCGGGCTGAAGCCCTGCCTCAGTTCATGGAAGTCCGCTGAAGCGGACTCGGATTTCTCCCTCATCCCCAGCCCTTCTCCCGAGAGGAGAAGGGAGTCTACATCCAGCCTGCGGTTCATCAACGCTTTGAGAATCTGCCGCAGTTCGTTTTCTTTGAAGACGCCAAAGAGCGCGGCGGTTTGTTCGTCGTTGGCAGCCCAGGCGAGGGCAGATTCGACGGCTTCGGCCTGAAGGGCAGAGGCGCGCCCCTCTTCGAGGACGTTGAATTGCGGGTCGAGTTTCGCTTCGGCGGGGTAGGAACGAAGGAGTTCGGCACAGAGGGAATGGATGGTGCCAATGCGGGCGGAATCGATTTCGGAAGGATGAATGGAATTTTGAATTATGAATTCTGAAATATGAAGGGCAGAGCGGATGCGCGAGCGCATTTCGCGCGCGGCTTTTTCGGTGAAGGTGATGGCGAGGATGGATCGGATGGGGTAGCCCTGCTCCAGCAAATGCAAATAGCGCCCCACCAGCGAGAGGGTTTTGCCCGCGCCCGCGCCTGCGGTCACTGCTATGGCAGGGGATGAAGCGGTGACGGCTTGCTGCTGGTTGCCTTGGAAGTGGAATTGGTTGAGGAATGTCATCATTTTCAGTTATCAGTTAGCCTGCCGTTGTTCTTTCGGCTTCGACCTTCCGCTTGGAAATCCTCGCTCTGTATTTTCTTTCGCTCTCGGATTTGTTGTTCGGCAATGTCAAAATGGTTACCCGGCCAGTTTGCGCAAGTCATCTTCCCCAATCACCTTCACGCCCAGTTTGCGCGCCTTGTCTAACTTCGAGCCGGGGTTCTCGCCCAACACCAGGTAACTGGTGTTCTTGCTGACCGAATCCGTCACCTTGCCGCCGCGCGCCTGGATGAATTCCTTGACGCCCTCGCGCGAAAAGCCCGCCAGCGCGCCGGTGACGACAAAGGTCATGCCCGCCAACGGCCCTGATGACTGATCACCGAAAACTGAAAACTGACTCACTGGCCACACGCCCGCCGCCCGCAACTTCGCCAGCAGGCGCCGGTTCTGCTCACGGCTGAACCAGTCTACGATGGCCGCGGCGATGTTCGGCCCCACCCCCTCGATTTGCTGTAATTCGTCCATGGTCGCTTTAGACAACGCCTCCAAGTCAGGATAACGACGCGCCAGGTCGGCCGCCATGACCTCGCCCACGCCGCGTATGCCCAGCGCGGACAGCAGGCGGTTCAAACTCCGACCCCTGGCCTGCTCCAGCGACCGTAGCAGATTCTCGGCCTTTTTGTCGGCAAAACCTTCCAGTGTCAACAATTGCTCTTTTGTCAGGGTGAACAAATCGGCCACATCGTGGACCAATCCCGCCTCGATCAGTTGCTCAACAATCTTGATGCCCAGCCCGACGATGTCCATGCCGCCGCGCGAGACGAAATGCTCCACGTTGCGCACCAGTTGCGCCGGGCAGGCCGCGTTGACGCAGTACCAGGCTACCTCGCCCTCGAAATGTTCCACCGGCTGACCGCAAACGGGACATACTCTTGGCGGCTCGAAGGGCTTCTCGATGCCTGTGCGCGCCTCCGCCACCGGCCCGATGACGTAGGGGATGACCTCCCCGGCGCGCTTGACCAGCACCCGGTCGCCGATGCGGATGTCTTTCTCGGCGATGAAGTCGAAGTTGTGCAGCGTAGCGCGTTCCACGATCACGCCGCCGATCTCGACCGGTTGCAGCACGGCGTAGGGCGTCAACACGCCTGTGCGCCCCACGTTGACGCGGATGTCTTCCAGTTGGGTAGTCACCTCGCGCGCCGGGAACTTGAAGGCAATTGCGCCGCGCGGGTCCTTGCCCACGAAGCCCAGGTCGGCGGCCAGCCTCAGATCGTCGAGTTTGATGACCATGCCGTCTGCCTCGTAGGGCAGTTCGTCGCGGCGTTCGTCCCAGGTCTCGGTGTAGGCAATGGCAGAGTCGAGATCGTCGAAGCGCTGCGCCGCGTCCGTCACCGGAAAGCCGAGCGCCCGCAGCCAGGCCAAAGTCTCCCATTGTGTGGCAGGCACGCTTCCCCCCTCGGCGTAAACAATCTGATACACCAGCAGCGTGATCGGGCGTTGGGCGGTCAGGCTGGGATCTAGTTGCCGCAATGACCCTGCCGCCGTGTTGCGCGGGTTGAGGTAGGTCTTGAGGCCGGCCTCCTCGAGCTGGCGGTTGAGGCGCTCGAAGTCGCGGTTGGTGATGAAAGCCTCTCCCCTGACCACCAGGTAAGTGGGGAGAGTAGAGAATAGAGGAGTAGAGAACAGGGGCAAGTCGCCCATCCTACTCCCTGCTCTCTGCTCACTACTCTCGACTCTCTGTTCTCTACTCTCTACCGGAATCTTCAACGGAATGGCCCTCACGGTGCGCAGGTTGGCGGTGATATCCTCCCCCACTTCCCCGTCGCCGCGCGTCGCGCCCTGGACGAAAAGTCCGTTCCGATAATGCAGCACGACCGACAAGCCGTCAATTTTCGGCTCGACCACGAATTTGGCGGCTGCCACCCGCTCATCCAGTTTCTTGATGCGCTCGAACCAGGCGCGGGCCTCGTCTGCGCCGAAGGCGTTGGCCAGCGAAAGGATGGGCGCCGGGTGCCGCACTTTTTCGAATTTGTCTAGCGGGGCCGCGCCTGCGCGCTGGGTGGGCGAGTCGGGCGTCACCCAATCGGGATGCTCGGCCTCGATTGCTTTGAGTTCGGCCAGCAAGCGGTCGTACTCCAGGTCGCTGATGAGCGGAGCGTCCAACACATGATAACGATAATTGTGCAGGTTGACCTGCGCCTTGAGTTCTTCGTACCGGTCGTGTGTCATCATAGTTATCCTTCTAATGCCTGGATGGCGCCCCGTGCCAGCGACGAGAGTTCACGGTCGGCGCGCCGGATGGCAATGGCTTGCAGGGCCGGCAGGGCGCGCCGGTCTTTCAATTTCCCCAGCGATTGGATGACCTGCTTGACCACCTCGCGCTCGGGGTCGTTCAGCATGTTCAAAAGCACGGGAACGATGCGCTGGTCGCCGCTCAGGGTCAGGCCGTAAACGGCGTGTTGCCGCAGCCAGGCTTCGGGGTGCTTCAACGCTTCGCCCAGGACTTTGAGGCCCGCTTCCCCAAACCCGGCCAGGGACTCGGCTGCGGCCTGCCCGACCTCGAAGTGCATGTCGTACAGCGCCATGCCAAGCGGCTGGATGGCGCGCGGGTCGCGGATGCGCCCCAGCAGTCTGGCGGCGAAACGGCGGATGGCGCCTTCGGGGTCTCCCAGGGCTTCGAGCAGTGCGTCCACAGCCGGTTTGCCGATGGCTTCCAGCGCGTCCAGCAGCGCGTCGGCGCCTGACTCGCGTTCGTACCACCAGAAGGAATCATGCAAGGCGATGAGCAGGTAGGGGATGGCTTGTTCGTGGCGCGTTTCTCCCAAGGCCCTGGCGGCCGCCTGGCGCACCTCGAGTTGGGGATCTTCGAGCAGCAGGTCGGCCAACGCGTCGAAGGTGCGCGGGTCGTTGTAGCGTCCAACGGCCAGCGCGGCTGCCGCGCGCACTTCCGCTTCCGGGTCCTTGAGGGCTTCCAGCAAAGCCGGCAGCGCCTGCGGGTCGCGCAAATTGCCTAAAGTCCGCGCCGCTTGTTCACGGACGGTGTAGTATTGGCTGCGCAAGGCCCTGGCCAGGGCCGGGATGACGCGCGGATCCTGGCTCTCTGTTAACAAGGCGGCGACCTTGACGCGGATTTCAGGATGGCGGTTGAGCAGGGCGTCTGTCAAGGCGGGGGTGGCGGCAGCGCCCAAACGCAGGAGCAATTGCCCGGCCAACGGCGGCAGGCCGGGGGTCGGGGAACGAAGCGCCTCGATCAAAGCCGGGGCGGCCTCGGCGCCCATCCGCAGCAGTTCCGCCGCGGCGCGTTCACTCTTGGATGGGTCTGGCAACTGTCCCACCCAACGCCGGGCGTCTGAAGATTTCGATCCGCTGAGCCAATTCATGCCTGTATTTTACAACGAAAAATCCCCGCCGCGCGGCGGGGATTTTTAGGCTTACCCGAAACTACATGCCTTTGACGAACAGGCTGGCAGCCAGGACGATGTAGGCTACCAGGACGAACCAGAAGGCATAGGCACTGACGAAGGGGATGGATACGAAACTGCCGATGAAGCCCAGGGCAGCCAGGATAACCGTAACCCAGAAGGTTGTCTTTTTTGGGGGATTGAATTTCATGAGGAATCTCCTAAAAAATATGATGAAAGAAGGATTTCTTTCTCATTTTGTTTTAACCTTGAATTGTCGCATTGGTTACGTTTTTCGTATCATTCGACAAAGATGTATTTTGCGGCCGCGTTCCCCAGCGTTACCAGGCGCTCGCCGACCTTCAGCGTAATGGTCTGGTTGAACGGTAACACCTCCACCACTTCAGCGGGGACGCCGGGCATGAGGTTGTTCTTTTCGAGGTATTCGAGCAGCGGGGCGTTTTCCTCGGCCAGTTCGTGAATGCGGCGGATGGTGACCGAGCGCCCGGCTTCGACCTGGGTGAGCGGGATCCAGCCGGCAACCGCCTGGTCGCAGCCGGGCAGCGGGTTGCCGTGCGGACAGGTCTGCGGGTGGCCGAGTTGCTCCATCAGCGCCGCTTCGGTCATGGCCGAGATGGCGTGTTCCAGGTGGTGCGCCTCGCCATGCAGTTTCGACCAGGGCAGGGTCTTGAGCATCATCCATTCCATCAGCATGTGACGGGTCATCACGGTGCGGGCGGCGCTCCAGCCCTGTTCGGTGAGGTGGGTGCCGTCGGCGTTCATGGTGATCAGCCCGTCGCGCGTCATACGCTTGAGCGTATTGGTGACGGTCGGCGGGGTGACGCCCAGCAATTCAGCCAGGCGCGAGCCGATGATGGGTTCGCCGTCGCGCTCCATAACATACATGAGCGAGAGGTAATCCTGGATGGTGGCGCTCAGGCCGGAGGTTTTGGAGGCGTCGAGAGTTGTGACATTCGTCATGGCGTTTTTAAGGATATTATACTATACTAATTATATAAATTAGCATATAATAACAACTGGCTTTTCAAGGTAATTATAACTTGAATCCGATTGTGAGCCATTTTCAACAAATTTTCGTAACTGCCTACCCTCACCCTAACCCTCTCCCAGGTCTCGACAAGCTCGACCACCAAAGGGAGAGGGGATGACGCGAAAATTCACATGATTTGCCCCCTCGCCCGCCGGGAGAGGGCCGGGGTGAGGGCAATTTACCAGAACAAATGTTTAA
>JBBITF010000072.1:0-14723 GCA_037440925.1 Chloroflexota bacterium
CCGGCCCGTTGTAGCCCGGCGTCTTCGTTTGCGTGCGCGGCGGGGTGCGCGTCGGCGTGGGCGTGCGCGTCGGCGTGCGGGTGGGCGTCCGCGTGGGCGTGCGCGTCGGCGTGCGCGTCGGCGTGCGCGTGCGCGTCGGCGTGCGCGTGCGCGTCGGCGTGCGCGTGATGGTCGGCGAGAGCGTGCGCGTCGGCGTGCGGGTGATGGTCGGCGAGAGCGTGCGCGTCGGCGTGCGGGTGATGGTCGGCGTGCGCGTGCGCGTCGGCGTGCGCGTGATGGTGGGCGTGCGTGTCGGCGTGCGCGTGCGCGTCGGCGTTCTGGTAAGAGTTGGCGTGGGCGTATAGCGCGAAATAGACGACGACAATACACAGTCGCCCCAGCCTGGGAAGTTGAAAGTCAACGTAACGCTGTAACTGCCATGGAATGGCTGGCTCATGAGATTGAAGTCTGCCGTCCAGCGAATCTCATTGCCGCCGCCCCGCAGCGGATTAGGAACGCCGCCCATAGCGCTCGTCCAGGAGACCGGCGAGGTGGTAATATTGCCGCTTGGGTTGTAATAGGTGCGTCCAAACCAGAAGTAGTCAAAATATAGCGGCGGCGAATAAGGCGAACTCCAGGTCATAACTGAAGCAGTCAGGTAAGCGGTTGCCATGTTGTTGTTACGCACGCGCACCTGGAAATCGTCGTTGTTCAGGCGCGTCTGGTTGATGAAAATGTTGGCACAACTCGGCAGCGGCGTGGGCGTGAAGGTACGGGTAACGGTGGGCGTGGGCGTAGGCGGCAACTGCAAGATGAAACGCCTGGAAACAATGACCGAGGTGCGTCCGTCCACGCCGGTGGCCTGGGCGTACATGGTATATTCGCCGTTCAGCAAGGTAGTGTAATCCAAAGCGGAGGAAATGAAGTTGCATGGGCCATTGCCGCCAAAAGCGCAATACCTGAGTTGCCCCTCAGTGCGGGCAGGAATGCTGGAAGGGCCGCTGAACCAGAAACGGATAGAAGCGATACCGTCGCCGTTGTTCGTGCCATAGGGCGGATTGTAAGCGATGGCCTCGAAGGGCGTCTGATTCACCGACGTAATGACCTGCCCATCGGGGTCCGGGCTGACAATGGCAATGTAGATGGGCAGAGCCGTAGAAGTAAAGGTAGCCGTAGCGGTATTGGTCGGCGTGGAAGTCGGCAGAGGAGTATTGGAGGGCGTAGAGGTCGGCACGCCGATCAACGGCGGCAGGGCAATGACGCGCGGCACGCGAAACATCTCCACGATGCCTTGACGATAAGCGAACAGGTGAAGAGACGGCCAAACCCGATTCAGGAAAGGCGTCAAGAGCGGATGAGCAAAATCCACTGCAATCACAATACGGTCGCCGGGATCGCCGGGGTCATCGCCTGGCAAACAGCGAGCATATTCATTGCGGGTGGGAGCGTAAAAAGTAAAGTCATCCGTATGGTCGCCGTTCCCATTTGCATCGCGGCTGGAACACACCGTCACACGAAAATAGCCAATCTCGTTTTCATCGTCAAACAAATTGTCAGAACCAACATCTACGGCATCTGGATTGCGAAACAAGACATACGACTGCCGGTAAGCATAGCCATTAGGGTTGTTGATGATCGTTTGCAAGCGAGCCTCATTTTGCTCTTGGATGTAATTCTCGCCCGCGCAAGCGTCTAAATCGGGGTCGGCTTCCGAATCCACGCAATAGGCAGTGTCGTACTGCCCGGTGACAGCGTAACGCACCGATAGGCGGGCAATGTTCTCTACCGTCAGCCAGGACTGAAAAATCAAGGCCGTGTCCATGATGCCAAATAACAGCATCAACAACAGCGGCAGGACGAGCGCAAACTCCAACAAGGCCTGCGAGCGCTGACCAGAAGCCTGCGAACGCACTGGTGGCTGGAACAAGGAAATCAGGTATGCTTTCATCAAGGTTTCCATCCTTCCTTACTGCGTCAGGCGGGTAGCCAGTTTTTTAGCAATATCCAAGAAGATTTGGCGCAGTTGGTCGCCCGTAGGCGCATAATAATACTCCCCGCCGGCGGGCGTCTCATCGCCATCTGGGTCGGCGGCATAGGTCAAGAAATGCTCGCCATTATCGCCGCGCGCACAATCGGTCGGGTTGTAATCGGCGCTCTCTGGATTGCAGGCAAATTCTAACCCTGCTTTACGCAGCACATCTGGCCCTAGACCGATGGTGAAAATGAGCGCCTGTTGATCGTCGAAGATAAAATCAGCCATATCCATGGCAAAATCCATCACATCATAAGAATTGGGATCGCTCACGCCGCCGCGCGCCAGGCAAATGAGGTAATTGGTCGAACTGGGATGACAGTGGCGGGTATCGGCCCACTTATCGCGGCAGATGGGGTTCTGGTCGCTCACACAGTAATCTTCGATGCCATAGGAGGAGTTCGCGGCGCCGTCGCTCAACAAGATAACCGCCCATAACGAGTCGGTGCGGATGGTGATGGGCGGGTCAGGCGGCGGGTTGGCGGTGGTGGCGCCGCCAAACTCATTACCGGCAAAACGCAGCCCGGCGCCGATGTTGGTCGAACCGCAGGGATAAGCATTGTTGTTGGCCGGATACGAGCTGCCATAACCGCTCAACTCAGGGCAGCGGAAGTCGAGGTAGGTATCGCCAAAGCCATCGCCATCTTCGTCAATGACCAACTCATCCGACCAATCGCCGTCGCCGTCGCCATGGCCGTCGCCATCGGTGGGATCGTCTGTGTAGCGTTCGTACTCGCGGCAGGGGCCGCCCCCAGCGGACGGGCAGACCTCTGGCGAAAAGACGGTCAAATTCTGGATAATGCCCTTGATATAAGCGGCGTTGTTCTTGCTTTCGTCGTCGCTGAAATGCATTACGTAGCGCGCGGTCTGGTCAAAGGTGACGATGGCAACGCGGTCATAAGGGAAAAACAACTGATCCACGAAGGCCTTGGCGGCCTCCTTGACCTCCCGGAAGGGGTGACACTCATTGACCAGATTGCACTGCGCCGGGTCGCGCATCGGCGTGAGCGGCTCGGCGTCCCACGTCATCGATTCAGAGGTGTCTATAGCCAGCACCACATCCAACGAAGCGGCTTCTGAAACCGCCTGGGCGCGCAAAGGCACTTCGCGAATGCCGATGACCTGCAAAAACGAGGTTTCCATCACCGTCGAGGCTTCTACCCACACTTTTTTGCGTTTCGCGCCACTGCAATCAAGGATATTCAATACCTGGGTATCGCCAGCCGCTTGCGCCGATTCGCACGTCTCCACGCGGGGAGTATAGGGATGCTCCGCATCGTCGGGGTCATAGCCGTTCAATTTCAAAAATTCCCGCGCCGCGTTCACCAGGTTGGTGTGTTCCTGGCCCGGATAACGATACCCCTTGCGGAACTCAGAAGAGGCGGCCAGAGCAGCCGCATCCACAGCGCGCCGCAGTTTGCCATGCTCGACATACAACAAACCCACATCCACCGTCAGGCCGACGAAAGCCACCAACGCCAGCATAGCGATGGTCACCACCACCAGCACCTGTCCGCGTTCCGAACGACTGGCGGTCTTCCAAAAGCGCAATTTGCGCCCTAAAGTGTTCTTGGTACGAGAAAAGAGTTTTTTCATAGTTTCTCAAGGAACAGGAGTATCTTCCGGCTTGGCTGCCGCCAAAGGCATCATCGCATAAGAGTACACTTCGATAGGATCTCCAACCAGCGCCATGAATACGGGCATGCGCAGCCGATGATGATAGTGATAGAAAATTTCCACCAGCAGCACCCCGGCCGGCGGCGCGCCGCTTTGCAAACGCTCCTGAATCATCGAAGACGTAAATTTAGAGGTCTGGGTTGAAGACCAGCGATAACCGGTCTCATTGGGATAGCGGATATAAATGCCATCGCCCACCGTAAAGAACGAGACAATGATATCATCGCTTTCCTCGGGGTGGAGGGTCAACGGCGACAGTACTTCTTGAGTAAGCCTGATGGTATCCTCATAAAACTGTGGATTCTCCTGCCAATCAGTCTCTGAGCCGGCAAACGGGTCAAAACCGGAAGAATAGCGCACCGCCTCGCGCGAGGCGTCCACCAAATTAAGATAGTCGTTCAGCAGCGTGCCATATTCGGCGATGCCCGCCACCAGCAGCGCCATCAGAATGGCAACCAGCGCAAATTCCACCATGCTTTGGCCTCTTTCGCGCGGCCTCTTGCGACTATTCGAAACCTCAGTCATAGCAATCATCCCATTTTTACAGACTCTCGCACTCTAATCATACCCAAAAGGACAGACAAGCACAACGGCTGCAATGCAATTGTACGCAATTCTACACGCAATTTTCACGTAATTTGGACGTTTGCGCCTCAGACGCCCCGCAACTTGCTTTCGTTAAACCGAGCGAGACCTACTCTGACGCGGCCTCTGCTCTTTCCCAAGAGAGTCTCCCAATGGATGAGGAACGCGATAGGTCGTTCGCCCACTACACAACGAATTTCCAACGGCAAACTTTCCTCTCCATCCAGTCCACCGCAAAATACATCCCCAATCCCAACAGCGACATGGCCAGCACGCCCGCGTACATGGCAGGATAATCGAGCAGCGTGCTGCCATTGTAATAGATGTAATAGCCCAGCCCCTTGCGGGTAGCAAACAACTCGGCAATATACAACACTGCCACAGCCGTGCCAATGGATTGCCGCAAGGCGGTCAAAATGGCCGGCAAACTGGCAGGCAAGTACACAAAACGGAACAACGCCCGCCGCCCGGCCCCCAGGCTGCGCAGGCTTTGTAAGAGTTGAGGCGGCAAGCCAGCAGCCTGATCGCGCACCAGCACAACAATCTGGAAAAACAAAATCAGGAAGATAACCACAATCTTCGCTAGATCGCCTACCCCCCAAAAAAGCAGCACCACCGGCACAAAAACCACTTTGGGAGTGGGATACAGCAGGTAGATGAGGGGAGAAAAGAGACGGTTCAACGGCTTTGAACTGCCAATAGCCAGCCCAGCCGGCACCGCCATCGCCACCGAGAGCAACATTCCAGCCGCCACGCGCCACAGGCTCGCCAAAAAATGAAGAGGCAAGTCGCCCCGCAGTTCACGAAAAAAAACCTCCAACACCAGCAGCGGCGCCGGCAGGATGGGACGGTTTACTAGCATAGCGGTTGCCTGCCACAGCGCCAGCAGGCTCAAGCCGGCCAACAACACATCACGCCGTCTCATCTGCGCCCCTTCTGCATACGCCTAAGTCTGGAAAGCGGGCAGACCGTTGGCTGTTGAGGGCATGGCGCAAGGTTCGGCATAGCGAACGATAGGCCACGTTTTGGCGATACAGCCCTTGCCCGGCCTGAGGATTCTCGAAGACCTGCGCCTCACGGTTGGGCGGCTCGCCCAACAGCAAAATCTTCTTGCCCATGGCTACGGCTTCTTCGATGTTGTGCGTCACAAGGATGAGAGTGATGCCATTCTCCGCGCACAATTCCAGGGTAAGGTTTTGTAAATCCTCCCGGATAACCGCGTCTAGCGAGGCAAACGGCTCATCCATCAACAACAGGTCGGGCCGCAAGGCCAGGGTGCGGGCAATAGCCGTGCGCTGGCGCTGTCCGCCGGAAATTTGAGAGGGATATTGATTGGCAATCTCGGCAATCCCCAGCCGTTCCAGCCAGGGCGTCACGTCGCGCTCAGAGCGATAATCCCGCGGCGCATGGACTCCGTCTGCCCCATAGAAATTGCGCACCTTGAACCCCAATTCGGCGTTCTGGCGCACGGTGGCCCAGGGTAAAAGGCCATAGTCTTGCAAAATCAGCCCACTGCGCGGGCGTGGGCGCGTTAACGGCTGTCCCTCGATCAAAATTTGGCCGCCAGTGGGAAGCAACAAACCGGCCAGGAGGGTGAGCAAGGTGGTCTTGCCGCAGCCCGAAGCGCCCAAAATCGCCCACGTCTCACCGCGCTGGACATACCAATCGAAACGCTCGAAAATGGTCGCCGCGCGTGGGTAGCCAAAGGTTAAGGCATCGAGTTGAATCATTTTGTATCTCTTGACTCCACTGCAAAAAGGTATTTGCACCGCAGAGCGCGCAGAGAACGCTGAGATTTTTTACCGATTCCGCAAAGAAAAGGCGCTCTTGATGCGGGTTTTGCAAATTTTCAACCCTGCGCGCTCCGCGCTCTCGGCGGTTAATGGTTTTTGCAGTGCAGTCATCTCTTTGTAACCGGCAAAAGGCCCTATAGAATTGCTTTGGACTCCGAAGTCTCCAGACCTCGGCATACCGACAACTGGGCTGATTTTGTGCAGTACTGCTTCAGTTTGTTCCTGTGCAAAGCGCAAACTGAAGTTTGCGGCACAGTCGCGCTATAATATTACTCTTGAGAATCGGAATTGTCCACTTTGACAATATCAGAGTGCGCACGCAAAACATGTCAAGGAAATATCCTGATCCGCTGGATGGGGGGATCATATTTTGCCCAAACCGTCCACGATTGCTCACGAATTCACGAATAGCGCTCCATTCGAGTATTCGTGGCCCCATTCGTGGATGGTTTCTCTACTTTGAGAGGCAAATTTGCACTGGAGGGTAGGTAGTTACCTTGTCTCTTCTTCAGGGAAGCAGCAGGGAAGGGTTGACCGAATCTGCGTAAGAAACGTCCCCGTCCAACATGCCTTTGCTTTTAGCCCAATCCAGCGCATCCTGCCATTCGGCTTCGCTCGGCACGCCGGCCGCAGGGAAAGGTGGCACTTGATAAGCCTTCAGCAGCGGCGGCGGGACGATTTTATTGTCGCTCAAGACACTGGTGTACGCCGACGGGTCGGCATTGATATGCTCGATGGCCTCATCAACCGCCAGCAAAAAGTTCATCACCGCTTCGGGATAGGCGTCAATGAACTCTTTGCGGAAGGAATACACGCTGAAGCCATATTCGGGATACGCCGAATCGTCCATCACAACCACCGCCCCAGATTGCACAGCCAGCGCGCCCAGCGGGTCGGGCAGGGTGGCGGCTTTCAGTTCGCCGGAGGCTAACAACGCCATGCGGTCGGGAATCTTGGGGACAGGGATGGTCTTGATTTCATCGCCGCTCAGGCCGGCCGCTTGCAACAGACGCTCGGTGACGTATTCGATGATCGTGCCTTGCGAAACGCCAATTTCCACACCTTTCAGCCCTTCAGGGGTGGTGATACCGCTCTGTCCCGAAGCCAGGATGAAGAAATGCCCAAACCCCGCGGCGGGGCGCAGCGCATAGCGTACAGCCTGCATCTGCACCTGCTCTTGGTTGAACTGCATCACCCCTAGAATCTCGTTGATGGTGCCGTCCACCTGCCCCGAAGCCTCCAATTGGACGCGCTCTGGCGCAGAGGCCACCGGCACGAGTTCCACGTTCACGCCATGCCTCTCGAACAAGCCCTCGCCTTGAGCAACGTACAGCGGAAGAGCATCTATGATGGGCAAAACAGCGACTTTGATAGTGATAGGCTTCTCTGGAGCCGCTTCTTGCTGAAGCGTTGGAGCGGCCTCGCTTTCGGGCGGCTGGGTTGCCGGCACGCAGGCAGATGCCGTTGCAGCCGCCAGCGCAATGACGAACAAAAGGCGGATGAATTTCATGTTTTTTTCTCCTGGAATTCATTTTCTTCCATGCGACGGATTCTGTCCTCAGGAACCCCGGCGCTCTGCAACAGCAATCGGCGCAAGGCGGGCAGAGAACGCTGCGGGTCGGGCTGGCCGGTATACACCCAGCGCAGCACGATTTCGTTCAGCGCGCCCACCCAGGCGCAGGCCGCTACTTCCGTATCCAGCGGCGGGATGCTGCCATCTGCAACCGCCGCATCCAGGTTTTCGCGCACGATGTTGATGAAGCGCTGATTGACCTGTTGGCGCTTTTGCTCGAAAGCCGCACCCAGGCCGGTAGCCTGCACCAGCGCAATCTTGGCCAGGGCGCGATACTGCCCAAAGGTCTCCAGGCAAACGCGCAGGGCCGCCTCCACGCGGGAGGTTCCGCTGGTCTCCGCTGCCAATCTCTCGCGCAGACGCGCTTCGAGCAAGTCGGCGAAGGTATCCACCAGCGCCAGGAAAATATCCTGCTTGCTGGGGAAGTAGAAGTAAAACGCCCCTTTCGAGGTGTTGGACTCGGCCACGATGTCGTCCACTTTGGTATCGTGGTAACCTTTGGAGGCAAACACCTTTACCGCCGCTTCAAGGATACGCAGGCGGGTTTCTTGAGTGGGGTTGAAGAGGGTATCGGTCATAGCAGGAAGTTTAGACCGACCGGTCGGTCTATCCGGCGCGAAAGAATATCACAAAGAAATAAGGAAGTCAAGATTTGGCAGAATGTTGTGGCTTCAACTCCGCCAATAAACGAGCATGGATGCCGGGCGCAGCGGCTACAATGGATTGCGGAGGGGAAATGAAGTCAGACCCGCCATTGATGTTGGTCACCGTCGCACCGGCCTCTCGGCCAATCAAACCGCCGGCGGCCACGTCCCAGGGGTGAAGCCCCAGTTCCCAAAAACCATCGAAACGACCGGCGGCTACATAACACAGGTCCAGGGCAGCCGAGCCGAGCCGTCGCACGCCCTGGCTCAATTTGCTTAGTTTGACGAAATTGGCAAAATTATCGAATTCGGTATTCCACACATCGTAGGGAAAACCGGTGACGAGCAGGCTGCGCTGTAGGTCATGTTCCTCAGACACCTGCAAAGGGCGGCCATTCAAATGCGCGCCGCCGCCGCGCACGGCAGTGAACATCTCATCACGCATCGGATCGTAAACGGCGGCCAGGCTGAGGCTTCCGTTCGAGGCGTAAGCAATCGAAACGCAAAAGATGGGAATACGATGGGCGTAGTTGACCGTGCCATCCAGCGGGTCAATATACCATTGATGCGCCTGCCCTTCTGTTCCGCCGCTTTCCTCGGCCATGATATGATGATGGGGAAAACGGCTGCGAATTTCTCCCAGCAGATATTCTTCGGACCGATGGTCTATTTCGGTGACCAGGTCAATGGGGCCTTTGTAGGCTACTCGATGTTCTTTGTGATAACCGGCGCGCAAAATTTCACCGGCTTGGCGCGCCAGCCGTTCAACATACTCAAGAGTTGGTTCTTTCATTCGTCTGGTTGGCTGTAGAGAGTCTCGATGGAACGCTTGAGATGATCGAGTTCCATTTGGATTTCGTCTCGGTCTCGAACCGCCTGCTCATACAAAGCGGTAAATGAGGAACGCTGCTCCATTTCCAGCGTAGGAAGCAGGCGCTCGATACGAGCAATTTGTCGATTCTTGTGCTGAAGTTTCATTTCCAGGCGCTCGCGGTAACCGGCATAGAACTGGGGCTGAGGAAGCGGCTGCGGGATGGTGATGTGTTCTTGATTGAGCAGTTCGGCAATGGTAAGCAAGAATTCTTCGGTATCAATGGGCTTCTCAATGAAGCGCGAGGCGCCCAAACTCAAGGCAAAATTGCGGTCTTCAGGCGTAACGTAAGTGGCCGAGAGGAAAATGACCGGGATAGCCTGCGTTTTGGGATTGGTGCGCAGTTTTTGCACCATCGCAAAGCCGTCCAGTTTGGGCATTAAGATGTCGGTGATGATCAAAGACGGCATGTGTGTTTCAAGAATCTCGAGCGCTTCTTGTCCATTGCGGGCTGTCAACACCTGATAGCCCTGAAAACGGAGGGTAACCTCAAGCAATTCAAGGACGTTCGGAATATCTTCCACGACCAACAGAGGAGCGCGTGAAGTAGTCATATAACTATTGTAGCCTGAAACCAGGCTAACAACAAGGTTACAAGAATACCGCCGAAAGCGATCAAGCCGTGCGATAATAGCCTACATCTACCGAGTAGACTCGTCCGCGCTTGATGACTTGCTTGACCAGGTTGGTGCCAAAGCGATAGCCTAAATGCCGATAATCTGGCACAGAGAGGATCAACAGGTCGGCTTGCTTGCCCGCTTCGATGGAGCCAATCACATTTGCCCGCCGAATGGCATGAGCAGCGTTGATGGTAGAAGCGGCAATGGCCTGGGCAGGGGTCAACTTCATGTAACGGCAAGCCAGCGCAATGACAAACTGCATGGACTCGTTCCAGGCCGTGCCGGGGTTGCAATCGGTAGCCAACGCCAGGATGCCGCCTGCATCCAGAATCTTCTGCGCCGGAGTGTATTCGCATTCGGCCAATCCAAAGGGTGTGCAGGGCAGGGATACGGCTACCGTGTCGGACTTGCCCAACGCTTCGATGTCTGCATCCGAGGTCTTGACCAAGTGGTCGGCCGAGGCGGCGCCCAATTCGACCGCCAGCGACGCCCCGCCCAGGTTGTCGAACTCGTCAGCGTGAATCTTGAGCGGGAATCCCAGCGAGCGGGCCTTCGTCAAGATTTGACGCGATTGTTGAAGGTTGAAGGCCTGATTCTCGCAAAAGACGTCCACAAAGGGCAGGGGCAGGCGCGGGGCATGCGTCTCCCACCATTGCTGCACGATAGGCAGCATGGTCTCGCTCACCAGGTCGGTGTAGGCCTGCGGGTCGTCTTTGTATTCGGGGGCGATGGCGTGCGCGCCGAGGAAGGTGATGGCTAAATCCAGCGGGCCTTCGTCGTCGAGCATCAGCAGGGCTTTGAGCAAGCGCAGTTCGGTGGCGGTCTGCAAGCCGTAGCCGGTCTTGGCTTCGGCGGTGGTGGTGCCGGTGGCGAACATGCGCAGCAGACGCGGGCGGGCCTGGGCGATGAGCGCCTCGATGCTGGCCGTGCGCGTGGCGCGGACAGTGGAAATGATGCCGCCGCCAGCCGCCAGAATGTCGAGATACTTGGCGCCTTCAAGCCGCATCTCGAACTCGCGGGCGCGGTCGCCGCCCCAGATGAGATGCGTGTGCGGGTCCACAAAGCCGGGCATGACCACGCATCCGGTCGCGTCCAGGCCGGGTTCGCCGGGGTAGGCGGCGCGCAGTTCGTCGGAGCGACCCACCGCGACGATCTTCTCGTCACGCACCAGCACGGCGCCGTTCTCGATGAGGCCCAATTTGCCCAGTTCACGCCCGCGCTGAGGGCCGCCAGCCAGGGTGAGAAGTTGGGTAGAGGAGTGAATGAGCATAAGCCTATTTTATCCGCAGATGAGCGATTGCGCACAACGATTTGGCCGCAAGCAAAAAGCGGCTGAGGCAGCAACCAGCGCCGCAAGTGACACGCGCCAGCATCTGAAGCCCCACGTTGGCCGCCTCAGGGAGACCGTTTGGCAAGCAGGCTTGCGGTACAATTGAGGTATGGCCTGGAATATAACTTCTGCGCGCACTCAGGCCGGCGACCTGGTTCTGCTGGTAGGGCTGCGCCATAAACATTTTCTCTTCCCATTGGTCAAGGGCGGCAAGTTCGAGACCCATCGCGGCATTCTGTATCACAACGACCTGATTGGCCTGCCCTGGGGCAGCCAGGTGTACAGTCATCTCGGCGCGCCGTTCTTCCTTTTGCAGCCGGCGCTTTCGGACCTGCTCATCAACCTGAAGCGCAATACCCAAATTCTGTATCCCAAAGACATCGGTTTTATCCTCGTCACGATGGGTATCGGGCCGGGCGTCAAAGTCATCGAAGCAGGGACAGGTTCCGGGTCCATGACGATCGCGCTGGCGTACGCCGTCGGCGCGGAGGGACGGGTCATCTCCTACGAGCAACGGGAAGAGATGCACAAACTGGCGCGTAAGAACGTGGAGCGAGTGGGTCTCGCTTCGCGCGTGGACTTCAAACTGCGCGATATTCAAGACGGGTTGGACGAAACCGATGCGGACGCCTTTTTCCTGGATGTGCCGAATCCGTATGACTACATTCCGCAGGTGCGCGCGGCGCTCAAACCGGGCGGCTTTTTTTGCGGGCTGCTTCCCACAGTCAATCAAGTGGAGCAATTGCTGTACGCCCTGCGGCGCAATCATTTTGCTTTTCTGGAAGTGTGCGAGGTGCTGCTGAGATATTACAAGCCAGAGCCGTCGCGCCTGCGCCCCACCGACCGGATGGTGGCGCATACCGGTTTCCTGATCTTCGGGCGGCGCATCGAACCCAGCGAAGACCCGCGCGCAAAAGAGTTGCTGGCCGAGCAAGCCCAGGACGATGACGAGTAAGATTCATGGATGCCGCCGACGATTGCGCCAACCGATATTCCCGCCACGCCAACCGTCACCCCCTGGCCGGAGCCGCAAGGTCCATGCGATAACTTCCTATACCCGCTCGCGCCCGGCAACACCTGAGGTCACCAAACCAGCGGCGCAAACGGCTATCATAACCGCAGCAACAAACGCGCTTCCCTCCAAACGATGGCTAAGGCCAGTAAACCGCCTCCTGCCAGGCCAAACAAAGCCGTGGCGATCGCTCCGCCCGGCAGATACAACGCCAGCGCATAGGTCAGTCCGCCGCCAAGTAACGCCGCCAACAAGCCTTTCCACCCTGCCGTCCACAGGGAGAGTCTGTTGGGCAGGCGATGCGCCAGCCAATAGAGCATCAGGCCGGCTTCCACTGTGAGCGAGAGCTCAGCGGCGGCAATCACAGGCGCGCCAACGGAGCGGAAGTACTGCACTGCCAGCAAGCCGATCAAAATATAGAGAATCATCCGCACCACAACGCCATAGAAGGGGAACCAGGGCTGCTTGCGGGCGTAGAAAGCGCGCGCCATCAATTCCTGCACGGCATACCCCGTCAAGGTGAGCAAAAAGGCGCGCGTCGTCCAGGTCAACAAAGATGACCCGGCAGCGTCGAAGCCGAAGACGGCGCGCACCAGCGGATGCAGTCCGGCCGCCATCACCGCCGCTACCGGCAGGGTGAGCGCAATCAAGACCCGCAGCGCTTTTTCGATGGCGGCGCGGAAGGATTCCCAATCGCCCCGCGCAGCCAGTTCAGAGAGCGTGGGCAGCATGGAAACGGCGATAGCCGTGCCGATCAGCGTCTCTGGCACCTGCATGATCATCCAGCCGTAGGTCAGGGCCGAAACCGCGCCCACCTGGTCGAGACGCGAAGCGAAGTTGTCGCGGGCAATGAACATCAACTGAATGCCGAACATGGTCAGCAAGCGCGGACCTACCATCCGCAAGACAGCCAACATAGCCGGGTGGCGGATATCGAGCGAGGGCGTCCAGCGGAACTGGTATTTGATCAGGCCGGGAACCTGGATGAGCAAGTGCAGGCAAGCACCCAGGATGACGCCGTACACCAGTCCATGCACGCCCAGGCCAAAGGCGGGCAAGGCAAAACCGCCAATCACATAAGGTTCAGCGGGAGAAAAAACCAGCACGCCCACAATTTGACCGAGATTGTAGAGCGCCGGCGCCAAAGCCGGCAACAGGAAATGCTGGTTAGACTGCAAACCGGCCATCACCAGGCCGCTCAAGGAGAAAATGAGGGTGGCAATCAAATTCAGGCGCATCAACTCAGCGACGAGCGCCTGTTGTGCGCTTCCAAAACCAGGGGCAATACCAAATTGCGCCCGCACGATGTGTTCGGCAAACAGCGCCACCAATATAGCAGCCGAAGCGGTTGCCAAGAAACCCAGGTTGGCCAGGCGCGAAAACAAATTCCAGGCCGCCGCCCGCCCATGCAGGGTCAGCGTTTCGGTCAGGATGGGGATGAAGGCCATGGCCAGCGCCCCGCCGGAGATGAGCGCGAACAGCAAGTCGGGGAGATTGTTAGCGACGTTGAAGGCGTCCAATTCCATAGACAAGCGGAACTGGCGCGCCACAAGCACCGAGCGTAGAAAAGCCAGCGCCTTATCGAGGCCAAAGAAAAAGCCGACCAGCAACGAGGTGCGGCCTAAAAAGGAAAGTTTTGTCAATGCTGATGCTCGGCAGGCGGACCAAAGGTCTCTGCGCCGGGCAATTTCCCGGCCAGCGCAGCCGGTTTATGGATTAGCACCGGTAAGCACTGCGGGCAAATGTAAATTTGCTGGCCCTGATATTGGATAGCGAGCAGGGGTTTCTCCTGCTCGCTGGCATTGCAATTCAAACAAACGGTCATGATCGTCTCCCATAAAAAATCAATGACTCCCATGCAAAAAGGTATTTGCACCGCAGAGCGCGCAGAGAACGCTGAGATTGTTTACCGATTCCGCAAAGAAAAGGCGCTCTTGATGCGGGTTTTGCAAATTTTCAACTCCGCGCGCTCTGCGCTCTCGACGGTTCATGGTTTTTGCAGTGCAGTCAAATATGTGCGCCGCTAACTCGCCTTGCCGGCCGGCTGAATAGGTTCTCCAGGCGGCAGGACTTCCCCGTCGCTCTTCAACAAGCCAATACCCTCTTTTTCCGCTTCCTCCTGCGCGCCCAGGTCGGTGCGAATGCTGTAAGCATACGCCAGATAAGGCCCCGTGCAGCCGATTTCCGCCAGACGGGCATGCCAACTCTCCGAACGCACACGCTGCGCCCATTCGTGTACGTCCCTGCGGCTCAAGCGGGCTTTGGCTTCGACCAGCGCCCACAATATCTGTCCATTTGGATCGCGCACGGGCAAGATCACGTCTACCTCGCCGTTGAAGCCGAGCGAAAAGGCTGGCCGGATGGCCTGGTAGCCCTTACGCCGTAAGATAACTTCGACCACGCTGGCGGCTTCTTCCTCCACTGTTGCCCCAAAAGCGCGCTGCAATTGTCCGAATGCTACCCCCAGATTGTTCACCTTCACTTCCAGGCTGCTTACCTTCACCTCCAGGCCGCTTACCTTCACCTCCAGATTGTCCACCTTCTGCTCGGTGCGCTTCTGCGCTTCCGCCAGTTCCTCGACCCTCTGCTCGGTGCGCTTCTGCGCTT
>JBBITF010000073.1:0-10535 GCA_037440925.1 Chloroflexota bacterium
CGGATTGCCAAATCCGCACATGCCTCCCTTGTGGGCAATCGCCAATGACAGTGAAGCTCGAAATCTTGGTTGATTTTGGCCGTTTTGAAGATAGCTGGGCTTATTTTCTGAGATTTCTGTGGAGATACAGCCACGATTTGTAAAATCTTATGTGCAACCGTACAGAATTCCGACTTTTTGACGTGCAAAGTTGCAAAGTGATACGACTTTATGAGACTTTGCCAGAATAGACTTAATACGACTTTACGAGACTCGACACAACGGTATTCCTAAAGCAACTTTTTGAATGAGGCTTCATCTAAAATGACAGAGACGAACACAAACCAGGCCCTTTCTTTGCGGGCCTTACAGGTTGGTGACCGGGCAGAATTTGCTCGCATGGTAGATTTGTACTCGACCCAAATCTATCGTCTGGCTTTGAAAATGCTGGGCGACCCTCAGGAGGCCGAAGATGTGCTGCAAACGACCTTTCTGAAAGCCTGGCAATCTATTGGGAATTTTGAAGGGCGTTCCAGCCTGTCTACCTGGTTGTATCGGATTGCAGTCAACGAAGTGTTGATGTCTGTGCGCCGTCAAAAACCAACTGTGCCGGTCCTCTTGGAACACGAGAGCGACGAGGACGAGATCGAGCGTCCCGTCCAATTGACGGATTGGTGTTGCCTGCCAGAGGAAGAATTGCTTTCGGCTGAAGCGAAGAGACACCTTGACCTGGCTATAACACGCTTGCCAGAAAAATTACGGGTGGTCTTCTTGTTACGAGACGTGGAAGGGTTGTCCATCAAAGAAACTGCTGAGGCCCTCAATTTGACCGAAACCGCCGTAAAGACGCGCTTGTTGCGCGCCCGCTTGAATCTTCGCGAGCAGCTTTCGGCCTATTATGGTGAACGGCTGAAAGAGGAGTAGTTACAATGGAAAAAGAAAATTGCAAGTCTTTGCTCGCTTCCCTTTCGGATTATGTGGATGGCGTGGCCCAGGAGGAGTTGTGCCGTGAGATCGAGCGGCATCTCTCTGAATGCGAGAATTGCCGGGTGGTAGTGGACACCTTGAAAAAGACAATTTCGTTATATCACGCTGTCTCTGATACAGAACTGCCGGCAGAAGTGCGTGAACGCTTGTTCGTGCGTTTGAATCTCGAAGATTTCTTACGTTTGTAACCTTTTGCCCTGCGCTGCATCTAATGAACGTGACCGACCCAACTCCAAAATTGTCGTCGTTTGAGTTGTTTTTACAAGGGAAATTGAAACCGGCCGAAGAGACAACGCTTCGTTTGCGGCCAGGTTCGACCTGTCCACAATGCGGAAAAGGAAAACTCGACTATAACGGCGTCCTGGCGTTAGAATGCCCTGTGTGCGGCTTCACTGGAGGCGAAGGCGGCGGTTGCACCTGATAAATTTATCTTTTGCCCCGTTGGGGCAGTATATGGAGAAAAAAATGGCTCAATTGCTCAATGAAGAGATTACCCAACAAGTTCGCGAGGCGTTTAGCGGTTTGAAGCAGCCCGTACACCTGATGTTCTTTGGCAGCAAGCAGGATTGCGCTTATTGCGAAGACACCCATCAATTGTTGGAAGAGGTTGTGGCGCTCAATGACTTGTTGAGTCTGAGCGTTTATGATATAGATGCGGATGCCGCTTTGGCCCAGAAATACAACGTGGACAAGACGCCCGGCCTGGTCATCGCTGGGAAGGAAGGCGATCAGGTGATGGATTTTGGGATTCGCATGGCAGGTATCCCGGCTGGGCATGAGTTTTCTTCGCTCATTCAGGATATTTTCATTGTCTCTGCCCGTGACTCGGGGTTGAACCAACAGACCCGCGCAATGCTCAAATCGTTGCAAGAGCCGGTGCTGTTACAGGTCTTTGTTACCCCAACTTGTCCGTATTGCCCACGCGCTGTGGTGCTGGCTCATCAAATGGCCATGGAAAGCCCACTGGTGCAGGCCGAAATGGTGGAAGCGACCGAGTTCCCAGACTTGTCGAACCGGCATCGCGTCAGCGGCGTGCCACATACGGTGGTCAACGATGGGAAAGGCAACGTGATTGGTGCAGTGCCGGAGGCCAACTTGATGGCTGAAATCCAGCGGGCGTTGGCAAGTTAACCTTAAGGCGTGGAATAGCCCTCTTTAACGGTAGCAGGCTCAGGCGTGGGGCGAAGCGGGAGCAGGTTGATCGTTTTCGATGGGAGTCGTCCGATGTCAAGCGTTCGCAGCAAGAAACGTTTCCGTAAGTCCAATTTGCCGGGGATGGCCTTTTTGGGGGGCGGGCTGATCTTGCTTGGATTGGCGATTTGGATGTTGTGGCCGCGTCAGCAGGAGGGTGAGGCGGCTGTCTCTTCCTATGAGTCGCTGACGGTGCCGGTGGCTGTCGAATATGCGGCGCCGCAGTTGACGCTTTTCGATATAAGCGGCGTGCAGCATTCACTGGCGGCCTATCGCGGTCAGGTGGTGTTGGTGAACTTGTGGGCTACCTGGTGCCCGCCTTGTAAAGCGGAAATGCCGACCTTGAACCAGTATTATAAAGACCATGCCGCCGAGGGATTCGTCATCTTGGCGGTGAACGACGGCGATGCGGCCGAGGCGGTGCGGTCGTTTGCGCAGGCTTATGGCCTGTCTTTCCCGGTGCTGCTCGATCCGACTTATCTTGCCAGTCAGGTTTTCAAGGTGCGTAGCTTGCCCAGTTCGTTCGTGATTGATCGGGAGGAAGTTGTCCGTTTGCGGTGGGTGGGCGAGATTGACCGGCCAACGCTGGAAAAGTATGTGACTCCGCTGATTGTGGAGTGAGGAGGCAAGATGCAGGCAAAGGTGAATTGGAAAGGGCGCATGTCTTTTGTGGGGACGGCAGATTCTGGCTTTCAGGTCAATTTGGGAAGTGATCCCCAAGTAGGCGGCGATAATGACGGTTTTCGCCCGATGGAGTTGATGGCGGTCAGCCTGGCCGGTTGTACGGCTATGGATGTCATTTCTATCCTGACCAAAAAACGCCAGCAGGTGACGGCTTTTGAGGTGCGTGTGGCAGCGGAGCGCGCTGAAGAACATCCCAAAGTGTTTACCAGCGCCACCATCGAGTATCTGGTGACAGGTCACGATGTAGACGAGGCGGCGGTGTTGCGCGCCATCGAACTTTCAGCCGAACGTTATTGCCCGGCGCAGGGCATGTTGGCGCGGGTTTTCCCCATTACGCTGCGTTACAAGATTTTCGAAGCCCAAGAGGGGGGCGAAACGTTCATCAAGGAGGGCGCTTACACGCCACAACAGAGATGAATGGTAACTGCCTACCCTGCCTATATTTGAGCGCAAACCGTCCACCGTCCATCGTCCACCGTTCACGAATACTGCACGAATACACACATAACGCCGTCTTTCGGGCATTCGTGGTTTATTCGTGGATGGTTTTCTCACCCAAAAACCAAACGGATGTTAGAGGTAGGCAGTTACGATGAATTACGTTTCCTAAAATGTCTTGCCTGGTTATATTTCTATACTGTTCAGCAATGTTTTTAAGGCCAGCAATTCGTCTCTGGTCAGGGTGACGCCTTTGCCCATTTTTTGATGGTCGGGCGACCAATCGCGCAGGTCATATTTTGGCTCTCGGTCGTTCCAACTGACCAGATTGAGTTCTTTTTGCCATCCCGAATTGGAATGCGAGAGGGCGCCAAGGTGAGCGCGGATTTCGTAGGCGATGTCTGACATGGATGATTGGTCTCCTTTGGCTGGGGTTTGGACTGTCTGACGGGCGGTTTTTTACAGAGTAATTATCATTCAAACGCAATTTTTTTATTTCTCTTGCTGATTATACTGAAAATGATGAACGAGCGGCAGGTTTTCGATAAATTGTCTTTGTTGCGCGAGACTTTTAGGGGGGTAGCCGAAGAGGAACTGCGGGAAATTGCCAATACTACCCGTTTCTGCGCTTATCCGGCTGGACATGTCTTATGTCACGAGGGCGCTTATGAGGACGTGTTTTATATCCTGGCAGAGGGCAGCGCGGTGGTCAGCAAGATTATCAGCCAGGAGGATGGAGAGAGGGTACTGCGCACTGTGGGGCGAGGCGATTTGATTGGAGAGATGGCGTTGATTCAAAATTCCACGCGCGCGGCCACTGTGCGCGCCGTCACTGATTGCACTGTGCTGGAAATGGATAAGCAAGATTTCGATGCCATGCTGAATCGCAGTCCTAGCATGGCGGTCAACATCATCCGCATTAGCCTGGAGAGGATGCGTGAGAATGACCGCATTGCCATTCAATATTTGCAGCAGGCCAACCAGGTCTTGCGCCAGTTGGACCGCAATAAATTAGAGTTCATTCAGGTGGCCGCGCACGAACTTCGCACTCCTTTGACCGTCATCAAGGGATATGTGGATGTGCTGCGTTCCTTCTCTGGGTTGGCGGCGGATAGCCGATTGTTGGAGATTATGGATGGCATCCGAAAAGGCACGGAGCGGATGCACGAAGTGGTCAATACCATGCTGGATGTGACGCGCATTGACAGCGAGACGCTGCGCCTGCGGCCATCGCCGCTGCCGGTGCGACGCTTGATTGAAGAGACGGTGCAAGAATTTAAAGGCGCCGCTTCAGAGCGGAACATCGAATTGCTTGTGGCTGTGGAGGCGGATATGCCCATTCTGCACGCCGACCCTGTTCTGTTGCAGAAGGCGCTGACGCAGTTGCTCCTGAATGCCATTAAATATACGCCCAATGGCGGGCAGGTGACGGTGGGCGCAAACGCTGTGAGGATGGACGATGGTCAGCCGGCTGTTGAAATCAGAGTCAAAGATACGGGTATTGGCCTGGATGCAGTGCATCACGAACTGGTCTTCGAAAAATTCTACCAGGTGGGTGATGTGTCGCTGCATTCGTCGGGTAAAACAACATTCAAGGGCGGCGGCGCAGGATTGGGGTTGGCTATTGTGCGCGGCGTGGCCCGCGCCCATGGCGGCAAGGCGTGGGTGGAAAGTCAGGGACATGACGAGATCAATTTCCCTGGCTGTACGTTCTATTTACAGTTGCCTGTCTATCCTCCCTTGAACAGAAGCAGCGAGGCCGTTTTGCCATCCAGCCGGCCGACTCCCTATGCTATGCAGGAAACAACAACCCTCCAGCGTGATTAGGCGAGTGGACGGCTATGTGACTATCTCAACTTTCACCGCCGTCACTTTGTATTCTGGGATTTTGGCGATTGGGTCTAAGACGGCTTGCGTCAGTTCGTTGGCCGAGGCTTCAGGGAAGTGGAAATTGGCATAGACCATGCCGGGCGGGACCCGCTCTGTGACCCAGGGCTGGGCTTCGATGCTGCCGCGGCGGGAGGAAACGCGCACTCTATTCTTGCCATTCAGTCCCAGTTTAGCGGCGTCTTCAGGGTTTACCTCGATCAATGCTTCGCTATAGACTTCCAACAGTCCCTGCGCGCGGCGCGTCATCTGGCCGCCGTGCCAGTGATATAGCACCCGCCCGGTGGACATAACCATCGGGTAGTCTTGGCTGGGCTCCTCGGCCGGCGGGACGTGGTCAATCGGCATGAATTTGCCCAGCCCGCGCGTGAATTTGCCGATGTGCAGAATAGGCGTGCCGGGGTGGTCGGTCGTGGGGCAAGGCCATTGCAGTCGTTCGCCCTTTTCAAGCCGGGCGTGGGTGATGCCGCCATAGGAGGGGGTGAGGGCATTGATCTCGTCCATGATGGCGGAAGTATCGGCATAATCCCAGGCAGCGAACGGCCCATTAAGCGGGAGCAGGTTTGGGGTCCCGGACAGGAGGCGTTTGGCGATTTGGGCGATGATCCACCAGTCGGGTTTGGCGTCGCCGGGCGGTTCGATGGCTTTGTGGACCATCTGCACGCGCCGCTCGGTGTTGGTGAAGGTGCCGGTCTTTTCGGCGAAGGAGACGCCGGGCAGCAGCACGTCGGCATAGGCGGCGGTTTCGGAGGGGAAAATCTCCTGCAAGACGAGGAAGTCCACGTTTTCGAGGCACTCGCGGATGTGGCGCGTATCGGGGTCGGACATGACCGGGTCTTCGCTCAGGATGTACAGGGCGTGGATTTTTCCTTCGAGGATGCCGGGCATCATCTCGGTCACGGTCAGGCCGACCTTGGTGTTGCTGGTTTGCCCCCAGGCGGCCTGGAATTTCTTTTGGGCTTCCTCGCTGGTGACCGGCTGATAAGCCGGGTAGACGTTGGGCAGGCCGCCCATGTCGCAGGCGCCCTGGACGTTGTTCTGCCCCCGCAAGGGATTGACGCCGCCGCCTGGCACGCCCATGTTGCCGAGGAGCATTTGCAGGTTGGCGAGCGTCATCACGTTACGCACGCCGGTAATGTGCTGGGTGATGCCCATAGCCCACATGACGGCCATGGGTTTGCTGGCGGCCATGATCTCGGCCGCCTGGTAGAGTTTTTCGACCGGGACGCCGGAGATTTGGCTGGCTTTTTCCGGCGGGTATTGCATGACCGTGGCTTTGAACTCTTCGAATGATTCGGTGCGTTCGGCGATGAATTCTTTGGCTTCCCAGCCCTTTTTCAGGATGATGTACATCAGCCCGTTCAGAAGGGCGATGTCGCTGCCGGGTTTTTGTTGCAGGTGCAGCGTGGCAAAGTCGCACAAATCTATGCGGCGGGGGTCTACCACGATCAATTTCGCTCCGCGGAAACGCACCGCCCGGCGCAGCATGGTGCCGAAAACGGGATGCTGCTCGGTGGTGTTGGAGCCGATCACGAAGAAGGCTTCTGCTTTTTGGGCTACGTCGTCCATGCTGTTGGACATAGCGCCCGAACCGAAGGAGGCGGCCAGACCGGCCACCGTGCTGGAGTGTCAGAGACGGGCGCAGTGGTCAATGTTGTTCGTTCCAATGACCTGCCGCGCCAGTTTATTCATTAAGTAGTTTTCTTCGTTCAGGCATTTCGCTGAGGTCAATATGCCAACAGCGTCTGGGCCGTGTGTGTCGCGCGTTTCGCGCAGTTTGCGGGCGGTGATGTCCAGGGCGGTATCCCAGTCGGTCTCTACCCAATCCCAGGCATTTCCTTTGCGGCGTTTTGATTTGCTTTCGAGCAGGTAGCGGCGGACGCGCGGCCTGGTCAGTCTATCTGGATGATGGATATAGTCCCAGCCGTATCTTCCTTTGACGCACAGCGCCATGCCGTTCACGGGAGCGTCTGGGTTGGATGTGACGCCGATCACTTTGCCGTCGCGCACGTTCAGGTCGAACTGGCAGCCCACGCCGCAGTAGGAGCAGGTGGTGGTCACTTTCTGGACCTGGTGCCTGCGTCCCTTTCCGTAACTCATCTTGCTGGACAGGGCTCCCGTCGGGCAATAGGCCACGCACTGGCCGCAGGATTCGCAGCGCGCTTCCAGCATGGTCGTGCCTGCCCCGGCAACGATGACCTCCTCGAAGCCGCGTTTGGCCACGCCCCACACGTCGCGCACCTGGATTTCGGCGCAGGCGCCCACGCAGCGACGGCACAGGATACAGCGGTTCATGTCCACGCGGATGAAGGGATTGGGGTCGCTGTTTACCGGATAGCGTTTGCCTTTCGTTCCCCAGGCTGGCGCTTCGGCTTTGTATTCATAAGCAAGGTCTTGCAGTTCGCACTCGCCGCTGACATCGCAGGTGATACAGTCTTGCGGATGGTTGGCGAGCATCAGTTCCAGGGTCAGTTTGCGGTCGCGCATGACCTTTTCGCTGTGCGTCTGGATTTCCATGCCTTCCCATACCGGCGTGACGCAGGCGGCCTGCAGGAAGCGCCCGCCTTTGACTTCCACCACGCACATGCGGCAGTTGCCGGTCGGCGACAGGTCCTTGTGATAGCACAGGGTCGGGATCTTGACGCCATGTTCGCTGGCAACGTCCAGGATGGTTTGCCCTGGCTGGGCTTCATATTTTTGGCCGTTGATGGTGACGTTGACTGTCATGGTTACTCCTTCTCAGCACGCGCAAATTCAGCGCCATAGTGGGTGAGAGCCGATTTCATGGGGATGGCGACCGATTGTCCCAGCCCGCAGAAGGAAGAATCTTGCATCAGTTGAGCCAGGGTTTGCAGTTCTTCGATGTCGCCGCGCTTGCCTTCCCCGGCGGCCATGCGCTCCAAGATTTCCAGCGAACGCCAGGTGCCTACGCGGCATGGAGTACACTTTCCGCACGATTCTGCCGCGAAGAAGTGCAACAACTCGCGCAGGAAGGCCACTGGCGAGACCGTCTGGTCGCAGATCAAGAATGAACCAGCGCCCATCGAGATGACTTGCGTCCAGCGTCTCTCGTCGGCTGGCACGTCGCGGTGGACGCCCTTAAGCGGCCCAGAACTGTAGTCAATGTGACTGTCCATCAACGCGGGAGGGACGATCGTGCCGGCCGCGCCGCCGCACAGGGCAAAGTTGAACTGCGAATCGGGCAGCATCCCGCCGCCGAAATCCTCGATGATCTGGCGCAAGGTCAGGCCGAAGGGCGCTTCGAACAGGCCGGGCTTGCGCACGTGACCCAGCACCATGTAAACCTTTGTGCCGGGAGTGGGATCGCTGCTCAAGTTTCGCCACCATTCCGCGCCATGATTGACGATATGCGGCACGGCGCAGAAGGTTTCGACATTGTTGACTGCGGTCGGTTGGCCGCGGAAACCGGATTGCGGCGGGTAGGGCGGTCGCAGGCGCGGCTCGCCGCGTTTGCCCTCGAGCGATTCGATCAAGGCGGTCTCTTCGCCGCAGATATACGCGCCGGCGCCGCGATGGACGTGGATGCGGAACGAGAAACCGCTGCCCAGGATGTTCTCGCCGAGCAGGTTTTTCTCCTCGGCTTGCGCAATCGCTCTTTCCAGACGCCGGGCCTGATACTCGTACTCGCCGCGGATGTAGATCCACGCTTCGGAGGCTCCGCAGGCGTAGCCGCCGATGGCCATGCCTTCCAGCAGTTGGTGCGGATTGGTGTCAATCAGCACGCGATCTTTGAAGATGAGCGGTTCGGATTCGTCGGCGTTGCAGATCAGGTAACGAGGCGTCCGCTTTTCGGAGGCTACGAAGCGCCATTTGCGCCCGACCGGGAAGCCCGCGCCGCCGCGCCCCTGCAGGCCGGAGGTCTCCACCTCGGAAAGGACGGCCACCGGTTCGGATTGGAGCGCTTTCTTCAGGCCGTCGTAGACGCCATTGGCAAGGGCGTCGTCAATCGAATCGGGGTCAATCTTGCCAAGCAGGGCGGTCATCACGCGCGTTTCGCCGGGACGCGGCTGGCTGTAATCGGTGGGGATGCCGCGCCAGCCTTCGCAGACCTTGTGCGCGTCGGCTTCAGTGACCGGCCCGGCTTGTTCATCCTCCACCAGGGCGGCGGGAGCGCGGTCACACAGGCCGAGGCAGGAGGTTCGCTCTACCGTCCAATCGTCTGCGGGCATGTTTTTTGCCCAACCGTCTACTGAAGCGCGTTTGAGCCAGCAGACCGGGCCGTCGCATACGCGCAGTACTTTTTTGCGCTTTTCGAGTGAAAGCATCGAGTAGAAAGTCGCCAGGCCATAGGCTTTGTGGGCCGGGATTCCCAGGGCGCGGGCAGCGTCGGTAATGGTGGCAGGCGAAAGTCCGGCCGGATGCGTCTGCAAGTCTTTCAAGACTTCCAGCGCGGCTTCGGGCGAATTGCCGTGTTGTTCGGCAAGTTCCAGGATGTCGGCCGGGATGGGTTTGTATCGAATCTTTTTATTGGTCATGGTGGCTCCAGGAGGGTATTCTAACATAACTGCGCAAAATTGGCAGTTTCAGTCTACATTGTTCACACTCAAAAGTTGTCAGATGCGCATGAACAGGGCAAAGTTCTTTCTATTCTCCCAAAATCCCTTTTTGCAGGGCAAAACGCACCAGGGCGGCGCGGTTGGTCAGGCCGAGTTTTTCCATGCCACGGGCGCGATAGGTTTCGACCGTTTTGGCGCTCAGGTTCAGGCGTTCGGCGATTTCGGCGCTGGTGTGTCCCAAGGCCACCAGGCGCAGCACCTCGCGCTCGCGTTCGCTGAGCGTTTCCCAGGCATCGGGAGCGGTTTCGGCTTTGGGCAGCATGTCGTCGAGCAGAGCGCGGGTGAGCGAGGGGTGAACGTACATCTCACCGCGCAGCACAGCACGAATGGCAGAAATCAGTTCGGCATCGGCGGCCTTTTTAAGGACATAGCCCGCCGCTCCGTTTTTGAGGGCGGCGCGTAGGTATTGCGGGTCGTCGTACATGGTCAGTATCAGGATTTTGGCCGCCGGGGCCGCCTTGCGCAAGGCGGGGAGCGCTTCCAGCCCGCCCAGGCCGGGCATGGAAAGGTCGAGCAGGAGCAAATCGGGCTGCAGGCGGGCAGCCAGGTCGAGGGCTTCCAGCCCGCTGGAGGCTTCGCCCACCACCCGCAGGTCGGGCTGACTTTCGAGCAGCAATTTCAGGCCGGCGCGCAACACGGCGTGGTCATCGGCGAGGAGGATGGTAGTCATGGGTTTCCCTCATCCCCGGCCCACCTGCCCCCGTCAGGGGGTCTCCCGGAGGGAGAGGGATGACCCTCACCCCTGGCCCCTCTCCCAGGGGGAGAGGGGTGGCCCTCACCCCCGGCCCCTCT
>JBBITF010000073.1:10635-14593 GCA_037440925.1 Chloroflexota bacterium
CACCCCCGGCCCCTCTCCCAAGGGGAGAGGGATGACCCTCACCCCTGGCCCCTCTTCCAGCGGAAGAGGGGTAGTCCTCACCCTGGCCCTCTCCCAAAGGGAGAGGGGATGCGCCCTCACCCCCGGCCCCTCTTCCAGCGGAAGAGGGGTAGTCCTCACCCTGGCCCTCTCCCAAAGGGAGAGGGGATGCGCCCTCACCCCCGGCCCCTCTTCCAGCGGAAGAGGGGTAGCCCTCACCCTGGCCCTCTCCCAAAGGGAGAGGGGTGGCCCTCACCCCCGGCCCCTCTCCCAAAGGGAGAGGGGATGCGCCTTCACCCCGGCCATCCCCCAAAGGGAGAGGGGGGATGGGGATTTGAACGTGGATGCTCGCGCCTTTGCCGGGGGCGCTTTCGATGGTCAGTTTGCCGCCGAGCAGTTCGGCGCGCTCGCGCATTCCCTCCAGGCCAAGGTGCCGGTCGCCGGGGTCACGCTGCAGGTCAAAGCCCTGACCGTCGTCCTCCACCAGGGCGATCAGGTCTGATCCGCGCCGTTCCACCAGCACCGAGACGTTGTGCGCCGCAGAATAGCGGGCCGCGTTGGTGAGCGATTCTTGCACAATGCGATAGATGGCCGTCTCCAGCGGGCCGGGCAGGCGCTCTGGGCCGATGTGAATGAGCAGGTCGAGCGGAATGCGGTGCCGCGCCTGCCATTCGCGGGCCAGCCGCTCCAGGGCGGCAGGCAGGCCCAGGTCGTCCAGGATGCGCGGGCGGAGACGGGCCGAAATGTCATGCACTTCTTCCAACGTTGCGGCGGCTATGCTGCGCAGTTCCTCCACCTGGACGTTCAGGCGGGCATCCTGACAGAGAGTTTTCAGATTCGTCAGACCCACCATGAGCGAGGTAAGATTTTGGGAGGTGCTATCGTGCAATTCGCGGGCAATGCGGCGGCGTTCTTCTTCCTGGGTGGCAATCACTTTTTCGAGCAGTTGGCGGCGCAGTTGTTCGCGCTCGCGGCGGATTTCATCGGCGCGGGCCAGATCGGCCGTCATGGCGTTGAATGCCTCGGCCAGGTCGCCGATTTCGTCATCGGCCCAGCGCGGCACGCGCGGCGAGAAATCGCCTTGCGCTACGCTGCGAGTGGCCTCCACCAGGTCACGCAGCGGGCGGGTGAGGACAAAGGTGAGAAAGGTGACGCCTAACACCCCCACCGCCGAGACTAACACCATCGTGAGCAGAATCTGCCCGCTGACCAGGTTAATTTCCTGCCTTAAACGGGCATCGGAAAGACCAACCCGTATCACTCCGGCACGGCCATCGAAAATCGGCGCGGCGGTATCCCACACCAGGCCGTCTTCGGTTTCCAGTACCAAGGTATGCGAGGGTTCGCTCGCGGTCAGGCCGTTGGCATCCAGCAGAGGCAGAGGAAAGCCGTTTCCAAAGGTATGCATCAGCACTTGACCATACTGGTCTATGATGAAAACATAGCGCAGGTCGAGATTGTTGGCCTGCGTCTCTTCCAACAGGCGGCGCAGGGCCACCAGGTCGTTGAGCAAGATGGGGTCAACGGCGCGGGCAGCCAAGTCACTGGCGACGGTGACGCTCTCGCTTTGGAGTTGGGTTTGCAGCGTGCGGGTGAGGGAGGCGCGCACCTGCCAGAGAATTCCGCCGCCGAGCAGCAACACCAATGCCAATGCCATGCCCATCACTTTGACGCGCACGCTGACGGCCGAAATGAGCAGCCACAGACGATTCCAAAGGGCGGCAAGGGTGTTCTTCATGGTTGGCTGGACAGGGAGAGGTCTTGCATGAGCGAACGAACACTGGCATAGGCCTCGTCGGAGATCAACACGAAGCGTTCTACACCAATGGCGCGCAGGGCGGCTTGGCCGTCGGGATCTTGCGCCATGCCCAGCAGGAGCGATTGCAACTCGGCCTTGACTTGTGGGCGCAGAGCGGGGTTGACCACCACCGGCGGGATGCCAAAGGGCGGCGATTGGTGAATGACCTTGACCTTTTGCGCCAGAGAGGGGTCGCGCGCCAGGGCATATTCGTATACCAGACTGTCCACGCTGGCGCCATCTGCCAGGCCGTTGGCGACGGCATAAATGGCCTCGTCGTGGCTATAGGTAAAGAAGGTACGGCTGAAGAAGGCTTCGGGCGTTGTGCCGAGTTGCTCCACCAGCGAGGTGGGGTAAGCACGCCCGGTGAATGAGATGGGATCGGTGAAGGCGAAGACTTTGCCGCGCAGGTCGGCTATATCGCGCGCCGGGCTATTGGCCGGCACGACCAGATAGGCGTGATAGACCGTCTCCCCGTTTACCTGTGGGGCGACGAGCAATTCCATGCCGAAGTCTTCATGACCGACGATGTAAGCGCTGGTGCAGACGAAGGCCAGGTCCACGCCGCCCTGTTCGATCAAGTCATTGACCTCGAGGTAGGTGCGGCGCTGGACGAGTTCAACCGGCCGCTCCAGTTTCTGGCCAAGATAGTCGAGCAGCGGCGCGTACGATTCGACCGTGCCTTGCGGCGAGACGACCGAGGCCACCGCCACCCGCAGCGGGGTCTGTTCCAGGGCTGGGGTGGGAAGGGGAGAGAGGTCGCTCAGCCTGATGGTTGTGGCAGGTTGCACGTTACTCCCGCAAGCGGTCAGCAAAAAGAGCAAGACAAACCACCAGAGACGTCTCATACAGTTAATTCTACCCCAAAGCCGCCAAGAGTCGTAAATATCGGCAGGTTTTGAACCAGCCAGGCTGTTACTTGGTAATTGTCTGCGCGAATCTTTTCTGATGGCAAACCGTCCACCGTCCACCGCAAGCTGCTCTCTCTTTCCCTGGCGCTCCTGCTCCTCACATCCTGCCTGCCGCAGTCTGCCAATGGTGAACAGCCAACCGCAGCTGGCGGACGATCAATTATTGCTTCTCCTGAAAACGGCTATTCGACCGGCATCTCTCCGACTCCCTTTGCCGACAAATTCTCCCTCTGGACGGACGGCACGCAATTGCGCGGGGCGAATATCTGGCAGCGCATCCGCGTCCCTGACCTGGATGGCGACCTGCTTGGCGATGGCTACATCGGCCCGCCCTATGCCCAGTCCGACTTCGACCGCCTGGCTGCCCTCGGCGCGAACTACGTCAACCTGTCCATCCCTGGCCTGTTCACCGAACGCCCACCCTACAAGTTGGACGAAGGCGCACAAGCCAACCTCGACGCCCTGCTGGAGATGGCCGCCGGCGCTCATCTCTTTGCTGTCATCTCATTCCGCACCGGGCCGGGGCGCAGCGACTTCACCTTTTACCGCAATGGCGCCGGAGACTGGTTCGACCCCTCCCTGCTTATCGAAACCGTCTGGACCGAGCAAGCCGCCCAGGATGCCTGGGTGGAGATGTGGCGCTACACCGCCGAACGTTATCGCGCCAACCCGATTGTCGTCGGTTATGACCTGATGGTAGAGCCAAACGCCGACGAAGTGATGCTTGACCTTTACGACCCGGCGGATTTTTACCCACGCTATGCCGGGACTCTCTACGACTGGAATCAGTTCTACCCCCGGCTGGTGGCTGCCATCCGCAGCGTAGATTCTGAGACCCTCATCCTGGTCAACCCGATGGGCTGGGGCAGCGTTCCCTGGCTCTCTGCCTTGCAGCCGGTGGATGCAGAGCGGGTGGTTTATGCTGTCCATCAATACGGGCCATTCCTCTATACCCATCAACAGCCCGGTGACAATCGTCCCTACCCAGGCGAATTCGACATCACCTGGGACGGCCTCCCCGACCGCTTCGACCGCGACTGGCTGCGGGCATACTTGGAGCCGATTCTCACCTTCCGTCAGCGAATCGGCGCACCGGTGGCGGTGAACGAGTTCGGGATGGTGCGTTGGGCGCCCGGCGCAGCCGACTTTTTGCGGGATGAAATCGAATTTTTTGAGCAAAACGGGCTGAATCATGCCCTGTGGGTGTGGGAGCCGACCTATGAACCCTGGT
>JBBITF010000074.1:0-14531 GCA_037440925.1 Chloroflexota bacterium
TTGCTCGTGCGGATTGCCAAATCCGCACATGCCTCCCTTGTGGGCAATCACCAGTTAACTTATCTTGACAGCCATTTAAAGGCAAGGCATACTTAATCATCGCTCGCCAAATCCACTGAAAAAGAAGCAGGCAGGGAAGGCGTGTTGCATACGCCCATCGAGAGGATACTGTCGGAATCTGCGTATGGCATTCGTTGTTACGCTACGCTTTGTTCTATCACCCAAGAACGGCAGGGTACTCCTATGAATCTTCGACTTTCGTGGCGAGCGTTGGGTTTGCTTTTGCTCAGCCTGGCGCTCATCGTCTCCTGCGCGGGTCCACAATCACAACCCACGCCTCAACCTGTGGGGACTCTCTCTGTGCAGGCCGAGCCGCAGCAAGTGGGACCAAGCGTGCTGGCTCAAGCCCCCATGCAGGGACAACGGCTGGACCTGGGCGCGCCCATCCAGATTACCTTCGACCGCGAGATGGACGCCGCCCAAACCGGGCAATCGTTCACGCTTCTGAGCGCGGACGAGGAACCCGTCGCCGGCCAATTGACCTGGCTCGACGCCCGTACCTTGTCCTTCCAACCTGACAAGCCGCTTCAACCCTCTACAATTTATACCGCCCTCATCGAGCGGGCAATGGGCAAAGACGGCAGCGCCGCCGCAGAAACCATCCGCTTGGAATTTAAAACGGTCGAATCGCTGACGGTAGCGCAGGTCTTCCCAGAACCCGAAGCGGAGGAGGTTGACCCGCAAACGGCCATCACGGTCATCTTCAACCGCCCAATTGTGCCGTTGACGATTGCCGAAGAACAAGCAAACCTGCCCCAGCCGCTGGAGTTCTCGCCCACAGTCACAGGGACGGGCGAATGGCTCAACTCGTCGGTGTACGTTTTTCAGCCGGAGAAACCCCTGTTAAGCGGGAGCAGATACACGGTGCGGGTAGATGCGTCCCTGGCAGACACCGCCGGTAACGGACTGGAAGAGCCGTACTTGTGGCAGTTTGCCACGCGCGCGCCGGTCATCTTCTACTATGGACTGGTAGGCGGCGACCTCAATCCCCCAGAGACCGTCAAAAACGCCCGCCTCGACCAGTCTTTTTTCATCACCTTCTTGCAGCCTATGGATCAAACCAGCGTGGCGAAGGCTGTTGTCCTTCAGGACCGCGAGACGGGGCAAACCGTTCCGGTGCGTCTGAAATGGAACAAAGACTTTACCTACCTGACGATCGAACCGGCAGTGCGGCTCAAGATTGCCGGCTTCTATCGCCTGACGCTGGCGGAGAGCGCCCAAGCCCAAGATGGAGGCAGGCTGAAAAAGGGAATGAGCCTGACTTTCGATACGGTTGGCCCGCCGCGTATTCTGGAAGTGTACCCCAATTCGGATTCCCCGCTACAAGAATATCAAGGGTGCTTTAGCGTCAACTTTGCTTCGCCAATGAAAGCCAGCACGCTCTACAGCCGCGTGCAGGTATCGCCAGAGCCAAAAGACAAATTGCAAATGTACTATTATGACTATGGCTGGTATCTCTACGTCTGTGGGCTGGAACCGGCTACCGAGTACGTGGTGCGCCTGCTGCCCGGCATGACCGATCTGTATGGCAACGCCATTCAGTCGGAATACGCTTTCACGTTCAAAAATCCCGACTACGAGCCTTATGTCCGCCTGATGCTGCCATGGGGAACTCCGTTGGTCTATCGCGCACAGGGACCGCAGGAGGTGTTCTTTGAGCATCTCAATCTAGATTCGGCCCAGATTTCCTTATATGCGCTGAGTTACCTGGAGTTCAGCCGCCTGTTGAAAGGCGACATAGCCATGACAGACTTCCAGCCGCAAAGCCAGCCGCTGCGCATCTGGCAGCCGGCGGTGGCTTCTGAGCGTAACAAAATGCATTACCTGAACATCCCCTTGGAAGACCCCAAAGGAAATCCGCTGAAAGCGGGATATTACTTTATCGGTGTGCAGGCAGAACCGCTGGAATACGAAAGCCGATACTATCAGGGCTTTGTGTTCATCGTGGCTACCGACAACCTCACCTTCAAGGCTACGCCGGGCGAGGCGCTGGCCTGGGTAACCGACCTGGAAAGCGGAAAGCCGCAAGCCGGCCTGCCGGTCACGTTTTACAACGACAAATTCATTTACCTGGGCCAGGCCAAGACAGACCAGGATGGCCTGGCGCGTCTGAGCGCCAACGCTCCCCTCTACGCTCGTGTGGAAGGGGAGGGACGTCTGGCTTTCACCGCCTTGGAGTGGGGCAGCGGCGTGTGGAGCGGGCAATTCGGCGTCACAGAAAATTACTATGCTGCCCGACCGAACGCTTTTGCGTATTTGTACACCGACCGGCCGCTCTACCGCCCCGGCCAGCGGGTGTTCTTCAAAGGCATCGTGCGCAAGGATGACGACCTGCATTACAGTTTGCCCAACATGGATAGCGTGTATGTGATCGTCGAACACTGGGGCGAAGAAATCTATGCGCAAGAGGCGGCGCTTTCGGAACTGGGCGGCTTTAGCGGCTCCTTCGACCTGTCCGATTCTGCCGCCTTGGGAACATACGACATCTATGTGCGCACTTCCAGAAACGGGGGAACCTTCGGTTATCTTTCTTTCCGCGTGGCAGAATATCACAAGCCGGAGTTCCAGGTCAATGTTTCTGCAACGCCGTCGCAGGCGTTGGACAGCGACAAAGTGGAGTTTGCTCTGGAGGCCGCCTATTACGCCGGTGGGAAGGTGGCCAATGCCCAGGTGGATTGGTTTGTTGAGAGCAAGCCTTACACCTTCGTTCCGCCCGAAGAGTATCGCGGTTTCAGTTTCGTCAGTCCAAGCACAGGCGCGTCGTCGTCACAGCAAAAGCCCGGCAAAAGCAACCTGCCCACCGAAGGTCAGGGCATGACTGATGAAAACGGGCGACTGGCAGTTTCCCTGACGCCCCTGGCCCAGGTCGGCCAAAATGACAGCCGGGGATGGACGCTGACCTACACGGCCAACGTAACCGACGTGGGCGGCAATCTGGTGAGCGGAAGCGGCAGCGTTATCCTACACCCCAGCCAGGTGTATGCCGGTATCCGCGCAGAGAAGTTCATCGGCGCGGCGGGAGAAGCGCAAACCTTCGAGGTGGTTGCGCTGGATTGGGATGCGCAGCCGGTGGCGGGTCAGGAAGCGAGCGTGCAGTTCATCGAACAAAAATGGTACAGCGTGCAGGAGAAAGACAAACAGGGCCAGTTGCGCTGGGTCACGTCCATGAAGGAAATTCCTGTAGAGACGCAGAAAGTCGTCAGCGATGAAAAAGGACGGGCGACCGTCACGTTCACCCCACCCAACGGCGGGACGTTCGAGGCGCGCGTCAGCGTGCGAGACAAGCAAGGCAACACTCAGCGGGCTTCCACCTATGTCTGGATCAGGAGCCAGGACTACATCGCTTGGGAACAGACCAATGACCGCTCCTTCAAAGTAATCCCCAACAAGGCGGCTTACCAGCCCGGCGAAACGGCTGAGCTCTTGATCGCCCAGCCCTTCGACCATGATGTCTATGCGCTGGTCACGGTCGAGCGCGGGCATATCTACCAGCAGAAAGTATTGTTGCTGAAAGACAACAGCACAGTATACAGGTTACCCATCACTGCCGATATGGCGCCTCTCTTTTACATATCGGTCACGGTGGTTAGCGGGGCGCAGGGAGAGGAGGGCCCAGATTTCAAAATCGGCATGGCCCGTCTGGAGGTGGACACGCAAGAGCAGGAACTCCAGGTGAGCGTTGCCGCCGACCGCGAAACCAGCGGGCCGGGGCAATCTGTGACCTATACCATCACCACCAAAGACGCTTCTGGCAAACCCGTGCAGGCTGAAACCTCGCTGGCAGTGGTAGACAAGGCCGCCCTGACGCTCGCGCCGTCCAACGTTGCGCCTATCCTGGACAGTTTCTACCCCCAAAAGGCGCTTGGCGTGCACACTGCGCTTGGGCTGGTCTCCAGCGCAGACGATTACAACGCCAACTATCGCAAGAGCATCCCAGAAGGCGGCGGGAGCGGCGGCGGGGGCGGCGAAGAGAGCTTTGGCATCGTAACCGTGCGCCAAAACTTCAAGGACACGGCCGCCTTCGAAGCGTTAGTAATGACCGATGAGAACGGCCAGGCGCAGGTGACGGTGGAATTGCCCGAAAATCTTACTACCTGGCAGGCTGATGTGCGCGCCGTCACCGCCGACAGCAAGGTCGGTCAAGCGACGAACGAGGTCCTCAGCACCAAACCGCTGTTCGTCGAGATGACCACGCCGCGCTTCTTCGTAGCCGGCGACCAGGCCCAGGTCGGCGCGGTCATCCACAACACCACTGCCGCTGCTCTGGATGTGACCGTTGAGCTCGAGGCAGAAGGTGCGGCTCTCGATAGCGAGAGCAGTCAAAAGACGCAAGTAGAAGCGCACGGGCAGGCCTATGTCACCTGGAATGTTACCGTGCAGGATGTCCAGCGGGTGGACCTGACCGTCCACGCATCTGGCGGCGGATATCAAGACGCCAGCAAACCGGCGCTCGGCACGCTCGAAGGCCAGGGGCTGCCGGTCTACACCTTCACCGCCAGGGAAACCGTCGGCACATCTGGGATGCTGCGCGAGGCCGGTTCGATCACCCAAAGGCTGCTATTGCCCCAAACGCTCGATTACAGCGACGCCAGCCTGTCCATTCGGGTCGAGCCGTCGCTGGCGGCTTCGCTGCAAAGCGGGCTGGCCTATCTCACAGACTTCGATTATCTGTGCATGGAGCAAACCGTCTCGCGCTTTCTGCCAAACGTGATTGCGGTGCGCGCGCTGAAGGCCGCCGGCCTGGAGCAAGAGAATATCCTGGCATACAGCCGGCAGGTGAACGCGGCCCTGCAGCGCATCTACGCCAAACAATTATACGATGGCGGCTGGAATTGGTGGGACGGCGGCGAAAGCGACCCCTACCTCACGGCTTACGTGATCTATGGCTTGCTCGAGGCGCGCGAGAGCGGCTACACCATCTCAGAAGATGCGCTCTCTGCCGGGCTGCGCTACCTCAAAGAAAACCTGCCAGACATTGGCTCCTCTGCACAGAAAAGCAAGGCCTCTTTGCGCGGTGGAGGCGGCGGAGACGGCTACCTGACCTGGCAACTCAACCGCTACGCCTTCATGATGTACGTGCTGGCGCGCGGCGGCGAACTGGGCGCCGGCGAACCCAATGGCCTGTACGAACAGCGCGCCCTCCTGAGCCTGTACGCCCGCGCTTACCTGATGCAGACCCTACACCTGCTCGACCCGGAAGACGAGCGCATCGCCTCGCTTCTTTCGGACCTCGGGTCTGCTACCGTTATCTCGGCTTCTGGCGCCCATTGGGAGGAGAGCGAAACCGACTACTGGAACTGGAACACAGACACACGCACTACGGCTATCGTGCTGAATGCTTTGATACAAATTGCCCCCGATAATCCCATCGTGCCGCAGGCCGTCCGCTGGCTGATGGCGCATCGCAGCGCCGGCCATTGGGCTTCCACGCAGGAGACGACCTGGTCGCTGATCGCGCTGACCAACTGGCTGGTCGAATCGAAGGAATTCGAGACAAGTTACCAGTACGCCTTGGGACTGAACGGCGAACCGCTGACGCAGGCAGGCGCGAACCGCGACAACTTGACCGAAACCTTCGACCTGCAAGTAGACCTGAAAGACCTGCTGAAAGACGAAGCCAACTACCTGGTATTCACGCGCGGTGAAGGGCCCGGCAGCCTGTATTACTCGGCCTACCTGAATGCCACGCTGCCGGTCGAACAGATACAGCCGCTCGACCAGGGCGTCAGCCTGGTGCGCGAATATTTCACGCTCGACGACCCCAAGACCCCCATCACTGAAATCGAACGCGGTGAACTGGTGCGCGTGCGCCTGACGATGGTCGTTCCGGCGGCGCTGCATTACGTGGTGGTCGAAGACCCGCTGCCGGCCGGTTTCGAGGCGATCGACTCCTCGCTCGAAAGCGGAGCAGAAATCCCGCGCAAGTACACGCGCGCCGACTACGACCTGTATGGCTGGGGTGGGTGGTATTTTACGCACCGCGAAGTTCGTGACGAGAAGGTAGTGCTTTCGACAGATTACCTGCCGGCCGGCACCTACGTCTACACCTACCTGGCACGGGCCAGCACAGCCGGCACCTTCAAGGTCATCCCGCCTACGGTCTCTGAGTTCTACTTCCCCGATGTGGGCGGACGCGGCGCCGGCAGCGTGTTTGTTGTCAAGCCATGATGGACGAGAGGGAGGACAAGTCTTTGGACTTGTCCCATAGCGCGACTGTGCCGCAACCAAAGAGCAATTCTATAAGTCCATCTGACCGAAGATTGGAGAATTAAAGTGACCCTATTCTTGAAAATCGCCTGGCGCAACGTCTGGCGGCAGCGCCGCAGGACGCTGCTGATTGCCGTTGCGATGGGCATCATCATGTCTCTGTTGGTGCTGTTCGATGGCATCCTGGTTGGCTTCGAGCAATCCATCTACGGGAATGCTATCCAATTGTTGGGCGGCAACATCCAGGTCCATGCGCCCGGCTACAGTGAAAAAACAGGACAAAAGCCGCTCCTGCCGTTGACCAACCCTGAAGGCATCCTCCGAACCGCAGAATCCAATCCATACACTGTCGCGGCCGCACAACGTATTGTCACAGGCGGACTGGTCACGAACCGCGAGGGCGCTTTCTCCGTCTCCATTATCGGCGTCGAGCCAGATAAGGAAGCCCATATCAGTCCAGTTGCAAAAAATATCACAGCCGGCCGTTACCTGCGCTCAGACGACGGGGACTTGATTGTCATCGGGCAGGGACTGGCGACCGCTATGGAGATTACCGTTGGCGACCGCATCACCATGGCTGGCGGCTCCCTGCACCAGCAAACGCGCCAACGCACGATGACGGTAGTGGGAATATTCGACGTGGGCGTGCCATCGGTGGAGAAAGAGACCATCTACCTATCTCTGACCGAAGCGCAACGTTTGTTCGGTCTGGATGGCCAGGTCACTGAAGTCGTAATTTCACTGAAACAAATTGGGCAGGAACCTGCTGTGGTTGCCCAACTCGACCGCAAATGGCCCGACTACGAGGTCGAAACTTGGGTTGATACGATGCCAGAGCTCAAGCAAACGATGGATTTAAAGACCTCCGTAATGAACGTTTTTGGCCTCATCTTGCTGTGCATTGCGGCCATTGGGATTCTCAACCTGCTGATGATGGCCGTCTTCGAGCGCACGCGTGAGATCGGCATCCTGGCGGCGTTGGGGTTAAAGCCGCGTGAACTTACGCTGCTGTTCTTGCTGGAAGGCACCCTGATTGGCGTCATGGGCGCTGTCCTTGGCATCTTGCTGGGGGTAGCGCTTACCGGCGTCCTGGCGATAGTGGGCATAGACTACACCCAATTTGCCGACCTGACCGAATACACCGCCCTCATCACCGGCAAGATTTACCCTCAATTCCTGCCGTTCAAAACGCTGGTTCACGCTATCACCCTGGCTGTCATCGCTGCCCTGGCAGCCCTGTACCCTGCGCGCGAAGCGGCGCGGCGCGAACCGGCCGAGGCTCTGCATTTTGTATAGGAGCCAATCATGTTGAATTACTTCAAAATGGCTTATCGCAATTTGGGGCGCCATCGCCGCCGCTCCCTGCTTTCGGCGCTTGCCGTGTGTGTTGGTTTGGCGCTTTTGCTGTTCATCGCAGCCTTCTACGAAGGAGAGATGCGCAGTTCGCTGGAATCCACTCTGCGGCTGAACAGCGGACATCTCCAGGTCCGCAGTTTGGATTACGATCCCGACAAACTCAGCGTGGCGTGGGAATATCTCATCGAAAACCCTCAGCAGATTGCGGGGCAGTTAGAAGCGTTGGAGCAGGTCGAGGTCGCCACGCCGCGCCTGGTCGCCAGCGGCATCGTATCGGTGCGAAATGAGTCCAGCGGCGTCCAGATTCTAGGCATCGAACCGGCCTCCAGCGCCAACGATCCTTATCGCCGCGGATTGATTGCAGGGGAGTTCCTCGAAGGGGACGACCGCAAAGGGGTGTTGATTGGTCAACCGTTGGCAAACAACCTGGGCTTGAGCGTAGGCGATGAACTCAACCTGCTGGTGAACACCTCCGACGGCAGCGTGGACGAACAGATATTCACGGTGCGCGGCATTTTCTCCACCGGCGTGACCACCTACGATAAGGGTATCGTGTTGCTCCCGCTGGCCAAAGCGCAGGCCTTTGCCGGCGCAGAAAACCATGCCAGTTTCATCTTTGTACTGTTGAAAGACCGTGAACAGACCGATGCAATCGCCGCTGCTTTGCAGAGTTCGAACTATCAGGTTGAAACCTGGACGGAAATGAACGAAATACTGGTGCTGATGGAGGATTTCTCGAACGCTTATCTCTTCATTTTGGCCCTCATTGTCATGGGCGTGACCGCTACTGTAATTGTCAACACCCTGGTCATGGCCGTGTTCGAGCGCACGCGCGAAATTGGCATCCTATCTGCTATGGGCATGAAAGGACGCCAGGTCATCGCCCTTTTCCTGGCCGAAGCCAGCCTGTTGGCGTTGGGGGGGGTAGCCTCGGGAGCGCTTCTTGGTTGGGGCGTTTCCGCCTATTTTGGCAAGGTAGGCATGTATTTTGGCGATTTAGGGCTGAGCGGCATTTATTTGGGCGACCGCATCTACACCTACCTGACTCTGCAAGATACGATCAACCTGACCGTCCTGTCCCTCATCATCACTTTGCTTGCCTCCCTTTACCCTGCCCGGCTGGCTGCCCGCATGGAGCCGGTCGAGGCTTTGCATGGCAAGAATTAAGGAGCGTCTCATGGAAGTTGCAAAATTGAACAATGTAACCCGCGTTTACAAGATCGGCGAGGTCGAAACCCACGCCTTGCGGGGCGTCAACCTGACCATCCAAAGCGGCGAATTCACCGCCCTGGTCGGGCCCTCTGGCTCGGGTAAAACCACCCTGCTGCAACTGATTGGCTGCCTCGACCAGCCTACCTCTGGCCAGGTCATCGTCAATGGACAGGAGACCGGCGGCCTCAACCGAAACCAGCGCGCCGACCTGCGAAAAGGGACGATAGGCTTCGTCTTCCAATTCTTTGCTCTCATTCCCACGCTCACCGCTTACGAGAACATCGAGATGCCCTTGCTCTTAAACGGCAAGAGTCCTGCCAAGCGCCGGGAGCGTGTGATGGAACTGCTCGAAGCCGTAGACATGACCAGTCATGCCCATCATCGCCCTGACCAACTCAGCGGCGGCCAGCAGCAGCGTGTGGCCGTAGCGCGCGCTCTGTCCACCCAGCCCAAAATGATCCTGGCCGACGAACCCACTGCGAATTTAGATACAGAGAACGGCGAGCAAGTCATGAACCTCATGCAAAAACTCAACCAGGAAACCGGCACCACCTTTATTTTTGCCACCCACGACCCGCGCGTCATCCGCTATGCCCGGCGCGTCGTCACCCTGCGCGATGGCTTGGTAGAAGACGATAGAATGGTTTGATAAGATTGGCCTGAACAGCAAGGCCCTAAAGGATTCCCAAGAAATGATAAGAGATGACCAAAAGCAAGCCGAACTTGCCAGGCAAGAAGCAGCCCTGGTCCTGGAATTTGCCTTCCAGTTTGTTAAGGCCATTGAGGAAAGGCGTTCGGAATCAGCATGACTTTCCTCGTCGTCCTATTCGGGTGGGTCTTCTCGCTCTGCCTGCACGAATTCTCTCATGCCTTCGTGGCTTATCTGGGCGGCGACTACACCGTCCGCGACAAAGGTTACCTGACCTTCAATCCGCTCAAATACACTCATCCGGTGTACTCGCTTCTGCTGCCTTTGCTGTTTCTGGTGATGGGTGGAATCGGGCTGCCCGGCGGCGCAGTGTATATCGAGACCTGGCGGCTGCGCAGCAAACGTTGGGTGACGGCTGTCTCGCTGGCGGGACCGGCTTCGAACCTGCTGCTGGCCCTCATTCTGGCTCTGGTCTTGCGCTTTGCTTCCGTTACTTCCTCCGGCGTTTGGCCGGGACTGGCCTTTTTGTCGCTGTTACAAGTGACGGCGATGACGCTCAACCTGATTCCCCTGCCGCCCTTCGACGGCTACGGCGCTCTCGAACCACATTTGAGTGAAGTGATACGAGCACAAATTGAGCCAGTGCGCGGCGCAATGACCTGGATCGTCTTCCTGCTGTTGTGGTACGTGCCGTTGGTCAGTGATTTGTTCTGGTGGTTGGTTTTCTTAGTAGCCAATCTTGTAGGTGTACCGCTTCAACTTGCCGCATTGGGCTACGAAGGGTTCTCGTTCTGGCAATAAAGATGCCAGCCGCTGCTTGTAAAGGTTTGTAAGCCTCCAGCCAGCCGATGGCATGTTTCTCTTCTGGCGCTTTGCGCTTTTTGCAGAGAACAAATTCATGTTTGACTCTACTGCTCAGGATTGCAGCCTTCTCTGCTGCCATCGCCCTGGCGTATTATGCCATGCTGATCATTGGGGAGTATGAGCCGGCACCCTGATTCTACCTGAGCTGGCATTATTGGGTCAGATTCCTGCGCATTGTCGGCTCTGCCTATGTGACCGTTTACGCTGTGGCATGGAGCCTGCTGGCCTTTTCTACCTTGCATCGCGTGTTTTCGATTGCCAAGGTGAAAGTCAATCCCTACGATGGAGACAACATTGATTTTCAGACCAGACTACGTAAGGACTATCCCACCTGGCCTTTCGATATGTCCCTAAGTCAGCAAATTGGCCTGGGCGTTGTATTGACACTCCTGCCGGCGATTCTGAATATCGTTTGTCAGATCAGCAACCCATGATCGCAATGCGTTCTACCAGAGCCGGCATAGCGCGGCTGTGTCGTAAACTTCAGTTTGCGCTTTGCACAGGAACAAATTGAAGTTTATAGTTGCCGATAAGGTCTAATTTCTTAGCAAGGTTTCCCAATTCAACTGTTCGGCGGTTTTGTGCAGACGGTGATCGTCGTCTACGATGCGGTAAGTCAGGTTCGCAAAGACCTTTTGCGCGATTTGGCGCACCTCTTCGAGCGGCACCACCTCGTCCGCTGTCCCGTGGATCACGGTTGTGGGTACGGTGACAGGTCCCTTGTCCAGGAAAGAGGCGAATTCGGGCAGCATCAAGGCCGGGGCCAGCAGGATCAGTCTGCGCACCTGGTCGGGATGCTGGCAGGTGAAGATGGCGCCCATCAGCCCGCCAAAGGACGAGCCGATGATGTTCCAGTTCGTTTCGTCGCCCAGGATGAGGTAGAGTGTATCCATGCGTTCCCACAGCGAGCCGGTGAAGTCGGGGACGATCAGGTCGGGGACATAGCGTCGAATGAGGCCAGCCTTGTAGGTCTGGCTGTTGCTTTCTAAGCCGTGCAGGAAGATGGTTTTGCCGGGCATGGTCACTCCTTTTTGGGCGGGCGCACCAGTTGGCGCAGGCTGGCTTGCAACGGCGGAGGCAGAGAAGGCAGGATGCGCCGCAAGGTAACAGCCGTAAGCGGGTTTTGGGCGGTTTTCAATATTTCGTTCAGAAAAAAGATGGTTTCGTTGGGCGAGGCGCGATATAGAGCATTGAGTAACTCTTCGATATCGTTCTGCAATGCGCCTGGAGCAGCTTCAAGCAGTGGACGAACCATCTCTAAAATGGGCGGCAAATTCTCGAAGTCTGGGTCGGAAATGAGGGGGATGAGCGCCTGGACGCCATTCGACCACAGGCGTTGGCGGGCGGGATGCAGCCATTCGCCCACCAGCGCCAGGAAATCCTTTGGGGTCTCCTGCCTCATGCGGCTCAGGCTGGTGGTCAACAACGCCGCGCGGACGCTTGGGTCGCGCACCTGCTGGGTCCAGGCGGTCAGGCGGGCGAGAAGGCGCTCTTCCTGCGGCGGGATGCGTCCCAGCAGGAAAGCGGCCAGCAGGCGGGTCTCAAGGTAGCCTTCATCCCACAGCTGGTCGGCCAGTTCCAGCGCATAATGGGGGTTTTCCATGGCAATGGGCCCGATGGCGTTTTCGATTTGCCGTATCACGACAGCGGGGGTGCGAAAGGTAGGCAGGTTCGAGCCGGGAGCAATGCTTTCGGCGCGCCGCAGGGTGCGATTGACATAGAAGTCAAGCGTCTCGCGCAAGTGTTTCAAGAAGTCGTCTGGCAGGAAGAAGAAGTCGGCCAGGCGGTTGGCTTGTTTGCGCAGGCGGGCGAGGTCTATGGCAGGCATGGGGGGCAGTGTTCAGTGTTCAGTGAGCAGTGAGCAATGAGCATTGTTGTCATTAAACACAATTGTTCGGTTGATGGGGCAACCGCTGGATATTGAAGCGGCGGCACACAAACCTTTGAGACTTCGGAAGTCTGAAAGATTAATATGCTCTTGCGAAGTAGACTTTTTTCTCCGCCTTTTTTCCACAAACGATGCACTTGCCGCTTCCGCCCGGCTGCTCAAAGGGGATGTTGCGAGTCGTAGCCTTGGTGTCTTCCTTTACTTTGGCTTCGCAGGCTGCGTCGCCGCACCACCAGGAGAAGGCCCAGCCATCTTCCACAATTTGTTTGAGCTCTTCATAATCTTTGGGGTCGTGGATGTTGGCGTCGCGGAAGGCGGTGGCGGCTTTGAGCAAGGAAGCTTGTATTTCGGACAGGAGCAGGCTGACAGTCTGCGCTAGAGCGGTTTGGGAGACGAAACTTTTGCCGGCGCGTCCGGGCATGTCCCGTCTTGCCAGCGCAACCTGGCCTTTTTCCACGTCCTTGGGCCCGATCTCGATGCGCAGCGGCACGCCGCGCATTTCCCAGTCGTTGAACTTGAAGCCGGGCGTGACTTCCTCGCGGTCGTCCATTTTGATGCGGATGCCGGCCGCTTTGAGTTCGGCAAAGACCTTGTCGGTCGCTTCCATGACCTTGCTCTTTTCATCCAGGTTCTTATAAATAGGCACCAGCACGGCCTGGATCGGCGCGATGTTGGGAGGCAGTTTCAATCCCTGATCGTCGCCGTGTACCATAATGATTGCTCCGATCATGCGCGATGAAATTGCCCAGGAAGTCGTCTCGCAGTATTGTAGCGTGTTGTTGCGGTCAAGAAACTGAATGTTAAACGCCTTCGCGAAGTTCGTCCCAAAGTAATGAGAGGTGCCTGATTGCAGGGCGCGTTTATCCCACATCATGGCTTCGATGGAGGTGGTCACCTGCGCGCCTGCAAAGCGTTCGCTGTCGCTCTTGGTGCCTTTGATGACGGGGATGGCTGCTTGTTCATAACTGAATTTTTCGTAGATATCGAGGATGCGGTACATTTCCTCTTTGGCTTCTTCGCTGGTGGCATGGGCGGTGTGACCCTCGTGCCAGTAAAACTCGGCTGTGCGCAAGAAAAGCTTGGTACGCAATTCCCAGCGTAACACTGAGCCCCATTGTACGATGAGGATGGGCAGGTCGCGCCAGGACTTGATCCACTTCGAGTACATGTAGCCGATGATGGTCTCGGAGGTGGGACGCACCACCAGCGGCTCTTCCAGTTTCTCGCCGCCGCCATGCGTGACCACTGCCAGTTCGGGCGAGAAGCCTTCCACGTGTTCCTTCTCTTTTTCAAAGAAAGACATAGGGATTAGAGTGGGGAAGGCTGCATTCACGTGGCCGGTGGCTTTGAATTCTTTGTCCAGCCAGGCGTTGATGTTTTCCCACAGCATCCAGCCGTAGGGGCGTACCACCATACAACCGCGTACAGGCGCATAGTCGGCCAGTTCGGCCTTTAGTACGAGTTGGTTGTACCACTCGGCAAAATTTTCTTCTCGGGTAGGGAGTTTTTCGTCAGTCATTTTTGCTCCAGAGAGTAGAGGATTAGAGGAGGGAAGATGGAGGATAGAGGTATGGAGGATTAGAGGACAGGGAAAGGAAAAGAGTTTCAGTAGATAGAGACTGCTCTCTACTCTCTGCTCTCTACTCTCTCCACAGCAGTTTCCACATCCTTTGCAAACAGCACCAATTCGCGCTGGTTGGCCGGTATGTAAGCGCTGAATTCGGCAAAGAGCTGGTCGAAAACGGACTGCCAGCCGCTCCCGACCAGCACCAGCGGCCTGCGGTGCATGGACTCCACGATCATCAGGTTCCAGGTCAGGGCGATCTCGGTCAGGGTGCCGGGGCCGCCAGGCAGGGCGACGGCCGCGTCGCATTCCCAGATGAGGACCTGCAACCGCTCAATGAGCGTTTTTTTTCGTCGTTCTTCTTTCACCCACCTGTTTGCGCTCACGGGTCGCCACTTCTCGATCTCCTCGCACGTCACGCCGATGACGTGACCGCCGGCCTCATGCGCGCCGCGCGAGACCGCTTCCATCGTGCCGATGTAGCCGCCGGTCAGTACGGTGTGGCCGCGCTCTGCCAATAACTTGCCAAGCGTGCGGGCTTGCTCGTAGGCCAAGTCGCCGGGTTTGGGTTGGGAACCGCCGAATATACTTATTTTCATCGTGTTCAGTGTTCAGTTTCCAGTGTTCAGTCTTCAGAATCCCATTCGCGGGAGGCGTTGACTTCCAGTTTGTTCAAGATACCCTGCTCCAGGCACGAAAGGCGGCAAATATCGGCCACGTCGCCCTCTCCC
>JBBITF010000075.1:0-14299 GCA_037440925.1 Chloroflexota bacterium
CGACTTTATGAGACTTTGCCAGAATAGACTTAATACGACTTTACGAGACTCGACATTTGACTTTACCTTGCGGAGACATAGCATCTCCTTTTCTTCGAGTATAGCATCACTTGAGACTATACTTCTTCAAACCGTTCTTGCCTCATTTTCTTGATTTCGGCGCGGCGTTTCTTGGCGCGCAAGCGCGCTTCTTTGGCCGCCGGCGAAAGCGTGGTCTTGCGGCGCGGTTTAGGCCTGGTCAGCGCTTGTTGCAGCAGGGCTGCGAATCGCCTCTGAGCGTCTTGCCGGTTGGCCTCTTGTGAGCGGAAGCGTTTGGCTTCGATGACCAGCACTCCCTCGTCCGTCAAGCGTTTGCCGGCCAGGCGCATCAACCTCGAACGGGCGTACTCTGGCAGGGATGTCGAGCGCTGTACATCGAACCGTAATTGTACTGCCGAGGAGACTTTGTTCACGTTCTGGCCGCCCGGTCCTTCGGCGCGGATGAAGGTGAATTCCAGTTCCGAGTCGGGAATGTGGAGGAAAGGCAAGGAGATGGGCATGGCGGGCATTAAACGCGCCGTCCCGCAGTGAAACGCAGGGCTGCGGGACGGCGGGGGAAACGGTTAGAACATCAGGCTGTTGACCATGTCAATTGTAGCGGGAGCAGGCCTCAGGTCCGCTTCGCCGAGGCGGTTGAGCGGCGTATCTATCAGGTTGTAGAGTTTCGTCAATTCTGGCTTAGTCGAATCTATGTAAATCAAGCCGGTAATCAAGCATGAACACTCATTGGCCTCTTCCAGCACCCGCAGGGCGTCGGCACGATTGGTCGGATCGTAATCACGGTCGAGTTTTTTCAGGATGATCGAAGAACCGTCGTGCAAGATGACTTCTTTGTCTTCGCCTTCTTTATAATCCACCGTGATTTCCTGAGCCGGCGGCACATACGAAAGTTCGTGCAGCGCCACTTCATGCTCTTTGCCCCAGGCGTAGGAGTGGTAGGTATTATCCTGGTTGTTGAAGGTGACACACGGGCTGATGATGTCAATTACAGCAATGCCGTGATGTCCCAGGGCAGCCTTGATGAGCTCTTTGACCTGTTTAGGGTCGCCTGCAAAGGAGCGAGCCACAAACGTAGCGCCGCCCACCAGCGCCTCCCATGCGATGTCAATGGGCATATACGGATTGCGCCCCTGGTGCTTGAGCTCCAGGCCTTTTTCGGCGGTGGCCGAGAACTGTCCTTTGGTCAGACCGTAGACGCCGTTGTTTTCGATGATATAGACCATTGGCACGTTGCGGCGCACGGCATGTTTGAATTGTCCCATACCGATACTGGCCGAGTCGCCGTCGCCGCTGACGCCAAGGCCGCGCAGTCTTGTATCGGCAAACAAAGCCCCGGTTGCCACCGAGGGCATACGGCCGTGCAAACCGTTGAAGCCAAAGGAACGGTTCAAGAAGTACGTGGGCGATTTGCTGGAGCAACCGATACCGCTAAACTTGACCAGCCGCTTAGGCGCAACATTGGCCTCGTAGCAAGCCGCAATGATTTGGTTGGCAATCGAATTGTGACCGCAGCCCTGGCACAGGGTGGTAGGAGCGCCGCGGTAATCGTTCTTAGAAAGGCCGGCCAGGTTGAGTTGTACGCTTGGGCCGGCGGATAAGACTTCAGCCATTATTTCACCTCCAATGCTAGGATACTTTCTTTGACCCATTTTGCGGTGGCCGGCAGACCGTCGTTGAACGCGATAGAGCGTAACTTGCCCGACAGGTCGGGGTATTCTGTCAACAGCAACTGGTACATTTGCCCATCGCGGTTCATTTCGACGACGTAATTGATTGCATGGGATTCGATGAACTCCCGCACCTGTGAAATGAAGGGGATGCCGCGAATGCGCATCGAATCGGACCTCAGGCCGGCTTCCGTTTCGATGAGGTGGCGGGCTTCGCGAATGGCCGGTTCCGTTGAACCGAAGGCAATGATGCCGATACTGGCGTTAGGCGTCTTCTCAATGACAGGCGCGGGGATAAATTTCGCCGCGTTCTTGTACTTTTTTTTCAGGCGTGCCATGTTTGCCGCCCACACTTCGGGTTCTTCGCTGTAATGGGCGTTCTCGTCATGCCCTGTGCCGCGCAGGAAGTAAGCCGCGGCGGGATGTTCGTTGCCCGGAACAGTACGATAGGGAATGCCGTCGCCGTCTACGTCTTTGTAGCGCGCCCACACGCCGTTGAATTTTTCCAGGTCTTCTTCCCACAAGATTTTGCCGCGATCCATGCGTGTTTCGGGGTAGCGGAAGGGTTCCGTCATCCACTGATTCATGCCTAGTTCCAGGTCACTTAACACGAAGACGGGCGTCTGCATGTGTTCGGCAATGTCGAAGGCCTTCCAACCAAACTCGAAGCACTCATTGACCGTTCCCGGCAGCAAGATGACTTGTTCGGTGTCGCCATGTCCCATGTAATGCGTGAAGGTCAGGTCGCCTTGCGAAGTGCGGGTAGGCAGCCCGGTGCTGGGCCCTACGCGCTGCACGTCCCAAATGACGAGCGGGACTTCGGTGTAATAGGCCAGGCTGGCAAACTCGGTCATTAGGCTTAGGCCCGGCCCAGAAGTGGAGGTCATGGCGCGCAAACCGGCCCAGCCGGCGCCGACAGCCATGCCGATGGCAGCCAGTTCGTCCTCGGCTTGTATCACGACGTAATTATGTTTGCCATCCTCGCGTTTGCGCAAGATGGGCAAGTACTCGATCAACTCTTCCGCCAACGACGAGGCAGGCGTAATAGGATACCAGGCGGCAAACTGCACGCCGCCGTAGATCGCGCCCAGCGCGGCTGCTGTATTCCCATCGGTCATGATCAGCCCCTCGGTTTTGTTCGTTCGTTCGACGAAGAAGGGATCTTTCTTGGTCAGGTTGGTTTTGGCCCACTCGGCGGCGCTTTGCACCGCATTGAAATTCAGGTCAATGGGCTTTTGTCGGCCTTTGAAGTGAAACTCGAGGGCCGATTTGATTGTTTTCAGGTCTATGCCAAGCATCTGGGCCAAGACGCCCACATAGACCATATTGGCTACCAGGTCTTTCAGGTTGGAGGGGACGTCTGTTTGCGCCCGCATCAAACTCTTGACGGGAATGGGGTAAACAGTAATGTCTTCGCGCGGGATGGGCTGTTTGATGTCGTCTGCGTAGAAAAAAACGCCGCCTGGCTGAACATCGGCCAGGTCGCGCGCGAATGAATTGGGATTCATACAAATCACAATCTCATGCTCGGCGCGGCGGGCAGTAAAGCCGTTTTCGTTGACGCGAATGGTATACCAGGTGGGCAGCCCCTGAATGTTGGAGGGGAACAGGTTCTTGCCTGAAACGGGGATGCCCATTTTGAACAGCGCGCGCAGGAGGGTGGTATTGGCCGTCTGACTGCCGGAGCCGTTCACAGTGCCGATGGTGATGGAAAAGTTGTTGACAATTTTTCCCGACATGAAATACTCCTTTAGGATGTTTGCGGTTTCATAGCCATTAGTTGGTGAATCAAATCGGTGTGTTCAGTGAGCGCCTGGTAGCCTGAGTCGAAGTCCTGATTGCAAATGCTTTCGACCATTTTCTGGTGATACTTCCAAACTTCTTGCAAGTAATGGAAATCTGTGTAGAAATTTAGCCCCACCGCTTCATACGCCTCCCAATAGGCTTCTAGCAGACCCATAACAAAGGGGTTGTTCAAGCGGCGATAGATGGTGAGGTGGAGTTCGCGGTGTTCTTCGTGGGGGATTTCAATGGGGCTGCCGCCTAACTTGTCCCAGGCGCTGGCAAGTAGGGCGCGCAAGGTATCATGGTCTTCGGTCGTCAGTTTTTGCACAGCCTCGTACCAATAGGCAATCTCGATATGTTGGCGTAAACTGGCGAAAGTCTCGAAATGGTTTTTATCACGCGCGAGGGCATAGGCTAGACTTTGGCGAACCGCCGGCAAGAAACTATAGGGCAAGCGGCGCATTCCGGTCCTCGGCCGCACTTCTACCAAGCCTAAGGCGCGCGCTACTTCCAATTGCTCGCGCAGAGAGGCGATGCCAATGCCCAGTTCGCGGCTGAGGGCCGAGAGAGCCGGCAAGCCTTGAGTCTCGGCTTCTTCGTGTTGCGCCAGGTAGCGCAAGAATTCAGAAAGAGCGTCAGAACCGTTTCGTTCGCGGGGCATCGTTTACCTGTGATTAATCTGATTATTCAAATTAATTGAAATTATATGATACGTCTTTTGAAAAGTCAAGAATGTGCCGAAACTTCTTGCTTGGGGTATAATAGAGCAGGAAACCCTGCTTTGACTGGGGCGTTCCAAGAAATCAAGCACAAGGCATCTTATGGCAAGCAACTCTTCTTTTCTTTCTGCCGACTATTGGCGCTCTTTTGAAATTACCCCGCAAGACATCGAGTTCTTACATAACCATTTGTTCGAGAGCGAAACGCCTAAATCAACCCAGGAGTTGGCGGGTATTCTAATTGAGGAGCGTATACGCGTAGAACGCGATGCCCGACTCAGGCAGCGCAAAGCGGGCGGGAAACTTTATCTTCCCAAAGAAGAATATAAGAGCGGCGATGAGTTGGTTTTTCCGGCTTTGGATTGGCAAAAAGGTCGCGTCGTTGGCTTGCGCGCTGGCAAAAATCCCCAAGTGGGCGAATTCGACGTTCTTACTGTGGAGTTCGAGGATGGCAGCAGCCGCATGTTTGCGGCTTGTCTGGCGGAACATGCCTTGAACAACGGCTCGGATGTGTTGGCTGAAGAGGAGACGCCGCATTGGCAAGACATTCAGTCTTTGTATGGCAGTCACATCGAAAGCAGTTTGGAGGCAGCCTTCAGCGCTAATCAGCATCTGGTGCGGATTGCCGGGCGTTGGTTTCCGCGCGCCTTGTTGGTGGATGTGACTCAGGGACATCTCAATCTGGCCGAAGCCGTGCTGGATATGGCCGGCGGAGAGCCGCTGCCTACCGCTAAGTTGTTGAAAGATGTAGACTTACCCGCCGGCGTCAACCCGAAACTGGCGGAGTTTTCCTTGAACCTGGCTTTACAGGAAGACGGCCGCTTCGATGAGGTCGGCCCAACGGGAGAGGTGCTGTGGTGTTTGCGGCGTTTGGAACCGCCCAGCGTGCGCGAGACGCCGCTTTACTTGCAATATACACCGGTCGAGCATGACCGCGCTCTGCTCAATGAGTTGATGAAGGCGCTCGAAGCGCAGTTGGATGACGAATTGACTGAAACCGCCTCAAGGTCCGCCCAGGAGACGGATGTCACGGTTAGTCTGATTTATCCGCATTGGCGGGCCGGCACGCTGCCGGTAGCGGCGCGTTATCGGTCGCTGTTCCCTACGGCGTTGGAATCGCCCCGCATCCGCTTTACGCTCATTGATGGGAAGAGCGGGCAACAGATTCCTGCCTGGGTGGTGCGCACGCATGGCTATGTGAGCGGGTTGCGTGAATGGTACGAAGCCAACGAATTGATGCCCGGCAGTTTAGTGCGCATTCGGCGTGGTAAGAATCCTGGCGAAACCATCATCGAAGCAAAGACACACCGCGCAACCAAGGATTGGGTGCGTACGGTCATTGTGGGCGCCGACGGCGGCATGGTATTTGCCCTGCTCAAGCAGACCATTACAGCCGAATTTAACGACCGCATGGCGTTTGCCATCCCATCTGTAGAGGCGATTGATCGGTTGTGGGAACAGACAGCGCAGAAGAAGCGCTCCTTCGACAAATTAGTCGTCCAGATTATGCGTGAGTTAACCAAACTCAATCCGCAAGGGCATGTCCATGCGCAGGAGTTATACGCGGCTGTGAATTTGCTGCGTCGTACTCCGCCTGCTCCTCTGATGGCTTTGTTAGCCAGCCGGCCGCAAGATTTCATCCATGTGGGCGACTTGCATTACCGCCTTGGCGAGTCTTATCAGGAGGAATGACGATGACGGAGAGTAAGCCTTTCAAGGCCTCCATCCTGCCTGCCGATTTGCCGCCAAAACGTTTCAGCCTGGTTAAGCCGACCTTGCAAACGCCTTTTCACATTGACTTTGATTGGTGGCGGCAAAACGAACGTGACTGGCATGTGTACTTGCGCTCTCTCTTGTGCGCCGAACATCAGGAGGCGCTGTCTGATCTCTCAGAAGGTGATATGATGGATTGGATAGACCCCCAGACGGCCGAAGTAAAGCCGGTAGATGGCATCCAGCATTTGGTGATGTCGCATTGCGCTCGCCAGCCAGATTTTCTCACCGCTCATACTGCTTTGGTTGAGGCCGTTTTTCGCCTCTTTTTGACCAACGACAATACGCCTATGACGCCGGAGGAGTTGGGCATGCGTCTCAATCGTCCGCCAGAAACGGTTCTACGGACGTTGAGCGGGCCGCGCGTGTATAAGGGACTGAGGCCATTGCAATAGCGCATTTCTATCCTGTCTGGCTCGGTTTTTTCCCTGCCCCCGTAGCTCAACGGACAGAGCAGCAGCCTTCTAAGCTGTTGGTTGTGGGTTCGAATCCCGCCGGGGGCGCTGTTGTTGTACAGGTGTGATTTTTTAGGAATAGGAGTGTGATATGGCGACAGAACGAAAAGGTCTGATTCAACTTGGCGGTAAGGACGTCACTGTGGTAGGCGATGATATTCAAGTAGGGCAGGAGGCGCCCGATTTCAGCGCCCATGCGCTGGATTGGTCGGTCGTGCGCGCGTTGGCCGATACACAAGGCAAAGTTCGCATTATTGCGGCTGTCCCCTCGTTGGATACAGAAGTCTGCGACCGCGAGACGCGCCGATTCAACCAAGAGGCCGCCCGCTTGAGCCAGGATATTGTTATTCAAGTCATCAGCACCGACCTTCCCTATGCGCAGAAACGTTGGTGTGGGGCAGCTGGCGTAGACCAGGTGATGGTGCTTTCTGATCACATGACAGCCGAATTTGGCGAGAAATACGGTTGTCTCATTAAAGAGCGTCGTATTTTGCGGCGAGCGGTCTTTGTGGTAGATCGTGGGGGAAAGGTGACGTATGCTGCTTACATGCCTGCGCTTGGCGTAGAACCAAATTATCAAGAAGTGTTGCAGGCCGCTCAGGCTGCCTTGCTTTAGCCGCTATGGCAGACGAAAGGAGCAAGTTTCATGCCCACCTCTATTCGAAAGACTCATTCTTCGGTTTCATTGGCAGAAATCAGGCGCGAGGTTTTTCACGCTGTTGGCTGGCAGGTTCAGGTGCGCACCGGCCTGTGGAGCCCGCCAACCGATGTTTATGAGACGGAGTCCCATTATGTTGTGCGGGTCGAAATCGCAGGCATGCGGGAGGAGGATTTCGAGATTACTGTGGAGAACCAATTTCTCTCGATTACCGGCAGCCGCTCCGATTTGCCTGAGCGACGCGCCTATCATCAAATGGAAATCCGCTTTGGAAAATTTGAATCCATAGTAGGTTTGCCTGGCGCAGTTGACCTGGATGCGTCTCGCGCCGAATATAAAGATGGCTTTTTGACGGTCATTCTTCCCAAAGCCGAAAACGACGAAAGTTGATTTGCATGGCCGCTTCTCGTTGGTATTCCAATATGCTTGAGTTGTTCGATTGGATTTCGGAGCATGACGCCTCGTTATTGGATGTGTTCATGCTGCCTCTTTTTTCCTCTTTGAATCCACCTTCAGGAGGAGATGCTCCCTCCTTAGAAGAAACGGCCAAACCGCATCAGGCCGCCTCTTACCCTGAGATATTGCCCATCTTGCCTTTGCGCGGGGTGGTGGTGTATCCACAGACAGCCGTTCCCCTGACCGTAGGGCAGCAACGCTCGATTCGTTTGGTGGACGATGTCGTCGCGGGCGATAAATTGGTGGGGCTTGTAGCCGCTGTCAACCCTGAACTGGAGACGCCCGGCCCTACCGATTTGTATCGCGTTGGCACCATTGCCATCGTTCACCGTCTGTTGCGCGCTCCCGATGGCACGGTGCGCCTGCTGGTGCAGGGCCTGGATCGTTTTCGCTTGGGGCAGTTCGTGGCTGAAGAGCCTTACCTGAAGGCGTATGTTCATTTGGCGCCTGAAACGATCGAGGTTGGCTTGCAAATTGAAGCCTTGGCTCGCAATGCGCGTGACCAGTTCCAGCAAATTGCCCAACTTATCCCCTCTTTGCCCGAAGAGTTGGTCTCCTCTATTCTTTCCATCGAAAACCCGCTTCAAATCGCTTATACCATTGCCAATTTCCAGCGCATTGAGTTAGCAGATGCCCAGCAATTGTTGGAACTGGATTCGACCACCGACAAATTGCGCAAACTGATCGGTCTACTGGTGCGCGAAACAGAAGTTTTGACATTAGGGCAGAAGATTCAAAACGAAGCGCGCGAGGAAATCGAAAAGGTGCAGCGAGAATACTTCCTGCGCGAGCAGATGAAGGCCATTCAGCGCGAACTGGGGGAAAAGGATGAGCAGGCGATCGAGACGGAAGAATTTCGCAAGAAAATCGAAGAAGCCCACATGCCAGAAGAGGCTGAAAAGCAAGCCCGCCGCGAACTCGATCGTTTGGCGCGCCTGCCTACTGCTGCCGCAGAATATGGCGTCATCCGCACTTATCTCGATTGGCTGGTTTCGCTGCCATGGTCCAAGATGACCGAAGACAATTTGGACATCGCCCATGCGCGCAAAATCCTGGATGCCGATCACTACGGGCTGGAAGATGTGAAGGAACGCATCCTCGAATTTCTGGCCATTCGCAAGTTGCGCCTGGAGCGCAAGGATGAACTGCGTGAGGCTTCCAGGGATAAAATTCGCCGTGAACGTGAAGGGGTTATCTTGTGTTTTGTGGGGCCGCCTGGTGTGGGTAAGACCTCTTTGGGACAGTCTATTGCCCGAGCCATGGGTCGCAAGTTTGTACGCATCTCGTTGGGCGGTGTGCGCGACGAGGCTGAAATCCGCGGCCATCGCCGCACCTACATCGGCGCCATGCCGGGTCGTATCTTGCAAGCCTTACGCCGTAACGAGACTCGCAACCCCGTCTTCATGCTAGACGAAGTGGACAAACTGGTCTTTGACTTCCACGGCGATCCAGCCTCTGCCTTGCTGGAAGTGCTGGATCCCGAACAAAACAGCGAGTTCCGAGACCATTACCTGGAAGTCGCTTACGACCTCTCGCAAATTTTCTTCATCACCACTGCCAACTCTTTGGAGACCATCCCTGGGCCCTTGCGCGACCGTATGGAAATCATCTACCTGTCCGGATACACCGACAGCGAAAAAATTGCGATTGCCAAAGGCTATCTCATCCCTCGCCAGATTCGTGAGAATGGTCTGCGCAAGAAAGAAATCCAGTTCACCAATGCGGCTTTGCACAAAATCATTCGCGGCTACACGCGCGAGGCCGGCGTCCGCAACCTGGAACGACGCATTGGCGCGATTTGCCGCAAGGTGGGTACGCGTATCGCCGAGGGGCAGGCCCAGGCATACAAGGTTACGCCCGAACTGGTAGAGGAATTCTTGGAGCACCCTATTTTCCACGGCTCTGAGGAAATCAGCGTTCGCACGGCGTTGCCGGGCGTGGTTCCTGGCCTGGCGTGGACGCCCTACGGGGGCGAAGTGATGTTCGTCGAAGCCAGCCGCATGCCGGGCAATAAAGGTTTTCAGATTACCGGCTCGCTGGGCAACGTGATGCAAGAGTCTGCGCGCGCTGCGCTTTCGTATGTGCGTTCGCGGGCGAAAGAACTGGGCCTGGACGAGAATTTTTACGACAAGACCGATATTCATTTGCATGTCCCCTCTGGGGCCACGCCTAAAGATGGCCCTTCAGCAGGCGTCACGATGGCTACTGCTCTGGTCTCTTTGATGTCAGGCCGAAAGGTGAAACGCAACCTGGGCATGACAGGCGAGATTACTTTGCGCGGACAGGTGTTGCCCATTGGAGGCGTCAAGGAAAAGGTGCTGGCAGCGCATCGCAGCGGCCTGAAAACCGTCATCCTGCCCAAGCGCAATGAATTCGATTTGGACGATGTCCCGCAGGAAATCAGGCAAAAGATGAAATTTGTGTTCGTCGAAACAGTGGATGAAGTTTTGGAAGCCGCGCTCGAAAAACGACGCACCTCATCGTCCAAGCCGCAAAAAACTCAATCGTCCATCCCTACGGAGGCTTCGAACGAAGATGTCAACCATCATGCTCGCTGAGGATGATCTCACCATGATTTCACTGCTCAAAACTCTTTTGGGCATGGAGGGCTATCGCGTCATTGCGCTGGACACAGATGAGGATGTATATCAAGCCGTGCGGCGGGAACGGCCCGATTTATTGCTGATGGATGTCCACCTCCCGCATGTCAGCGGCTTGGAGGTGTTGGACAAACTACGTGCAGATGTGGAGGTCAAAAACACCCATGTCGTTATGTCTTCTGGCATGAATCTTGAAGCCGAGTGTCTGGCGCATGGCGCGGACGATTTCTTGCTCAAGCCTTACATGCCCGATGACTTGTTGAGCAAATTGAAGCGCCGATTGCAGCGCTCTTGAATCTGCTGGAATCTGTAGCGTGTACCCTCTGCGCTTTGCTATTTTGACCGTTTCCGATCGTTCTTCGCGCGGTGAGCGCCCTGATGCCTCTGGGCCGGCTTTGGTTGAAGCGGTGCAGGCTCAGGGTTGGCAGGTCGTTGAACAAGACATCTTGCCTGACGAGGAAATCATGTTGCGCGAAAGACTCGCGCTGTGGGCTGACAGCGGTCAGGTAGATGTCATCCTGACTACGGGGGGGACCGGCTTTGCGCCTCGAGACGTGACCCCCGAAGCCACCCGCGCCGTCGTCGAGCGCCTGACCCCCGGCCTGGATGAGGCTATGCGCGCTGCCAGCCTGCAAGTCACCCCTCATGCCATGCTTTCGCGCGCCGTTTCCGGTATCCGCAAGCGGACGCTCATCCTCAACTTGCCGGGCAGCCCTAAAGGCGCGCTTGAGAACTTGCAGGTGGCGCTTCCGGCGCTGGAACATGCCGTCCGTTTGCTGCGCGAAGAAGACGCCGGCCATTAACCTTGTCATTCCTTGCTACCTTGCGCTATAATCCGCCCGTTTGCAATTCTCTCGAAGCGAGGCAAGTATGATTGATGTAAATGAACTACGAAAGGGTGTGACTTTCGAAATAGACGGTCAACTCTTCAAAGTGTTAGACTATAGCCATAACAAACCTGGGCGCGGGAACGCTACCATCCGAGTCAAAGCGCGCAACCTCTTGACCGGCGCCACCATCGAAAAGACATTTCCCTCCGGCCAATCTGTTCAAGATGTGCGGTTGGACTTCCATAATGTCCAATACTTGTACAACGACGGCGATTTCTACCACTTCATGGATAACGAAACGTTCGAGCAGCCTGCCATCAAGCGCGAGTTGCTTGGAGACGATGCGCTTTACTTGACTGAAGGTATGGAGGTAAAACTGACCTTCTATAAAGGCGAGGCCATTGACATCGAGTTGCCTACCTCGGTGGATTTGAAGGTGGTCGAGGCTGAAACCGCCATCCGCGGCGACACCGCCACCGGCGTAACCAAAAAAGTGCGCGTCGAAACCGGTTTACAGGTGCAGGTGCCGAATTTTGTCAACGTAGACGATGTCATTCGCATAGACACCCGCACCGGCGCTTACGTCACGCGCGTATAGCCTTTGTCTTGTGTTTGGCCTACGCAGTACGAGAGGCGACCCTCGCGCGTTTCGTACTGCGTTTTTTGTGTCTTCTCGACAGGTTAGTATTACAGCGCAAAGTCTATGCACGGCGACTGTCATCCTTCTTTGCTTTGAGATAATGTGCGGATTTGTCAATCCGCGCGAGCAAAAAAGGTTGTCAAGCCGCAGAAGCGCCATTGCGCTGGTTTGGATTGCCAAATCCAAGCCCTTGCATGTTGTATGCTTAAGAACGTTCTCCAACCTTGTGTTGTAATGTTAGGGGCAAGGCGTTTTGGGGCTGCAAGCCTCCTGAAGGTTGGTTTTGCCGTAAAAATTGCGCTCTGTAAAGCCTTCGGGATATTTCAACGAATCTATCCCGAACGCAGGTTACTTATTTATGCGAACTCCAGCCGGTACTGAATGCTCTTACTTCTACGGTGATTATTATCGTGGCCGCAGCCGCGAAGAATGCCGCTTGCTCCAGGCGGCCGGGCAGCGTTGGACGCCCAACCTGTGTAAGACTTGCCCTGTGCCTGACATCCAGCGCTCCAACGCCTGCCAACATCTCCAACTGAAAGCCTCTATTGTCCGTCCGCTCAGCGCTGCCTTGCGGCGTCGTGTACAGGTGAGCGCCTGGTGTGAAAAGACACAGCGCGCGGTGCAAGAGCCGCACGTTGGCTGCGGCGAGTGTCATCCCTTGCCCTTTACATTCGAGGTCAAAGAACCATGAGTCTCACTTTGCTGCTCGATTTGGACGATACCCTGTTAGACTCGAACATGAACGATTTCATCCCAGCCTATTTTCAGGCGCTTTCGGGCTTCTTGGCTGCTCAAGTGCCGCCAGAGACCATGCTGCCGGCGCTCATCGCCGGTACGCGCAAGATGATGGCGAACAGCGACCCTTCCCGCACTCTGCAGCAAGTCTTCGACGCCGAGTTTTTTCCCAAAATTGGCTTGGAGCGCGAAGTTTTACAGCCGCGCATAGATCAATTTTATGATGAAGTCTTTCCTTCTCTCAGTGGCCTCACCCGTCCACGCGCGGGGGCAGTGGAACTTGTGGAATGGGCGCTGGCCCAGGGATACCATGTGGGTATTGCAACCAACCCCCTCTTTCCGCTCAAAGCCATTCAACATCGTCTAAGGTGGGCCGGCTTGCCGCCCGAACAGTATCCTTTCGAGGTTGTCTCCTCTTATGAGACTTTTCATTTCACCAAGCCCAATCCCGTTTATCTGGCTGAGGCGCTTGCCATGTTGCAATGGCCGGAGGGACCTGTATTGTTCGTTGGCGACGATTTGGAGCGCGATTGGCCGGCCGCGCGCGACCTCGATTTGCCTTTCTATTGGATCAGCACCCCCGGCAGCGCATTTTCAGACGGCGACTCTCTGGCCGGACGCGGCTGGATTACCGATTTGCGCCCCTGGCTGGAAGGGCGCGCTCTTTCTACGCTCGAACCGGCTTTTTCTTCCCCGGCCTCTCTCCTGGCCCTGATGTTGTCTACGCCGGCGGCCCTGTCTGGGCTGGCTGCGCAGGCCCACGGTTCGGCGATGAAGCACCGCCCGCAGCCAAAAGAATGGAGCCTGAACGAGATTCTCTGTCACCTGCGCGACACGGAACGCGAGGTCTATTTGCCTCGCTTGCGCTGTGTGTTGGAAGAGGAGGAACCCTTTATTGCAGCCGGCAACACGGACGCCTGGGCGGATGAGCGCGCTTATGGCGAGCAAGACGGTTGGCAGGCGCTACGCGACTTCATTGCCGCACGCTTGCAAACCCTGGAAGTTTTGCGCGGACTGAACGATGCGCAGTGGCGGCGCAGGGCGCGGCACGCTGTTTTTGGGCCGACTCATCTGCAAGAACTGGTGCGCTTTATGACCGAGCATGACCGTTTGCACATCCGTCAGGCACACGCTGCCTTGCTGTAGGGCAAGGCTGAATTCGACTTGACAAAAAGAGCATGCCTGTCACTTCTCGCCAAAAAATTTTGGAGTATTTGAGGAGACATCGCACTGCTTCGGCGGGGGAGATTGCACGCGTGTTACGTATGACGCCTGCCAATGCGCGCCGTCATTTGGCTATTCTGGCAGCGGATGGGCGGGTAGAGATTGTCTCTGCACACAACGGCGGCAGGGGAAGGCCCGAGAAGGCATATCACCTCTCGAAGGCGCTGGTGGGAGATAACCTGGCAGCGTTGACGGAGGCTCTTTTAACGGAAGCAGGCCAAGGCTTGAGCATGGAGGCGGTGGGGAAGCGCCTGGCAGGCGAGGCTATCCCGTCTGCTTTGCCTTTGGCGCGCCGGCTGTCCATGGCGGTCGAGCGTTTGAACGCGATGCGCTATCAGGCACACTGGGAGGCTGGACCGCTCGGTCCGCGCGTGATGTTGGGACATTGCCCGTATGCGGCCATCATTCAGAAGCGTCCGCAACTATGTCTTATGGATGAGGCTTTGTTGAGAGGGCTGTTGGAGGGGGAAGCCGTGCAAGCCGTGAAGGTGAACTCGGCGCACGCACCGCCCTGTATTTTTTTGCTTAAAGGCCATTAGTTTGTTGACAGGGTTTGCGTTTGGACCTTGCCGGACTTTCTCGTTGCTTTCTATGGAAAACGGGAAATCGAGCGCGAGCCGTCATAGTTTTAGCCGGCGGCGATGGCCTTGATGCGCTGCAAGATAGAGGCGGCGCAAGAGCGCCCCTCTTCTGCCCGTGTGGCTTTGTTCGCCCAGCC
>JBBITF010000076.1:0-7684 GCA_037440925.1 Chloroflexota bacterium
CTTGCCAAAGCGGTTGACAGGCAAGCCCAAAAGGGACTGTGTTCAGGCCATGTCGCACATTGGAACATGGTAACCACTCGAACGGACACCGGCGTAAAGCACCATTCTAAAGTCACGAAACAAGGGACACCCGGAACGGGGAAACTCGCTACGGCTCTTTGCAAAAAGAAGGCGGCCAGGCCGTATGCTGTAGCGGAGTAGGATGCCCCAAGAAGCAAAGGCTCTGGGCAACGCCAGAGATAGGCTGACGTGGGGCGGGTATACAGGAAGGCCAGGGTATTGGATGAGCAAGGGTCTTATGACACACGTCTCTGACGTAGTGAAGACGGAGCGTTCTATGAACGTTCGGCTCTGAAAACGCACTTGCCAAGTCGCAGTCACTGGAAGGTTCTGTGATTGTGGTGCTGATGACAACAGCCTGTATACTCAGGAGCCGGATGCGGGGAAACTTGCACGTCCGGTTCTGTAGTGGGGGCGGGGTCAGCGATGACCCCGCCTATCACAACTGGCCTGTTTTTGGCTTGCAAAAGTACTATGCGTTAAGCCGCTACAGCATAAACGTGAACTTCTTTTTCAAGACGGTCTTGCAATCGGTCTTTTTCCACTTCCAAATCGTACCGGGTTTGCAAGTTTATCCAAAACCGCTCTGAAAGCCCAAAATAACGGGATAGCCTTAATGCTGTGTCTGGGGTAATAGCACGTAAACCATGAACAATTTCGTTGATACGCCGGGGTGGAACATTAATATCTTTAGCCAGTTTGTACTGGCTAATATTCATCGGCTTAAGAAATTCTTCCAGAAGAATTTCACCGGGATGGATAGGGGAAAGTTTTTCTTCCATTTCTTTACTCCTGCTCAAACAATACCAATATATATAAAACTTAGTGATAGTCGACGATTTCTACATCGTAGGCGTTTTCTTGTCGCCAAGTAAAACAGATGCGCCATTGGTCATTAATTCTGATGCTATATTGACCTTCTCTATCACCTGATAATCGTTCAAGCCGATTACCGGGTGGAACCCGCAAATCTTGTAGAACTTCAGCAGCATCTAAAATCTCCAACTTCATCCGGGCGGCGAGTTGAATATTTTGAGGCAGTTTTCTAGTAAACGTGCGCCTAAAAAGTTTTTCAGTTTCTTTGTCTGCAAAGGTTTTTATCATCACAAATATAATAACGCTGCGCGTTAGTAATGTCAAGTGTTATGGAATAACAAAACCCCAAAATGAAACTTCTGCATTGTTACTCCAAGTGGGGGAAGGTGCGATGAGAATTTTCATTCAACGTGCTTTAAAATACGAACCGTTGCATGTTCACGGAGATGGCACGCAAATCCGCGCCTGGTGTTACATTGACGATATGGTTCAAGGAACTCTACTCGTCATGGAACATCCTAACTCGGACGAGCCGAAACCAAAAAGGGAAAGCCGCACAAGGGGTAACTCAGCAGGGCTGAGAGAAAAGGGAGAAGCTGGAAGGCTTTCCCAGCCGCGGCTTTTCCTCCTGCGTATTGTAGCAGAAAGTGGTTGAAAGAGTCGGCACATTGTGGTTAAAAAGCTCAACCCACCTGAACAGACTGGAGTTGAGCCGTGGACGAACTGCTTACGGAACGCTATGCAAATCAACTGGATGGAGTTCTGAGTTGCTATGATCGGATCGTGATTACAGGCAGTTTGATGCCTTTTTGTTACGCACAAGGCATGACCAAATATCTGTATCAGCAAGGCATACGGATTTTTGATTACCCCCGGTTTGCGGAGTCGCTGCGCGAACGCATTCAGGAAAACGCGAAAGCGCTGGCAGAGGCCAACGGATTGAAGATCGAGTTTATTCGCAAGCAGAAGGATTTTCGCAAAGAAAACCGTGTCCAGCAAATTTTGAAGGAGCGCGGTGATCACCCTGGTTTGGTGCATATCTTTGGAGCCATGGAAGCCTGCCCTTCGTACCGTCCATGGCATGACAAAGCCACAGGCAAGACATATTTGAAACCGGATAGCGGCAAGTGCATAACTTACTATTTCTACTTCAGCGATGAACAGTTGGGCTTGTGTTATGTGCGTGTTCCGACCTGGAGTCCCTTTCGCTTGCAGTTCTACTTCAATGCGCACCATTGGCTGGCCAATCAACTGAAAGCGCGCGGCATTGCCTGCCAAATGGTGGATAACGCTTTTGTTCACATCGCCGATTACGCCGCCGCAACCAACTGGCCAACGAGTTCGATGTTGAACTCCTGCACCGGCGTCTGGATGAGTTTGCCCGACAATACTGCCCGATCGCCGCCGAGCTGAGCCTCGCCTATCACTGGAGCATCATGCAAGCCGAGTACGCCACCGACCTGGTCTTCAAGAGCCAGGATACTTTGCAAGCCTTTTCCCCCTCTCTCCTGGAAACCCTTACTCATGCGGTCAAACCCGCCCATATTGCCACATTTCTCGGACGCAAACTGAATGGCAACTACCAAGGCGAGAGAAGAAGACCATTCACTCTCTGCCTGCTTTGCGCGAAGCGCTCGCTGCTGCCAATCAACGCTACCTCAAGTTCATCTCCTCCATCGCCACCCCGCACGTCGGCGTGGAAAAACTGCATAAACTGGCTGAAACCAAAATTGAAAACCAGCATCGTCACAAGGGCTTCAATCTCTTCTCTGAAGAGGACACCGTTTTGTTTTGCTCCTTGTTGCAAGGCGAGTTCTTCATCAATGGTTTCACCAACAAGCAGCTGCGGCAACACCTTCGCAGCAAATCGGCCAGTCAAGTAACACGCCTGCTCAAACGCTTGCGGGTGCATGGTGTTATCAAGAAAGTCGGCAAACGCTACAAATATTAGGCCGCGAAGTCGCTGCTACGGCTCTGAAGTTGCGTGAAATGGTGGTCATTCCACAACTGACGTTTGCCTCCTCTTCTCAACCTTGATTTTCTTGCTTTTTGTGCAAGAATTTCATTGATAAGGTACTATTTGAAAAGAGCCGTTCCCGTTTCCGTGGGGGGCGGTAATTTGACCTGAACTTTGTCTTTCCAGAGTCTTCCCGTGATTTGGGAAACTCCTCTTCCGAAAATGCCAGATCACTTTTACAGAAAAATCCTTGCACTATCGAGGCAGAGCGGGAGGTGGATGCGTTGTGCCCGTCCCTGCTGGCGGAGTGTTTTGGGTGAAGACAGTCCACGAATTGTTCACGAATACGCAAATGGTGGGCGCACTATTCGTGCATTCGTGGTTTCATTCGTGGATGGTTTCCTGCTTTTGCGCGCGTCGTGGCGCGAGTCAAGTCGCTGGCGCATGAATGGGTCAAAGCCCTGTTTTACGTGTGGCGCAAGTCTTTGACTTGCGCAAGGCAGGCCAAAGACCTGCCCCACTGTGAGTTGTGCAGGGCAGGTCAAAGACCTGCCCTACTTGTGCGTTGCGCAAGAAATCGGCCTTGAATCAGCGTCCCGAAGGTTTCCAAACCTTCGGGACGCTGCAACTTTTTACGGGGGGAGCATGATAATCTTATCAGACGTAATCTTGATTGTCCACTTATCGGTATTATTTGCGCACAAACCATAGCCCGACACATTGATAGGCTTTTTAGGGTCAGTGCTCCAGGCCCAGGCAGAATAGCATCCAATTGGCAATTGCAGAACAATGCTGCCATTCTTGGGTATAGAAAAGCCCCGATAACCGCATTCTCCATGCGGAGTCTTGCTCAGATACAAAGAACCGTTCACAGGGACGTTGGTATCGTTCCAAATGCGGTAGTTGGTCTTAGGTCCATCTACGCCGGGGATGAGGTGTTTGGGGTCGTTACAAATATCGGCCGTAGTTGGCTGGACAGGCGGTACGGTAGTGGGCAATTCCAGCGCCTGCGTAGGCAAGAGGAAAGTAGCCGTCGGCAGAGGCGTGGGAGAGGCCGTTTCGGTGGGGGGAATGGGCGTAGCGGTCGGGATAGCGGCCTGCGTCTCAGCAATCATCGTTTGAGCAGCGGCCAGGGCTGTTGCTTGCACGTCAGCCGCGCTCAAAGTTGGTTCGGGCTCCGGACCGCAGGCGCCGACCAGCAAAGCGGCAGCCAGGATGGGGATGAACATCTTCTTCATGGCATTATTCTCCTTGAAGCATTCAGTTAGCAGTTCGGCGCGCAGCCTGCCCTCAGAATGATGCTGTCATTTTCAATCCACAGACTCCAGTTCCCTGGTTTATTAATGACGCCGCCGCCAAAGACTTTGAAGTCTTTTTTCCCATCCACAAACGCCCCGGCAGAAAACGTGCCAAGCGGGACTGTGATTTTGGCTACATTATCGAACTGACGGCCAATGTAACCGCATTGGCCCAATTCTGTGGTGAAGAATAGGGAAAGGGTGACCACACCCTTCGGCTTGGTGTTATTTTGAAGCGTCAGTTGGGCGCTCTGACCATCCCACTTTGTCAAAGGTTGGTTGCAAGTGGCAGTGCCGGCCGGAGCGGGCGGTGTGCTGGTAGGCGGAATGACAACAGCACTCGTCGGAGAGAGCAGGTCGCCGCCCATTGACGTGGGCGGGAGCAGGGGAATCTCCATCGTGGGCGTCAGGGTAGGCGGAGGGGTGTCGGTAGGCGGGAGAGGCGTAGGCGGAATAGCAGCCTGCGTTTCGGCCACCATTGACATGGCCGCCGCCACGGCTGTCGCCTGTACGTCTGCGGCGCTTAGGGTAGGTTCTGGCTCTGGGCCGCAAGCCGTCATCGCCAACGCGCCAACCAACAAAAATATCCATATTTGTTTCATTTTACTTCTTTTATCTCCATAAGGTAAATTACTTGCCAGAATTGATTGCGTTTGCAAGGATTCTGCGCTTTGCGTCCAGTTGTGCCACATTCGTTGTGGGGTGTTGCGGTAAATCCTTGCACTGCAAATTTATCTTCAATGGTAACTATTCAGGCATCGCTGGCCTGGAAAGTACCCAGAATGGGTATTGCCAAATCCAGGCCGAACTGGGCAAAATTACGTTGTAAACCGTTGGATTTGGCAATCCAACGGAGCAATAGGGCAATTTTCAAGTCTTCTCCGACAGGCTGTTAGGGCCTGCTGAATAGTTACCTTCAATGAACTTTTACTTTGTTCTTTTCGAAGGTAATACTGATTTCACCGTTCTTGGCTAAGTTGAACCAGCCATTGAACTTGCGGCCACCCACCCAGGCAACATAAACGTAGCGCCCGGCCGGTGCCGAGATGCGCATCTTGCCTCCTACTGGGTATTCGAGGATAGTTTTGTTGCCGTCTAAGGTAGTACATTGCAGTGAAACGTAGACTTCCCGCTTAGACTTGTTGAACAGCACAATCTTCCCATAAGGGATAGCCGGCGGTTGCGTGCCATAGAATCGGGGATGCAACGTCTCCGTAGGGGTGGGGGAGGGCGGGGTCCCTGAAGCAGGCGTTCCCGTAGGAGGAAGCGTCGCAGTAAAAGCAACTGTCGCTGTATCGGTTGCTGGCGTTCCAGATAGAGTAGCGCTAGCAGTCGGTGTCTGCGATAAGGTCGGCGCAGGCGAGACCGTCTTGGTCAGGGTGACCGTTGGAACAGGCGTATCCTCAAGCGGCTGAGTGGCAGTGGGCAGGGCGTTCAAAGTTTCCACAGCCAGGGTAGCGGCCAAAGCAGATTCTGTTGCCTGGCCATCGGCGGAGGGATTCCCCGTCAAGCCAGGGATGGGTATGCCCGGAATGCAGGCGCTCAAGAAAAGCGCCATTGCCAACGTAAGGCCAACTATCCTGCTCATGCCCGGCTCCTTTATGAATGAGCGCTTGGATATCCTCTCAAGCCCCCTCCATTCTGCTTTTTGAGAAGATATGCGCCTGGCATCGAACGCGCCTGCTTTGCGCAACAGAACGAATCTCGCTATGCCTGCTGCGCGACTTCGAGAAATTGACTGACCACGTCGCGCAACATGCGTTCTGGCAGAGCGCCAACCTGGCGATGTACAACCTTGCCGCCCGCAACAAACAACATAGTGGGAATGCCCTGGATGCCAAACTTGCTGGCCCATTCCTGGTTTTCGTCGGTATTTACTTTGGCAACCAGTATTTTCCCTGCATATTCTTTTGCCAGTTTGTCCAGGGTGGGCGCCACCATTTTACAGGGGCCACACCAGGGCGCCCAAAAATCTACGATGACCGGAATCGGCGACTCAAGAACGGTCTTTTGGAAGGCTGCATCGGTCACATGTACGGGTTCTTCTACCATTTTCGATAAATACCTTTCTGGGAGTCAATCCCTACGCCTCGGCCTGGCCAGGCGCTAAAATTTTATAACTGGAATGGATGCTGGCGGTTTTAGCCAGCATGATGCTTACCGAACAATATTTTTCTTCTGAGAGGGCAATGGCCTGTTCCACGTCTCTGGCCTTCAGGTCGTTTCCCCATAGCAGGTACTCCACCTCAATGTGAGTATAGACCATCGGGTAGTCTGCAGCGCGTTTACCGCGCACCTTGACTTTGAAGTCGGTCAGCGGGGCGCGCTTTTTTTGCAGGATAGACACAACATCCATGCCCGTGCAGCCGGCCAGCCCCACCAGCACGAGTTCCATCGGGCCAATGCCGGGCTTTCCATTCAGACTACCCATTTGAACCACGCCCCCCTGGGTATTTTCGCCGATAAAAGTCATGTCGCCTTTCCAGGCAGCGGATACTTCTTTCCAATCTTCAGGCATTTTTCTACTCCTGGAGTGCGAGTATAACACAAAACATTCGACCTCCCATGTTATAATGATTCTTTATGGTTGACCTTCTTTCCCGCTGGCGCAGCGGCTTGTCCAAAACCAGTAAGGTTGCTTTTGGAAGGCTGGCCGGTCTGCTGGGCGCCACCGAAATCACCGCTGAGACCTGGGAGGATTTGGAGGCCGCGCTCATCCAGGCCGACATGGGAATCGAAACCGCCGGTGACGTGATACAATCCTTACAGCGCTTCGTGCGGAGCGAGGGCCTGCTCCGCTCCGAGGAACTTTGGTCGGCCCTGCGAGCGGAATTGCGCGCCCGCCTGGATACCCCGCCTCCCATACAATGGTCGTCGCAGCCATCTGTGCTGCTGGTAGTAGGCGTGAACGGTTCTGGCAAGACCACAACCATTGCAAAATTAGGGCAGCGCTTCCAGAAGGAAGGCAAATCTATCTTGTTTGGCGCAGCCGATACCTTCCGCGCCGCAGCCGTAGACCAACTCCAGATATGGGGCGAAAGGCTGGGAGTAGATGTAATTGCCGGCGCGCCAGAGAGCGATCCCGGCGCCGTCGCCTTCAACGCCGTCCAGGCTGGCCTGGCTCGCAAAGTAGACCTGATCCTTGTGGATACCGCTGGGCGGTTGCACACGCGCTTTAATTTGATGGAAGAATTAAAGAAAGTGCATCGTGTCATCGGAAAGGCGTTGCCAGGAGCGCCTCACGCCGTTTGGTTGGTATTGGATGCCACCACCGGGCAGAATGCCCTGCAACAGGCGCGCGCCTTCCAAGCGGCCGTTAAAGTGACCGGCGTCATTCTGGCAAAATTGGATTCCTCGGCGCGCGGCGGCATGGCCTTTGCTATCCAGCGCGAACTTGGCCTGCCCATCCTGTTTGCCGGCTTGGGCGAAAAACCGGAAGATTTGCAACTTTTTGACCCAGATGCGTTTGTGGAAGGGATTCTATCTGGAGACAGGCAGGGGGAAGGTAGAGACGTGGATGCGTAAAACGTAAGACGTAAGACGTAAAACGTAA
>JBBITF010000076.1:7784-13964 GCA_037440925.1 Chloroflexota bacterium
ACGTAAGACGTAAGACGTAAGGCGTAAACACGTAAGAGGTAGGCACGTAGACATGTAATGATTTGGAGGAATAATGCAAGACTTGTTGGAACGCTTACAGCACGTAGGGGAACAAACTCAGCGCCTCATGGTGCGTCTTTGACTTGGCAGCCAAAGAACAAAAACTCACCGAACTCGACAAGAAAATAGAGTCCTCTGATTTTTGGGACGACTCCTCCCAGGCGCAGCGCATCATCCGTGAGGCCAACGCTCTGCGCGAGGTGGTCGCTTCCTGGCGTGCGTTCGAGGAGCGTATTCGCGACGCCACGGAATTGGCGCAATTGGACGAAGAAAGTCTTCGGACCGACCTGGAACAAGAAGTGCAAGCCATCGAAGACGAACTCGAAAAACGCACTTTTACAGCCATGTTTTCTGGGCGCTACGATCGCGATGATGCGCTGTTGGCTATCCACGCCGGCGCGGGCGGTACCGATTCACAAGATTGGGCCGCCATGCTCGAACGCATGTACTTGCGCTGGGCCGAAGCGCACGGCTTCGAGACCGAAATCCTCGACCTGACCGAAGGTGAAGAGGCGGGCATCAAGTCCGTGACGATGGCCATAAACGGGAAATATGCTTACGGCTATCTACGCTCCGAAAAGGGAGTACACCGCCTGGTGCGGCTCTCTCCTTTTGACGCTGCGCACCGCCGTCACACCTCTTTTGCGCTGGTCGAGGTCTTGCCGCAAATCACAATGGACGACCCTGAAGTGACAATAGATCCTGCCGAGTTGAAAATAGACGTGTTCAGGTCTTCCAGCGCAGGTGGACAGAACGTGCAAAAGAACTCCACTGCCATTCGTATCACCCACTTGCCCACCGGCGTCGTGGTCACTTGCCAGAACGAACGTTCGCAATTGCAGAACCGCGAGAATGCCATGCGCGTTCTGCGCTCTCGTTTGCTGGAAATCAAGCAAGCAGAGAAAGAAGAGGAGATAGCCATTTTGCGCGGCGAATATACCAAGGCCGAATGGGGAAGTCAGATTCGTTCATACGTATTACACCCCTATCAACTGGTCAAAGATCATCGCACCGAGCATGAACGCGGCAACGCCCAGGCTGTGCTGGATGGCGACCTGGATGATTTCATGGAAGCGTATTTGAAACAGATTGGCTAATATGCCAGCGAAGGCGGCCGTTATTCGCTCCAGGCAAAACTTGTCGCCGGCCAAAGGTCGGCGTTACAATGCCAGAATAGCGCAATATGGCGAGAGAGGGGGATAGTGACGAGAGCGGTATCGTCTGAATAAAGAGGGGGGAGCAAGGTCAACCTTGCTCCCCCCATCCTAAAGCCATCAAGAAGCAGGTTGTTCTTCGGCAGGCTGGTCTTTGGCAGGCTGCTCTTCAGCCGGGGTTTCCACAGGCGGCTCTTCTTGGGCCGGGCGGGCCTTCTCAGGTTGAGAGGCGCGAGATCTCTTGCCGGCTTTGGCAGGCGTCTCTTCTGTCGCCTCCAAACTTTCGCCTTCTCGATGGACGATAATTTTGATTTCAGGCACCAAGTCCATGGTCAGGCGCACATGGGCAGTGAATTCGCCCAGGCTGCGGATAGGCTGCATGTCAATTTGAGCGCGTTTGACTTCGTAGCGAGTCTTTTCCTGTAAGGCGGTTGCCACGTCTTGCGTGGTGATGGAACCGTACAATTTGCCGGTCTCGCCCGCTTTGGCGGCAAAGGTAAGCGTGACACCATTGATTTGCTCGGCCAGCCCTTTGAGTTCTTCGTTGAGCGAGGCGCGGCGAATTTCGGCCTGTGAGCGGATGCGCTCTATTTGCTTCAACGCGCCTGGAGTAGCCAGTACGGCTAGCCCCTGCGGGAGGAGATAATTGCGCCCGTAGCCGTCGGCCACCTTTTTGACATCCCCGGCGCGCCCCAATTTGTACACGTCTTTGATTAAGAGTACTTTCATTTCATCAAGCCCTTTCTGGCAAAAGATAGCGGGCGAAGGGTACTACGCCCGGCGGCGGATTGTACCAGAAACCTATTCTCTTGCCAACCTTTGTAAGGCGGGGTAAGATACGGTTATGCCTACTTTCTCCATAGACTGGCGCCGTATCGCCATCATCGCCGCGGTTGCTTTCCTGGTCATCCTCATCATAGACTTCAACGCCCGGCTGGAAACGCTGGAGCGTTTGAACAAACAAGCCGCAATCGTGCGCAGCGAGGCCACCCAAGCCGCCCTCACCCAGGCGGCGCTCGAGACGCAAATCGCTTACGCCGCCTCGGATCAGGCAATAGAAGATGCGGCGCGCAGCGAAGGTCACATGAAGCAGGATGGCGATCATCCTGTCGTCATCTTGGGGCAGGCGGGAGCGCCCGCTCTACAAGTTCCTACGCCGACTCAAAGCCCCACCCCCCAGCCTAACTGGCGATTGTGGTGGGAACTTTTCTTTCAAGAGTAGCCGCGCAGGTCTCGCTTCAGGCCTTGACCAACCCTACAGATAGCGTTTCGCCATCCCATTCCTCTTGGAACAGTGCGCCTGCCTCTGGAAGCGAGTCGAAGACCAGCAGGGAGGTGAGCGTTTCGGCTGTGATGTACTCGCGGTGCGCTTCGATGGCAGATTTCAAGCCGGCGGAGGCCACAACATACAGCGTGATGCGGTCGGCTACGTCTAAGCCGGCGCTCTTGCGCAGGTCCTGTACGCGGCGGACAAACTCGCGCGCCTGGCCTTCTTGTATCAGGGCGGGCGTCAATTCGGTCACCAGGGCGGCCACGTAAGCGCCCTCCTCGGCTACTGCAAAGCCTTCTTTGGCTTGCGCCTTGACTTCCACTTCGTTAGGCAAAATTTGATATTTTTGGCCGTCGGCGGTCACTTTGAGCGGTTGGCCTGCCAGCAATGTGCGCGCCGCTTCTTCAGGATTCAACGCCAGGATGGCCTTCTGGATGGCCGGGAATTTGTTGCCATATTTCTGCCCCAATTGCTTGGGCAGCGGCTTGACGGTGTGTGAAACCGCCTCAGTGCTGGCGTCTAGCAAGCGCACGGTTTTGACGTTCAGTTCGTCGGCGATCAGGTCGGCCAAAGCGGTCACTGCCTGACGCTCCGCGGCATTGCCCACCGAAAAGGCGGCTTCGGCCAGCGGCTGACGCACTTTGCGGTTGGCTTTCTGGCGGGCGGCATGTCCCAGCGAGACCAGCCGCATGACCAGCGCCATATCGCGGTTGAGCGATTCGTCAATGAAGGCTTCCTCGTATTTCGGCCATTCGGCCAGCGTGACCGACTCGGGCGCAAACGGGTCTACCGAGCGGACAAGATTCTGATACAGTTCCTCGGCCAAGAAGGGCATGGTCGGCGAGAGCAATTTGCAAAGCGTGGTCAGCGCCATGTACAAGGTTTGGTAGGCTGCTTGCTTGTCGGCGTCCGATTCGGATTTCCAGAAGCGACGACGCGAGCGGCGCAGATACCAGGTGGAGAGTTTTTCCACAAAAGCGGCAATTGGACGGGTGGCGTTTGGAACGTCATAGGCTTCGTAGGCGGCGGTTACGTCGCGGACGAGGGCGTTCAGTTCGGAGAGCAACCAGCGGTCGAGTTGGCTCTCGCTCCAGGTAACGGAAGCAAGTTGCGGCTTGTCCAGATTCGCGTAGGTCACAAAGAAGGAGTACACGTTCCACAATGTCAAGGTAAAGTCGCGCACCACTTCGCTGACCAGTTCGGCAGAAAAGCGGCGTTCATTGCCCGGCGGGGTGGCGGTGTAAAGGTACCAGCGAAATGCGTCGGCGCCGTGAACGTTAATGACATCCCAGGGGTCAACGATGTTGCCCAGGCTTTTGGACATTTTACGTCCTTCTCCATCCAGGATGAGGCCGAGGCAAATGACGTTCTTGTACGAGACCGAATCCATGAGCAGGGTGCTGATGGCGTGCAGGGAATAGAACCAGCCGCGCGTTTGATCAACCGCCTCGCAGATGTAATCGGCCGGGAATTGTTCTTTGAATTTGTCTTGGTTCTCGAAAGGGTAATGCCATTGGGCGTAGGGCATGGAGCCGGAGTCGAACCAGCAGTCAATGACAGCGGTGACGCGCTGCATTTGGCCAGGGCAATGCGGGCAGGCATACATCACTTCGTCCACGTATGGGCGGTGCAAGTCGAGGTCGTTCAGATCGCGCCCGGCTTTTTCGGCCAGTTCGGCCACAGAGCCGATGGCTTCGGTATGGCCGCATGCCTGGCATTCCCACAGCGGGAGAGGCGTGCCCCAATAGCGTTCGCGTGAGAGAGCCCAGTCTATGTTGTTTTCCAGCCAATTGCCAAAGCGGCCTTCTTTGATATGTTCTGGCACCCAGTTGATGGTGCGGTTGAGCTCTACCAGGCGGTCGCGGAATTGACTGGTGCGGATGTACCACGCTTCGCGGGCATAGTACAGGAGCGGGGTCTTGCAGCGCCAGCAGAAGGGGTAGGTATGGGTGTAGGTCTCGACGCGGAAGAGTAAACCGCGCGCGCGCAAGTCTTCGGTGATGAGCGGGTCAGCTTCCTTGACCCACATGCCGCGCCAGGGCTTGACTTCTGGCACGAAGGTGCCATCGGGCTGAACGGTCATCAGCACCGGCAAGTTATGTTCTACAGCCACTTGCATGTCTTCGGCGCCAAAGGCGGGCGCAATGTGGACGATGCCGGAGCCGTCTTCAGTGGTGACGAAATCGCCGGTGACCACGAAGTGAGCAGGTTTGTCAGGCGGCATGAAGGTGAAAAGCGGGTGATATTTCATGCCTTTGAGTTTCTTGCCTTTGTAGGTATCCAGCACTTTGACCGGCTCATCACCAAAGACCTTTTTCACCAGGTTGGCTGCCAGGATGAGTTTTTCGCTGCCGCCGTCTCCGGTTTCGCGCTCGAGGGTGACGTAGTCCACGTCAGGGTGAACGGCCAGGGCGACGTTGCCGGGCAGAGTCCAGGGCGTGGTCGTCCACACGAGAAAGGATAGGCCGGGTTTATCCACGACGGGCATACGGACGAAAACCGAAGGCTCGGAAACTTCGTCGTAACCCAGCGCCACTTCATGGTCCGAAAGAGGCGTCCCGCAGCGCGCGCAATACGGCACGACTTTGTAGCCCTTGTAGAGCAGGTCGCGGTCGTAGAAATTCTTCAGGATGTGCCAGACCGACTCGATATAGTCGTTGGTGAAGGTAACGTAGGCCGTCTCCAGGTCTACCCAAAAGGCGATACGGTCGGTGAGTTTCTCCCACTCTTGGATGTAATCGAAGGCCGATTTGCGGCATTCGGCATTGAACTTAGCGATGCCGTATGCCTCAATATCCTGTTTGTTCTGGAAGCCATGCCGTTTTTCGACTTCGATCTCTACCGGTAAGCCATGTGTATCCCAGCCGCCACGCCGTGAGACGTGATAGCCGCGCATGATTTTGTAGCGCGGGAACATGTCTTTGAAGGCGCGCGCCAGGACATGATGCACGCCTGGTTTGCCATTGGCTGTTGGCGGACCTTCATAGAAGACGTATTCTGGGCTGCCTTTGCGCTGCTCGACTGTCTTGGCAAAGATATTATTTTGCTTCCAAAATTTCAGGATGCCCTCTTCCATAGAGGGTATATCGAGTTTGGGAGATACAGGTTTGAACATGACAGTCTCCTGGTTGGAAAGTCTAATATTCGGTAGTCGGATAAGAAAGGCTGACGGTCAAAACAAAACTCTCGTCTCTACACAGAGACGAGAGACATGCTCACGCGGTACCACTCTGTTTCCTGCCTGACAAAAGCATCGAAGCAGGCGCTTCATCGGGGACTTGTTGCCGCATCCCCGCGTCTTTGATAACGGAGAACGACTCCGGCTTCCTTACTCACATTGTTCGCTGAACTTTGTTTTCTGTTCGCGGCTTCGGGAGGATTTTCAACCCGCCTGGCTGACCCGGCTCACACCACGCCCGGGCTCGCTGCCAGCATGGACGGGTTTACTCGTTCCCATCATTGCCTTTGGAATGGGGGGCATTATACCCAATATCCAAAAATGCTACAAGGCTTTATACCTGGTGGTTAGGGCTTTTCACGGAGGGTCAGGGTTTTCTGGCGGTGATGCGGGCGCTGTACACGGCTTGGTACAACGCCTCCTGCGAGACGGATTCCAACGCGATTTCGTTGCCCAGTTCTTGAATAGACTTTACCGGAAATAAGTAACTTGATATGCAAACAGAAGGAATGTCCGCA
>JBBITF010000077.1:0-2779 GCA_037440925.1 Chloroflexota bacterium
ATTTTGAGGAGGGTATTCGGATAAAATTTGTCCTCTCGTTTTTGCAGTGGAGTCAACATTTCCTTGAATTAGCCCCAATGGGGCAAGGCGCAGATGATAACCGTCCTTAAAAATTATGCTATACTCTATTCATGCAAACGATACGCGCCTATTGGCCGTCTTGGGTCGAACATCTCCGAAGTATGAAATTGGATACCTTGACTGCCTGGCTGCTTGAAGCAGGTATGCCTTTTGCTTTGCTTGCAGCCCAAGTATTGCACTTCTTGCGCCCTTTTCACCACGGAGAACAACTCGAAGCCTTGGCTGCCATGCTCGAACAAAGCGACGAGACGATGGCCTTTGTTGATTGCTTGAGAGGGGAACATCTCCTATGAACGAAATGATTGCGTTGTTATTGATTGTTTTGACGGCAAGTCTGCTGCTAGGATTTACCCTGCTGCAACGCAAAAAGGCGCCCGTGTTCCGAGAAATCGCTGCATTCACACAATTACGGCGCGCCATCGGCCTGTCTGTTGAAGATGGCACGCGCTTGCACATCACGCTGGGGTGGGGTGGATTGCAACAAGCGCATGGTGCTGCGACGCTGGCTGCGCTGGGCTTGTTGCGCCATTTGGCAGAATTGACCTCTGTAAGCGACAAGCCGCCGGTCGTGACCTCTGGCGAAGGCGTGACAGCCATCTTGACAGGCGACACGGCCCGCAGCGGCTACAAGGCTGCCAGCGCAGAAGAAGCGTATGATCCTGTCTCCACTCGGCTGAGCGGTCTTTCTCCCTTTTCGTATGCGGCCGGCGCCATCCCCTCCATTCGAGATGAAAATGTGTCGCTCAACGTTCTGGCTGGCCATTTTGGGCCAGAAGTGGGGTTGTTGACCGATGCCGCTGAGCGCGCCAATGCTCTTATTGTAGCCGCTGCCGATCAACTCTCGGCTCAGGCGGTGTTGTTTGCCAGCCTCGAAAAGCCCTTGATTGGCGAGGAACTGTTCGCTGCCGGCGCCTACGCGGGCGCAGGCGCGGCGCACCAGGCCAGTTTACAAACGCAGGATCTTCTGCGCTGGCTTGTTATCCTGGCGTTGTTGGCTGTTTCGGGCTTGAAATTATTGGGGGTGTTTTGATGCGCATCCTGGCCGCTGGCGTGGCGATTGCCTTTGGACTGCTCGTCCTGGCAGGCTATCTCTTCCCGCTGGGAACGCTCTTGCAAATGCGTTTGCTGCTGGTGCAATGGGCAATCATCCTTGCAGCAGTAGCGGTGGTAGTCGGCGCTTTCAATCTTTTGGGCGTTCACTGGAAGAAAATCCGCACCAAACAAAAAGACAGCGTATTGAGCGCCTTGCTGATCATTGCGCTGGTCTTCTCGGCCTGCTTTGGGCTTGCTGTGGGACCCAACAGCGATGTGATGCGCGTAGTGCTAGACGCTGTGATTGTGCCGGTCGAAGCGTCGCTGATGGCCCTGCTATCGGTGACGCTAGTCTATGCCAGCATTCGCCTGTTACGGCGGCGCGCCGATGTGATGACCCTCATCTTTTTGGCGGTGGCCGTTTTTGGTCTGCTGGCGGCTGCGCCTCTGCCCATCGGCAAAATTCCGCTGTTGAGTGAAATCCAATTCTGGTTCATCCAACCATTTGCCAGCGGCGGCGCGCGCGGCTTGCTTTTGGGCATCGCGTTGGGGGGCCTCACGGCCGGTTTGCGCGTCTTGTTCGGCATGGATCGTCCCTATGGAGGCAAGTGATGAAGGAAATCGCCTGCCCGATGTGCGGCAAACCCAACCCGCCTGACCTGGACACCTGCCAGTTCTGTAACGCGCGTCTGCGGCCCCTGACCGACGAACTGAGCCGTTCCCAACCGCCCATCCGGCCCGGCGAACAGCCCACCCCAAAGTCCACCGCCGAGTTAGAGCCTATTCTCCCCCAATGGCTGCGCCAGGTGCGCCAACAGGCGAAGGAAGCGGCTGAGGAGGAAACGGAAGAGGCCGCGGCCCAGGAAGAAGCGGCTGCGCAACCCGAAGCGGTAGATTTGCTGGCCGGTTTGCAGTCCCAATCCGAAGACGAGGAAGAGATTCCCGATTGGCTTGCCAACCTGCGCGGTCAAAAGCGCCCGCAGGCCGAAGAAAAACCTCCCGTTTCATCCAAAACGCCCACCGCCGAGGCAAGCGGCACAGAAGCCCTGCCCGGTTGGATTGCCGACTTGGGGTCGGCGGCCTCCGCTCCAGCGCAAGGCGCCCAAGATGAACTTGCTGAATGGTTGGCACGCCAGGGAAAAGGAGAAGAGGCTGGCCCTCTCGAATCAAGCAGCGCCTCTTCCTCGGACCTGGACTGGCGCGCCGGCCTGGAGACTCACTTCGAGCCTGAGGCCGAGTCCCCCGACTCTGTGGGTCTCGACATGGACCTGCCCGATTGGTTAAAATCTGCCGAGCCAGAGCGCGGTGGCAAAGCCGAGGCTCACGAACAAGAGGAAAGCGGAACCGCTTTCACAGAAGAAAACGCGCCTCCCCCAACAGGTATGGCTGGCTGGTCGTCCTCTGTCCGGGAAGAACCCGACGCCGTGTCGCAGCCTCCCGCGACGCCCTTCACAGAAGAGCCATCTTTGCCGTCCGCAGATATACCCGATTGGCTGGCTTCTCTTGAAGAAGAAACGCAGGCCGCGCCGCAAACGCCCGCCTTGACCGAAGAACCTGACCAATCGGCCGCAGACCTGCCCGATTGGTTGGCCGGCCTTGGCGAGGAGCCTGGCGCCGCCTCACCGCCCGCTTCGACGCCCGCCCTGACCGAAGAACCTGCCCAATC
>JBBITF010000077.1:2879-13394 GCA_037440925.1 Chloroflexota bacterium
TCGACGCCCGCCCTGACCGAAGAACCTGCCCAATCGGCCGCGGACCTGCCCGATTGGCTGGCTGCTTCCGCGCAAGAGAGCAAAACGCAATCCGAGAGTCCTGTCTCTGCTTTCACCGAAGAACCATTGCTGCCCTCTGGGGAAGTCGTACCTGACTGGCTGGCCTCCATGGAGCAAACTGTTTCCCCCAGCGATGAGGAACAAGGCCTTGAAAGCGGCAAAACCACCGATTGGATGGCCGTCCTTGGACAAAAGGAACAACCCTCCCCCGGCAAAGAGTTGGCCATCCCCGCCTTTGTAGACGACGAGGGCGCGCCTCTTTCCAGCAAAGATGTGGACGCCATCTTTTCGATGGAAATGCCAGATTGGCTGTCCAATATCGGAAGCGGCGAACAGAGCAAGACGCCAACAGAGGAAAGCGGAGAAAGCGCGCTCAGCCCGGCCGAACTGCCCTCCTGGGTACGGGCGATGCGTCCAGTGGAAGCGGTCCTTTCGGAAAGCGAAACAGCCGCATCTGAGCAGCCTTTGGAAGAGAAGGGGCCGCTGGCTGGTTTGCGAGGCGTCTTGCCGCTTCCGGAGCAAATCACCCCTTTTAGCAAACCCAAACCTTACTCGCTCAAGTTGCGGGCCAACGAAGAGCAGCAAAACAGCGCGTCCTTGCTGGAACAATTGCTGGTAGGGGAGGCTTATCCGCAGCCCATGAAAACAACGGCAGCGATATTCTCACAACGTCTCCTGCGACAGTTGTTGGCGCTGCTCCTTTTGCTGGCGGTCGGCATCCCTGTTTTCTTGAACACGAATATAGCCCCGCTGCCGTTCAGTGTGCCTAACGAGACCAACGCCGCCAAGCAATTCATCGAAAGCAACCTGCCTCCAGATGCGGCCGTGTTGGTCGTCTTCGATTATGAGGCTGCTCTGGCGGGAGAACTGGAAGCCAGCGCGGCGCCTCTGATTGACTATATGGTGCTTTTGAAGCATCCGCGCCTGTGCCTGATTTCTACCACGCCAATCGGCGCAGGTTTATCCGAACGCTTCATGAAACTGGGGAATACGCAAGTCTCTACGTATTATCAAGCCGGGCAATCCTATGTCAATCTAGGCTTTTTGCCTGGCGGCGCGGCCGGGGCGTTGGCATTCGCCGAAAACCCGCTTGAGACCAAGCCGTTCGATCTAAACGGTCAACCAGCCTGGGAAACCCCTGTCTTGCAAAACGTCCGGCAATTGTCTCAATTTGCGGCGGTCATCTTGCTAACCGGCGACGCCGACAGCGCACGCCTGTGGATCGAACAAACACAAGGCAAGATGGGACAGGCCTCCTTGCTGGTTGTTGCCAGCGCGCAAGCCGGCCCCATGCTCCAGCCATACGTCCAATCGCAGCAAATAGAGGGGCTGGTGGTTGGCTTGGGAAGCAGCGCTCCTATCGAACAGATCAACGGCGGGCGGCCCGGGCTGGCTCGCCGTTATTGGGACGCTTATGGCATGGGGTTGATGACTGCTATCCTGTTGATTTCGGTGGGGGGAACGTGGAATCTGGCTATCTATTGGCGCTCTCGCCAAAGGGAGCGTGGCAAATGAGCGTTTCGCTCGTGGTCGGATTTCTGTTCACGGTTCTCATATTGAGCTATCTCTTTGGAGATCAGGTCTTGTTCCGCGCGGCAATCTATATCTTCGTAGGGGTAGCGGCTGGCTATGCTGTGGCAGTGGCTGTACATCAGGTACTTTGGCCTTTGTTGCTGCGTCCATTCTTATCCATCGCCGCTCTTGGCAACCCCATAGGGGTTATCTGGCTGGCGGTTCCCCTGGTCGCCAGCGCTCTTCTGTTGACCAAAATCTCGCCTCGCTTATCTTCGTGGGGACAGATACCGGCTGCGTATCTGGTGGGCGTAGGCGCAGCGGTTGCCATTGGCGGCGGCGTATTGGGAACGCTCCTCCCTCAGGTCTACGCCGCAGCGGCTGCCCTCGACCTGCGGGCGGCTACAGCGCGCGGCGACAACCCCCTACTTTTCCTGTTCAACGGCGGTGTAGCCTTGGCAGGCACAATCAGCGTGCTGGCCTCCTTCCATTTTGGAGCCCGCCGCAAACCGGATGGCGCCGTGCGACGCAATCCCATCATTGAGGCTGTGGGCTGGCTTGGGCGTCTCTATCTTGCCATTACGTTTGGCTTGCTTTTTGCGGGCGTCTATATAGCCGCCTTGACCGCTTTGGCCGAACGCCTGTCCTCTATTCGAGACCTCGTTTTCCGTTTGTTAGGTCGTTGATGTATGCCCATCTCCTTGCTCGAAGATAGTTCCCTCCTGGCTATCAATGTTGGCGCTTCGACCACGCGAGCGGCGTTATTTGACGTGGTCGAAGGAGAATATCGTTTCCTGGCGCAGGGACAGGCGCCCTCTACAGCCGAGGCGCCGTTCAAAGACGTTTCGCTTGGCGTCCGGCAGGCCATTGCCAATTTGCAAGCCATCAGCGGCAGAATTCTTTTGGACGCAGACCAGCAGTTAATCAAGCCGACCCAACTGGATGGTTCTGGCGTAGACGCGCTGGCGGTCACCCTTTCGGCTGGCCCCACGCTGCGCGCTGTGGTGGTGGGATTGCTTTCGGATGTTTCTCTGGAAAGTGCGCGCAAATTGGCCGAGACTGCTTACCTGCAAGTGGTAGAGACGTTTGGCTTGAACGACCACCGCAAAGCCGATGAACAGCTCAACGCCCTGCTGCGCGCTCGCCCAGATGTCATCCTGCTGGCAGGCGGCACAGACGGCGGCGCTACTCGCTCCATTCGAAAAATGATCGAGTCGATTGGCCTGGCCTGCTATCTGACGCCGCCAGAAAAGCGCCCCGCCGTTTTGTTTGCCGGTAACCAAAGCCTGACGGACGAGATCAAATCATCGCTGGAAAAATGGACAGCCTCTCTACACATCAGCCCCAACATCCGCCCTTCGCTCGAAACCGAAGACCTGACGCCCGCAGCCCGCGAACTGGCCCAGGTCTTTGTAGATGTGCGTAAACGCCAGATGCCCGGCCTGGCCGAACTTGCCGCCTGGTCGGGAGGGCACATCCTGCCTACCGCATATGCAGAAGGACGCATCATTCGTTTCCTGAGTCAGATGAGTGGCTCGAGCCGCGGTATCTTGGGCGTGGATATCGGCGCCACTGCTGCTGTAGTAGCAGCAGCATTTGGCAGCAAATTGACGCTGGGCGTGTATCCTGAACTGGGAGTGGGCGAAAACCTGCCAGCATTGTTGCGCTATTGCCGTATCGAAGACATTGTGCGCTGGATGCACCTGGACATTTCCCCTTCTGTGGTGCGCGATTATCTCTATCAATGCTCACTCTTTCCCGGCACATTGCCGGCTACTCAGGAAGAACGCGTCATTGCACAAGCGGTTTCCCGCCAGGCGCTCTATTTGGCCGTTCAAGCAGTCAAAAGGAACTTCCCGCGCACGGTTCGCCCTCTGCAGCCCGATTTGTTGCCCGTATTTGAGCCGATTTTAGCCGCGGGCGGGGTGGTGGGAGACGCCCCCATCAGTGGGCAGAGTCTCTTGCTGTTGTTGGATGCCATCCAGCCGGTAGGCGTCACCTCGATTATTCTCGACCAGAACAACCTGCTGCCATTGCTGGGCGTAGCCGCCGAATTCAATCCCCTGCTGCCGGTGCATATTCTCGAATCAGGGGCGTTCATGAGCCTGGGAACGGTCGTTTCGGTGGTTGGTCAAGCGCCTTACGGTTTTCCTATCTTGCGCGCACATCTGAAATATACCGATGGTAATGAAGCGCAGGTGGAGGTCAAGTTTGGCGGGTTGGAAGCGCTGCCGTTGGCGCCCGGCCAAACAGCGCGCCTCACTCTCCGTCCATTGCACCGTGCCGACATCGGCAATGGGCCAGGACGCAACGCGACTGTGCAGGTGACGGGTGGCGCGATTGGCGTGGTGTTCGATGCGCGAGGCCGCCCATTAGAATTGCCGAGCGACCCGGTGCGCCGCCGCGAACTGCTCAAAAAGTGGAACTGGTTTGTGGGAGGCTGATGTATGCTTGCGCCTGTTTACCATGTTCTGCCGTTTACCGCCATCGAACGCGAGCGCGCCTTGCCCATAGACGGCAATGTACTTGCCAAAATGGGTCAAAAGGTCAATGCCACCGACACCATTGCCGAGGCTTCCTGGGCGCGTGAACATAAACTGGTGGATGTGGCGCGCGCGTTGGGTGTCTCTGCCTCCCAAGCCGACCGATTATTGCGCGTCAAGGTGGGAGATGAAGTCAATCAGGGCAGCGAACTGGCGGTGGGCAGCGGCATTATGCCGCGTTCTGTTCAAGCGCCGTGCGATGGACGAGTAGTCGTGAGCGGCGGCGGGCAAGTGCTCATTGCCGCAGGCGACGCCTCGTTGGAACTGAAAGCCGGATTGGGCGGAACTGTCATCCAAATCATTCCTAATCGCGGCGCAGTCATTCGCACTGTTGGCGCGCTTATCCAGGGAAGATGGGGAAACGGACGCATCCAATCAGGCTCGATGGTGAGTCTGAGCGAGACGCCCGATGAGGTGATCACCGCTTCAAGTCTGGACGTGAGTCTGCGAGGCTCCATCCTGCTGGGCGGCTTCATCCGCGACGCAGATACGTTGCGGGTGGCGGAGGAAGTGTCTTTGCGCGGCTTGATTTTGTCCAGCATCTCCCCGGCGCTGCTCTCAACGGCAATGCAAATGCCTTTTCCCATTATTTCCATCGAGGGCTTTGGGCAAATTCCGATGAATTCTGCGGCTTCCAGGCTCCTATTCAGCAGCGTCAAACGCGAAGTGTCAATCAATGCAGAAAATTTCGACCGTTACACGGGCAAACGACCCGAAATCATCATCCCCTTACAGGTCACGCAAGAGCCTCCCCTGCCGCCCGATATAGATACCCTGGCGCCCGGCCAGACAGTGTGGATACGCCGCCCACCTCACGCCGGCGCAGTGGGGACTCTGATGCATTTGAAAAGCGGTTTGACGACCCTGCCTAGCGGCATACGGGCGCGCGCCGCTGAAGTGCGCCTGGAAAGCGGAGAACAAATCCTCGTTCCTTTGGTGAATTTGGAAATTGTGGGATAATACGATGAGCAGAAACTTGCATACCCGTTTGCTCGCGGTTGAACTGCGGGTGGAACGAATTTACGAAAGCGAGGAGTGAGTTATGTACGAAGGCGAAGACCTGAATTATGACGAAGCCGAAGCGCCGCCAGAAGAGTCGAGCAACCGTACTTTTTTGATTGCAGCAGGCGTTCTGGGCGGCATTGTGTTGCTCTCGCTGATTTGTGTGGCAGTGATTGTGTTGGTCTACCTGCCCCAGCGCGCCAACCAGACGGCGGCTCAGAGCTCGGTGCAAACCCAGCAAGCGCAGATCAATGACGCCTTGACGCTTACTGCTATGGCATTCAACCTTTCTCTTACGCCGCAGCCATCGCCTACACTGCCGCCTCCGACCAACACGCCGGTGGTAGCCCAGCCCTCGGCTACCAACACGCCGCTGGTTACCAATACGCCCAACCCTGGCACGGCCACTGTAATGGCTGGCTTTACCCAAGTGGCTGGCCTGACGTTGACGCCTTTTCCCACTACAACTGCTTTGCCGAGCTCAGGCTTTGCCGATGAAGTGGGATTGCCGGGCCTGGTGGGGATGGCTGCAGTGTTGGTTGCCGTCATTTTCCTGGTACGCAGGCTCAGGGTAGCGCCGATGCGGTAATCCCATCCTTGAATACTCTAGCAGTCCTTTAGAGACTCACCCCTTTGAGTCTCTTGAGCGCCATTGATAGCCGTTGACTGCTGATTGCATGTGTTCAATGATGAATCCGCTGATCGAGAACGTACACTTTTGCAAAACGAGGAGCGACTATGGAAAATAAAAAACCCACAAGCAGAATGATCAGTAATTATCGCAAGCGTCGCCAGCAGAATCAAGCATTCATCATTTGGGGCGGGGCGGCGCTGTTGGTGCTGATTGGCATCATCTTGCTGGTCATCTGGCTGACCGGGCCAAGCAAGCCGCTCAATGCTTTATTTGCCACCGATACCCCCACCCCTACCCTGACATTTACCCCTACCATTACTTTCACGCCCACCGAAACGCCCACCATCACGCCCACTTTTACCGAAACGTCAACCGCCACGCCTGCTGCGCCCTTCAGTTATACCGTTCAAGAAGGCGACAATCTTATCCTGATTGCTGAAAAATTCAACCTGGCGGAGGATGGCATCCAACTCATCCTCATCCTGAATCCTGCCATTGAACTGGCCAACGGCGTCATCTATCCTGGGCAGGTCATCTCGATTCCCAACCCAGGGATGCGTGCGCCAACGGCTACCTTGCTGCCGCCCGATATTCCACGCGGCACCAAATTGCAATATAAGATCCTGCCCGGCGATACGCTGGCCGGCATTGCCTCCAAATTCAACAGCACGGTCGAGGAAATCATCAAGGAAAACAAGATCGAAGATCCAAATCTTTTGCAAGCCTACCAGACGCTGATCATCCCTGTCAACATCGTCACGCCCACCGCTACTCGTCCGCCTACCAGCACCAGCGCGCCTGCCACAGGGGCGGCTGAAACACCAACAGCCACCCCAACCGCCACGCCTTGAAATAGTTTGTAACGTCGCGATCAAGCGAGGCGGGAGGTGTGAGGCGCGCTATGCACGTCCAAAACACCCTGTACCCCGTCCTGATGGCAAAAAAACGCGCCGCAACAATTTGCGGCGCGGTCTCTGATTTTGTCTTCTGTAGAACCCTGTGAAGAATGACGCTGTTTAGCGGACAAGGCGCCATTGGTTTGCATCATCCGCTCAGGTAAGGTCGATTCACTGCTTGCAGTTTGTCCTTGAGTTGAGCAAGTAATTCGTCTGTAACTGTTTTCTTAGCATGAGACAGGTCGGTCATTTCTTCCGCATCGGCCTGTATATCGAACAGTTTCACTATTCCATCTGGCGGCAGGTTTTTATAACCAAAGTAGTAATGTAATTTATAGTTTTCGGTGATTTGCGCCACAGATGCAACCGTCAGCGGCGCAGAGGGCGAGTTTTGGGTAGCGCGCACCGCATACACATTTCTTTTGGACGAGGGAGCAAAAGGCGGCAAGATGGTTCCTTCTACCCAATCTGGGATAGGCTGGCCGCTCAAGTGTGCTAGTGTGGACAAAAGATCAATCGAACTGACCGGATCGTACACATGCAAGCCCGTCTCGCGCCCTGGTTCAAAGATAACCAGCGGCACACGGATGATCGGCTCATACAACAAATGGGTGCCATGCCCGCTGACGCCGCGTTCGTTCATTTCACCATGGTCAGAGGTCAAAATGAGATAAGTACTATCGAGCAAGCCCGATGTCTCGAGGGCATCATACAGGCGGGCAAATTGCTGGTCGCAATACAGGATGAATTCATCGTAAAAACGGCGCTCGACCGCCAAATTTTCGCGCCCGGCGCGGGTCATTTCTTCGTCAATTGGCTTTTCAAGGGGTAGATAACCATCACCTCGAAAAGTCTCATAAAATTCGCGAGGCGGCCGATAAGGTTTGTGCGGCGGTAAGAAGTGAAAGTAGCCAACGAAGGGCTTTGGGGCCGCTTCCATGCGCCGCAAGAGATAATCCAGTGCCTGTTCAAGGATGAAACCTCCATCCGAGCCGGAGGTAGGAAAACCAAGCGGAAAGAGCGGCTCAAGGCTTTTGACCTGATAGCGAATCAAGGATTCGTAAAACCGCGACAGGAACAAAGAATACGCAAAGCCATACTCCTTAATCTTCATCGTCCGCGCCCAGCTGACTGCTGCCAGGTCTTCGTCATTGTGGAAGATTTTGCCAATGGTAGCGTCGTAAAAGGAGAGATAAAGGCTGGCGCGAGGGATGAATTCCTCGATATCGTTCTGAAATTGTTTTAGAAAAATATCTGCCCACGTATTGTGAGTATAGGCCAGCGCATAATGACCGCCTAACGCATGGAAGATATTCTTGGAAGTAAAGTCAGAGGCAACTTTGCCTCCAAAGGCAATGGCACGATGCGTCCATGGCAGCGTGCCGGTCAGCAACGAGGCCGTGCCAGGAGAGGTAAAGTTACTGCCGGCATAATGGTTATGATATACGATGGCGCGCCTGGCAAGGCGCTCCAGGTTGGGCATTGTGTTGCGCGGATATCCATACAACGGCACGTTGTATGCCGACAAAGCATCGAAGACGATAATCAAGATATTCTTAGGCCCAGGCTGAGAAAATGGCGCCGAAAAAGTATTCAGCGTTTTCGGCAGCATGACTCCTAAAGAAAGCGCACCGCTCAGTTTCAAGAAATCGCGTCGGTTGAGTTTATTTTTCATTCATGTCCTGTTGAACAATATTCTAGTGGCGATACGATATTTGGCATAAACAGACCCAGAGTCTCGAGAGTACGGTTTCGTACGACTTACCCACCAAGGCACAATACTTGTATACTTATTATACTTGTGTACTTGTTTACTTGTGTACTTTATGTGAAGGTCTTGTTGTCTTATAAAGGCAGGCAGTACAATCCATTTTCTTTGAGCCTTGGCGTCTTTGCGTTGAGACTTTCTTTTTTTGCAATGCAATCAACGGATAAACTTGCAAAAGAAGCCAAATTTAACTGCCTTACCTTTGCGCACAACAAGTATAATAGCCTCAAAAATGAACGTCCAGACCCTTGAAAAGATTTGACATGTCTCAACATCACATTACTGACGATTTGGACGCCCTGCTAGACGTCCTCCCCTCTAACATCCGCCATGCCGTCGAGAAGGCTAACGATAGCGACAACCTGCTCGAAATTATTCTTGACCTGGGGCGCGTGCCAACTGCCCGCTTTGTGGAACGAGAAATCGTACTGCGCCATACCGAAATCACCCGCGCCGAAATCGACTACGTGGATGAGCGCGTCGGCTCCTTCGATGCCGATAACCGCGCCGGTATCGAACGCACTCTGCACCGCATCTCTGCCATCCGCAACCGCTTGGGCGTGATCGTCGGCCTCACCTTGCGCGTTGGCCGCGCCGTGTATGGCACCATTGACATCATCGAAGACATCATCGAATCGGGTAAATCCATCCTCATCCTGGGCCGCCCCGGCGTAGGCAAAACCACCCTTCTCCGCGAGGCCGCCCGCATCCTGGCTGAAAACAAGCGCGTCATTATCGTAGACACCTCCAACGAAATCGGCGGCGACGGCGACGTGCCGCATCCGGCTGTGGGCAAGGCGCGCCGTATGCAAGTGCGCGAACCGATGCTTCAGCACGAGGTCATGATCGAAGCGGTCGAAAACCATAACCCTGAAGTCATCGTCATTGACGAAATTGGGCGCGAACTCGAAGCCCTGGCAGCGCGCACCATCGCCGAGCGCGGAGTACAACTCATCGGCACAGCACACGGCAATACCCTCGACAACTTGCTGCTCAACCCCACCCTGAGCGACCTGGTAGGCGGCATTGAAGCCGTCACCCTGTCAGACGAGGAAGCCCGTCGGCGCGGCACGCAGAAAACCGTCCTGGAGCGACGCGCGCCGCCCACCTTTGACGTTCTGATCGAAATTCAAAACCGCGACCGCTTTGCCGTCCACCCCGACATCATGGCCTCGGTAGACGCCCTTCTTCGCGGGTTTCCCATCCCGCCCGAAATTCGGATGCGTGACGCCGACGGGCAGATCAAAATCGAAAAAGCAGCGACCGCTTCAAGTCCCAAGATGGAAGCGAACGGAAAAGGACCGCTTCGGACCGCGCCTCGGCCGGCTCCCGTTTCCCAATCCCTCCCCGCCCCTGAAACGGATTTCGCTGCCCCCTCCGAGCCGCGCGCGCCGCTCCAGACCATCCGCATCTACCCGTATGGCGTAGCGCGCAATCGGCTGATGCAGGCCGCCAAACGGCTGGGCGTGCCGGCTGTTGTAGTGCGCGACGTGGAGGAAGCCAACGCGTTAGTGACGTTGCGCTCCTACTACCGCAACCGCCAGCACACCGTTGTAGACGCCGAGGCGCGAGGTATGCCCATCTACGTGCTGCGTGCCAACACAGTCAACCAAATCGAACAATTCCTGAGCGATCTGTTCAATTTGCCTAGCGTGCAAACCTCATCGAGCGAGATGGACTATGTGCGCCAACAAACCCAGCAAGCCATTCAAGCCGTGCTGAACGGCGAGCGCTGGGTAGACCTGCCGCCTGGGCCCTCTCTGGTGCGCCGTTTGCAGCACGAGATGGCGCGTCAGGCTGAGTTGACCTCGCATTCGTATGGAAAGGAGCCGAGGCGGCATGTGAGGATTTTTAGAGAGTAGATGGTTAGAAAACAGAGAGCAGTGTGTTACTTACAAGTGAAATTCTTATTTTTTGTGCAAGAATTCTGTGTGCATGCAAAGGTTGTCAAGCCATCCGCAAAATTGCCTTATTGCTTCGTTGGATTTGGCAATCCAACGGTTTACAACATAGCGCGGCCTCCACCGCAACCCATTTTGGAGTCCGATAACTCATGAAACTTGAAAAAATAATTCGGTATTTTTCCATCTTCGGCGGGGG
>JBBITF010000078.1:0-13126 GCA_037440925.1 Chloroflexota bacterium
GTATGCCGTATCATAAACGACAAAATCAACCTCGTTTTGCCCGGTGGTTCGCCAGTATCGTATTTCACCTACGGTCACTTTGTTCAGCATGGCTCTGAAAAAAAAGTTTTCCAATATCTGACCCTTATCGAGGCGTGTTTCGTAGAGATCAAAATTATTCAAGATGACATTTCGAGTCCAAGATCATAAAAATAGACCTTGGGTATTTTGGTAATCTCTTTACGGACCTTTTGATAGAACGGCCTGATCAATTCGATGTGAAAAGACTTTCGCATGATGTAAAGGTAGTTATCAATTGCTGTTTTAGAAACTCCTAACATGGAAGACAGTTCGGAAGCGTTCACAAGGCTTCCAGTTTGTTGGGCAAGGGCTTTGAATAATTTGTAAAATATCTCCTCACTCCTGACGCCTGCTTCGTAGATATCCTTCTTTATCAAGAATAGAGAATATCGTTCAGGACATCCTTTTTTTCTTCCAGGGGCGCCAACATCGCTCGCGGATAGCCGCTAAAAATCAGGAATTCACGGAAAGAAAGGGTGTAAACAGTGAAGATTTTTTTCTGCCGACCAGGGAATCGCGGAAACCTCGATCGACGAAGAAGGCTGACGCCCCAGAAGCGATGATCTTTATTTTTCCTCGATATTCATCGAAAAAGAACTTGATGAAGTTGGTTGGGTCTTTCAGGTATTGAATTTCATCGCCAAAAATACAGGTTCTAACCCGCAGGTCAATGGCGCAATCTGGAAGAGATTCTTTGGTGAATGATTCAAAAGGGAGAGAATTTCTCTATCTTCCAAATTGAGAAAAATGGCAGGTTGGCTCTTTTTCCTGATAGTAGTTTCCAATTGTCGGAGAATCGTAGTTTTCCCAGCCTGGCGAGCGCCAACAAAAAGGAGCGCCTCATCTCTATCGAGGTATCATTCCGCCTGTAAAGTAACCTCTCTTGGAATGCTCATAAATTCATTTTATCAGATATTTTATGTTTATCAAACGAAAATATGCACACATCGTTTGTTCAGCGGATACCTGGCACGCGAGGGTAGCCTATTGACAGGAACGATTGAGCCAGGCTACAGTAACTCATCCAATTCGGCGCTTTCCTCTGGAGCCAACTCTTTTTTGAGCAGGAAATATGCCCCGACGAAATGATCGTCTATGTCATTGACCAGCACCTGGCGGCGCCGCGGGATGACGTTGACCACCTCCCAGCCTGCCAGCCCAGCCTTGTCCAGGTCAAGGATGTTGAAGCCGTCTTCGGACGTGTCTTCGCTGAGAATCTCTCCCGCTGACAGATAGACCATTTTGTAGGTAAAGACTTTCCTGCCCTTCTGCAAGCGGATTTTGGCCTGTTCGATAGAGGCAACCAGCGCCCGGCGTTCTTCGGCTTCGATCTCTTCCCGCATCCTTGCCACAGCCGGGTTTGCCAGGATTTCCTGGGCTACCTCGCGCATTTCGTCGTCTTCGCCCTCCAGCGCGCTTAGCAGGTATTCCAACCTGCGCCGGTCGCCCAATTTGACCAGGCCTTCGGCGGCGTCCATCTGGACGATCCAGTCATCGTGCTCTTCCATCACCTCCGACAGAGACTCGATATCCCGCATGGCAACCAGGTCATTGATCTGGGATTTCATTTCGGCCTCCTCACGCAGTCCAATCTACCGGATAATTTACGGCCCGCTGACGATCGGGTAGCCCCGCTCGTTCCAATCTCTCACCCCGCCGTCCATACTGGCGGCTTCGAAACCGGCTTGTAGCAGGATATCCCGCCCGGCCTGGCTGCGGTTGCCGGAACGACAAACCACCAAAACAGGCTGTCCGCTCGGAAGTTCACCCAGGCGGGAGGGCAATTCCTCCAGCGGAATCAGAGTCGTGTTCGGAATGTGAAATTCGTTCCATTCTTCGGGCGTGCGGACATCCAATACGAACATCCCGTCTTGATACATCTGGTAGGCTTCGTCTACGCTGACGGAGGCCGGCAAGTCCCCGCTCCCGCTCTGCCCGCCGCCGGCCAAGGCTATCAAGAAGATGATGACGGCAACGACCGCCAGGATGCCGATTTGCACCTGCGGGCGGCGCAACAGGGCTGCCAGGCCTGACCGGCGATGAGATGTCGTGCGCGAAGATTTACGTCTGGGCATAAGGTTCCTCCTGGAATGCGACTGCCAAAGTGGTGAAATTATACACGAATCGCATCTGTCGAGCGCCCCGATATGCCCCCATAGGGACATTGACCCGCACCCTATTTGCTTTTACAATACCTGCATGCTGCTATTCGGTACGCCTTTTGTGGGCTTGTCTCCGTTTTTTGGAGGCTTTTTCCGGCCGGATCACGACCCTCCGCGCTCATTTTGGAACGCGCCTCTCCCTTTAGTTTTGTCTGATCAATTCAATCCCGGAGGATAATCTCATGCCTAGCCCTATTCTTTCAAAACGCGCGCCTGTATACGCCGATGTTCCTGATGAAAAGTGGAACGACTGGCGTTGGCAACTCAGCCATCGCTTGAACACGGTTGAAGACATCGAAAAAATATTTCCTCTAACCGAGAGCGAGCGTAAAGCATTACAGAGCAGCGGTTTGTTCCGCGTAGACGTGACGCCGTATTTCATCTCGCTCATCAATCCCGATGACCCCAACGACCCCATACGCAAACAAATCATCCCGCGCTCGGAAGAGATGCAAGCCTTCACCGCCATGATGGAAGATTCCCTGGCCGAAGACCGCCACTCGCCTGTGCCAGGCCTGGTGCATCGCTACCCCGACCGCGTGTTGATGCTGGTGACCACCCAATGCGCCTCGTACTGCCGCTATTGCACGCGCTCGCGCATTGTGGGCGATCCCGGCCAGACCTTTTCGCGTCAGGAATTCGAAGCCCAAATTGAATATCTCAAGCGCACGCCTCAAGTGCGCGATGTGCTGCTCTCTGGCGGCGACCCGCTGGTGCTGGCGCCCAAAATTCTGGAAGAAATCTTGACTCGCCTGCGCGAAATCCCGCACATCGAGATCGTGCGCATTGGCTCGCGCGTGCCGGTTTTCCTGCCCATGCGCGTCACCCAGGAACTGTGCGATATGCTGCAAAAGTTCCATCCCTTGTGGCTCAACATCCACATCAACCATCCCAACGAGATCAGCCTGGAATTGGCTCAGGCCTGCGACCGTCTGACGCGCGCCGGCATCCCGTTGGGCAATCAGTCAGTTCTGCTGGCAGGCGTCAATGACTGCGTCCACATCCAGCGCGAACTGGTGCAAAAGATGACCCGCATCCGCGTGCGTCCGTACTACCTGTACCAGTGCGACCTGGTCGAAGGCGCCGGCCATTTCCGCACGCCGGTCGCCAAGGGCATCGAGATCATCGAGGGCCTGCGCGGGCATACCTCCGGTTACGCCGTGCCACAGTTCATCGTGGACGCGCCTGGCGGAGGAGGCAAGATCCCGGTCATGCCCAATTACTTGTTGAGCATGTCTGACCACAAAATCATTCTGCGCAACTACGAAGGCTATATCACCACCTACGAAGAGCCAACGGAGTATACTGCACACGACCCCTCTACCTGCTCCTATTGCCAAAACAAGCGTCCCGAACCAGGACAAACCGGCCTGACCGGTTTGCTCGACGGCGAAGAGATGTTCATCAAACCGGAAGGCTTCGACTTGATTCACGACCGCAACGGCATACAACATCGCTTGAAAGACGAAAAGAAATGGAAACCCTTGGGCATTGGGGCAGGCAGCCAGGAAACCCCTTAAGATTTGCAATTTGCAAGGAGACATGAATGACACGTTCTTCACCCCCCCTGAAACTAATCTTGATGTTCTTGCTCGTCAGTCTGCTGGCGGCTTGCGCTCCCGGTCAGGCTACCCTCAGCCCTGACGAAGTGGCTGCGCAAGTAGCCACTTCGGTAGCCATGACGGTTGAGGCGCAGGGACAAATTGCCACAGCCGTTGCCCTAACCATTGCCGCCAAAGAGACCGAACAGGCCGCTTCGCAGCCTACCCCCACCCTGATCCCGCTCGAAACGGCCACCTCCGCCCTGCTGACGGCGACTCCCTTTCCAACTGCAACCCTGTTCATCAGCGGTGGCGGCGGAGGCGGTGGAGGAGGGGGCAGCGGGGCCGGCTCGTCAGAATATGCCTGCGACCCCGACATCCAAAAACGGCCACTCGACAACACCCACTTTAGCAAGGGCGAGACCTTCGACATCAAGTTCACCATCAAGAACACCGGCACCAAAACCTGGCCAGCCGGCTATGATCTGACCTATTTCAGCGGTCCGAATATGGCGCCGGCCTTTCCGGCCGTCATCGAACTGCCGGAGATGAAGCCAGGCGATTTGTTTACCGTTGGACCGTACGACGCCATCGCTCCTGCTGAAAAAGGCTTTCATGTGATGACCTTCAAACTCCAGGGCGGGTTCTGCTGGCCCTACATCGCCATCAACGTTCCGTAAGGCAGGATTCATTTTGCGCTGGAAAGCGACGCATAGAACTTTGCTCTATAAAATCAACGCGCCAGTTTTTGATTGAGGAACAGGCTGTGAACGGGCGCACTCCAGGTAAATCCATTCTCTGGCTTGTAGCGTTATTCATTGCGCTGGGGTGCGCCTCGCCTTTCATGATTGCAGCGCCGCAGCCAACGCCCTCTCCCGACTTGGCGGCGCTGCAACTTATCATCGCTCAAACTGCCGCTGCGGCGCAAAGCGAAACGATGCTTGCCATTCCTCCTACTGAGACTTTTACCCTGACGCCCTCGCCAACCCGCATTCCTACCCAGACGTTTACCGCCTCGCCAACCTTCCTCTTTGTATTCAAGACATCCACCTCTTTTGCAGATGCCACCGCCTCCGCTCAATACGCCGAGGAAGAAGGGGGAGATACAGAACTGTTCAGCGTCAACCCAGACGCTAAAACGCCGCAGCCCTGGTCTTGCAAGGTGTTATCGCGTTTGCCCGACGTGGGTGGAACCGTCAAACATGGCGAGCGTTTCTATGCGCAATGGCTGGTGCTAAACAACGGCACAAAGACCTGGCCCGTGAAGGGCGTAGATATCGTCTTCTACACGGGGGGACGTTTCCATGATAAGCCGTATTACGACATCCCTTTCACTGTCCCGCCCGGCGGCAAGGTAACAATTATCGTTCCGTTGACGGCGCCTGGGCGTCTCGATACCTTTTCTACCACCTGGGCGCTAAAGGTGGGAAAAAGGGCCTTTTGCGCCTTGAAACTCACTTTTACAACTAAATAAGAAACAGAGTAATACAACATGATCAACTCTTGGGCAGGTAAGTTCGTACTCTTGTTAGCGGCGATGCTGATGCTGTTGGCCTGTCAAATCCCGTTCTTGCCTGCCTATCTCACGCCGGTTCCCACTCTGGATGTCGAAGACAGCATCGCCGAGACGTTTGCTGCCGCCCAGACGCAGACGGCTGTCTTGCTGCCGAGCGCAAGCCCTACAGTTGGCTTGCCCTCTTCGACTCCAACGCTCCAGTTGACTCTTTTGCCCACCAAAACCAAAATCTTGCCGACAGATACGCCTACCCCCACTTTGCGTTTTACCTTTACGCCTACGCAAAAACCTACCCGCACCTCTACACCCTTGCGCATCCCGCCTACGCCTAGCAGGGTGCCGACCTCTTTCACCAAGATCAAAACGCCCACGCGCGACCCGGATGCATCTGGCAAAAATTGGAGTTGCAAAATTTTGTCTTACTATCCTCCTGATGGGACTATATTTCATCCTGGAGAGGCCTTTGTCGCCAGTTGGACGCTCAAGAACACGGGCGGTCAAATGTGGTTTGTCAACAATGTAGATTATCTCTATCAAAAGGGAACAGAAATGCACCTCGAAAGCCGCTACGATATTCCCAAAACGGTTTTGCCTAATGATACGGTTACAATCAAGGTGCCAATGATTGCGCCCCAACAGAAAGACGCCTATCACACTATCTGGGCCCTGGATGCAGGCAAGAGGATTTTTTGCTATATGCAGGTGGCAATCCGGGTAAAATGAATGAAGGAGCATCTTTTGTCGTTGGGCGCTCGACCTCTATGATGCGTGGTGTGTTATGAAGAAACAAATTGCTTTCAACTCTATTTTTTTGCTGATGGTCCTCTTATTTTTACTTGCCTGCGAATTGCCGGCCATGCCTGTCTTGGGCGCTCCCAGTCCGCTTCCAGGCATTGAAACCATCATCGCCGGCACGGCTGGCGCTGCCCAGGCGCAGACTTTGTCGGCAATTCCTCCTACAGAGACGCCCACCTTCACGCCTCTGCCAACGAATACCCCAACGGAGACTGCTACGCCAACGGCAACCATCGTGTTGTTCGTCTTTTCCTCGCCGACCTTTACCTTGACCCCTCTGCCGGCCGAAGACGTGGGCGCCGGCTGTCAATTGATTACCCAGCAACCGCCTAACGATACAGTTCTGGCGCCAAAGATTAATTTTGAAACCTATTGGACTGTCAAAAACACCGGCTCAGAGTCCTGGCTGGATACCAGCGTAGATTTTCGTTACCGCAGCGGCACCGACATCAGCAAAAAAGATATTTATGACTTGCCTTATAGCGTGGGAGTGGGAAGCGAGGTCACCCTGAAGGTCTCGATGAAAACGCCAGAAAAGCCCGGCACCTATACCACCTATTGGGCGTTGACCGCCGGCAACAAAACCACATTGTGTAAATTATTCCTGCGCATCATTGTCCAGTGAGACAGGGGTTGCCATGCACTACCGCCGCTTGGGCCGTTCAGGCTTGAAAGTCAGTGAAATTGCCCTGGGAACATGGGTAACGTTTGGCGACCAAATTTCCGAGCAATGCGCCCGCGAATTGGTTCATGCAGCCTACGACGCCGGCATAAACTTCTTCGATACTGCCGATGTCTATGCTCGTGGGCAGGCCGAGGTCGTCTTGGGGCAGGCTATACGCGACCTGCCGCGCCAGGCGCTGGTGCTGTCGAGCAAAGTCTTTTCTCAAACTTTGCCTGGCCCTAATGGGCGCGGTTTGTCTCGTAAGCATATCACGGAGGCGTTGCACGCTTCCCTTAAGCGCCTCGGGGTAGATTACCTTGATATTTACTTTTGTCAGCGCTTTGACCCCGACACTTCAATAGAGGAAATTGTCTACAGCATGGATGCTCTTATCCGTCAGGGCAAGATTCTCTATTGGGGCACCTCTGAGTGGCGCGCTTATCAGATTGCCGAGACCATCAAGACGGCCGAACAACACCATCTTGTCGCTCCGAGTGTGGAACAACCTCAATATAGCATGTTCCACCGCCGGCGCGTCGAAATTGACTTGGCGCCGCTCTGTAGGGAATTTGGACTTGGGTTGACCACCTTCAGCCCCCTCTATCATGGTGTGTTGACCGGCAAATACAACGACGGCATTCCCGAAAACGCGCGCGCCAAACTGGCAGACTTTGCCTGGATACAGGAACGCATGACCCCTGAACGGATTGCCATCGTGCAGATGCTCGCTTCGGTCGCCCTGGACCTTGGACTGTCTACCGCGCAATTGGCCATCGCCTGGCTGCTGCGGCGCAAGGATATCAGCAGCGTCATCACCGGCGCTACCAGCAAGGAACAACTTGTAGAAAACCTGGCGGCCGGCGAAGCCGCCGAGAAACTGGATGATACCGTTCTGGAACGAATCGAGCGCATTCTTGGCAATCATCCAGACGAAGAATGAAACTTGGGCGGTCCTGAGACCGCCCAAGCGCTTGTCGAGCAGAAACTACGAAGCCGGGGGGAGCGGCTCGTTTGGAGGCATAGCCGCAGCATTTGGCTTCTTGCGCAACATGACGAATCCAACAACGATGGGGATGAGGATGAAAATGACAGACAGGCACAGGAAAACATAACCATAGGTCGGGTCCATAGGCTGGGTGGTATCTCCCAGGGTCATGGTCCCGCCGCCCAGCGCCGTGCCTGCGCCCAGGATACACAAGAAGATGCCCGGACAGCCGCACAGCACGACACTGGCGATCGTTGCAATGATACCGGTGGTTTTCTTATCCATGTGAATACTCCTTCGATAGAATTGGAATTCGTATCCTCTCAGCAAAAAATAGGTTCATTAAATTGGAGCGGCATACCCCACATGCCCAACACATTCCCCCTGCCTCTTTTTTGAGAAGATTCTCGAATTTATACCAGTATACTCGAAAATAACCATGAAATACAAGTCATCCAAATTGGCTATCAATAGTCCATTTTACAGCATCGCCCAATCTCGAACGAGAGAGCGGCTTACACAAACTTGATGCGCCGCGCGGCAAAGGCGACCATGCGCAACAATAACAGCCCGTGTTTCCAGCGCGAGATGTTGGTCGTGCCATAGGTTCGTTCACGGTAGCGGATGGGTAAGTCTACGATTTTAAGGTTGAGTTTGGCAGCGCCAAAGAGCAGGTCGAAGTCTCCAAAGGGGTCAAAATTGCCGAAGTACGAGCGGTTGGCGGCGATTTTTTCGTAGTCGGCTTTCCACAATACCTTTGTGCCACATAGTGTATCTTTGATGGGTTGGCCGAGCAACCAGGAGAAGGCCAGGCTGAAGAATTTGTTTCCCAGGAAATTCAAACTTCGCATAGCCTGTTTTTCCATTGGGTAGACCAGGCGCACGCCGTTGATGAATTCTCCTTTGCCAGAGACCAGCGCCTCGTAGAAGCGCGGCAGGTCTTCGGGCGGGACGGTCAAGTCGGCATCGAGGATCATCAGGATGTCACCGCTGGCGCGCTCGAAGCCGAGGCGTACGGCATCGGCCTTGCCCACGCCCGATTGTCGCAGGAGCAGGCCGCGGGTGGTCGGATGCGCGGCGAGTTCCCGTTCGATGACGGCGTAGGTGTCGTCGCGCGAATGTCCCTCGACGAAGACCAATTCTGTCTGTCGCCCCATTTGGGGAACGCGCTCGAAGATGGCGCGGATGTTGCCGGCTTCGTTGCGCGCCGGGACGATGACAGAGACGGTTGGCGCTTGACGTGGTTTTTCTGGCTGCGGGCGGGCAACAACAAAGTTGGAAAGTGTGAGTTCGCGGAAAGGCCAAAAGCGCGCCAGGAATTTGTTGAGGAAGCCGCCCAGCGGCAAAGGCCAAAGGACTTCTTGCCAGGCGCGGATGGTCTCAAAACCGGCCAGACTGAGCATGTTAGTCACATCCTGGCGAGTGAGCCAATTCTGGCCCAGAGTAGGGGTGGCGAGTTTGAGAGTTTGGGCAAGAGCCAGGGGGAGTTCCCACAGCCGGCTGTAGAAGTTCAGGATGATGCGGGTGCGCGGGCTGCACAGCGGCCGGATTTGCTCGAGGGCCAGTTGGACATCCCAAAGGTCATTGATGGTATCGGAAAAGATGATGCAGTCGAATAGTTCCTGGAGGGAGGGAAGTGCGTGCGCATCGGCTTGGATGAATTGCAGTTCAGGGTGGCGCTGCCGGGCGCGCGCAATCATTTCGGCAGAGAAATCAATGCCGAGGCCATAAGCAGGCTGGAGAGCCGCCAGCAAGTCGCCTGTGCCGCTGCCGATTTCCAGCACGCGCTGGCCCGGGCTGACCAGGAAGCGATATATTTCTTGCAAGCGGCGGTGATACCACCTGCCCATGCCGCGCCAGGTATCGCGTTTGCGGGCAATAGCGTCCCAATGGGCAGTGCGAGTTTGCTGATGAAGGCTTCCAGCGGCGTCAAAGGGGTGAACGTTCATGCGGGCTTATTTTACAGCAAAAGCCAATTTTGCGTAAATTGGTAACTGCCTACCTTTTATAACAACAAGACCCTATCGAAACCTTTAGGGTCTTAACGGGTAGGTTGAATAGGAGGCATCTGGGATAATTCCTCAAATTAGACCTAAAAGGGGGGATGACAATAACAGAGATGTGATATAATTATTCCATGCTCAAGCGTCTATTTCGCGCTGAACGCGCTCGTCTCGAGGCGATGGTCGCCGGGCAGGTGACGCCAGATTCCACTCGTTGTGTGCAATGCGGCATTTGCTCCTTCAATTGCCCTATTGGTATTGACGTGCGCCGCCATGCCTGGCTCGGCCAACCGGTTGTGAACAGCCGCTGCCTGACCTGCGGCGAGTGCGTGGCGCGCTGTCCGCGTGGCGTGTTGGTCTTTGCGCGCTCCGACCTGTTTTTAACAGGGGGAGGAAAGTGACTCGTTATCTGCTGCTTGGTACAGGTGTAGCGGCGATTGCGGCGGCAGAAGCCATCCGCTCTGCCGATGCGGTGGGGAAAATTTCCCTGGTGAGCGATGACCCCTTGGGCTATTACTCACGCCCCGGTCTGGCCTATTATCTGACCGGCGAACTGGAAGAAGCGTTGCTGTTCCCTTACCAGAAGGGCGACTTTGACCGTCTGAATGCTCGTTTTTACCGCGCTCGCGCTGCGCGTTTATTCCCCGCTGAAAAACAAGTTGAGCTCGATTCGGGTGCGCGCCTGCCTTACGATAAATTGCTTATTGCCATTGGCGCACAGGCTATTCCGCTTGGTATCCCTGGCGCAAACTTGCAGGGTGTTTATAAACTCGACCACCTTGCCGATGCGCGCGCTTTGCTTGCTGGCGCCCGGCATGGCCAAACGGCTGTTGTCACCGGCGGCGGCATCACTGCCCTGGAACTGGCCGAAGGGTTGGCCGCGCGCGGCATGAATGTTCACTACATCTTCCGCAGTTCACGTTATTGGCCCTCTGTGCTAGACGAAACCGAATCGCGCATCATTGAAGACCGCCTGCGCGCGCATGGTATTCGGCTCTACCCCAAAAATGAAGTCAGTCAAATTCTCGGCAAGAACGGGCGTATGCAGGCTGTTCGCCTGGCCGATGGGCGCACCCTCAAAGCCCGTTTACTGGCCTATGCGATCGGTATTGCGCCGCGCATAGCGTTGGCGCGCGAAGCGGGAATCGCTTGCGAGCGCGGCATTCTGGTGGACGAAACCCTGCAAACCAGTCTACCTGACATCTATGCCGCCGGTGACGTGGCCCAGGTCTACGATCCTGCTGCCGGGAAACACGTCCTCGATAGTCTGTGGAACCCGGCCCGTGAACAGGGCCGCGTCGCCGGGCTGAACATGGCCGGGCAGCCAACTCCCTATACCAAAAGCGCCCCCTTAAACGTCACCCGCCTGGGCGGTCTCACCGTGACCATCATTGGCGCTGTCGCTTCTCGACTTGGAGAGGGGCAGGAGGAAGGCGACCTGCTTGCCATTGCGCGCGGCGATAGCGAAACCTGGCGTGAACTGCCCGATTCCATCATTGCTCAAAGCGGCTTCGAGGTGAACCGCCTGCGCCTCATGGTTGGCCGAAAACATTTGCTCGGCGCAATTGTTGTGGGCGACCAGAAACTCTCTGGCCCTTTGCAAGACTTGATTTCCTGGCAAGTGGATATCACTCCCATCCGCGCCGCCTTACTCCGCCCAAACGCTCCCCTGGCCGATATTCTGGCTGGGTTTGTAAGAGAATGGGGTAAGGGGGTACACAGATAAATAAGTACACAGGTAAAGAGGTAAAGAGGTATGCTTCGTGGAAAAGAACTTTTACTCGCCTTTTTTGCTTGCATTTTCATCGCCGCCTCTTATGGCCTTGTCCTGCTCGTTACCCGACAAATACCGGCGGCAGGCGGCTTTTACGGTCACCTGATTGGCGTCTTGGGCTTTTTGCTCATGTTGATGACCGAGACTCTCTATAGTTTGCGTAAACGCAACCGCCTGGCTCGTTGGGGGCGCATGGCAACCTGGCTGCAATTCCACATCTTCACCGGCATTGTTGGGCCATTCATGGTGCTTTTGCATTCTTCCTGGAAATTCAACGGTCTGGCGGGTGTCACCCTGCTGCTTACTGCTTTGATCGTCTTCAGCGGCTTCATTGGGCGCTACATCTATACCCGCATTCCGCGCACGGCCGATGGCCTGGAGGATCCCAGCCTGATCGCCCAAATGCAGGCCTCTGCTCTTGCCAACGCGCGCCGTCTGCTTTCTTTGTGGCATACCATTCACATTCCCATTGGGATAATGCTTTTCGTTACCGCCTTTGCCCACATCCTCGGTGCGCTCTACTACGCCACCCTTTTAAGGTAGCACAAAAGTCAATTTTGAGCCACGCAACTATGAACAACAAACTTGGCTGTCTCTCCCCCCTTGCCATACTCAGTGGTTTCCTGGCTGTCTTTGCCCTGTTCGCCATGGAAGTTATCACCGGCAACGCCATGTTCAGCGCCGGTGCGCTCCATACTGTCCATGCAGATATCGGTGAGGACTGCGCCCAGTGCCATGCTCCCTTCTGGTCGTCTCGGCATATGAGCGACTTATGTCTGGTTTGTCATACAGAAATTCAAGCGGAATTGGGGGATTCATCAACTCTGCATGGGACTCTTGTTAAAGGAGCAACCTCTACCTGTCAAACCTGTCACACGGAACATGCTGGGCCGAATGCTTCGCTGACTGTTATGGACACCGCCGCTTTCCCCCATGAAGTCACCGGCTTCGCGCTCACCGCGCATCGCACCCGTTCTCCGGGCATTCCCTTCACCTGTAAGGACTGTCACGTCGAGTCCTTTACCGTTTTCGATCAACAAATCTGCCTGGAATGTCACCGCCAAGTTGATCTAGCCTTCACCACCGCTCATACGAGCGAATTTGGGCAAGATTGCCTGGCATGCCATGATGGCCAAGACCGTTTTAGCCGCTTCGACCATGCCCAAACGGGCTTTTCCTTGACGGGGAAGCACGCCGCGGCTGCCTGCTCGGCTTGTCATATTGGCGCCCACACCCTGGCCGATTTACAAGTTGCCTCTTCCGCTTGCGAATCCTGTCACCTTAAAGATGATGCGCACGAAGGGCGCTTTGGGACTAACTGCGGCGTGTGCCATTCACCTGAAGGCTGGGAACCAGCCCAATTCGACCATAACCTGGCTGCCTTCAAACTGGAAGGCAAGCACGCCAGCGTGAAGTGCGAGCAATGCCATGTCAACAATCAGTTCAAAGGCACGCCGCAAGATTGCTACTCTTGCCACCGCGCCGATGACGCCCACAATGGTCAATACGGGACGGCCTGCGAAACCTGTCACAACCCATCCTCGTGGGAAAATGCCACCTTCGATCACAACCTGGCTGCCTTCAAACTGGAAGGCAAGCACGCCAGCGTGAAGTGCGAGCAATGCC
>JBBITF010000079.1:0-13079 GCA_037440925.1 Chloroflexota bacterium
GGCTCTATGCCCAAAACTGCGCCGCCTGCCACGGCGAGAATGGCGTAGGCGATGGCGCGCTCAAGCGGGATCAGCACGCCCAAAAAGCCGGAGACCATCAACGGTCCGTGCGCCATTGCCAGGTTGTTGAAAGTGGGTAAAGCCCAACCCAAACGCAACAACCCAGCCCAAAGTGCAAAAAGCAAAGCCGAAATGGCGAGAGCAAGTAAGGGGAGAAAGCGGGGTTGGAGTTTCATACATTCATTCTAACAAGAATAGCCAATCTTTCTTTGCGCTGGCGCAAAAATACCCGGCTTTGCCTGCTTAGTGTGTTCCACCATCGTTCCAGTCGTGCTTGAGAGATCTGCTTTGATAAAAGGATGACGCCCAGAACGGACGTCATCCTTTATTCAGTGAACGCTGTTTACGGATTAGATAATCTCCAACTCCTTCAATTTCTTCTCCGGCACCACGCCGTTCTTCCAGCCGCGCTTCTCGTAGTATTCGGCCAGCATTTTGTCCAGTTCGCAAACGTGGCCCTTTGAGCCAGGCTGGTCGGAGGGCTCTTCCAGGAAGCGCTTAGGCAGATAGTCGGAGCCTTCGCGGAAGCCGGCCAGGTTGTTGTAATAGCGCTCCAGATTGTAGATGCGCTCGCCCGTCTTGAGGACATCTGCCGCAGTGAAGGGCACGCCGACCATCGCAGAGTATTGCTGTGCGTACTCGTCAGCGCCCTCAGCAAACGCGCTGAACTTGCAGATATCCAAACTGTCGGAGAAGGCATGTACGTTCTGGAAGATCATGGTCAGTTCGCCCTTGCCCTTCCACTCGAGTGGGTCCACTTTGAGCGAGCCAAACGGCATGACGCCCAGTTCAGCAGCCGGCGTGTAGGCGCGCAAGTGACAGGCGCCGCGGTTAGAGGTGGCATAGCCAATCCCCATACCCTTCAGGCCGCGCGGATCATAGGCCGGGATAGCCTGCCCTTTGACGGTCATGGCTAATTCGGGGTGGCCGAAATGTTTGGCGGTGGCGTCGGTGCCATCGGCCATGACATTGCCCAAACCCTCACGCATGGCGATCATGCGCAAGGCGTTGGCCATGCCTTGCGGGTCGCCCCATTCCAGTTTGCCTTCACCGTTGGTGTAGCCGCGCTGGCTGGCTTCCATCCAGACAGAGAGCGGGTGGCCGCTTTCGATGGCGTCAATGCCATAGTCGTTGCACAGGTCAATCATCTTGGCGACCGTGCGGGCATCCGGGTTGCCGCAGTTGGCGCCCAGCGACCAGCAGGGTTCGTATTCGACCGATTCCATGTGCAGTCCCTTCCAGGGGCCTTCCTTGACTTCGACTTCCTTTTTACAGGCCACCGGGCAGGCATGACAGGTGGGGTCGTTGACCAGGATGTTCTCTTTGACCCACTCACCGCTCAGCGTTTCAGCGTGCTCCCCAAAAGCCGTAAACTGGCTGTTCTTGGTTGGATAAGCGCCGATGCCATTGGTGATATTGGTCAAGACATTGGTGCCATAGACCGAGAGGCCGCCCTTGCGCGGGCTGGTGATGTTCTCTTCGGCCATGATGGCTTTCAAGGCGCGGTCGTGGGCTGCTTTCCAGGCCTCGCGGTCGGCGGCTTTGGTGAGTTTCTTTTCCGCTTTGACGACAATGGCTTTGAGCAATTTGCTGCCGCCCACGCAGCCGGTGCCGCCGCGCCCGCTGGCGCGGTCGTTTTCGTTGACCCAGCAGGCAAACTTGACCAGATTTTCTCCGGCTGGGCCGATGGCAATAACGGTCAAGTCTTTTTCGCCGTATTTTTCCTTGAAATATTTGACCGTGTCGTGAACGCCCTTCCCCCACACCTCCGAAGCGTCTAGCAATTCCACCTTGTCTTCTGTGACATAGGCATACACAGGCTTGGAGGCTTTCCCTTTGAAGATCAAGCCGTCAAAGCCAGCCCAACGCAGGCGTGCTGCGCTCCAACCGCCGTGATGGCTGTCGGTGACGGTGCCGGTCAGCGGCGATTTGGTCACGATGGCCATACGACCGCTCATGTTGGCCTCTGAACCGGTCAACGGCCCGTTCATGAAGCACAGGATGTTATCGGGCGAGAGCGGGTCTACCTGAGGACCATTCTCGAACACATATTTGACGCCCAGCCCGCGCCCGCCAATGTATTTTCGCTTCCATTCTTCGGGCGCATCCTTGTATTCGACTTTGCCGGCAGTCAAATCTACAAAGCCGATTTTGTTGGCATATCCTCCTAGCATAACTAAGCCTCCTTTTGAAATGATAAAATAACCATCGCGGGGATGGGTGACTCTGCATTAAGGATAGCATTTTAATAATCCGTCAGTCAACTATTAAGTTTTTTCTTAAATCAGTTTTTGTGTCATCATTTTTGCAGGACGAATTTTCCCTCATCTGTAAGTTACTATCACAACCGCGAAGATTTTGATCAGCGCTGCGCGCAAACTGAAGTTTGCGGTACAGCCGCGCTATGCTTTTTCCAACAGATAGGGGCTTCTTGTTAACAAGGCAGGCAGTTACATACTTTTCAAAAAAAGAACTCAAGCAGCAACAACGCGGCCATGCCGCATACAATCGTGAGCAGGGTATTCCTGGTTTTCCAGGCTACCAGGACGGCCACCCCGCCTGCTAGCAAGCGAAAATTGAACGGGGAAAGGAAGAGTTTGCCCTGCTGAACGAACAATTCTGGCGCAACAATGGCCGATAAGATGGCCGGCGGGACGAAACGCAATGCCCGGCGTAGCGTTTCTGAGACCTCGAGCCGCCCTAGCAAATAGATGAACGAGAATCTCATTCCAAAAGTCAGCGCGCCGCCCAGTAAAAGAATTAGCCAAATGTTCATGATGCCCCCTTGGAGGAATTTTGTCCCTCCAGCGCTGTGCCGGCCAAAATACCGAGTAGACCGGCGGCCATCAGACCCAGTTTGTAGGGCAAAGCAAAAGCCAGCAGCGCCACCATGCTTGCCAAACAGGCGGAGGCAATGGCCGGCCGGTCTTTGAGAGTTGGAATGACAATGGCAATGAATGTCAGCGGTAGAGCAAAATCCAGCGGCCAAGACGCAGGCAGAGTGGCGCCCAAAAGAATACCAACAGCCGTGCTTGCTTGCCAGATTGTCCACAGCGCCAACCCTGCGCCTAGAAAAAACCAATGACTATTTGCATGAGGTTCTCCTTGCTCGTAATGCAAAATGGCGGTCGCATACGCCTCGTCGGTCAGCAGATACGCCAGCAAGATTTTCCAGCGTAGCGGCAGGCTGCGCACATAGGGAGCAATCGAAGCGCTGTAGAGCAAATGCCGCAAATTGACGACCGCAATCGTCAATACCACAATCAACGCTGGCACCGCATCGCGCACCAATTGGGTAGCGATGAACTGGGCAGAACCCGCAAAAATGATAGAAGACATCATTTGCGCAGGAACAGGTCCAAGTCCGGCGCCGAGCGCAAGAACGCCATAGATCATCCCAAAAGGGGCAACTCCAATCAACAACGGAATTTCGGCGCGGACGCCAGTCCAAAACGACCTCACGGCTTGACTCATAAGTTCCTCCTCCGCTGGCTGATATTTTAGTGGAAGTAGCCAGGCGTTGACCGCCCATTATACTCACAACGGTAACTTTAAAAACGAGAACGCCCCGAAGGTGAGAGCCTTTGGGGCGTTCTTTTGTTACACTGCTTCTACTTGCACAAATTGACTGTTATACAACTCGGCATAGAACGCGCCGCGCGCCAGCAGGTCTTCGTGCGTTCCCTGCTCCACGATATCGCCTTGATTCATCACCAGAATCCAATCGGCGTCGCGGATGGTGGAGAGGCGGTGGGCGATGATGAAACTCGTCCGCCCGCGCATCAGGCGGCGCATGGCTTCTTGAATCAGCAGTTCGGTGTGCGTATCCACCGAGCTGGTGGCTTCGTCCAAAATCAGCATGGGCGGGTCAATCAAGAAGGCGCGGGCAATCGTCAGCAATTGCTTTTGCCCGGCGGAGATGTTGGTGGTTTCCTCGTTCAAGACCATCTGATAACCGCCCGGCAGCGCGCGGATGAAATGGTCGGCGTGCGCCATTTTCGCGGCGTTTACCACTTCTTCTTCTCCGGCGTTTTCCCGTCCGTAGCGGATGTTGTCGAAAATCGTGCCGTTGAACAGCCAGGTATCTTGCAGCACCATGCCGAACTGACGGCGCAGGTCGGCGCGCCGCAGGTCGCGCACGTCGTGACCGTCCACCAGAATCGCGCCGGAGTCCGCGTCGTAGAAGCGCATCAATAGTTTAACCAGCGTGGTCTTGCCCGCTCCGGTAGGTCCGACAATCGCCACCCGCTTGCCCGGCGCAATCTCCGCGGAAAAGTTCTTGATGACCGGCTGCTCGGGTTTGTAGCCGAAGCGCACGTTGCGGAATTCGACTGCCCCGCGGATTTCGGTCACTTCGACGGGGTTCGCGGTTTCGGGGATTTCTTCCTTCTCTTCCAAAAACTCGAAGACGCGCTCCGCCGCCGCCGCCGTTTGTTGCAAGACGTTGGAGATGTTCGCCATTTGCATGATGGGCTGCGTGAACGAGCGCACGTACTGGATGAAGGCTTGAATATCGCCCACCGTAATCAGGTTGCGGACGGCGAGATAGCCGCCGAGAATCACCATGCCCACATAGCCTAGATTGCTGACGAAGTTCATCATCGGCATCATCACGCCCGAAAGGAATTGCGACTTCCACGCCGAGCCGTAGAGGGTGCGGTTCAGCCCTTTGAATTTTTCGATGCTGCGCGCTTCGGCGTTGAAGGCTTTCACCTCCACGTGTCCGGCGAACATTTCCTCGATGTGTCCGTTGACGTGACCGAGATAATCCTGCTGTTCGCGGAAGTAACGCTGCGAGCGCCGCACGATGAACTGCACTATGACCAGCGTCAGCGGAATGATGAGCAGCGCCACCAGCGTCATTTGCCAGGAGATGGTCAGCATCATCGCCAGCACGCCGAAAACTGTCACCACCGACGAGATGATTTGCGACAGGCTCTGGCTGAGGGTTTGATTGACGGTATCCACGTCGTTGGTGACGCGCGAGAGAATTTCGCCGTGATTCGTGCCGTCGAAGTAGCCGAGCGGCATGCGGTTGATTTTTTCGGCGATGTCGCGCCGCAGGCGGTAGGTGATGTCCACCGCCACGCCGGTCATCACCCAGCCTTGAACGTACGCCAGAATCGCGGAAAGGACGTATAACCCCAGCGCCAGCAGCAGAATGTCGGCGATGCCGGGCAGGTCAATGCCTGCGCCGCTCCCGCCGATTTGTCCCATCACGCCTTCAAAAAGTTTGGTGGTGGCGTTGCCCAAGATTTTGGGTCCAAAAATGGAGAATACGGTCGAAGCTACAGAAAGCACAATGACGAGGAGGGTGACCAGCTTGTATGGACCGAGATAGGCGACGAGTTTCCGCATCGTGCCTTTGAAATCGCGCGCGGATTCGCCTTTCATCATCGCCATCGGACCGCCGCGTCCCATCGGTCCGCCGCCCATGCCGGGGCGCATTCCGCCGGGCGCGCCCATCGGCGCGGCGGGGCGTTTTCCGTTGCCGCCGGAAGCGGGAGAGGGGATGTGCGCGCTCATGCTAATTCCTCCTGGCTGAGTTGTGAGAGGGCAATATCACGATAAACCTCGCAGGTTTCCATTAACTCGCGGTGCGTCCCTTTGCCGACGACGCGCCCTTCGTCCAGCACGATGATTTGGTCCGCCGCTTTGACGGTCGCCACGCGCTGCGAGACGATGAACACGGCGCTATTCGCCACGTACTGTTTCAAGGCGCGGCGCAGCGCCGCGTCGGTTTTGAAATCGAGCGCGGAAAAACTATCGTCAAAGATGTAAATCGGCGCGCGTTTGACCAGCGCGCGGGCAATCGCTAGCCTTTGGCGCTGTCCGCCGGAGACGTTGGAGCCGCCTTGCGAAATTTCGGTCTTCCACCCGTCTGGGCTGGAGCGGATGAACTCCGCAATCTGGGCGACTTCCGCCGCTTGCAGCAGGTCGGCTTCTTCGGCGTCTTCATCGCCAAAGCGCAGGTTGCTTTCGACGCTGCCGGTGAACAGGTTGCTGCGCTGCGGCACGTAGCCGATTTTCTCGCGCAGGTCGCTTTGCCTCACGCTGCGGACGTCCACGCCGTCAATCAGAATCGCGCCGCCGCTCGCGTCGTAAAAGCGCGGAATCAGCCGCACGATGGTGGATTTGCCCGAGCCGGTCGTGCCGATGAAGGCGGTGGTCTCGCCGGGGCGGGCGGTGAAAGTGATGTCGTGCAGCACGTCTTCTTCCGCGTCGGGGTAATGGAAGGAGACGCGGTCGAAGGTCACTTCGCCGCGGAACGGTTCGGGGAAGCGCCGCGGCTGTTCGGGTTCGGGGATGGTCGGCTGAGTCTCCAGCACGTCGGCGATGCGGTTGGCGGAGACTTGCGCGCGCGGCAGGATGATGAACATCATGGACATGAACATGAAGGCGAAGAAGATTTGCATGGCGTATTGCATGAACGCCATCATCGCGCCCACCTGCATTTGCGATTGCGCCACCTGATTGGCGCCCACCCATACCACCAGCAGCGAGACGGCGCTCATCAGGAACATCATCACCGGCATCAAAATCACCATCACGCGGCTGACAAAGAGCGAGTTTTCGGTCAGGTCGCGGTTGGCGCGGTCGAAGCGGGCTTCTTCGAACCGCTGGCGGTTGAAGGCGCGCACCACCATCATGCCGCTCAGGTTTTCGCGCGTCACGCGGTTCAAGTTGTCAATCAGGGTTTGAATCTTTTGGAAGCGCGGCAGGGTGACGGAAAAGACGCTGACAATGATGCCAACCAACACCGTCACCATCAGGGCGATAATCCACCACATTGAAGGGGCGGTGTTCAGAGCGCGAATCAATCCGCCGACGCCGATAATCGGCGCGTAAAAGACCATGCGGATGATCATCATCGTCACCATTTGCAGTTGGGTCACGTCGTTGGTGGCGCGGGTGATGAGCGAAGCGGTGGAGAACTTTTCGATTTCGGCGCTGGCAAAGTTGGAGACGCGCACGAACAGCCCTTCGCGCAAATCGCGCGCCACCCCCGCCGCCGCCCGCGCCGAGAGCAAGCCCACCAGAATCGTCGCCGTCACCGAAACGAGGGTGACGAGCAGCATCAGCCCCCCGGTGCGCAGGATGTAATCGTTCTGCATTTGGACGGTATCCACGCCCAGCGCGGCGTATTCCGCTTTGGCGGCGGCAATGCCCATTTGAGCGGTCAGCGTTTCGCCGAGCGCGTCGAAGCGCTCTTGAAACGCGCTCAACATTTTCGCGCGCGCCGCGTCGGGCATTTGGGGCAGCGCGTCGAACAAGTTCATGCCCGGCGGCAGTTTGGACGGGTCGAAGCCCATGCCCTGCCCCAGCATGGCTGCGGCTTGCGGGTCGCTTTGGGCTTTTTCCAAAAAGGAAACGATCAGCAGTCCGCGCGCCATCACAGGCTCCAGCGCTTTCAGCGCGGCGGAATCCAGGTCTTTGCGGACGTAAACGGTCTGACCGTCCGCGGCGGGATAGCGCTTTTGGACGTCGGGGTAGGCGGCGTCGGAAGGTTGAACCGGCGCGTAAGCGGACTCGACCTGAGCCGCCGCTTCGGGGGGCAGCAACAGACTCAACCGTTGATAGGTTTCCGCGCGCAGCGCCGCGGGGACGGGACTTTCCACGCCGCCCTGCTGAATCCCGATGGTCACAATTTTGGAGAGATAATCGGGCAGGGTCAGGTCGGCGTTGGCTTGCACAAACAACAGAAGAATGGCAAGCGCGATGGACGGGGCATAACGACGAATGTAGGGAAAGAGTCTTAACATATTTTTTTGTAGGACAAGTCTTCGACTTGTCCGCTTGGTCGTGTGGGAGGAGGTCTTCGACTTGTCCGCTTGGTCTTGTGGGAGAAGGTCTTGGACTTGTCCGCGACTTATCCGCGCAACCTACGGGGGCACGCTGCGCTCTGACTCCAGCACTTCTGCCCGCTCGATGAGCAATTGCAAAGCGGCTTGAACCTGGGCTTGTTCTGCAGGAGTCAGGCTTGCCGCCAGTTGGTCGAGCCAGCCTTGACGGGCTTGCATGCTCTGTTCGGAAACGCGCAGCCCGGCTTCGGTGAGGGTGATGAGTTTGTTTCGGCGATCTTGCGGGTCCTCGGCGCGCTCCACCAACCCTTGCTGCACGAGTTTATCGAGCAATTGGCTGGCGGCGGCGTTGGTCACGCCCATTTCTTCGCCCAGGTCGGAGACTCCGCACGCGCCTTTGTGCCGGATGCGGAACAGGGCGTTGAGCTGCGAAATGGAATAATTGTTTTCTTTGGCGAACTTCATGAAATGGCGCATGGAAAACCGCATGGTCACGCGCAGCCATTCGCGCAGGGTCTCTGCTAAGGGAGGAGACATAGTTCACTCTTTTTGATTATTAAGTTTTATTAACTATAAAGGATGGTTTTGGGATTGTCAAGGGCAAGAAACATAGCATATTGCTCAAAAGTTATCAATGCTGGAACGCCAGATTTACAAACATCTTCTTTGTCCTATGCGCTTTTTTCTCCAATCGCCCGCAAGCGTTGGGGAATGGGCGGATGGTCGTAGTGAAGCAGGACGTAAAAGGGATGGGGGTTGAGATTTGCCAGGTTTTCCTGCGCCAGGATGCGCAGGGCGTTGCTCGTGGCAGGCGCGCCGGCCCATTGGGCGGCGAAGGCATCGGCGGCGTATTCGGCCCGGCGGCTGATGGCATTGCCGGCCAGGCTGATGAGCAGGTCGAGCGGCTCGGAGAGGATGCCGAACAGAATCAGGCTGAATCCGAAATGAACGCCCGATAGACCGAACTCCTGCGCCAGGGCCGGGCTTTGCAGGATGAACCCAATCAGCGCGGCGTAGACTCCCAGCACGACGATTTGCACGCCCATCAGGCGCGGCACGTCTCTGTGAACGGCGTGCCCCAACTCGTGCGCCAGAACCGAGAGAATTTCGTCTTTGTTGAGTTTTTCGATGAGCGTATCGAACAGGACGACCTCGCGGGTTTTGCCCAGGCCGCTGAAGAAAGCGTTGAGTTTGGTCGAACGTTTCGAGGCATCCATGACCGAGATGGCGCGGACGTTGAATCCTACCCGGCTTGCCAGACTTTCAATCTCCTCCCGCAGTTCGCCCTCCGGCAGGGGAGTGAGTTTGTTGAAGAGTTTGACGAAAATTTTAGTGTTAAGCACAAACAGGACGACGATCAGGACCGAGAGCGCACTCCAGGCCAAAACGATGAACAGCCATAACTGCTCAATGAAGGTCGAATAGAGAAAGTATAGGAGCGACACTACGCCGCCCCCCAGACCGGCTGCCAGCAGGATACTTTTGAGCAAGTCAATGAGGAATGTTTTATGCGTGGCCTTGTTGAAACCGAATCTTTCTTCGATGATGAAGGTCTTATAGTAGTTGAACGGCAGCCTGACGATGAACATGAGCAGGCCAAACGCGCCAAGGAAGGCCAGCGTTTGCAGGAGCGGATGGCTGAACCAAGCATTCGTCCAGCGTTCGAGCCGGCCAAACGCGCCAAATGCCAGCAAAGCCAGCAGGAGCGCTGTCAGCACTGTTTTGACGAGGATGCTGTGGCGCAGGGTTGTCATCGAATAGTCGAGCCATTTGGCATATTTTTCGTCATCGTAAATGCCGCGCGCCTGTTCTGGCAGGGGGGTGCGGCTATAGCGGTCATTGATGAGCGTAACCGCCAGGTCGATCAGGTACATGGCTGCAATCAACCCGAGAATCAACGCTTGCATAACGGCCTCCTGAGGAGAGATAGACGAATTATACCCGCCGCAGGCTGGTCAATGCGCTTGTAAATGGTTTTTGTACTACGCCAACGTTTCGCGGATGGCCTCTTTCAACGGCGGATGGAGGGGTACGCGCAAACCTTGTCAAAGGCGGAGGCAAAAGTCACCCAACTTTCCAGCAAAGTTTGGAGATTGTGCAGTCTGCGGGATAATCTTTGCATGTACATACCCCGCTTGACAAAACCCAAAAATCGCCTATCGTTGATAATAGTTGTCCAATTAGAATCAAAACGAAGCGACAAGAAGAAAGCCAAAGAACATCCCTAAAATCTTATCTTTTGAAGATGGGAACGTCCCAAAGGCTTCAGGATAACCCTTTGGAGGATGGCCAAAATGTACCTCTCGAAATTTCGTGACTTTACCCAGGAGATTCAATGACCACTACTGTTCCCCTCACACGCTACTCGCCTCTATGGGTGACCATACACTGGGTGGTTGCCTTGCTCATCTTTGCCGAGTTCTATCTCGGTCTTTCCAGTGTTCAATCGCCGCCGCAGGTTAAAGTCACCTTTTTGCGTTGGCACATGCCAATTGGCGTCACGGTGTTGGCCTTGATGCTTGTTCGCTTGTACCTGCGCTGGCGCGCGCCGCGCCCCAAAGACGCCAGCACTGGGAACGTTTTTCTTGACAAGACTGGCAAAGGCGTGCATTTTGCCCTCTACCTGTTCGCTTTCCTCATGCCCATTAGTGGACTGGCGCTCTCGACGGGCTATGGACTGGCCCCGATTGTCTTTGAGGGGCAGGGAAGTATCTCTGCCAACATGGACCCTGCCCTGCATGGTTTGATCTTTCCGCTGTTCGGTCTGCTTATTTTTTTGCACATTCTGGCTGCGCTCTACCATCAGTTCATCCGTCGCGACAACTTGATAGCGCGCATGGGATACGGGAAATAGCCCTTTGCTTGTTGCCTTGCCGCCTTCGATATGTAGACCGTCAACCGGCTTCAAGGCGTTTTTGGGTCTAAAGGTCCGTTCATTGCCAATTCAAGTGAAGAATTGCCAACCTCTCAAGCGGCGCTGCGGCGTTTTGCGTTATTTGTAAGTTCTTGATACAGCCAGGTTGTCTCAGACATGGGGTTTGCATCCAATTCGGCGCTCAAGACTTGCTTTAATTGCGCATACATTCGTGCCACACCGGAACGGTCCCCTAAGCCGGCATAAGCCTGCATGGACAAGCGATATAAATCCTCATTGAGCGCATCGAGCGGAATGGCCTTCTGTAGGTATTCAATGGCCTGATTGTAAGAATGAAGCGAGAGATGATAAGCGGACAGTTCCTGTAAAGCGTGCAGGTAGAGTCGCGCTAGTCGGCGTCGTTCGGGGAACACCCACTCGTAATACAAGTTTTGCAGATATTCACCCTGATACAACGTCGCCGCTCGTTCGCACCATTTAGCCGCAGCCTCATCGTTGGTCGCCGAACGCGCCTTGGCGATCGCCAGGTCGAATTCGTCCACGTCAATGCTGAAGCGGGCGGAATCCAGCCAGTATTCGCCCACTTCCACGAGGATCAATCTTGGGCTGTCGTCCCCAGCCTTGAGGGCGTTGCGGAGGCGGGATAGGGCGGTGTGAAATGCCGTTCGGCTGGTGCGTTCCTTTTCGCCCCAGATCGCATCGAAGGCTTTGTCGGCGGGAATCTTTTCTCCGCGCATCGTCACGAAATAGGCGAGCAAATCCCGCGCTTTGGCAGAGACCCAGCGTTCCTGCGATACTTCCTCGCCATTCAGCAAGACGCGGAAATTCCCAAAGCACTGCGCGCGTATCGAGTAGCGGTCTCGAAGAACTTGAACGGATTTTTCTGGAAGATTTTCCAACACGCGTTCAAGAAAGGGACTCTTCTCCCCCGCGCGGATCAGCGCTTCGCTGACGACCTGCGAGCGGATGCCCTGGTCGAGAAAAAGTTGAAAGGTGCGCGAGGCTTCGATGAGGCGCAACGCCTTGCGCGCGTATTCGAGTCCGCTTTCGTTTCGCTGGGTTTCGAGATGAATGTACGCCAGCCCAAAGTACACCATTGCCAACGGAATACGGAACTGGCGGCGTTCTCCCACTTCGACCAACTCGCCATAGAGCCGTTCGGCTTTGTCGAGTTGACGATTCTCCAATGCGACATCTGCCAGCACGCTTCGACAGACATACGCTTCATAAGTATCCGGGTTGCCTGTGTACGACCACAAGGCGCCTTCCGCCAACTGACGGGCTTCTTCGACGCGGCCCTGTCCGCACAGGTTGTAAGCAAGATAACCCGTCGCCATCAACTGCTCATACGAAGCCAAGCCCAACTGCTGACCAATCTCCATGCCCTGCCGCAGACTGGCTTCGGCACGGGCGGTTTCACCCAAGCGCGTTAACACGTTGCCTAAAGCGGTGTATGCGCTGGGAAGCAGTTCTTTTAAGTGAAGCGTCTGGGCAATTTGCAATCCACGCTCGGCGTATTGCAGCGCCCTGTCCAATTCGCGCCAATATAAATACGGCGTGACCAGCGAGATATATGCCTGCGCGCCAATAGGCGAAAATTCTTCGGGCGCGATCTGCAAGGCTTCCTGGCAGAAGCGTACCGTCGCCTGTGGGTCGCCGTGCCACCAGCAGATTTGACCGAGCGACTGCAAAAAGTTGGCGCGCGCCAGTGCGCTGACTCGGTCGCCTGCCAGCCGCGCTTCGTTCACCGCCTCCTCCGCAAGTTGGCGTCCCCTGTTCATGCCCGTTAAAAAGCCAACGCTTTTCGCCAATGACATCAAGGCTTCAGCGCGGGCGGCATGGTCTTCATTCGCAAATGACAGGGCTTCGGTGGACAGCATCTCTGCCTGACGGTAATTTCCCTGGGCGCGATTGACTTCGGCAAGACAGGTCAATGCGCGGCACACGCCGCTCAAGTTGTTTTGCGCCGCGAACGAAGAACGCGCATCTTCATACGCCGCGATCGCCGCGCCCGTCTGTCCCAACCGCCAGTGGGCGTTGCCGTGCTGCAGGAGCAATTCGGGGTTGGCTTTCATCACATCGGCGGGCAGCGCGCTGAGATACCGATGCAGGGCTTCGACGCGTCCGCGCTCGACGTAATCTGCCGCAAAGACAGACATCACCCTGGCGGCGGATTCAAAATCCTGCGCATTGAGATAATGCGACAACGCGGCTTCCAGTTCGCCCAGCGACTCGTAATGTCTGCCCGCGCTTCGCTCCAGACTGATGATCGATTCCGTTTCGACGCGCTGGAGGCGGCTGAGGAGGAATTCGCGGAAGAGATAATGATAGCGATACCAGCG
>JBBITF010000080.1:0-12571 GCA_037440925.1 Chloroflexota bacterium
CTCGCCCGCCGGGAGAGGGCCGGGGTGAGGGCAATTTACCAGAACAAATGTTTAATGTGACATTGTCAAAGTAATTACAAATTTTCACTTTAGAGGTGTGCTATGCTCCCTGCATTCTTGCTTGCTTTGCGTGAAGGTCTCGAAGCCGCCCTGATTATCGGTATCGTCTTGGGCGCACTGCGGAAGATCAACCGTCCCGATTTGAGGCCGGTGGTTTGGCTGGGCGCCGCCCTGGCTGCGCTGGTCAGCCTGCTGGCCGGCGGTTTGTTGACGGCGCTGGGCGTCTCGCTCGAGGGCCGGGCAGAGGAACTCTTCGAGGGATTTACCATGCTGCTGGCGGCTGGCGTGTTGACTTGGATGATTTTCTGGATGAACCGGCAGGGTAGTTCCCTGAACGTTGAACTGGAAAGCGGTGTACGTCGGGCAATGGCAGGCGGAACGGGGCAGCAGGCGCTCTTTGGGCTGGCGTTCCTGGCGGTCGTCCGCGAAGGGATCGAACTGGCGCTCTTCCTGACGGCTGCGACCTTTGCCCTGGAAAGCGGAGGGACGCTGCTTGGCGCCCTGCTTGGGCTGGCAGCCTCCTTTTTGCTGGGCTGGCTGCTCTTTTCTGCTACCCTGCGCCTCGACTTGCATCGTTTCTTCCAGGTAACCAGTATTTTGTTGATTCTGTTCGCCGCCGGTCTGGTGGCGCATGGCGTACATGAGTTCAATGAGGCCGGTTGGATTCCGCCGATTGTCGAGCATGTTTGGGATGTCAATCCCTGGCTGGACGAGAATTCGACCGCCGGCAGTATCCTCAAGGCGCTCTTTGGCTATAACGGCAACCCGTCCTTGAGCGAGGCGTTTGCCTACCTGGTTTATTTTGGATGGGTCGCCCTGGCTTTGCAGCAGCAAAAGCGCGCCGGGACGCGGGTATTGCCTGCCTAGCAGTTTGTCGGAGAGAAGAAAAAATGGCTGCGTTGCTGGCCTGGAAAGTACCCAGAATGGGTATTGCCAAATCCAGGCCGAAACCGGGCGAAATTACGCTGCAAGCCGTTGGATTTGGCAATCCAACGGAGCAATAGGGCAGTTTTCAAGGATTCTCTGGCAGCCTGCCTGAGATACTTGTCAGTCTTTGGAAGGCCAGAAGTTTCTGGCGCATACATCTTCTTGCGAGGTAGTCATAATGGAAACCGCTCCAATTCTCCCTCTGGTCGAAATCCACACCGGTGAACGGGCGATTGTGCGTGAGTTCCGCGCCGGTCGGGCGGTGCAAAACCGCCTGGCCTCGTTGGGATTTACGCCTGGAGTGGATGTAGCCATGACCCAGAATTATGGCTTCGGTCCGTTGATCGTGACCGTGCGCGGGACGCGCGTGGCGCTGGGGCGCGGCGAGGCGGCCAAAATCCTCGTGCATCGGAGCGCTAGATGAACGAGTGCCACAGCACAGAGTCTCATACGCTCGAGGTAGCAGTCGGCGCGCCGTTGATTGCCCTGGCCGGGCAGCCCAATATGGGCAAGTCTACCCTGTTCAACCTGCTGACCGGCTTGAACCAGCACGTGGGCAACTGGCCGGGCAAGACAGTCGAGCGCCGCGAGGGGACGTTCCATCATGCTGGCCGCGAATTCCGCCTGGTGGACCTGCCCGGCACCTACAGCCTGACGGCCAACTCGCCCGAAGAGGTGGTGGCGCGCGAGTTCATTGTCCGCGAGCGCCCGCAAGTGGTGGTGGCGGTGGTCAACGCGGCCAACCTGGAGCGCAGTTTGTACCTGGTGGCCGAACTCATTTCACTGTCCGCGCCGGTGGTGGTGGCGCTCAACATGATGGATGTAGCCGCGCAGGAAGGCTATGTCGTCCAGCCCGAAGTGCTGTCGGCTGCGCTGGGGGTGCCGGTGGTGCCGCTGGTAGCCAGCAAAGCGGTCGGCGTGCGGGAACTGCTGCAAGTCGTCCAGGATGCGCTGGATGGACAAATCCATTTCAAGCCCAGCCTGCCGGAGGTGCGCGCCGATCACCGCGCAATCTTGAAGCAGATCGAGGGCCTGGCGGCTGAACATGTCCCCGCGCCCTACCCGCCGGATTGGGTAGCGCTGAAACTGTTCGAGGGCGACGCCGAGGTGACGCGCATGATGGAGAGCGAACTGCCGCCAGAGAAGTGGAGCGCCATCCATGACATCCTGCGCCAACACGACGACGCCTTCCTGGCGGTGGCTTCGGGCCGCTATGAGTGGATTGGCCGCATGGTGCGCGCCGCCGTCACCCAGCCCAAGATGGGGCAGATCGGCCTGACCGAGCGCCTCGACCGCTGGGCAGCGCATCCCATTTGGGGGTTGTTCGTCCTGGCGGGGATGCTGGGGCTGGTCTTCTGGCTGACCTTCACGCTGGCGACCCCGCTCCAGGATTTCATGGACGAACGCATGATCGCGCCCTTTGCCGAATGGGTGAGCGGCCTGCTGGCCGAAGCCCCGTTCTGGCTGCGCGGCATGATCGTGGATGGCGCTATCGGCGGCGTCGGTTCGGTGCTGACCTTCTTGCCTGTGCTGGTCATCTTCTTTGCCGCCTTCGCCCTGCTGGAAGATGTGGGCTACATGGCGCGCGCCGCCTATGTGATGGACAACCTGATGCACCTGATGGGCTTGCACGGCAAATCCTTCCTGCCGCTCTTCCTGGGATTTGGCTGCAACGTCCCGGCTATCATGGGGACGCGCGTGATCGACTCGTGGCCGGCGCGCCTGCTCACCATCCTGATCGCCCCGCTGGTGCCATGCACCGCGCGCATGGTGGTGGTGACCTTCCTTGCCCCGGTCTTCTTTGGCGCGAATGCCCTGTGGGTCTCGTGGGGATTGGTGCTGGTGACGTTGAGCCTGCTGGTCTTGAGCGGCTCCTTGCTCAACCTGGCCCTTTTCAAGGGACAGCGCTCGGCCTTCATCATGGAAATGCCGCTCTACCACATCCCGAACGCGCGCACCATCGGCCTGCTGGTTTGGCAGCGCTCGATGTCGTTCGTCAAGAAAGCCGGGACGGCCATCCTGGGCATGTCGCTGGCGGTGTGGGTGTTCTCTTTCTTGCCCAACGGAGAGTTGAATACCAGTTTCCTGGCACAGTTCGGGAAGGCGCTCGAACCGCTGGGACGGTTGATGGGCTTCGACTGGCGCTTGACGGTGGCGCTGATCACCAGTTTCCCGGCCAAGGAAAACGCCATCGCCACGCTGGGCGTCCTGTTCGGCAACGCCCCCGAAGCGGGCCTGGCCGAAGCGCTGGCGGCGACCTTCTCGACCGCCTCTGCCCTCTCGTTCCTGGTCGTGACCATGCTCTTCATCCCCTGCATGGCAACGGTGGCGGTCATCAAACAGGAGACGCATTCCTGGCGCTGGACGTTCCTCAGCATTGCCCTGTTCCTGGGGCTTTCGCTGGCCGGCGGGACGCTGGTCTATCGCCTGGCCATTGTCTTTGGATGGGGATAACTTATGCTCGAACGCCTGCTCTCCGAAATCCGTTCCGGCGGCGCGCTCGAAGTGGGCGCGCTTGCCAAGAAATTGGACGCCTCCCCGCAGTTGGTGGAGGCCATGCTCGAACACCTCCAGCGCGCCGGATACATCCGTCCTTATGAACACTGCGGCGAGGGATGTCAGGGGTGCAGCCTGAAAGCGCAATGCGGCCAGTCCCGCCGCGACACTTCGCTGAAACTGTGGCAGGGCTGAGGTGATACAATTTCCTTTGGTCTCGATACGCCCCAACTCGCACGGGGCTATTCGCCCCACTTCGTAACGACATCAGGAAATCCATGGAGACACGATGAAACCTTCCCACCTGCGCGGCCGTTCCCTTCGCATCCTGGGCTTCTTTGCCGGGGTCATCCTGCGCTTCATTTTTTGGGAACTTACCCTGCGGCCGTTGGGGTTGCGCGCCCTCGTCCGCCGCACGCGCGCTGAACGTTTCCGCCGCGAAGCGGTGCGTTTCCGCGCGCTGGCCATTCGCATGGGGGGCGTGCTGATCAAAGTCGGGCAGTTTTTGTCCTCGCGGCTCGACATCCTGCCGCCCGAAGTGACCGACGAATTGGCGAATTTGCAGGACGAAGTGCCGGCCGAGGACTTCGACGGCATCCGCGCGCTGGCCGAGGCGGAGTTGGGCGTCCCTTTGACGGAGGCCTTCGAGGCCTTCGACGCGGAACCGCTGGCAGCCGCCTCCCTGGGCCAGGTACACCGCGCCAGGCTCAGGCTGGGGGATGAGGCGGACTTCCGCGAGGTGGTCGTCAAGGTACAGCGTCCGGGCATCGCCTCCATCGTGGACGTGGACCTGTCTGCGCTACGACGGGTGGGGAGGTGGCTGATGCGTTACCGCCCCATCCGCGCCCACGCCGATGTGCCTGCCCTGCTGGAGGAGTTCTCGGCCACGCTGTACGAGGAGATCGATTACCTCCAGGAAGCCGAGAACGCCGAGACCTTTTACGCCAACTTCCAGGACGACCCGGATGTGCGCGTGCCGCGCGTGGTGCGCCGCTGGACGACCCGCCGCGTGCTGACGCTGGAGGACGTGTACGCCATCAAGATCACCGATTACGCCGCCATCAGCGCCGCCGGGATTGCGCGCGGGGAGGTGGCTACCAAACTGCTGGACACCTATCTGAAGCAGATCTTCGAGGACGGTTTCGTGCATGCCGACCCGCATCCCGGCAACCTGTTCGTGCGGCCCCTGCCGGGCGGGGAGGGAGAGCGGGTACGCTGGCAGTTGACCTTCGTGGATTTCGGCATGACGGCGCGCGTGCCGGATGCCCTGCGCGACAACCTGCGGGAATTGCTGATCGCGGTCGGCACGCGCGACGCGGCGCGGGTGGTGCGTTCGTACCAGTTGCTGGATATGCTGCTGCCGGGCGCGGACTTGAAGGCTATCGAGCAGGCCGAGGCGCAGGTCTTCGATCGCTTTTGGGGCATGTCCATGCGGGAACTGCGCAGCATCAGTCCGGAGGAGATGCGCAAGTTTGCCCACCAGTACCGCGATCTGATGTTGAACATGCCGTTCCAGGTGCCGCAGAACCTGATCTTCCTGGCGCGCACGGTGGCTATTCTCTCCGGCATGTGTACCGGGCTGGACCCGGATTTCAACCTATGGATGACGCTGGCGCCTTACGCCCGTAAACTGGTGGCGGAGGAGGCTTCTTCGGGCCTGGACGCCTGGCTGGATGAGTTGGGGGAGATTTTCAAGACGCTGCTGGCACTGCCCGGGCAGGCGGGGCGGACGCTGGCGCTGGCTGAAAGCGGCGGGCTGGCGGTGCAAGCCCCTCAGGTGAGCCGCGAGGTGCGCGGGCTGACGCGCGCCGTGGACCGGCTGACGGGCGGCGTGGTGTTCGCCGCACTGGCGATCAGCGGGGCGCTGCTGTGGGGTGCAGGCGATACGCGCATGGGCGCCGGCCTGCTGGCGGCGGCTGGCGCGACGCTGTTGTGGATATTATTGGGAGGAAAGAAGGGAGATTGACCGTTCGAACACGCCATTTTTGCAGTGTCCGCCCTCGGCTAAAACGTACCACGCGCAGAAACACAAAGTATCCATGAAAGGATTTAACCCCGAAGGATGAAAACGGAGTCCGAAGTCTTATCATCCCCGAAGGGGACCAGACTTCGATGGCAGAACCAAAGTCTGGAGACGTTGGACTCCGAATAACCTATTTTCATATCAGACACGGAGAAACAGGAAAGACTCTGTGTCTTCGCGTCTTTGTGGTCAGGATGAAAATCTAGGCTTTCTCGTCCATGCGCTGGATGGCGGCGTCCAGGATGCTGCGCCAGGCCAGCAGGGCCTCGCGCCGGGCGCTTTTGCGGTGCTCGAAGAAGCCTTCCGGCAGCAGGGTCTCGATGCTCTTGCGTAGTTCCTGGCGCGCGGCGCGGAAATGCTGGCGCGCTTCTTCCGGGATACGGCTCTCGTATTTCTTTTCACGGCTGGTTTTCTCGGTCATCGGTCGCTCCTTTCGTGCAAGGCGATTATAGCACTATTCTCCTGTTGCTTGTTTGCGCGGTTTTTTAGATAATTAAGTCCTCTACCCACTGGCAGATGGTAAAATTCAGACATGAAAAACACGATGTTCTCCCTGAAGAGCGATATTCGTCCCGTTGGATGTCCGCCGGTGGCGCAGACCTTGCCTGGGGCCATTGAGCGCATCGTGTCCGAACTGAAACCGGAGAAGATCATCTTATTTGGCTCGTATGCCTATGGAAATCCCACGCCCGATAGCGATGTGGATTTGTTGATCATCATGAAAACCAGGGCAAAAGAGAGTGACAGGTATGTTGCCGTCTCGAACTTGCTCTATCCGCGCCAATTCCCAATAGACATTATCGTAAAGACGCCAAAAGAAATCGAAACGGCGTTCCAAAAAAAAAGGAAACTTCTTCATGCGCGAAATCTTGACGAAGGGAAGGGTTTTATATGAGCGTAGCGGGTGAAGCGCTTGAGTGGGTCGAGTACGCCGAGGAAGATTCGATCATGGCAAAAAGCGCGTTGGGAAGGCGCAAATTCTGCAGGCGATTTTCCTTACGTTACCTTTGTGTTTGAAAAGATTTTCCCGTTAAAAACGGGAGAACCGGAGAGTATATGCCCGACCATTCCCATTCCCTGTGTATCACCCCGCCTCACATCCTGCGCGCGATTGCTGCCAATGGCTCGCCGGCCCAGCGCCAGATCGCCTTGCAGACGTTGACCGCCTCGGAGCAATTCCGCGGACAGCGCAAGATCATGCGCGAGGTGCTTTCCTTCCTGGCGATGTTCAGCGCCGGGGACAAGCAGCGTTCCGTGTATGACGCCCAATTTGGATCGAACCTGCCCGGCGCATTGGTACGGCAGGAAGGCCAGCCAGCGGTTGAAGATCCGGCGGTGAACGAGGCTTACGACGGCGCGGGCGCCACCTACGACCTGTTCTTCCAATTCAGCCGCAATTCGATTGACAATCGCGGGATGCGGCTCGATTCGACCGTCCATTACCAGAAGGGATATGACAATGCCTTTTGGAATGGCGAGCAGATGGTATATGGCGATGGGGACGAAGACCTGCCGCAAGAGGAACGCCTGTTCAACCGCTTCACCTCCGCGCTGGATGTGATCGGCCACGAACTGACGCACGGCGTCACGCAATATGAAGCCGACCTGGTCTACTGGGACCAGTCCGGCGCGCTGAACGAGTCCATTTCCGACGTGTTCGGCTCGCTGGTCAAACAATTCCAGCGCCGCCAGTCGGCCGCCGAAGCCGATTGGATCATCGGCCAGGGGCTGTTCACGGGCAACGTCAACGGGGCGGGCATCCGCTCGATGAAGGCGCCCGGCACGGCCTACGACGATCCCATCCTGGGCAAGGACCCGCAGCCGGCCCACATGCGGGATTACGTCGCCACCGCCGACGACAACGGCGGCGTGCATATCAACTCCGGCATTCCCAACCGCGCTTTCTACGTGACGGCCCTCGAACTGGGCGGCTTTGCCTGGGAGAAGGCCGGGCGGATATGGTACAAGGCGCTGACCGAGAAACTGAACGCGCGCTCCACCTTCCAGGAGGCCGCCAACCTGACCTTCGAGGCGGCCGGCGAGTTGTTCGGCGCGGGCAGTTTGGAGCAGCAGGCCGTCAAGACCGGCTGGAGCGAGGTGGGAATTACCATCGGCGGCAGCGAGAACGGAGAGGGCTGCCTAACGGCGCTCATGCGTCAATTGGGTCTGATGCGGTGAGGTAGAAGATGACCCGCATCCTGTTCGAACGCAGCGGCGGTTTCATGGGGCGCAAGGTCAGCCTGGAGATTGACATGGATGACCTGCCCGAGGACGAGGCCGGCACCCTGCGGGAACTGTTGGACGAGGTTGATTTCTTCGACCTGCCGGATGACCTGCGCCGCGCGCCTGCGCCCGATGAGTTCACCTACTCGATCACGGTGGCGGTAGAAGAGCGGCAACATAGTGTGCGCGTCAGCGACACCTCTATGCCAGATGACCTGCGCCCGCTGCTGAAAGAATTGAACAAACTCATGCGGCAGCGCTTGTAAAACCTCCTTCCATAAGAAAACCACATGACCCTCCCCTGCAAAATCGTCGTCGTTGGCGCGGGCAGCGCTTCTTTTGGCGAAAACACCCTCTCTGCTATCTTGCGTTCGCCTCGCCTGCGCGGCTCCACGCTGGCATTAGTAGACCGCAACCCCCAAAGTTTGGATGTCGTCCATCGTTTGGCAAACAGGCTGAATTCCGAGTGGGAAGCGGATTTCATCATCAGCGCCCACCTCCATCATGAGGAAGCGTTGGACGGCGCGCAGTTCGTCGTTTCGGCCATCGAGGTTGGTCCGCGCGAGCAACTGTGGAAGTCCGATTTCGAAATTCCGCTCAAGTATGGTCTGCGCCAGCCCTACGCCGAAAACGGCGGCCCCGGCGGTTTTGCCCACGCCGCGCGCAACATTGGCCCGCTGATGGACATCGTGCGCACAATGGAGCAGGCCTGCCCCCAAGCCTGGTTCATCAACTTCACCAACCCGATGGCGCGCATTTGTGACGCGGTCAACCGTCACAGCCGTATCCGCGCCGTCGGCTTGTGTCATCAAATCTTCATCGGTTACGCTTTCGTGGGCATGGCGCTGGCGCTTGACTTGGGAATCGAAGTCCCAGACGGCATCCAGGGCATGCACGCCGACTTCATGCAACATGCCTTGCGCGAGACGGTCATCCGCCAGACTCTGCCGCGCGTGGACATCGTGGCGGCCGGACTGAATCACTTTACCTGGATTTTAGGGATGCGTGACCGCGAGACCGGCGCCGACCTGTACTCGCTCTTCCGGGAACGCTTCGCTTCTTTCTCCCCCCAATTTGAACCGCTGACCAGAGACGTTTTCGAGGCTTTTGGCGTTTTCCCCGTTCCCGGCGACACGCACCTGTGCGAATACCTGCCCTGGGTCAGCGACCCGCTGACGAAACCCTGGGAACGCTACAACCTGCGCCTGTACGATTGGGACGCCTGGGCCGGTTTGCGCGACTTCAGTCTCGACCGCCTGAACGACATGGCCGATGGCCACATGACCGTAGAGGGCCTGCTCGAAACCGATTCCGAAGGCGCGTTGGAAATCATCGAGAATATTGCCGGCAGCGGGACGCATTATCACCTGGCTGCCAACCTGCCCAACGTTGGACAAATCGCCAATTTGCCGTTTGGCGCCACCGTCGAAACCCCGGTGCTGATCAACGGAACGGGCGTTCATGCGGTGCATGTCGGTGTCTTGCCAGAGGGCGTAGCCGAATTGTGCCGCCGCCAAATCGCCGTAGATCAGTTGTGCGTAGATGCTGCTGTCGAGGGCAACCGTGAAAAAGCCCTCCAATGCCTGCTGCTCGACCCTATGGTGCGCGACATGCGCACAGCCCGGCTGATTCTGGACGATTATCTGGAGACCTACCGCTCGTATCTGCCACAGTTTTGGAGGTAGGCGCCAGGCGATGTGTATAGCGTAGCGCCGATCTTTGCTCGGCCGCAGGCAAAGCCTGGCGTTGGAAAATGATGTGGATAGATACTACATCTACGGAATTTGAAGAGTCTGGTTAGCCGTCAATAGAGGGGACGTTAATCCGTTCTGTTGCATAATCGCCTGCGGGTCTATATCCCCAAAATAACAAGCCACTTTGTAGACAGTCGTTTGGCTGTCAGGCACGGTATAGGTGGTGGGATGGGAATGGAGCGCCCTCTCGGTCGGAAAGGGGCGGCCTGTTTGCGGAATTTGCAAGACCAAACCCTGACGATATACCTGCCCGGCTGCGCTGCTCAAGCCATTCAATGTCAGCAAATCTTGGGGATGGACGTTGTACCGCCTGGCGATGCAATATGGAAATTCTCCCTTTTGCAAGGTATAAGAGGCCGGGCGAGTCAGGGTGCCAGACGGCAAGAGGGTGATGGTTGGGGTGGGCGTGGGTGTGGGCGTTTCTGTCGGCGTAGGAGAGGCCAGGTTTGTATCGGGGGGGAAAGTTGGCATGAGAGTGATTTGGACTTCCAGAGTGGGCGTTGAGGCTATCATGAACATAGCAAATTCATTGGCTATAGCCGTCTGCGTTGCGCCAAGGTCTGGCTGAGACGCCCCCAGCGAGCAGGAAGAAATAGAAACCAGCATGACAACCGCGAATAATATGGACGAGCCGTAGACGAACACAGAATTGCGTTTTTTCATGGCGACCTACTCCTTCTTAGCCGTATTTATGACCTTCCCTATACTATCATATTGCGGCCTGTCTCGCAAATGCACACCCAAAAGTATGATACACTCTTCATGGAGTGACCAATGCCCAAATGCTCTGCCACCGCTGAAGCGCATCCGAATATCGCCTTTTGCAAATATTGGGGTAACCGTGACGAGGCTTTGCGCCTGCCTGTTAATGGCTCTATTTCCATGAACCTGGAGGGTTTGTTCACGCGCACAACGGTCCATTTCCAGCCGGGCCTGCCATTCGATGAGTTGGTCATCAACGGCCATGCCGTCACCGGAAAAGGGCTGGAACGGGTGTCTTCTTTGCTCAATCTGGTACGCGCCAGGGCCGGCATCGAAATGAGAGCCAAAGTGTCGAGCGAGAACAACTTTCCCTCTGGCGCCGGCATTGCCTCGTCAGCGTCTTCCTTTGCAGCCCTGGCGCTGGCCTCGGCTGCGGCAGCAGGCTTGGACCTCTCGGAAGCGGAACTCTCACGGCTGGCTCGGCGCGGCTCAGGTTCCGCTTGCCGTTCTGTGCCGGGCGGTTTTGTCGAATGGCGCGTAGGGACGACAGACGAAGATTCGTACGCCGTGAGCATTGCTCCGCCCGATTATTGGAACCTGGCCGATTGCGTGGTTGTTGTCTCTGCCGGGCATAAAGCCATCGGTTCCACCGAAGGCCATGCCCTGGCGCCCACCAGCCCGTTGCAAGCCGCGCGCGTGGCCGATGCTCCCCGCCGGCTCGACCTGTGCCGCCGCGCCATTTTGGAACGAGATTTTTTGGCTTTGGCGAATATCATCGAACTCGACTCTGACATGATGCATGCCGTAATGATGACTAGCCAGCCTGCTCTGTTTTACTGGAAGCCTGCCACCCTGACCGTGATGGAAGCGGTGCGCTCGTGGCGCGCTGATGGCTTACAGGTGGCCTACACCATAGACGCCGGGCCAAACGTACATGTCATCTGCCCCCAAAGCGAAATGAATACAGTGAAATCGCTCTTGCGCCAAATTTCCGCCGTGAACCAGGTGTTGAGCGCCACCGTTGGCGGGCCGGCGCGCTTGATTGAGTGACCCCAGACACTCCGCTTTCTTTTTCTTTATCAGATCCAGCCACCAACTCTGTTCACGCCGCCGTCATCCACAACGACACCCTCTCGCCTGGTTTGTCCAGACAGATCAGAGACCTGTCCTACGTGTGTTGTGGGACAGACGTTTGGTTTGTTCAGATGCATGTACACAATGGTGCTAAGAACGTGCTCTCGCTCGTTCATGCGGTTGGAAGGCAGGCCCCGCCTGCCAGGAAGTGTTGTAGATACCTGGGAGACAACAGCAGTGCTATCTTGACCGCTGGTCCTCTCCACCAAGAGTAAAATAGTGAGCGGCCAAACCGATGGGCGGCAACTTCGTTGACTCTCACCCTGGCAAGTACTCCAGCGCTTTGGCGCGCCCGTGTAATCAATGCGAACAATACTCTATTCTCCAGGAGGCGCTTGACATGTTGTTACAACAAGAACGCGAAGAAATCGTATTTTTTGGGCGTAAATTGATTACCTCCCACCTCACCACTGGCTCAGGGGGCAATTTGAGCATTCTCCATCGCGAGAGCGGCTATGCTGCCATCAAACCGACGGGCGTTGATTATTTGGAAATGCGCCCTGAAGATGTGGTGGTGGTCAACCTGGAAGGCGAAGTAATCGAAGGGCGGTTGAAGCCTTCGAGTGAACTGAGTTTGCATCTGGAACTGCTCAAAGCGCGCCCAGACATTCACGCTGTGATTCATACGCATCAGGTGTATGCGACTACCCTGGCTTGCTTGAATTGGGAAATTCCGGCCGTGCATTATCTGGTTGGCTTTTGCGGCAATAAAGTGCCGCTGGCGCCGTATGCCACTTATGGCACACCTGAATTGGCGCGGAACGTTGTCCAGTCTATAGGCCATTACAATGCCTGTTTGATGGCAAATCACGGCATGGTTGCTGTAGGCGCTACTCTTTCGGCTGCGTTTAATGTAGCAGAAGAATTGGAATTGGTGGCGCGTTTATATTATCAAAGCATGTGTATTGGCAAGCCGCGCATTCTTCCAGATGAGGAAATGGAAATCATCACAAAAAAATTTGCCACGTATGGACAGCCGCAAAATCGTTAAATTTTTTGTAACCAGGATATGACTTGTTTGGTTCGTTGAAGAGGATGATTTCTCCCCTCACACGACAATCATAACCTTGCTAAGGGAGCATTGCTGTACTCAAGTGATTTTTGCAGGAGGATTGGTGGTCAAACATGCTAAACATTTGCAGAGGAATGAAAAGCGTCAACTTAACGAAACTGTTAAGGGCAAAAGGATTTTTTCTGTATAATAGACTTTACCGGAAATAAGTAACTTGATATGCAAACAGAAGGAATGTCC
>JBBITF010000081.1:0-12003 GCA_037440925.1 Chloroflexota bacterium
GAACAGCGCGCTCGCTGCCCTATCCAGGAACGCAAGCGCCTGGGGGGGATGCGCCCACCCGGAATTCGGTTGGTAAAGTTCAGGTTGTTGCAGTGGAGTCATTAATTAGATCTTAGCAGAAATAACATGCTAGGCAACGTCCCGAAGGTTTATTTTCAAGTAATTTGAGCGCCGGGCAACAACCTTCGGGACGGTTTCCTATATGAAGTTTCCAACACAAAAAAATCTTGGCGACTTTGCGCCTTTGCGTTAGAAACGCCCTTTTTGCAATAGAGTCATCTTCTTAAACACAAAGGAAACGAAGGAAAATCACGCCTGTAGAATTGCGCCTTTTCCCACTTTGTGTACTGCGCGTCCTTTGTGTTCAGGCTCTTTTCCGTCAACTATAATGAAGAGCCAAAAAATTCAAATGTTCAATCGGTAAAAAGCGGCAGGTGACCCAGAGAAATGATGTGCATCCACTTGGCGCGGTCGCCTTCGGTAAAAATGGCGGCCTCTGCCGCAATCGTTGCGCCGACTTTTTCCAAGATCATGCGCATTCCCTGTAAGGTGGAACCGGTGCTGATAACATCATCCAAAATGACAGCGCGCTTGCCTTTCATCAAATCACGGTCTTTCTCATCCAAAATCAATATCTGGGGTTGACCGGTGGTAATAGAGAGGGTCTCGGCTTTTATGGCGTCTCCCATATAAGGTTTATAGGTTTTACGCAGGATGACGTAGGGCTTCTGGGTTTCCAGAGACAGGGCATACGCCAGTGGAATGGACTTGGCTTCGGCGGTAACCAGCACATCGTAATCCACTCCTTGCAATTTTTCGGCGAGCGCCTTGGCGCAGGCTTGCACCAGTTCCGTGTCGCCCAGAATATTCAAAATAGCAATACGCAGGCCAGGCGCTACCTCAAACAGGCGCAAATCGCGCTTCAAGCCGGCAATTTCGACAGAATAGATTTCACGAGCGGTCATGATTCTCTCCAAAGAAGTCGTTTTACAGCATCATCTCAACAAATCGAGATGCAGGGTATTTGCAAGCACAGTAGCGCTGGACGGTAGGCAGTTCCCTTTTAACAAGCCATAGTGTATCACAATTTATGACCGACACTATCATCTCACTCTATCCCGTGTGCACTTAAAAAGTTGTCAGCGGCGACGAGGAACATCCACAGATTGCGCAGATTACGCAGAAAAAATTGTAACTACCTACGTGTGTCTTTTCTGATGGCAAACCGTCCACGAATGCCCCACGAATTCACGAATAGCGTTCCATTCGAGCATTCGTGACTCTATTCGTGGACGGTTTCTCTACTTTGAAAGGCAAATTTGCGCTGGAGGGTAGACAGTTACGAAAAATTATAGCTATTCAGGCATCTGCCAGGGCTAGCAGTTCGTCAGAGAGAAGAAAAAATGACTGCCTGGCTGGCCTGGATTGCCTGCTGCTGGCCTGGATTGCCAAATCCAGGCCGAACTGGGCAAAATTACGTTGTAAACCGTTGGATTTGGCAATCCAACGGAGCAATAGGGCAATTTTCAAGTCTTCTCCGACAGGCTGTTAGGGCCTGCTGAATAGTTACGCAAAAAATTATAACTGCACTGCAAAAACCATGAACCGCCGAGAACGCAAAGCGCGCATTTGCATGCACACTGAGAATCTATCACAACCGCGAAGATGTTTGGAGTCCGAAGTCTCCAGACTTCGGCATACCGACAACTGGAGTTGTCGGACTCCAAAATTGGTTGCCGCACAGCCGCGCTATGAGTTAGTACTAAAGGTCCGCTTCAGCGTGTATAATTTCTCTATGCTTCTCGAACTGCAAAAAGACGATATTGTTCGCATGAAAAAAATACACCCATGCGGTTCCTATGAATGGAGAGTGACTCGTTTGGGAGCCGATATTGGTCTGGAATGCAAGGGGTGTGGACGGCGTATCCTGCTGACCCGTCGTGAGTTGGCGCGCCGCGCCAAGATTATCCTGCCTGGCGAAAGACAAGGGAATGAACACAGCCCATAAAAAACCTCACATCCTGTTCTTGTTTTCCGATACCGGGGGCGGGCATCGCAGCGCCGCCGAAGCCATTATCGAGGCCCTCGAAGCTGAATACGGGGATGCCTTCAGCACCGAGATGCTCGATTTTTTCAAGAGTCATGCTCCCATCCCTTTCAACAAAATGCCCGATTGGTACCCAGATATGGTCAAAGCGCCGCACTTGTGGGGCTTGAGTTTCAAAATCAGCGATGGCCGCCGTCGGGCGCGCGCTATCATTACCAGCATGTGGCCGTATGTGGGCCGCGCCGTCCGCGCTTTGGTGCGCGATCATCCCGCCGACCTGGTGGTGACCGTACATCCTCTTGCCAACACCATCATCCTCAAAGCCATGGGACACAATCGTCCGCCTTTCGTCACCGTTGTCACAGACATGGTGACTACGCACGCGCTTTGGTACGATCCCAATGCCGACCTGGTATGTTTGCCTACCGAGATGGCCCGCCAGCGCGCCATCGAATACCACATGCCGCCCGAAAAACTGCGTGTGGTAGGCCAGCCGGTGGCCCTGCGGTATTGCGTGCCGGTCGGCAACAAAGCCGAGTTGCGCGCCAAATTGGGATGGGAACAAGATAAGACGACCGTCCTGTTGGTAGGCGGAGGAGAGGGAATGGGGCCGCTCGGAAAGACTGCCCGCGCCGTTGCCGCTTCGGGTCTGGATCTGAGCCTGGTCATCGTAACCGGGCGTAACCAACGCCTGAAGGCGCATCTGGAATCGCTCGACTGGCCGATTCCTGTCCACATCTACGGTTTTACGCGCGAAATGCCCGATTTCATGCGCGCCGCCGATGTTCTCGTCACAAAAGCCGGACCCGGCACCATTGCCGAGGCCCTGAACGCTGGGTTGCCCATCATCCTGTATGCCAAATTACCCGGTCAGGAAGATGGAAATGTTACCTTTGTGGTCAAAGAACGCGTGGGGGTTTGGGCGCCCTCTCCAAAACAGGTCGTTGAAGTTTTGACGCGCTGGGTGCAACGACCAGATGTGCGCCAACGATATGCTAACCATTGCCTGCAAGCCGCTCGTCCCGACGCGGCTCGGCAAATTGCCCGTTCCATTGCGGAATTGTTGGGTTACCCCGCCGCTCAACCATCAATGCAAGAAAAGCCAGCGGCGTGATCTAACCGCTCGCTTATTCCATTTCCTGGCGTCCGGCCAGCGCCCGCAGCAGGGTGTTCTGGTCGGCGTATTCCAGGTCGCCGCCAACAGGCAAGCCGCGCGCTAGGCGGGTGATGCGCAGAGGGTATGGCTGCAATTGTTGTTGGATGTACATGGCGGTAGCGTCGCCTTCCAGGCTGGGATTGGTAGCCAGGATGATTTCCTTTATGCCGCCGCGCGCCACACGTTCGATGAGGGGCTTGATTTTGATGTCGTCTGGGCCTACCCCCTCAATGGGTGAGAGTACACCATGCAAGACATGATACTTGCCCCAAAAGCCGCCGGTCCGCTCCAACGCCAACACATCCAGCGCTTCTTCGACAACACATAGGATGGAGGCGTCACGCTTGGGCGATTCGCACACTTCGCACAGTTCGCGCCCCGCCGAGGTGATATTGAAGCATTCCGAGCAAAAAGCCACTTTTTCTTTCAAACCGCTCAGGGCGTCAGCCAAATCGTCTGCAATAGAGCGATCGGCGCGCAGCAAAAAGAACGCCAGGCGCGAGGCAGATTTAGGGCCAATGCCCGGCAGTCGCTCGAAGGCGTTGATGAGTTTTTGGAGGGGATCGGGGAGGAGCATAGAGAAAACAACTAAAACGGCAACCCGCCTGCCAACGGTCCCAGTTTTTTCGCTGCCAGTTCGCGCGACTGGTCGAGCGCCAGATTGACGGCCGAAAGTACCAGGTCTTGCAGCATTTCCGCGTCGGCGTCTTCCAACAGGGCAGGGTCAATGACCACCGCTCGGCATTTTTGGTCGCCGGTCATCGTGACTTGAATGGCGCCGCCGCCCGCCGTAGCGGTGACGGTTTCCTCGGCCAGCTGCGCCTGCGCTTCTTCCATTTGCTTTTGCAGGCGCTGGAGTTGCGCCATCATGCCCCCCTGACCGCCCATGGCGGGGCCTCGATTGAATCCTTTTGCCATAGAATACTCCTCTCGCTTATTCAGCAGTTCGCCGGAAACAACTTGACGTCATGATAGTAAGCTATTTGCATTATTGACTGCACTGCAAAAACCATTAACCGCCGAGAGCGCGGAGCGCGCAGGGTTGAAAATTTGCAAAACCCGCATTAAAAGCGCCTTTTCTTTGCGGAATCGGTAAAAAATCTCAGCGTTCTCTGCGCGCTCTACGGTGCAAACACCTTTTTGCAGTGGAGTCATTATTCCTGCATGTCTATAATCTTTCCTCCATTCTGCAAAGCGGTGGCCACCATGCCGTCTGGGTTGACATGCGGGGGCAGTTGACCTTTGGCAGTGGTGACAACACACTTGATAGACAGGTCTACGCCAAGCAGATCACGGATAGCCTGACGGGTGATTTCGATATGTTCGGGTCGGCTCATTTTTTCCACCAGCACGTCGCTTGCCAATCCTAAGACCAGGGTAGCGCCTTGAAGATCGAGAGATTTGACAGAATTGAGCAACGCGGCCAGGTTGACCGAGTGTCCTTTAACGCGCGCTTGAATCTGTTTCCAGGCCTGGATGATTTGGGCATTGCTGACCAGCGGCGCACTGGAGGCGGGCGCTTCAGGTTGACGGAGGGCAGCGCTTACGGCGGATGTTGTCTCTGATGGCGCAGATGGTTTTATCGGCGCAGTAGACGCTTTTTGGGGCGCAGCGACGACAGGCATTTCTGGGGCTGTCGTGACAGTCGGCTGAGGCGCTTCAAGGGCCTCGGCCAACGCCAGTTCCAGTCCCAGACTGGGCTGCCAGCCGCCGTGCGTATCGGCAGCAGCGGCGTTGAAGGCTTTCATCATGCGTAAAACTTCATGCGTGGAGAAGACTTTGGCGTGCGCCGCCATGCTGACCTTGACCTCTTTGGTGGCTTCCACCTGTTCGGTGTTTCCCATTTGGATGAGCAGCAGACCGCGCAGATAGTCCACAATTTGGCGCGCAAGGGAACGCGTGTCGGCGCCCGCGTCGAGGGCGCGGTGGATGGCATCCATAGCGGGAGCAGGCCGACGGTCCGCGATGGAAGCGATGAGGTCCAATACGGTTTGGGAGGTGGCGGTGCCAAGAACGGTTTGGGTGAGGGCCAGGTCTATTTTCTGTCCACTAGAGGAGAGTTGGTCGAGCAGGGAGATGGCGTCGCGCATCCCGCCAGCCGATTGACGGGCGATGAGCGTCAGGGCTTCGTCTTCGACCTGGATGTTTTCTTCTTGAGCGATGCGCTTGAGTTGGCCGACGATGTCCTCTATCGGCACGCGGCGAAATTCGTGGCGCTGGCAGCGCGAAAGCACGGTAGCCGGGATTTTGTGGATTTCAGTCGTAGCCAGGACGAAGATGGCGTGCGGGGGCGGTTCCTCGAGGGTTTTGAGCAGGGCGTTGAAGGCCGCGGTGGATAGCATGTGGACTTCATCTATGATATAGATTTTGTATTTGCCCTGAGTAGGCGCAAAGTTGATTTTGTCTCGCAGGTCGCGCACGTCGTCTACGGAGGTATTGGAGGCGGCGTCTATTTCGATGAGGTCGAGGAAACGGTTTTCGTTGACAGCCATGCAATGGTCGCATTCGTTACAGGGACGCCGAGCCGGGTCTGAGTGTACACAATTGACGGTCTTGGCCAGGATGCGCGCTACGGTTGTTTTGCCTGTGCCGCGCGGGCCGGCAAACAGATAGGCGTGGCCCACACGTCCGGCGCGGACAGCGTTGGTCAGCGTTTGGACGATGTGCGCCTGGCCGACAACTTCGTCCCATTGGCGGGGCCGCCACTTACGATAGAGGGCTTGGGTCATCATTCGGTGAGCGGTAAAAATAAACAGGGTTCACGGCACACGATAGATGGCGCGCAGATTGTTTTGAGGGTCGAGTAAATTGGCTACTTCGCCTGACTCCCAAATGGGGTCGCGCCGCCCCATATACAGGTCAATGACGGTATCTGTTCCAGATGCGGTATGCACTTGCACTGCGCCATTGGGGAAAAGGGTCAATTGCGGAAAGATATAGGTGTTGCCATCATCGTCCTTGAGTTGCCAGTTGGCAAGAGAAAGTTCGTCTGTACCGTTATAGCGAATAACAACCGCTTCGATATCCAACACGCCGGCGCCTACCACGCTGACAATCTCGACCGAGATGTTTGTCTCCGGTTCGAATGTGGCCGCCGCTGTGGCCGCGCTCTGCGAAGGCAGCACAGCAAGCGAAATAGGGCTCAGTTGAGCGCGATACGTACGATCGTACCAGAACAGGATGGAACCGGTCACGCAGGCTGAAACGAAGACGTTCAGCAACAAGTAGTAGATGAGACGACGGCGAGTCATGCTTACGTTATTTTTTTTCAATCAGCGGCGAAAATTGTATCACAAAGTAGAGTCAACCTAACTCGGACGAGCCGAAACCAACATAAAGTACCTGGATTTTAACGTAATCTCAATATTTACATGCACAAAATATGTTAGAATTTACACAAGCCTAATATCTACACCTCGTCGGTAAAGTCTCAAACGCCTGCTCTGTAAGGGGTTTGCGAGCAATCCGCGAGGCGTTTTATAGAATTGCTCTTGAAAAACTATCACAACCGCGAAGATGTTTGGAGCCCGAAGTCTCCAGACTTCGGCATACCGACAACTGGAGTTGTCGGACTCAAAATTGGTTGCGGCACAGTCGCGCTATGTTAACTCTTTTCAAAAAATGATTGCCTGTCATTTAGAATGAACACTAACGTATCTGGAATCTTTTGTCCAGCGTGTAAAATGAAGAACGAGCCAGGGGCGGTGAGATGTATCTACTGCAACACCCCTCTTGGCGTCTATCAACAGCAAAAAACGATGGCGCTGCCGCGCGTCGGTGAAATGACCGGCGCCTTGACCGGCTCTTTGGAAGACATCTTGTCTGCGCCTCCCGAGCGCTTCATGGACTTTGAACTGCCGTCCAAAGGCATCGCCCTCATCAACCTGGAAGACGGCCGCCCAGTTGCCATGCTGGAAGAAAAGGTCTTTATCTTGGGGCGCACCTCGACCGAAATCAAAACCCAAGAACCGTTGATTGACCTCACCCCTTTTGGGGCCCTGGAACTAGGCATCTCGCGGCTGCATGTTATGATTCGCAAGACCCGCAATGGATACGAAATCATGGACCTGGGCAGCAGCAACGGCACCTGGCTGGAAAGCCAACGCCTGATACCCAAACAAGCCTATCCCCTGACTAGCGGCGACCGTATCCGCTTGGGACGCTTGAACTTGCTTGTTTTTTATCCCTAGCGGACGAAAGACAACGCCACCCAATCTCCCATCTGCTTCTGCGCGCTCAAAACCAGACCTTGACTCTGCGCGGCTTCGATGACGCTTTGTTCCTGCCCGTGCAGGATTCCGCTCAAGATCACCGCCCCGCCTGATTCCGTTAAATCGGCCAATCCTGCCTCCAACAGCCGCACCAGAACGGGCGCCAGGATATTCGACATCACCAGCGGCGCCTGCCGAATAGAGAACTGCCCAGCCAATACCTCCTTCACCGAACCTTGCCCCACAATAAACTCCGCGCCAATGCCGTTGTTAGCGGCGTTTTCGCGCGCATTTTTGACCGATTCGATGTCAATATCCACGCCCAGAGCCGCCTCGGCCCCTAGTTTGAGCGCAGCAATAGACAGAATGCCCGAACCGCAGCCAATATCTATGGTTTTGGATTTGTGATTTGCCATTTTCGGCGGAGCGTCAAAGAAGGCTTCGATGAGTTCAAGGCAAAGTTGTGTGGTTGGATGCGTGCCGGTGCCAAAAGCCATGCCTGGGTCTATCTTGATGGGGATGCGCTCTGGATTGGGCGAATCCAGCCAGGCAGGCACGATGATCAGCCGCTTGCCGATGGAGATGGGGCGGTAATGTTCTCTCCAGGCTTCCATCCAGTTTTGGTCTGCTACCTGCCGATAAGTTGGCGCTGGCAAAGGCTGAATCATTCCCAAATAGAAAAGCGCCTGCTCGAGTTTACGGCGTGTTTCTTCGATATACTCGTCCATTGCAAGATAGGCTCGAACGGTGATTGGACCGCTTGGCGTGCCTTCATCTTCATCATTCAAGAATTTCACGCCCTGCTCGGTTGTCACGCCGTTGGGCGCGAAACGCGCCAACACATCCGCCACGGCCTCGGCCAATTCGCCGTCAACGGTAAGAGAAACCTCCAGCCAAGCAGTCACCGGCTTCATTTCACAGCCTCCCACAGGAAGAAAATTTGACTAACTTTTGCGGCTCTACCACTTTTTGAGTCCACTGCAAAAAGGTATTTGCACCGCAGAGCGCGCTGAGAACGCTGAGATTTTTTACCGATTCCGCAAAGAAAAGGCGCTCTTGATGCGGGTTTTGCAAATTTTCAACCCTGCGCGCTCCGCGCTCTCGGCGGTTAACGGTTTTGGCAGTGCAGTCACCAATACAAAACCGTAGTACAGTGTAATCCATTTTACACGATACCTCCACAGCGCGGCTGTACCGCAAACTTATAACTTATGAGGCTTAACAAATTATTTCGGTGATCTCGTCCTTAGCGGCTCGTCTCCAGGCAGCGAAGGAAAAGCCAACCCCAGGCCGTTTGCGCCGCCCATCCGCTGGGGCTCAAGCCCCTGCTCAGGGCATGGAAATCCGCTCAAGCGGATTCGGAGTCGGCTTCCAGCCGACTTGCATGGACTGAGGCGGGGGATTGATCTCCCCGCCGAAGATGGAAAAATACCGAATTATTTTTTCAAGTTTCATCAGTTTGCGCGCAGCGCTGATCAAAATCTTTGCGGTTGTGATAGTTTTTCAAAGTAACTGCCTACCCTGCCTATATTTGAGCGCAAACCGTCCACGAATACTGCACGAATACACGAATCACGCCGTCATTCGAGCATTCGTGGTTTATTCGTGGATGGTTTTCTCACCCAAAAACCAAACCGATGTTAGAGGTAGGCAGTTACTTTTCAAAAGCAATTCTTGGAGTCCGACAACTCCAGTTGTCGGTATGCCGAAGTCCGGAGGCTTCGGACTCCAAACATCTTCGCGGTTGTGCGCGGAGTTGCGGGTGGTAAAATACGGCGAAATTGCCGCGCAACTGTTGTTTTCCTGAAGCCTTCTTACATGGAATCGCCGCCATCATCAGCCGATCTGCTTCGCAAAGCCATCCAGGCTGCTCGTAGTGGGCGAGAAATGACCGCCCGTGACTTGTTTCAGGACGTTGTACGCCTCGATCCTGGAAATGAAGTAGCCTGGATGTGGCTATCTGGCTTGCTCGACTCCCTCGAAGACCGGCTGGCAGCCTGTGAGCAGGCCTTGTTTCTCAACCCGCGCAACGCCCCCATGCGCGCTTACTATGAAAAATTGCTGGCCGAACAGGAAGCCATACGACAACGCAAACGGCTTGAGTTAGAAGAAATCCTCGCCTATGCTCGCGCCCAATACGAGAAGAAAGAATACGGACAGGCGCTCCTGGTGGTGCAAGAACTTTTGCGGCAAGAAATCCAATTAGCAGAAGCCTGGCTGTTATACGCGAAACTGGTCAGCAGCATAGACGAGAAGATACAAGCCTACGAGTCTGCTTTGCGTCTCGACCCGTCCAATGCAGAAGCGCGCCAGCAGTTGGAACGCTACCACCAATATCAGAAAGAACCGCACGAGCTGGCAGCCTATTTCGAGGAAGAAGGCAAACTGGACGAGGCGATTGCTGTGTACCAAGAAATCGCCGCAAAAGCAAGCAATTCGTCTGAGTTCAACCATGCCTACCGCGAAATGGTGCGTCTGGAAGACCTCAAAATCGAAAAAGTGCGCTATGTTCATCCGGTTGTCCACATCATGCGCATTAGCGCTGGCCTGCCGCTATTCTACTTTCTACTCGTGTTGCTGCAAGAAGGATTGAATCCGTTTGCGCATTTTGCCTTTTACCACTGGATAGGCGTTCCCTTCGTCATGCTAGGCAGTTTTCTGATTGCCATAGCGGCCGTGCCTAGCCATAAGATTTGGCAGCGTTTGTTTGGAAAGCACAATGGACGCGCTTCCAAAGGGGCGCGTTGGACAGTAGCAATTGGGGGCTGGGTTTTGGTCTTACTCCCGCATCTCCTTCTGACTTTGGATTCGTTTGCGCGCCTGGCGACATTTCAGACGCCTCCCTTGCCGCGTTTCTAGGTAACTATGATTCCGCTCAACGATACCGAACCCAATCGTTATTCCTATTTTCCCTTGATGACCATCTTTTTGATTGTGGTCAATACGGTGATTGAATTCAGCAAACCACTATATCTTACCGATTGGACGATAGAGGAATACTGGCCGCTCTTGATGCGTTATGCTTTCACTCCCCAATTGATTTTGAACGTGCAGGGAGCAGGGATGTTATCGAATATCACTGCCATGTTCATGCACGGTGATTTCCTCCATCTAGTGAGCAACATGGGAGCGCTATGGGTATTTGGTCGCCGCGTAGAAGATGCTTGTGGTCCGCTGCGATATTTGATTTACTATTTGCTTGCCGGGACTTGCGCACACATCTTGACAGCCATCGTTCTATATGACTCGCCGATACCCGGCCTGGGCGCCAGCGGCGCTATCTTTGGCGTGATGGGGGCTTACTTGTTGTTATACCCTTCGGGCCGCATTCGCACGCTGGTTGTGATATGGGGCTTGCCAACCTGGCCGCGCATCCGCGCCGGTTGGATTGCCTTGTATTTTGTGGCGCTTCAAATTATCCCTGCCTTGGACATCCTCTTTGGAAATGGCGATTACTCGATTGGCTACTGGGCGCACCTGGGCGGCTTTTTTGCCTGCGTGTTCATTTTCCTGTTCCTACGCCCTGAAGCCTTTGCGCGTTACCTGAGCGACACTTCAGTATAAAAAACAGCCAGGCCTTTGCCTGGCTGTCAAATTGACCTAGCCGCCGGTGGGCAACCTCTTTTCTAAAGTGCGAAGCAGAATATCTTCCTGCTCATCGCTGGGGCCCATTTTCATACGCCGAGCCTTTTTGCTCTTCTTGCGCAGGTTAGCGCGGTCGAGCGCTTCTTGCCAGGCAATTTGCATGGCAGTCATTTCCGCCTCTTTAGGTTGTTCCTGAATCTCGACTTCTTGCGCTTCTTTCTGGGATGAACGCTTGCCGCGCCCCTTACGCTCGCCTCTTTCCTTCTTGGCTGGCTTTACTTCCTCAATTTCGGGCTGCAGAGATTTCATGCTCAAGCGAATTTGCTTCTTCTTGCGATTGACATCCAGAACGACCGCTTCTACCTCGTCCCCCTCTTTGACAACCTCATTTGGATTTTTGATGTAGCCGCGTGACATCTCGCTGACATGTACCAGCCCCGGACGCTCGGCGCCAAAATCAACGAATGCGCCGTAGGTCTCCAGACGCACCACCTTGCCTTTCACAACCGTATCCGGTTTAATCTCGCTCCACTCCATGCCTAACGGCTCGATCATGGTCAATTCGATGCGATCCTTTTTGACGCGGCGTACCCACACGTCCACCATCTGACCGACCTTGACCACATCTTCTACTTTGTTGACATGCTCTTTTTGAAGCTGCGAAATGTGAATGACGCCTGGCAGATCTTGACCAATATCTACCAATGCCCCCGCCAGGGTGGTTTTGACCACCTTGCCGGTCAGTTTAGTCTTGGGTTCTAACGCGCCCACTTGCGCGGTCATTGTTGCTTCACTAGCCATTGTTTTGCTCCTATAACAGGGGATAATGCCAAAAGACAATTATACCTGCTCAAAACAACCTCGTCAACTTAAAATTGCTGGTGATTGCCCACATCTTGAGAGCAGGGCGTATTCTCTAAAATTACGATGTAAGTTTGGGTAAATGCTGTTGTACACAGATTTCCCGTCGCGCCCGAATGTGCCGGTCAACGTGCTGGTGGGTT
>JBBITF010000082.1:0-11749 GCA_037440925.1 Chloroflexota bacterium
GAATCCAGTTTAGCGCCTGAAGCCGCCAGGCGCGGAGGGAGTCGAGAGGGGAGGGGGTAGGCCCGGAGAACATGAGTAAATTGTTTGTTGGACTTGGCTGAAAGAATTGTAGATATTTTACTCGAATGGTCCACTGAAAAGATTAGAACCTTTATAATCCCAACAGGCTTCCTTCTTTAGACAATTACACCCTTGTTACTGGATGGAGCAAGGCCCGGAGACCTTCGGTTATTTCCCGTAACGCAAAGCAGTTGTCCTAGACTCTCAAGGAAAACTCCTCAAGAAAGTATCAATCCCCTGCCTCAGTGCATGGAAGCCGACTTGTGGCGCCAGTCTAAAGGACTTTTATGTACTAAGCAGGCGGCTTTCCCCTGCTTAAACTTTGCTCAGCCTAAGGTCAGGGCTTTTCAAAGTTTTTAATGTAGGCCCGCAAATCGTACCGCCAGGCTTTGCCTGACAGGGCCGACCACAGGTCGGCGATACGTTTTTGGAGTCTACAGGTAACTGCCTACCTCTAACATTGGTTTGGTTTTTGGGTGAGAAAACCATCCACGAATAAACCACGAATGCTTGAATGACGGCGTTATGCGTGTATTCGCGCAGTATTCGTGAACGGTGAACGGTGAACGGTGGACGGTTTGCGCTCAAATATAGGCAGGGTAGGCAGTTATGTCTACAGAGCGTTGAAACGGTGTTGGAGCAGCGATAGATTAATTCTTTAAAAAAAGCCCTAGCCTAAGATTATGCCAGATCGGGCGCAATGCGCGTGCCAGGGAGAATCGTAGTGCTTTTGGGGATGATCACGATGCCATCGCGCACGAACCAGGTCTCGCGGTCCAGGTCGGTGCCGCGCGGGAAGGGACGGATGACCACGCCCTTGCCCAGGCGCACGTTCTTGTCCAGGATGGCGCCTTCTACCTGGCAATCGCGCCCTACCCCTAGCGGAATCTTGTGCGGCGAGGTTTCCATGTCATAGTAATCCGCGCCCATGATGATGCTATCTTTGATGCGGGCTCCGGCCGCCACCTGGCTGCGCAGGCCCAGGATGGAATGCCGCACCTCCGCTTTCTGGACGCGGCAGCCTTCTGCCAGCAGCACATCCTTCAAATCGCTGTCAAGCACAACCGAGCCGGGCAGGGGACGTGCATGGGTGTAGATGGGGCTTTGCGGGTCGTAGAAATTGAAGGGCGGGCTGGAGGTCGTCAGTTTCAAATTGGTCTCGTAAAACGAGCGGATCGTCCCAATATCCTCCCAGTAGCCGTCGAAATCGAAACCAAACACCTCATGCGAATGGATCGCTTCTGGGATAATGTCGCCGCCAAAATCGTCATAGCGCGGATGACGGGTGAGCAATTCGACCAGTACCCCGGTCTTGAACAGGTAGATGCCCATCGAACCCAGGTAGGGGCGGGCCGGGTCGTCGCGGCTGATGAATTTTTGCTGGACATCCGGATCTTTGGGCTTTTCGGCAAACGACGAGATGTGACCATCGGCCTCGCGCTTCAACAACCCGAAGCGGGTCGCATCTTCCCTTGCGACCGGTTGGACGGCTACCGTTATATCGGCGTTCTTCTGCCAGTGATATTCGGCCATGGCGGCGTAGTCCATGCGGTAGAGATGGTCGCCCGCCAGGATCAGCACGTACTCCGCTCCAGTGGCTTGAATTTCGAACAGTTGTTTGCGCACCGCATCTGCCGTGCCTTGATACCAGTCAGCGCTTTCGATGGTCTGTTCGGCAGCCAGAATTTGCACCCAGCCAGTGTGGAAAGAATCGAAGTGATAGGTGTTGGCGATGTGGCGGTGCAGGGAAACGGAGTTGAACTGCGTCAGGATGGCAATGCGATAGATGCCGGAATTGATGCAGTTGCTGATGGGAATGTCAATCAGGCGATACTTCCCGGCAATCGGGACGGCCGGTTTGGAGCGCATCTTGGTCAGCGGGTACAGGCGCGCGCCGCGCCCGCCGCCCAAAATCACGCCCAGGACATCGTTCAGCGTGGGCATAGGGGCCTCCTGGAGAGTAACAGGATCATGCCTCTATTATCGCTTAAATATCGAAAAAGCGGCGTATTTTATGCGCCAGGAAAAGGAGGGGATAGGCGAGCAAAACCAATACATCTATCAGGAAAAAAATCAGGTTCAACTTCATCTCTCTTCTCCTTTCAGGGGCTGCGTCTCGCGTGGGGGAGCGCCGGTAAACATCAAAAACGCGAGGCCACACAATGCGGTCTCGCGTTCGCTCAAAAGCGAACAGAGGACCGGGAACATTTGCATTCCGTCTTGACGATCCTCTGTCCTGCCATAAAGCAGGCGCTACTCCCCGGCTACATACCGAAAAGCGTCTATTCCGTTTATAATGCCGAAGGAGGGAATCGAACCCTCACTCCCGAAGGAACACGATTTTGAGTCGTGCGCGTCTGCCTGTTCCGCCACTTCGGCTTGTAGGACAAATTACTACTTTGTCTTATCTCGCGCAAGTATACTCACTCTCAGGACGAAGGTCAAGATGAAATTAGGAATTATCGGCTTACCCCAATCAGGAAAGACCACCATCTTCAACGCCTTGACGCGCGGCAACGCGCCTACCACTGCCAGCGCCGGGCGCATCGAAGTCCATACGGCTGTGGTAGACGTGCCGGACCCGCGCGTGGATACCTTGTCTGCCATGTTCAAACCGCGCAAGACCATCTACGCCAAAGTCACCTACGCCGATATCGCTGGGCTGGAAGGCGGCGCGGCCAAGAGTGGCATCTCTGGGCAATTGCTCAACCAACTGGCGCAGATGGACGCCTTCCTGCACGTCGTCCGCTGCTTCGAAAGCGACCTGGTTCCGCACCCAGCCGGCTCGGTGGCCCCGGCGCGCGATGTGGCAGCCATGTTGGATGAACTGCTGCTCAACGACCTGGTGGCCGTGGAGCGCAAACTGGAACGCCTGGCCGACGAGCGCCGCAAGGGCGGCTCGGACAAGACGATCGTCGAGCGGCAGATGGCGCTTTTTGAACGGTTGCAGGCCTCCCTGTCCAGGAATGAACCGCTGCGCCGTCTGGACTTCAGCGCCGAGGAGTCCAGGGAATTGTCCAGTTACGGGCTGCTGACCCGCAAACCCATCCTGACCGTCTTCAACCTGGGCGAGGGACAGGCCGCGCCGGCGGTCGAACTGGACCACCCTTCCGTATCCCTGCAGGGCAAACTGGAGATGGAACTGGCGCAACTGCCCGCCGAGGACGCCGCCCTCTTCATGGAAGAATACGGCATCGAGGAACTCAGCCTGAGCAAGATGATCAGACTGTCTTACGACCTGCTGCAAGTGCAGTCTTTTTTCACCGTCGGCGAAGACGAAGTGCGCGCCTGGACTACGCGGCGCGGCGCCAGCGCCCAGGAAGCCGCCGGCGAGATCCACACCGACCTGCAAAAGGGCTTCATCCGCGCCGAGGTGGTTTCATACGCCGACCTGGTGGAACTGGGCGGCATGAACGAGGCCAAAGCCAAAGGCAAACTACGGCTGGAAGGCAAGGAATATCCCGTCAAAGACGGCGATATCGTGCATATTCGTTTCAATTTGTAAAAGGAGAAAACCATGTCCCGCCTGTCCAAACCCTGGAGGGGGCTGATCCTGTTTCTCGTTGTGTTCCTTTTGATCCTGGCTTGTTCTCTGCCAACCATGAACACGCCAGCCCCGGCGCAGCCCGCCTATGATCCTACCAAGATGGCGCTGGAATATCAGGCAACTGCCATGTCGTTGCAACTGACGCAGGCTGCTTTGAACACGCAGCCGCAGCAACCGCAGGCCCCGCCGCAGCCAGTGGCCCAGCCGACCCTGCCTCCCCAGCCTACCGCAGTGCAGCCAACGCCCACCCAGGACTTCCAAGCGCTGTTGAAATCGGCCAAGATCCTGGTATACGAAAATACGGACGAGCGCGGCTGGGGCATGTGGATCCAGGACGCCCTGGACGGGATGGGCCTGACCTATACCCAGACCGGCTCCTATAGCGGACACTTTATGGAATACCTGAACTCAGGCACGAAATATGACCTCATCATCGTCGGCGCGGAAGACAAGGACAAAATCTCCGGCGAGTTCTGGGACGTAATCAACACCCGCCTGGTGCGCGACAAGGCCGCCCTCATTGCCGAAATCTGGTACCTCGACCGCGAAGCCAACGGCCCGATCAGCAAGATCTTGAGCGGGTGCGGCATCCGTTACCAGAAAGATTGGGACGTAGCCGAATCGATCTACTGGTGGGTGCCCGACCATCCGGTTTTTAATGAACCCAATACCGTCCTGCCCCTGATCCACTACAACCGTATGTGGGCCAACCAAACCGGCGACCGCATCCGGCTGGGGAGCGGCGGCGACGCCATCCTGCTAGCAGGTCTCACAACCAAACCATCCAGCGACGGCGCAGTCCTCGCGACCTGCTACCAGGGCCGCGTCATCATTGCAACTTACTCCGACCACGATTACCACCAGGCGGACATCGTCCCGCTGTGGGAAAATTACATCTATAACACCTTGAAGAATCACTTCCTGGCGCTTCAACCATAGCGCGGCTGTACCGCAAACTTATGAAACTTGAAAAAATAATTCGATATTTTTCCATCTTCGGCGGGGGGATCAATCCCCCGCCTCAGTCCATGCAAGTCGGCTGGAAGCCGACTCCGAATCCGCTTGAGCGGATTTCCACGCCCTGAGCAGGGGCTTGAGCCCCGGCGAATGGGCGGCGCAGGCGGCCTGGGTTTGGCTTTTCCTTCGCTGCCTGGAGACGAGCCGCTAAGGACGAGATCACCGAAATAATTTGTTAAGCCTCATCAGTTTGCGCGTAGCGCTGATCAAAATCTTCGCGGTTGTGATCGTTTTTCAAGAGCAATACCTGGAGTCCGACAACTCCAGTTGTCGGTATGCCGAAGTCTGGAGACTTCGGACTCCAAACATCTTCGCAGTTGTGATAGATTCTCAAGCACTATAGGAGCAACGTATGACATTCGAACAAACCAAATGGAGCCTGACCGACCTCTACCCTGGCTTTGCCTCTCCCGAACTGGAAGCCGATTACGACAGACTCGAAGAGCAGGTGACCTCTTTCGAGGGACAGCGCCCGCATCTGACTCCCGATCTGCCTGCTGACCGTTTCCTGGAGATTCTCCACGCTTTAGAGGGGATGATGCGCACTGCCTACCGCCTGTACGCCTTCTCTGGCCTGTCCTTTGCCGCCGACACGCAGGACCAGGTCGCTCAAACCGCGCAGGCGCGCGTCCAGCAATTCCTGGCGGAAATGGAGAACCGCATCCTGTTCTTCAGCCTGTGGTGGAAGGACCTGGACGACGGGAACGCCCGGCGCTTGATGGATGCTTCTGGCGATTACCGCTACTACCTGGAGGAGATGCGCCACTTCAAACCGCACACCCTGAGCGAACCGGAGGAAAAGGTCATCAACCTGAAGAACGTCACCGGCGCCAGCGCGTTGACCACCTTATATGACTCGATGACAAATCGTTACACCTTCAAGTTGCAAGTGAATGGGGAGGTCAAAGAACTGACGCGCGGCCAATTGATGCCCTACATCCAGGGGCCCGAGCCGGCCCTGCGCGCAGCCGCCTACCAGGAAATGTACCGTGTCTATGGCGAGCAGGCGCCTATCCTGGGACAAATTTACCAAACGCTGGTGCGCGACTGGCGCAACGAGAACCTGTCGCTGCGCAAATTCAGCAGCCCTATTGCAGTGCGCAATCTATTGAATGATATTCCCGACCAGGCTGTAGAAACCCTGTTAGAGGTGACCCGGCAGAATGCCGCTCTCTTCCAGCGTTATTTCAGGTTGAAAGCCAAAGCCCTGGGCATGGAAAAACTGCGCCGCTACGACGTGTACGCGCCGGTGGCCAGGGCCGAGAAAACCTTCGAGTTTGCCTCAGCGGCCCAAATGGTGCTGGATGCGTTCGACGAGTTCGATCCCCAGGTGGGGGCGCTGGCGCGGCGCGTCTTCGAGCAGGGCCACATGGACAGCGAAGTCCGCAAGGGGAAACGGGACGGGGCCTTCTGCTGGTCGGTCACGCCCGACATGACGCCCTGGGTGCTGCTCAACTACCAGGCGCGCGCCCGCGACGTGGCCACTATGGCGCACGAACTGGGTCACGCCATCCACTCGATGCTGGCGGCGCACCACAGCCTGTTTACCTTCCACTCGTCGCTGCCGCTGGCCGAGACGGCCTCTACCTTCGGCGAGATGATGCTCACCGACCGCCTGCTGGCCGGGGAGACGGACGAAGCCGTGCGGCGCGACATCCTGTTCAAGCAGGTGGACGACGCCTACGCCACCATCCTGCGCCAGGCGTATTTTGCGCTGTTCGAGAAACAGGCGCATGAGATGGTCATCCAAAACGCTTCGGTGGACGACCTCTCGGCGGCTTATTTCGACAACCTGAAAGAACAGTTCGGCGACGCGCTCGACTTGACTGAGGAGTTCAAGTGGGAATGGGTCTCCATCCCGCACCTCTACCACACCCCGTTCTACGTATACGCCTACGCTTTCGGGCAGTTGCTGGTCTTCTCGCTCTACCGGCAGTTCAAACAGGAGGGCGAGGCCTTCAAGCCTAAATACCTCAACATTCTTTCGGCGGGCGGATCGGAGGCCCCGGCGTGGATATTGAGCGCCGCAGGAATAGACATCGAATCCCCGGCCTTCTGGCAGGGCGGCTTCGATGTGGTGGATGGGCTGGTGAGACAATTGGAAGAGATGGGGTAATGTGGAGGTACGATGACTCTCATTCCCGACTCGCACCTTGACTTGTTGGCCGAGGAAACCAAAGCCTTCCTCTACCTCGCCACCCTCAACCGCGACGGCTCGCCGCAGGTCACCCCGGTCTGGTTCGACAGCGACGGCCAGCGCCTGCTCGTCAACACCGCCAAAGGCCGGGTCAAAGACCGCAACATGCGCCGCGACGGGCGCGTCGCCGCCTGCATCGCCGACCCGAACACGCCCTACCGCTACCTGCAGATTCAGGGGCGCGTCGTCGAAATCACCGAGACGGGCGCCGAGGAACACATCAACGCTCTGTCGTTGAAATACACCGGCAAGCCCTGGCAATACCAGCCCGGCCAGAAGCGGGTCATCTTCAAGATACTGCCTCTGCGCGTGGACGCCCATGGCTAAGGCCGACGACCTGCACCGCTTCCTGCGGACGCGCCGCTCCATCCGCCGCTTCCGCCCGGACCCGGTGCCTGCTCCCGTCATCGAGGAGATTCTCCTCACCGCCGCGCACGCCCCCTCCGCCCACAACACCCAGCCCTGGCGGTTTGTCCTCGTAGCGCCGGCTTCAGCCGGCAGAACACGCCTCGCCGAGGCGCTGACCTCCGCCCTGCGCCGAGACATGACCGCCGCCGGCGCGCCCGCCGCCGAGATCGAGGCCCGCCTGGCGCGTTCCGTCCGCCGCATCAACGAAGCCCCCGTCCTCATCCTCCTCTGCCGCGACGTGACCGCCGTGCGCGAAAACAAACGCCAGGACGAGGTCATGGCCATCCAGTCGGTGGCCAACGCCGCCACCTACCTGCTGCTTGCCGCCCACGCCGAGGACCTGGGCGGCAACTGGATCTGCTGGCCGCTCTACGCCCAGGCCGAGACCCGCGCCGCCCTCGACCTGCCCGAAACCTGGCAGCCGCAGGCGATGCTCTTCCTGGGGTATCCAGACGAAACGCCCGGCGAGAAGGCGCTCAAGCCGATGGAGGAAGTGCTGATCAAAAAAGGCTGACAACGATTTTCTCCGAGCAAAGTTGGCGGTATACTTAGATCGCTGGCGAAATTGGGTTGAAAGCAGGTGCGTGGATAATGAAACAAGTCGTCATCGAAAACCCGGTCATCAACTCCCCTTTTGAGGAACCGAAGCGGCATTTCCGCTTTACAGAAGATGGAATCACGGACGAGGTGGTCGAGGGCCGCCGCGTCAGCCAGTATTTTGTGCCGATTCCGCGTCCCAAAAAGAAGAGCGCGAAGCAGTTATCCTTCGAAACGGAATGGACATCCGATCGCCTGGAGGAAAACAAGGAAATCAACCGCATCCGCGAGCGGGTGGCGCTCTGGCGCAGGGGCGGATATGTGGGTATCACCAAAACAACCGCCCGCCTGCTCGATTACTGGAAAAGAGAAGACCGCGAGCGCAGATTGTTCTTCTGCCAGATCGAGGCGCTGGAAACTGCCATTTGGATCACTGAAGTTGCGCCGAGATACGGCGAGGCGTGGGTGGAAAACCTGCTAAGGCAGAAAAACCAGGAAGCCAATCCCCTGCTCTATCGCATCGCCTTCAAGATGGCAACCGGTTCGGGCAAAACGGTTGTGATGGCAATGCTCATTGCCTGGCAGGCATTGAACAAGATTGCCAATCCCCAGGACGCGCGTTTTTCGGACGCGTTTCTCATCGTCACACCGGGCATCACCATCAAAGACCGCCTGCGCGTCCTTTACCCCAATGACCCGCAAAATTACTACAAGCAGCACGACCTTGTGCCGCCAGACCTGCTGCCCGAATTGGACAAGGCGAAATTCGTCGTCACAAATTTTCATGCCTTCAAATTGCGCGAGCGGCAAAGCGTAAATAAAACATCCAAACAAATACTTCGTAGTAACGACTTAAGTCGTTACTACGGCGAGAATCCGTTTGTGGAGACACCTGACCAAATGGTGCGGCGCGTCTGCCGCGAACTGGGCAACAAGAAAAACATCATCGTCATCAACGACGAGGCGCATCACTGCTACCGCCGCAAGCCTGACAGCGCGGAAGAGGAGGAATTGAAAGGCGACGAACGCCGCGAAGCGGAGCAACGCGAAGAGGAGGCGCGCATCTGGATTTCGGGCATCGAAGCCGTGAAAGCCAAATTGGGGGTGAAAGTGGTGTATGACCTTTCCGCCACGCCGTTTTTCCTGCGCGGCTCCGGCTACCGCGAGGGGACTCTCTTCCCCTGGGTGGTCTCCGATTTTTCGTTGATTGACGCCATCGAGAGCGGCATCGTCAAAGTGCCGCGCGTGCCGGTGGCAGACGATTCGATGACCGGCGAGCAGCCCACCTACCGCGATTTGTGGCTGCGCATCCGCGACCAATTGCCCAGGAAAGGCAGAGGCACAGAAAAAGTTTCGGGCGATGCAGTCGTGATTCCTCCTGAACTGGAAGGCGCGCTGCAAAGCCTGTATAGCAACTATGAAAAGAAGTTCAAACAGTGGGAAAGTAGTAACGACTTAAGTCGTTACTACGAGCCGCCCGTCTTTATCGTGGTCTGCAACAACACCAACGTTTCCAAGATGGTCTTCGACTATATTTCGGGCTGGGAGAAAACTTTGCCCAGCGGCGAGAAAGTGGCCGTGCCGGGCAAGTTGCCGCTCTTCAGCAACGTGGAAAACGGACGCTGGCTGGCCCGCCCCAACACGATTTTAATTGACAGTCAGCAACTGGAATCGAGCGAGGGGATGAGCGAGGAATTCAAGAGAATGGCAGCGGTGGAAATCGAGGAGTTCAAGCAGGAGTACCGCGTCCGCTTCCCCGGCAGGGATGCGGACTCGATTTCGGACGAAGAAATCCTGCGCGAGGTTATGAACACGGTCGGCAAACCGGGCAAACTCGGTGAAAATATCCGCTGCGTGGTCTCGGTTTCGATGCTTACCGAGGGCTGGGACGCCAACACGGTGACGCATATCCTCGGCGTGCGGGCGTTTGGGACGCAACTGTTGTGCGAGCAAGTCGTCGGGCGAGGGCTGAGGCGGAGAAGTTACGCGGTAAACGCGGAAGGGCTGTTCGATGCGGAATATGCCGAAGTGTACGGCGTGCCGTTTTCGTTCATCCCCAGCGCCGGGTCCGAGAAAGACCCGAAGCCCGGTCCCACGCCGACGCGGGTGCGCGCCCTCGAGGAACGCATCGCCTGTGAAATCACCTTCCCGCGCCTCATCGGTTATCGTTACAAGTTCGAGGCGGAGACGTTGACCGCCCGCTTCAGCGACGACTCGAAAATGGTCCTCTCTACCGCCGACCTGCCGACGCGCACCGAGGTGCAGTCCATCATCGGTGAATCGAGTTTCCACGAGTTGTACGGCTTGAAAGAAAAACGCCTGAACACGGTGGATTTTCATCTGGCGGCGCTTTTGCTGGAGCGGTATTTCAGCGAGGAACAGAACAGCCGCCCCTGGCTCTTCCCGCAGTTGCGGCGCATTGTGCGCGATTGGCGCGAACATTACCTGACCTGCAAAGACAACGCCTTCCCGCAAATGCTCCTGATTACGGCTTTCGCCCACAACGCCGCGGAGAAAATTTATCAGGCAGTGCTGCCAGGCACGGACCTCACCCCCGGCCCGGGAGGGGAGAAAACCCTGCTCCCCATTTTACGTCCATATGACGCCCTGGGTTCCACCCGCTACGTGGACTTCGACACGGCGCGGGATGTGTACCGCACGCGGGCAGACAAATCGCACGTCTCGCATGTGGTGTTGGACAGCAATTGGGAGGCGAAACTGGCAGAAGTGCTGGAAGACATGGAAGAGGTCATTCATTACGTCAAGAATTTCCAGTTGGGATTCACCATTCCGTACACGTTCAACGGCGAAGAGAGAGCCTACCTGCCCGATTACATCATTCGCATCAATGACGGACGTGGGCAAGACGACTTGCTGAATCTGATTCTAGAGGTGAGCGGCGAGGCGAGGAAAGATAAAGCGGCGAAAGTCGCGGCGGCGAGAAATCTTTGGGTTCCCGCCGTCAACAATCACGGCGGGTTCGGCCGCTGGGCGTTTTTGGAGATTGTGGATCCGTGGGACGCGAAGAATACGATTCGGGCGTTTTTGAAGGGAAAGAATGTGGATGGCGTCGCGCCGATGTTTCAAAACGACTGAGTAACGACTTCAGTCGTTACTACCGTTACTACGTAGTGATGACTTCAGTCGTCATAAAACCATTATGCCTTACGAATATCGCAAACTCACTCCCGAACAACGCGAAGAGGTCGTCGCCCGAAGAAAAGCGATGGGTTATCCGCTTCATGCGCCTCCGCATCCGTTTCGGGAGGCGGGATATTACCTGATTACCGCCGCAAATTATGAACACGCGCGGGTGATGGATTCTGCCGAACGGCGAACGGAATTTGAAAGAAAGTTGCTACGCGCCTTCCAGGAAATCGGAGCGGAAATTGTCGCATGGGTGATTCTGGCAAATCACTATCATATTCTGGTATGGGTCGAATCGCTGGACGACGTTTCCGCCGCCCTTAAGCAATTACACGGCTCGACCGCCTTCGAGTGGAATAAAGCGGACGGTTTGCAGGGCAAGCGCAAGGTCTGGTACAAATTTGCCGACCGCATGATTCGCGATAACACGCATTACTTTCGGGCGTTGAATTACATCCATTACAACCCCGTCAAGCATGGATATGTGGAACACGCTGCCAATTGGCAATGGTCGAGTTTGTCTTTGTATTATGAAGACCACGGGCGCGATTGGCTGCGCGAAACATGGAAATCCTACCCGCCCGATAAGGATTTCGGCTCGGGATGGGACGAAATATAGTGACGAATTCATTCGTCACCATGATTTATGAGAAACGGTAGTAACGATTTCAATCGTTACAAAACGACTAAAGTCATCATTACGGTAGTAACGAATTCATTCGTTACAAACGACTAAAGTCGTTACTACGGTCGTTACTACGAGAGAGATGAAGGAATTGACTATGCCCCCTAAAAAGAAACCCTCCACCCCAAAACTCCCCACCCCCGTCGAAGCG
>JBBITF010000083.1:0-11095 GCA_037440925.1 Chloroflexota bacterium
CTGCACCGACACCCGGAATTCGGTTGGTAAAGTTCAGGTTGTTGCAGTGGAGTCAATTTTGTAAGGGCGCTGTAAGGATAGCCCGCAACCCAACAGGCCGCCAAAATCACCGTCTCAACCCCTCTCAACGTGATATACTCAGTGTACCCTCTCGACAAGGCGAGGGGAAGCCAGGTATGGGCGACGTTCAGCGCATCCAAAACAGCCCGCATCTCGATTCCTGGAGGCAATCCCCTCCTTGCAACTTTCTAAATCCGGCAGGGTTAACGTTAATAACTCCCCGCCGGTAAGGTCAAATCAGTGCCGGAGCAGGAATTTAACGAAAACGAAGTGTTGATGCGCGCCGCGCAAGGCGATAAAGACGCCTTTGGCGAACTCTATCAGCGCTACATAGACCGCATCTTCAACTACGTCTATTATCGGACGGGGAACGTTCACGACGCGGAAGACCTCACCGCGCGCGTCTTCCAGCGCGCGATGAACCACATCCACAGCTACAATGATCGCGGCATCCCGCTCTCGGCCTGGTTGTACCGCATTGCGCACAATCTGGTCGCCAATTGGCATCGTGACCGCAGCCGCAAACAGGAAATTCCGCTGGAAGACCTGCCCGTGCTGCCTGCCCGAGGCGATCACCCGGAAACCTCGCTGGTGCGCACCGAGGAGCAAGAAGCGCTTCTACGCCTCATCCGCAAACTGCCCTCAGAACGCCAGCACCTGCTCATCCTGAAGTTCGTGGAAAACCTCTCCAACGCCGAGATTGGGCAAATTATGGGACGCAGCGAAGGCGCCGTCAAAAGTTTATATCACCGCACTTTATTGACGTTGCGCGACCAAATCGGCGACCTGCCGACCACTTTAGAAGGAGAGTGAACCATGCTTAGAATTGTGACCGATGGCGCAGCCGACCTGCCCAGCGGCTGGGAGCAGGAATATGACATCCACGTCATCCCCATCAACATCCAATTTGGCGAAAAGACCTACCTGCAATTCGAGGAACTAGACAACGAGGGCTTTTACAAAATCGTAGATGAAAGCGGAAAAATTCCAAAAACCTCACAACCCTCCCCTCACCAGTTCAGCCTGCTTTACAAGAAAATTGCCCAAGAAGGCGACACCATCCTATCCATCCACGTCACCAGCAAACTATCTGGCACCTTTGCTTCGGCAGTGGCAGCGGCAAAAGAAGTTGCCCACTTGTTCAAGGTCATCCCCTTCGATTCGGCCGGCGGCTCGATGGGACTTGGCTTCATGTGCCGCGCTGCGCGCCTGATGGAACGCGCCGGCAAGAGCGTAGAGGAAATCGTCAAATATCTCGAAAGCGTCCGCTCGCGCGTGAAAATCATCCTCACTCTCGACACGCTCGATTATGCGCGCATGAGCGGGCGCGTTGGCATGCTCTCGGCCGCCCTGGCTTCGCTCCTGAACGTCAAACCGATTGCCATGCTGGAAGATGGCCTGGTCAACATGGTGGACAAAGTCCGCACGCGCAATGCCGCCCTGAAGCGTGTGCTAGAGATAGGACATGAAGCCGTCGGCGACTTGCCTGTCTACGTGGGCGTGATGCAGGCGCGCGACCCTGCCGCCGGACAGTTTATGCTGGAGGCTGCCAAAAAACGTTTCAACTTCAAGGAAGCCGTGCTGGCCGAACTGTCCATCTCGCTGGCGGCCAACTTCGGCCCTGGCACGATTGGAATAGTGTTATATCCTGCCGACGTATAAAGAGAGTGTATGCATCACCAGAAAGACGATTCCTCCGCCCTAAAAAGCCTGGCTTCGCTCGAAGCGCATCTTGCCGGGACCTTGAGGCCGGTTGCCCCTCCATCGAACTTTGTCCAACGCCTGAGCGAACGCATCCGCATCCCCGAACGCCGCGTCATCGTCAACCGCTTGCAAGATTGGAAGCGGCTCTTCCTGGTTTTTGGCAGCGTGATGTCAGGCATGGTGCTGGTCATTACCCTGGCGCGCGCGCTGTATTTTCTTGCCGCCCGCAAGCGAATAGTGTAAGAAGCCATTCGCCGGGCGTTGCTTGTTCGCCTTGCTCGCCCGTAGCGGCTTGCTCGCCTTTGCTTGCCCGCCAACGATTTCACCGCCTTCGGGGCTTCGCTTCACGCCACTTTCCCCCTCACAGAGAATAAATTGCGCGTTACGGTTGGCACATCTGTCTGGCCGTCTGCAAGATCTCGTGCGCCGAGCGCAAAGTCCCCTCGCCGACTTCGCCGAGCATTTGAGCCAGTTCTAACAAACGCGCCTCGCCGCTCAGGGCTTCTACGCGGGTGAGGGTGCGCTCGCCCTGGAAGACTTTTTGCACCTGGAAGTGCTGGTCGCCAAAGGCAGCCAATTGCGGCAAGTGCGTGACGCAAAAGACCTGATGCGTGCGCGCCAGGTTCCACAGTTTATAGCCCACCGTCAACCCCACGCGCCCGCCAATGCCCTGGTCAATTTCGTCGAAAATCAAACTGGGGATCTCATCGGCGCGCGCCAACACATGCTTGAGAGCCAGCATCAGCCGCGAAGTCTCGCCGCCCGAAGCAATCTTGGCTAACGGTTTTAGCCCCTCGCCCGGGTTGGGCGCAATCAAGAACTCGACGCGGTCATAACCGTTCTGGTCAAAAGCCACCCGCTGACCGTCCTCCAGCGGCAAGCCGCGCGCATCGGAGCGGACCTGGAAATCTACGCTAAACTGCGCAGCGGCCATGCGCAGGTCGTCTAATTCGGCTTCGATGCCCTTGCTCAAACGCTGGGCGACTTCGCGGCGTTTGCGCGAGAGCGCGCCGCCCTGTTCGACCAGTTTCGCCAGCAGAGCGTTTTCTTGCGCTTCCAACTCGCCAATGCGCTCAGAAGCGTGGGAGATGCTTTCCAACTGCTTGCGCGCTTCTACCCCAAAAGCCAACGCCTTTTCGATGGAGCCGCCATACTTGCGCGTCAGGGAGTGGATGAGAGCCAGGCGCTCTTCGACCTCTTCCAGCCGCTTCGGATTGAACTCGATTTCCTCCAGGTAGCGACGAACATCGCGCGCCAGGTCCGCCAGAGTCTCCTCCAACATAGCCGCCTGATCGGCCAGTTCGGCGCGGGCGCTGTCTATCTTGGCAAGCCCGGCCAAAGCGCGCGCGGCTTGACCTACCAGGTCGCCGGCAGACGGCGCCTCAAGCGCACCTTCGTCGAGGGCGGTCAACGCGCGGCGGGCATATTCGGCCAGAGATTCGGCATTAGCCAACCGGTCGCGCTCCTGGCGCAAAGCCTCCTCCTCGCCGGGTTTCAAGCGAGCGGCTTCAATTTCCTCGGCCTGCCAGGTAAGCAATTCGGTGCGGCGCTCGGCATCTTCCTGCGCCTGCCGCAGCGTTTCCAATTCATACCGCACGTCCAACAACTGCCGGTAGGTTTGACGGTATCCGTCCAGGCCGCCTCCCAAGTCTGCGAAACGGTCGAGCAGGCCCAGGTGGGCGTGTGAATCGAGCAGAGAGAGATGCTCCGCTTGCCCGTGGATATCCACCAGCCGGGCGCCCAGTTCCTTGAGCAGAGCCACGTTCACCGTCCGCCCATTGACGCGCGCTATATTGCGTCCCTCACGGCGGACTTCGCGCGTCAGCGTTACGAAATTTTCATCCTCCAAAAGTTCTTCTCGTTTCAGGATGTCTAACACCGCTTCTTTTTCTGGACCCTGGAGGCTGAAACCGCCTTCGACGAAGGCTGCCTCGGCCTCGGCGCGGATGACGGACACATCGGCGCGCCCGCCAATCAACATGACGACGGCATCGAGGAGAATGGACTTACCCGCACCGGTCTCGCCGGTCAGGATGATGAGGCCGGGACCAAATTGCAGTTCCAACTGGTCAATGATGGCAAAATTTCGGATGCGCAGTTCGGTAAGCATAACTAACGTGAAAATTGGAAACCAGAGAGACGGACATAAACAGTAGGCGTGGCTGTAACTAGGTAAATCCCCTGCCAGAGAACGGCGAACCAATCTCCAGTCAACAGCAGAAACAAGATGACCGGCAGCGCCCCGGCTACCACGCCTGCCGCAGCCAGCCAGAACAACCGTTTAGAACGGTGTTTACGCAGCGCCCGTTGAACGATGCTGGCGATTGTTGCGCCTGCCGAGGCGGCCACAGCAAAGGACACGAACCACATAAAAAATCCCAAAAAGCCGGCAATGAACATGATGATAAGGCCGGTGATCAAAGAAAGCGCCGCAGATAGCCCAAAGCCAATTGGATAATCGTACCACTCAGCGGTATCGAAGCGTTTTTGCTGGCTGCGGACACATTGCTTGCAAGCATAGCCGGTAGGCGTGCGCACGGCGCAAGACATACAAATGGGGCGTTCACAAATTTTGCAGCGCAGGCTAGTCTCACGGTTGGGGTGGACGTAGCAGGTAAGAGGGGTGATTTCTTCGGTCATCGCGTCATCCCAAAGGCAGGATTTTGGTTCATGTGGGCGGTCAGGTTACGGTAGAAATAACCGGGGTCGCCAAAACGCACAAAGCGCGCCACGTCTTCAGCAGCGCGCACCTCAACGCGGTCCTCTTCGACCAGGGCAGTGGGCGCAGCGCCATCTACGCTGAGAATGGCGTTGTCGCTATGGACAGAAATGCTGATCGAGGAGCCTTCCGCCAGCACTACAGCACGGTCCACCGACAGGTGCGGGGCAATCGGCACGATGAGGATGTTGCGCAGTTCGGGCGGCAGGATGGGGCCGCCGGCCGCCAGAGCGTAAGCCGTGGAACCGGTGGGGGTGGCTGCGATCAGGCCATCGGCGATATACGAGGTCAGCAAGTGGCCGTCGGCGCTGGCGGTCAGTTTGACCGGGCGCAGATATGCGCCGCGCCCAACGACCGCTTCGTTGAGCGCCTGCCAGACACCGAGCGTTTGGCCCGCGCGGATGTGAATGGCTTGCAGCATCATGCGTTTTTCAATCCAGGCCTCGCCCTTGAAAAGCCGCTCCAGCGCATCGCGCCATTCACTGGGCTGCACCTGAATCAAAAACCCCAGTCTGCCCAGGTTGATGCCCAAAATCGGCACTTTGCACGGCGCACACAGGTGACCGGCGCGCAGCATGGTGCCGTCGCCTCCTACGGCAATCAGCAGGTCGAATTCGCCTGCCTGGACGCGCTTGCGCAAATCTTCATCGTAGAGAGAACCGCACGGGGCTTGCAGTCCATTGGCTTTCAAATACCCCGCTACTTCTTCCGCTTTGGAAACGGCAGCAGGAATTTTCGGATAGGAGGTCACAACCAAACGCTGTGGCAAGAAGGGGGTAGACATTGTTGTAATTATACACTTACGCCTGACTTCTTTTGTCCGATTCCCTCTTTCTTTGGCGGCGAGATTGTCGAGACCTGGGAGAGGGATAGGGTGAGGGTTATTACGCCTGAAGGTGAATTTATATCAGACTCTGGTCGCATATCTGACGGAAACCGCAGCGCGCACAGCGCGCGGGCTGCTCATGGGAACGATTCACCTCGTCTTTGAGTTCGTCGCGGCGCATATCGGCCAGCAGGTCCATCAAAGCAAATTCCAGTTCGGGTGTGTAGTCTATGGCAAAGTCGCGGTCTTTATAGTGCAAGATGCCATACGGCGGGCGGACATGGTAGTTTTTTTCGACCAGCAAGCAATACGAAGCCAGTTGGAAGATGTGCGTGTCGTAGGGCGATTCGGGCGCGCGCCTGGATTTGACCTCTACCGGAATGACGCTCTCGCGCTGGCGCACCAGGTAATCGGGCTTGCCGGCCAATCCCAGGACGTGATCGTAGAGCGGGCGTTCCACCGCTCCCCAGCCGCGCGTGTCGCTGTAAATGATGCGCCCAGCAGGCAAACCGGCTTGGCGACGCTGGCGGCTAGATTGCCAGAAGAGCAGCAGGGCAAAGAGAAACAGGGATAGGATGAGGAGAGGCATGGAGGGCAGTTATCAGGGATCAGTGAGCAGTGAGCAGTAGTCAGTGGTTAGTGATCAGTCTATGGCGTATTGAACAAGGGAGATGGCGAGAAGAACCAGCGCAGTCAGCAGGAAGAGGACAGCCAGCATTTGCAACAAAGCGGCTGCCATCACCTTGCGTCCGTGCTGGCGGTGCAGTTCGGCCCCGTCGGTCAGTTCAGCCTGGTTGAGCGATTCAATGCCCTGGTGCTGGTACCACCAGGCGCGCCGGCAATACAAATAGTTGCCAATGTCAGAAGAACGGATGATGGTCATAAGCAGAGTATAGCATAATCAAAAAGACCGCCGGTTTTGACCGGCGGTCAGGAGTTTCAAGACCTGGCTTCTCCAAACAGAAATTTTGAAATCTTAGCGCCAGGCGTATCAGTTATCCGAAACGCAGCGGAAGCCGATACGAGGCGAGTAATCGCCCAAATATTCCTTGCTGCCCAGCGTGGCGTCGAAGTTGGGGCCCAACACCGAGGCGCGGTTGGCTACGCGGATGTCCACTTCAGCGTCTGCAAAGGAGCCCCCGCGCACGACGCGGTTGAAATTGGCAGAGCGCGCCAGAGGCCCGGTGGGGTTGTTGGCCGGCCCACTGGCATAGTATTGGGCGTCATAATAGTCATTGATCCATTCGTTGACGTTTCCAGCCATGTCCAGGATGCCAAACGGACTGGCACCGGCCGGGTAACTGCCCACACGAGTGGTATCGCCAAACATGTAATTGAAATTGGCGCGTGTGCCGTCCGGCTTCTGCTCGCCCCATGGATAGGTATTGATGGTGCTGCCGCGCGCGGCATATTCCCATTCGGCTTCGGTCGGCAGGCGGCGACCGGCCCACTGACAATATTGGCGGGCATTGTCCCATGTCACATAGACGACCGGAAAGTCGTTGAACTCTGGGTTGTTGAAGTAAGAATTACGCGTCTCAGATTTGATGTTTTGCGGCGGGGAGCAAACGCCAGCCGAAACGCACATCAAATACATTGCGTTGGTAACCTCCACTTTGTCCATCCAAAAGCCTTTCATATCTACTTTATGGACGGGTTTTTCGTCCGCAGAGGCGCGCGGGTCAAGGCCGCCCATTTGGAAAGAACCCTGCGGGATGTAGACCTGGATCATGCCATCGGCAGAGGAGGCGCGCTCAGAACCGGCCTGCACATTGCCGCCCGACGGCGCCGCCGTGGGGTTGAGGGGAATGGGCGTGAGAGTGGGGGCAGCAGTGGGCAACACAATCGCTGTTGGTTGCGCCTGGCCGCCCAACTGGCAAGCGCTACCCAACAAGGCTATTGCCAGCAAAACAGGAAATATTTTTTTCATGATGAGCCTCCAAAAGAATCGAGTTTCAGTTTCAGTATACGCGTCAGTGTCCATTTACTGTATCACCCATTGGTAATATTATGGTAGCATTTTGTGACTTTCTGAGACTATTTTGATATAATCTAAATAGCCTATTTTCAAACACAGGTCTGCCATGTCAACAATTATCTCTTCTCCCAGCCAGGCTGCATTGCGGGTCTTCATCGTCTGCGATCAAACGGATACAGCGCCTATTTGGGGCTATCTCATCCGCGAAAAAGGATTGGTAGCCATCCTGGAAACATCGGTTCAGCGCGCAATGGGGCGCGCCGTAGAGGACCTACCCGACTTGATTATTATTGATGTCAATACTGCTCATCAAGAACGCCTTGCCTTGTGCAAGAAATTCCGCGCGCTCAGCAGCAGCCCCATTCTATTGTTTCTGCCGACCAATAACGAGGCCGAAATCCTGGAAGCCTACGAAGCGGGGGTAGATGAATGCGTTGTCAAGCCCATCAGTCCAGCCATTTTTTTGGCTAAGGTGGCCGCCTGGTCGCGCCGTTCATGGAGCGAGCCGATGTCGGCGCGGCGGACAAATAAATTGCGCCTTGACCCTTCACACCGCTCGGCCATTGGCCGCAATGGTCAAGAAGTGCGTTTGACGAACCTCGAATTCCGCCTGTTGCACTTGTTGATGAGCCGTCCCGGCTACGTGTTCAAAGGTGAAGACATCATCCAAACCGTATGGGGTGCGCAGCGCGAAAACGACCAGGCACTGCTCAAGAACATGGTGTATCGCCTGCGCAAAAAACTGGAAGAAGAAGCAGACGAGACCGGCTTAATTCAGACCTGGCCCGGCGGCTACAGTTTCCAGGAAGATTAATCGTATTCTCCCGCTCAACCTAGAAGGGGGTATTTGAGACCCTAACTCGGACAAGCCGAAACCAATGTAAAGTACACAGGTACACAAGTACAAGTATTGTGCCTTTCGTGTTTAAGAATGGCTGGAAAATCTGAAAACCGATCAACTAGATTTCTTTAGCATAGATGATCAGCGTTTGGCAATTTATCGTGGGCTCATGTGCCTGATAGTCCCGGCAGGCGCAAAAGACTTTACCAACAGACAACCGCCCCCCTCAAAGACTGCCAGAATAACCACATCTTTCCCAAATCAGAATACAAAAACGAACCGCAGGTGAGCTGCATCCTCAACAGAACGCTGATTTCATCAAACCAAGTCAAAGCAGCAAGAAACTGTCCAAATACCCGCCCCTCTTCTTGAGAGAACACGGAGGAGACGAACAACGTTTGCGAAGTACTCTTCAAAGCCCCCTGATTTCGGAAGAGGCGCAATAAGCAATGACTTTACTGCAAAAAGAGCGTTTCTAACGCAAGGCGCAAAGCCGCCAGGAATTTTTTACCGATTCCGCAAAGAAAAGGCGCTCTTGATGCGGGTTTTGCAAATTTTTAACCCTGCGCGCTCTGCGCTCTCGGCGGTTAATGGTTTTTGCAGTGCAGTCAGCAATGGAAAATAACGATTTCCGAACGTTGCTCGAAAGTCTTAAGCAGGCCTTTGTAAAGGAAATCGAGAGACGCGTAAGAGAGAATTGATAAGCCATCATTGCCAAGCCTGTCCCACCTGTGGCACAAGTCTATGACTTGTGCATGGACGGTCAAAGCCCACCCCCATACCACCCATCCCTTTCAGGCGATATAATTACGGCATGAGCGTCAATTCCCCCTCCCCGCGCCATCATCCATGACCCGACACCCCCTCTCGATCGTTGCCCTGGCGGGCGGAGTCGGCGGGGCGAAATTCGCCCACGGACTCGCCCAACTCCTTTCCCCCGAAGAATTGACCATCATCGTCAACACCGGCGACGACTTCGAGCATTTCGGCCTCTCGATCTCGCCGGACCTCGATACGGTTTGCTACACCCTGGCCGGCCTCGCCAACCCCGAAACCGGCTGGGGCCGCGCCGGCGAGACCTGGCAGGCGATGGACAACCTGCGGCAACTCGGCGCACCGGACTGGTTCGCCCTCGGCGACCGCGACCTGGCCACCCACCTCGAGCGCACCCGCCAGCTGAAAGAAGGCCAGACGCTCACCGAAATCACCCGCCACTTCTGCGCCGCCTGGGGTGTGAAGCACCCCGTCCTGCCGATGAGTAACGACCCCGTCCGCACGATGGTGGATACCGTCGAATACGGCGAACTGCCCTTCCAGGAATACTTCGTCAAACACCGCTGCGAGCCACGCGTCAGAGGCTTCCGCTTTGAGGGAATCGAATCAGCGCGCCCCACCCCCGAGGTCCGCGCCGCGCTTGCCAGGGCCGATGCAATCATTTTCTGCCCGTCCAATCCCTGGGTCAGCATTGACCCCATCCTACGCGTCCTCTCCCCTCTCCCCTTGGGAGAGGGCCAGGGTGAGGGCCTCCCCTCTCCCTTTGGGAGACCCCCTGACGGGGGCAGGTGGGCCGGGGGTGAGGGCTCCCCTCTCCCCTTGGGAGAGGGCCAGGGTGAGGGCCTCCCCTCTCCCTTTGGGAGACCCCCTGACGGGGGCAGGTGGGCCGGGGGTGAGGGGCCGGGGGTGAGAGTCGCCATCTCCCCCATCATCGGCGGCAAGACCGTCAAAGGCCCGGCAGCCAAGATGTTTGCCGAGTTGGGCATCCAGCCTTCCGCCCTGGCCGTGGCCGAACACTACCGCGACCTGCTGACCGGCTTCGTCCTCGACCGAACCGACGCCGCCCTGGCCGCCCCCATCCAGGCCATGAACATCCAGACGCTCGTCACCGACACCCTGATGCCCACCCCCGCCGAGCGCAAACGCCTGGCACAAGATGTGCTAAACTTCATTAGACATCTTGCATAAGTCTGCATGTAAAAACTTGCCACTTTGCCACAGATTACACAGATTGGGTCTAAAAATCCGCGCTAATCCATGAAACCTGTAGCCAAAAATCGCTTTTGCAAGAGGTCGATTAAGGCCTTGTAGCATGTCTTCGGTGCCTATACGCATTGCGTGGATCCTGACCAGGTTCACGAAAGAACGTAAGCGCCCACCTTCATGCAGGCAGAGTTAAGAGCCGACAATTACGAAAGAGCACAAATTCCTGACATTTTTCGCGGAATTCGTTTCATTCGTGGCAAATCGCTTCTACCAACACGCTAGAAAGAGACTACCCAACCACTAGACCATGAGCATCTGGGCCATCGTTCCCGTCAAACCCCTGCGGCGCGGCAAATCCCGTCTGGCCGGCCTGCTAACCGAAGACCAGCGCACGCGCCTCAACCGTTACCTGCTCCAGCACATCCTGGATACGCTTAACGAAGTGCAGGAAATCGAGCATACCCTGGTCGTCAGCCGTGACCCGGCCGCCCTGGCCTTGACGCGCGAACTCGGCGGCCGCACGGTACTGGAAAACGGCGCGCCACAATTCAACCTGGCGCTCAAGCGCGCCACGGCCGTCGCCAAAATGCATGGCTCGCATGCCGTCCTCATCTTGCCCGCCGACCTGCCGCTCGTCACCGCTGAGGACATCCGTAAATTACTCAAGCGCGGCGAGGGGCCGCCGGTCGTTGTCATCGCCCCCGACCGGCGCGCAGACGGCACCAACGCCCTCTTTGTCAACCCCGCCGGGCTGCTGGACTATGCCTACGGTCCCGGTTCGAGCCGCCGCCACGCCGACCTGGCCGCCGCAGCCGGGGCGCGGGTCGAAATCGTCTCCTCCCCCTCTATCGCTCTCGATCTCGACATCCCCGAAGACCTGCAGGCGCTCGGCGGCCTTCAGGCTCTCCCGTTAGAGTGAACCGTTGATTACTAACTGTAGTTTCGCCAAAAGTTGGTGTAGAACCTTAAAAAACGAACCCAAATACG
>JBBITF010000084.1:0-11089 GCA_037440925.1 Chloroflexota bacterium
TTACATCGTAATTTTAGAGAATGCGCCCTGCCCTCAAGATGTGGGCAATCACCAGGAGATACCGCTCATCTGCCTTGTACTTCTCAAAAAGAAGGGGCAAGCCATTAAAGTCTGGGGGTTGAATTTGGACTATTTATCTCATGATATAATGTAGCGCATGGAAAACCAACATTCTCATCTTGTTACCGAAGATACTGTCACTTTCAAGCGTAGCCATTTCTACGCGGTCATGACGTTGTTTGCCTTTGCAGCCGGTATGTTTGTGGGCTACCTGGTTTGGGGACGCGGCGTCCCTGCCCGACCTACAAGCGCCCAGGCACAACCGCCTGCGGCAGCAACGCAAGCCCCGACTGAGGAGCCTGTTTACACTCGTTACGATATCCCCACCGAGGGCTTTCCCAGCCTTGGCCCAGAGGATGCAGACATCGTGATTGTGGAGTTCAGCGATTACGAATGCCCCTTCTGCAAACGCTGGCATGATCAAACTTATCGTCCCCTGATGGAAGCCTACCCTGGCAAAATCCGCCTGGTCTATCGCAATCTGCCCCTGCCAGAATTGAATCACACCAACGCTATTTCGGCGGCAGAAGCGGCCCTATGCGCAGGCGACCAACAGACTTTCTGGGAATTCCATGACAAGTTGTTCAGCAATGAATACGGGCTAGGCGAGGAAGCCTACCTGAAATATGCCGCCGACCTGAGCCTGGATATAGAAGCATTTACAGAGTGCATCACCAGCCGCCGTCATCAAGAGTTTGTGGAAAAAGACCGGCAATTTGCGAAGCAACTGGGTGTGAGCGGCACCCCGACTTTCTTCATCAACGGTTTAGCCATCGTCGGCGCTCAGCCGCTCGAAGTGTTTAAGCAAGTCATTGACCAGGAATTGGCCGGCGAGATCCCGGAATGAGGTAGAGAGGTATAAGGTAAATAGGTAGACAGGTAGACATGTAGGAACAATGAAGAAATTTGTTGCAGTGGCGGGGAATATCGGCGTGGGCAAGTCCACGTTGGTCCAAAAACTATGCAAGCGCCTGGGTTGGGATCCGTTCTACGAGCCGGTAGCCGAGAATCCATACCTGGCCGATTTCTACCGCGATATGGGGGCCTGGTCGTTTCATTCGCAGGTGTTCTTCCTGACCCACCGCTTGCGTTCGCATTATGAGTTGACGCGGCGCACCAAGTCGGTTGTCCAAGATCGTAGTGTGTACGAGGATGCCGAGATCTTTGCACAGAACTTGTATTTACAAGGACATATCCAGGAGCGCGATTACCGCACTTACCGGGAACTGTACGAGACGGTGACCGAGATTCTGCCGCCGCCTGATCTGGTCATTTATCTGCGCGCTTCAGTGGAGACGCTGCTAGAACGCATCGCCCGACGCGGACGCGATTATGAGCGCTCAATTTCAGCAGAGTATCTCAAAAGCCTCAACCTTTTATACGAGAATTGGATTGCGCGCTTCACGCTCTGCCCGGTGTTAACCGTGCCGGCCGACGATTTGGATTATGTAGCCCATTCGGGCCATTTGCGCCTGATTGTGGCAAAAGTGGAGGAAAAGTTGACCGGCAAGGACGAGGTGGTGTTTGCGCCAGAAGAAGTAGCCAACGCGGCGACGGATTGAGAGGAGTAGGACAAGATAACATCTTGTCCTACTTTATTCGAAGATCGTTCCCCACTTCGAGGCGTCGTCCAACAGGGGCAATTCGAAGGGACCATAGCCATCCCAGAATTGGCGATTCCAGATACCGCTGCCGCTGGCAACACACTCAGCGTAAACGAATTCCTGCGGAATAGTGTCGGCCAGTAAGCAGACCGGGAGGGGGGAGCCGGCCTGGGTCGAGGGAAGAGGCGGGAAATCCCCCGTGAGAGCGTTGGGGTTGCCGGGGGTCGGGAAGCAGGGTTTGTTCCAGTAGCCCATGCGGTCAGGGATGCGGCAAATGGATTGGTCAGGGTAACGCACCACGCCATAGGTGCGGGCGTCCACGATCTCGTTGTTGGTCTTGAGCAGGCGCACGCTGTCGCCGGCGTCGCTCAACAGGATGCCGGTTTCGGCAGCGTAGAAGACAGCGCGCTGGCCGGGTTTGAGGGTGATAGCAGGCAACGTATAAGGGGAGGAGCCAGCGTTTTGCTCGTCGTCCAGTTTGTATTCACTCAGGTCTACGTCAGTCGTACCCGCGTTGATGATTTCGATGAATTCGTCGTATACGTCCACCTGGCCGTCGTTGTTCCAGTCGTGGCCGGGACGGGGCAGGAATTCGCTGATACCGAGAACGGGTAGGACCTCTGATGAGCCGGAACCAGACGAAGAGGACGATGAACTTTTTTGAGTGGCAGTGGCGCGCGGGGTGACAGTAGGCGTTACATTATTGGGGCGATTTCCTCTGCCCGGTGTGCCTTTGATGACATTGCCAGAGGCGTCATGAGCATATAGGCTTGAAACGTCGTTATTGGCATCGTAGGTCACCCACACAAAGTCACTATCGGCGCTAATGCGGCTGCGCTGCATACTGGCATAGGTAGATGCATTGCCAGCCGGCCAGGCGCCGCCGTTGCTGTTGGCGGTATCTACCAATTGATTGGTTGGGTCGTAAAGCCGCAATATCTCGCCGCTGTTCGAAAGAGAGCCGCTATAGAACATGTTGGCTGCCACATCGGCAACAGTATCATCATCTGTTCTTTCGAGCAGGAAGTAGCCGCCCGAAGCAAGTGTGCCGCTCAAGGTAATGCTGGGACTGCCGTCGCTGGATTTCAGCGTCCAGCCGGTTAGGTTTACGTCCACCGCGCTGGGGTTGTAAAGTTCGATCCATTCATCATCGGAGGCGGCCTGCGTGCCGGCCCAGGCGACTTCGTTGATGACAATGGCAAGCGCAGAGGCAGCAGTGGGAGGCGGAAGGGTGTTGGTCGGTGGAAGCGTAGCCGTAGGAGTAGGCGCATTGAGGTTTTTGGGCGTACCCCAGATGGAGTTCCCATCTGCGTCCAGGCCATTCTTCTGGACGCCATCATTGGTGCGCCAGGCAGTGTCGCTATCGGCCAACGTCCCAATACGTTCCATGGTAGCGTGCATAGAGGAACTGCCGGCCGGCCAGGCGCCGCCATTCGCATTGGCGGTGTCTACAATGGTATGGAGAACCACTGAATTGTCATACAACACCAGTTGCATGCCGCTGTTGACAAGGGTGCCGCTGTAGAGTTGATTGGCTGCGACATCGGCCACCGCGTCCTCGTTCCTTTCCAACAGGAAGTAGCCATTGGCCGGGATCGTCCCTGACAATGCAATCGAGATGGTGCCATCCAGAGATTCTAGACTCCACTGGTTTAGAGGAATATCGCTGGCGGTGGTATTGTATAACTCGATCCACTCGTGGTCGGTGTTGGCGGCCGTGCCGGCCCAGGCGACTTCGTTGATGAGGACGGAGCCCAAAGCAGCGGGGCAAGTGCCTGAAAAAGTGATATTGTCCAACCGCCAGGTGCCACTTGTCCCCCCCGCATTGTAGCCATACAAGCGAAAAATTACGGCAGGATTATTATTAAGCGCAGAGGTTGTACTAAAGTCGAAATCTTGTGTGTACCAATTCGTGTCAGCGACTATTACAAAGTCAGATACAAGCCCTAAGAAAGGGTCGCCATTTGTAGAGTATTGAATTGCCAGCGCTTTTGGACCTGTGCCTGAGCCTCTGAACTTAAAACTCATGTGAATAGCGCTCATGCCGCTGGTATCTACTTGGAATTCCAGGTAATCGTTTTCACTGGTATTCAGAGAACTACTTGTACTCCACCCTGTAAAACTGATTGCGGGATCTTCATCGGGGCTGATCTCTCCGTTAAAATAACTTGGGCCACTCAAACCGGAACCCGCCGTGAGCGTCCCTGCACCTGTTGAAGGGGAAGGAATAGCGGGCGCAACTGCTCCGGCAAAGGTCCACTGTGCAATGATGGGGTTGGGACAAGCGGCTAGAGACTTTCCCCTCGGCGCGGCGCGCGCCGACAAGCCAGCACCGCCCCAGGCGCCCAGAATGAGCGCGGGGAGCAAGAGCAGGCCCAAAGTCCAGCGAAAGAAGCGCGAGGGATGTCGGATCGCGGCCACAGGTAAACGCAAAAACCATCCAGGCGGTTTTCTGCGCCTCGACGTAAGGAGTTGGACGCCCAAAGAGGCTCTGTCATTCAGCCGGGACGGCTTGGCGCGGCGTTACGACTAGCTTGATGGCGGTGCGCACCTTATCGTCAATTTCTACGTCCACAAACTCAGGCACGCAGACGACCTCGATGCCATCGTTGCGCAGGTAAGCGGTGGCCAATACCAAGGCTTTGACTGCCTGGTTGACTGCCCCAGCACCAATTGCCTGCACTTCTGCCCGTTTATGTTCGCGGATCACGCCTGCAATTGCCCCGGCGACAGCCGATGTACGGGAGTTGGCAGAGACTTTGATCATATCCATCGTGAGCCTCCCAGCAAGGTTCAAAGAAGGGGCGAACTATGTCTGAACAAATTGTACAAGATTATGCACGAAGATTCAAGCGGCAAGGCTGGTAAATTGGTCACTGTTTTTACAAGAAATATCCCAAAGGACAAGAAATCCTTCGGGACAATACAAGGGAAACTTTCAAGATGTGTCAGTCAGCAGCGCTTTCAGCAATCTCGGTCCAAGGCGAAGAGCCCGTTTCGGTGACGGAGCCTCCGCTCTTGAAACGGTCTACCGTGAAACCGGTGCCGGCCGGGATGAGTTTGCCGATGATGACGTTTTCCTTCAAACCAAACAGCGGGTCGGTGCTGGAAGCAATGGCGGCTTGCGCCAGGACTTTGATGGTATGCTGGAAGGAGGAGGCTGATAGGAAAGAATCGGTGGACAGAGAGGCTTTGGTCACGCCCAGCAAGATTTCTACAAACCGGGCCGGCTGCTTGCCCTCAGCCAACATTTGCTCGTTCACACGGCGGATCTCTAGGCGGTCCACTGCATCGCCAGGCAGGTATTTGGTATCGCCGGGGCGCGTTACCTGTACTTTGCTCAACATCTTGCGAGTGATGACTTCGAAGTGTTTGTCGTGAATGTTCTGGCCTTGCGAGCGATAGACTTTTTGCACTTCGCGCAGCAGGTACATTTGACAAGCCTCGCGTCCTTGAATGCGCAAGATGCGGTGCGGGTTGAGCGAGCCTTCTGTCAATGGCTGGCCGGCTTCTACATGGTCGCCATCTTTGACCAGCAAGCGCGAGGTGGTGGGAATGTCATAGGTTTTTTCTTCCTTTTGGTCATACGAAACAATCACCTGGCGTTCTTTCTTTTCAAGTCGCACCCGCCCACCGTGCTGTGCAACGATGGTGGCATCGCCAAGCGTCGCCAACACATCGCCGCTCTTGACTTCGTCTTCGTCTCGCACAACGAATTTCCAATCTTCAGGGATGCTATAAGCATCGCTCACCAGTTCGCTGTGTTCGATGGTTACTTCGCGCAAGTCGGCATAACGCTCAGATTGCATAATACGCACGGTGCCGGTAATTTCGGCCACTACGGCCTCGCCTTTCGGTTGTTTGCGGGCTTCAAAGAGTTCCTCTACGCGGGGCAGGCCGGTGGTGATGTCTGCGCCGCCAGCCGCTACGCCGCCGGTATGGAATGTGCGCAAAGTTAACTGAGTGCCTGGCTCGCCAATGGATTGGGCCGCCACAATACCTACAGCAGCGCCCAAGGTCACCATATCGCCGCGTCCCAAATCAATGCCATAACACTTGGCGCATATACCGTGTGACAATTCACAGGTCAGAGGTGAGCGCACCTTGACTTCGGTAATACCAGCAGAGACGATTTTGCGCGCCAGTTCATGGTCTATGATATCGTCCACTTCGCCAATGACTTCGCCAGTCTTGGGGTCAATAACGCGCTCGGCCAGCAAGCGGCTGTACATGCGTACACTCAGTGATTGGCCGGCAATGTCGTCCGATTTTCGCAGCCAGATGCCCTCCTTGGTGCCGCAATCATACTCGTTGATGATGATGTCTTGCGCAATGTCAACCAGGCGGCGAGTCAAGTAACCGGCGTCAGCGGTGCGCAGGGCGGTATCGGCCAAACCTTTGCGCGCTCCATGGGTCGAAATGAAGTATTCCAACGCGGTCAACCCTTCGCGGAAGTTAGAACGAATCGGCAAGGGGATGATGCGGCCCGAGGGATCTGCCATCAAGCCACGCATACCGGCCAACTGGGAAATGGTGGAAAAGCCGCCTTTGGTGGCGCCAGAGTTGGCCATGGTGGCCAAGTTCCCGTCTGGATTCATGTGACGCTTGACCGCCTCGGCAACCTGGTCGGTGGTGGATTGCCAGATGTTGATTTCACGCTCGTTCTTTTCCTGCTCGGTCAACAAGCCGCGCCGGAAATCACGCTGGACGACCTCGATTTGCTTCAACGCATCGGCAATGATTTCTTTGCGTTCCGGCGGGATTGTAATGTCGGCCACTGCCAAGGTGGTGCCAGAACGCATAGCAAACTCAAATCCCATGCTTTTGATGCGGTCTGCCACAACGGTGGTCGTCTCGGCGCCACACAGTTCATACACCTCGGCGATGAGGTCTTTCACGCCGCCTTTGTCCAGTTTTTCGTTCGTAAACTGCACTTCGGGTGGCAGGATGCGATTGAAAAGCACCCGTCCAACGGTCGTTTCGATGAGGCGTGTCTCCGGTTGGCGCAGCCGGCTGCCATCTTCTGCATACCAGGTAGTAGCGCGCACTTTGATTTCAGTATGAACATCTACCTGGCCGAGTTGGTAAGCCATTTCTACTTCATCCAGGTCGGCAAAGGCACGTCCATCGCCGCGATGGGCGGCTTTGTGCTTCATTGTCAAGTAGTAGACGCCCAATACCATATCTTTGGAAGGCGAAATAATCGGCTCGCCGTCGGCCGGCTTGAGCAGATTGCGAGAGGCCAACATCAACTCACGGGCCTCCTGCACAGCCTTTTGCGAGAGGGGAACATGCACGGCCATTTGGTCGCCATCGAAGTCAGCGTTGAAGGCAGTCGTAACGAGCGGATGCAACTGGATGGCGCTGCCCTCGATCAAAATCGGCTCAAAGGCCTGAATGCCCAGGCGGTGCAAGGTGGGCGCGCGGTTGAGCAGCACAGGGCGTTCTTTGATCACTTCCTCGAGCGCCTCCCAAACTTCGGGGCGATTGCGCTCGATCAAACGGCGTGCGCCCTTGACGTTTGCCGCGTAGTTATGCGAAACCAAACGGGCAATCACAAAGGGGCGAAAGAGTTCTAGCGCCATGCTCTTAGGCAAGCCACACTGGTAGAGTTTCAGTTGTGGACCCACCACGATCACCGAGCGTCCGCTGTAATCCACGCGCTTACCGAGCAAGTTACGACGGAAGCGTCCTTTCTTCCCCTTGAGCATATCGCTCAGCGACTTGAGTTCGCGGCGGCCACGCCGGCTGAGGGCCTTGCCACGCTGAGAATTGTCAATCAGGCTGTCCACCGCTTCTTGCAACATACGCTTTTCGTTGCGGATGATGACATCGGGCGCCCCCAGTTCGAGCAGCCTCTTCAGACGATTGTTGCGGTTGATGACGCGGCGATACAGGTCATTGAGGTCTGAAGTAGCAAAGCGCCCGCCGTCTAACTGCACCATAGGGCGCAAGTCAGGAGGAATGACAGGTAAGACGGTGAGAATCATCCATTCAGGGCGGTTACCAGAACGAAGGAAGGCTTCCACGACTTTCAGGCGGGTGGTGGCTTTCTTACGCTTTTGTTTCGATTTGGTCGTGCGGACCTCGTGCCACAATTCCTCAGACAGTTTGTTCAGGTCGAGGCGGCGCAAGATATCAAAAAAGGCTTCAGCGCCCATATCGGCGCGGAAGACTTGCCCCCAACGCTGCCTAAGTTCGCGGTAACGCGCCTCACTGATAAAGGTAAAGGGTCGCAGTTCAAGCAATTCGTCCCGCAAGCGTGAATTCTGACCTTGCGAGGCCGAAGACTGATCCTCAAGTTGTCCGCGCAAGGTTTCCATTTCCAGGTCGGCTTCGGCTTTGATACGAGCAGCCTCCGCCTTTAACTCTTCCATCTCGCGCGTTTTTTGATCTTTCAGATCATTTTCGATGGACTCGAGTTTTTTCTGGACGATTTTCTGCACCTGACTGATATGTTTGGCTGCGATCGCCGTTCCGGCTTCTACAACAACATCGCCAGTCACTTCAAAGACGATGGGGGTCTTGGCCGGCTGTCCCATTTGTTCTTGCATGAGTTTTTCCAGGCGCTGACCTTCCTTGATGACCGGTTCGAGTTGCGCGGCAATTTGCTCATCGTAAGAGCGTTCGATGGCAGTCTGTTTTTGTTTGATTTCAGCCAAAACCTGATCACGATGGGTTTTGACCTCCGCAATCTTGGCGTTGATCTCTGCGGCTTGTTCACGCTCGGAGACCGAGATTTCATCCTCCAGGCGTTTGAGGGCCTTCTGGCGGGCTTCTTCATCTACGTAGGTAATGATATATTGGGCGAAATACAACACGCGGTCGAGATTGCGACGTGAAATGTCGAGCAGCAAGCCCAGGTAAGAAGGAATACGACGCGTGTACCAGATGTGGGCAATGGGCGTCGCCAGGCTGATATGCCCCATGCGTTCGCGACGCACAGCGGCGCGGGTCACTTCTACGCCGCATTTATCGCAGGTGATACCCTTGAAGCGCGGATTTTTGTATTTTCCGCAATAACATTGCCAATCGCGGGTAGGACCGAATATAGCCTCGCAGAACAGGCCGTCCTTTTCTGGGCGCAGGCGGCGGTAGTTGATGGTTTCAGGCTTGAGCACTTCGCCATACGACCAGGACAAAATCGTTTCCGGCGAGGCCAGGCTGATGCGTAATGCGGTCAGTCCTTTGGTTTCCACAGATGCACTCCTCATCCAACATCAGGATTGTTGCAGGCATAGCCTGTCTCTATGTGAATTGACTTATTTAGGAAGCAGCCAGGCAGACGATTTGACTCCGCGCTAGGCCATAGATAGAGACAAACAAAGGCAAGCGCCTTGAGACTTCTGTCCCAAGCGCTCGCGGTGATTGACTGGGTTTTGCTTTCGTTATGCAATGATTATAAGCCGAAACAGGCGGGTGTCAAGGGCTTTTCCAACGCGCGTCCATTGCGCGCAGTGGTTTCAACGATGGATTCATGTTGAACGACGCCTGTCCCTGCGGCGCTATGTTTTTGGCTTCCAAAATTCATCATCGCTGTTTTGGATTTCGACCATCTCACCTGTCGCAATGAACAAAGTGCGTTCGCAGATGTTGGTGACGCGGTCGGCCACGCGCTCCAGGTTGTGCGCCACCCACAACAGCCAGTTGGCGCGCTCGATGGTCTTTGGATCAGAAATGATAAAAGTCATCAGTTCGCGATAAACCTGATTGTAAAGGGCATCCACTTCATCGTCTTCGATGGGGATTGTCTTCGCCATTTCCACGTCCTCGCTGACGAACGCCGTGAGCGCGCGATGCAACATGTCCACGCCCTTCTGCGCCATGCGGGGTATATCTATCAACGGCTTGAGCAGGGGTTCATCGCCCATGCGGATGTTGATGTTGGCGATGCCCTTGGCGTAATCGCCCATGCGTTCCAGTTCGGAGATGATCTCCATGCACGAAGCCAGCAGACGCAGGTCGCGCGCCATAGGCTGCTGGGTGGCAATCAGAATCATCAATTTGTTTTCGATATCGAAACGCTTTTGGTTGATCAGTTTGTCCGCCTTGAGAATTTCCTCAGACGCCTTAACATCCCGCTTTTTCAGCGCTTCGACCGTGTTGAGGATGGCTTGCTCGACCATGCTCCCCAGCACGAGGACCTCGTCCTTGACCTGTTGAATCTCCGATTCGAATGTTTTTCTCAACATACGTCCTCGACTTTGAATTTTCTTGATTCATGCGCCCGACGCTAGAGAGTGTATGCAAATTCAGTCTGCGGTCTCGACACCTGCACTGCACCGAACGCAGTGCGGTGCAAGTGTACGGCGGCGGTCGAGTAGCCCGTAAGGGCATACCGAGACCCCGCCGCCTATGTCTCGGCAAACTCGACAACCGCTCGACCACCTTTAAAAATATTTTGCATACAGACGCTAGAGAGCGTTTCTTATACCTTTGCGTAGGCGGATGTTCTCCCTGGATTGCTCCAGGACGGGCTAACGTCCGCACATGTTTACAGATAAGGCTGGGCGTATTATATCGCCAAAAATTAACCAAACCTGCCGGTCACGTAGTCTTCCGTGCGTTTGTCCCGAGGGTTGGTGAAAATTTGGGGTGTGGGACCGAACTCGATGACCGTGCCGGCACGGGAACCGTCTCTGGCGAGCATCATCATGGCAGTGAAGTCCGAAGCGCGGGCGGCTTGCTGCATGTTGTGAGTCACGATGACGATGGTGTAATCCTTCTTCAGTTCCTGCATCAGTTCTTCGATTTTGAGCGTGGCAATCGGGTCGAGGGCGGAAGCGGGTTCGTCCATCAGGATGACCTGCGGTTCGACGGCGATGGCGCGCGCAATGCACAGCCGCTGCTGCTGACCGCCCGAAAGCGCCAGCGCAGATTTTTTGAGGTTGTCTTTCACTTCATCCCACAGCGCGGCTTGACGCAGGGAACGCTCGACCAGTTCGTCCATGTTGCCTTTGTAGCCGTTGATGCGCGGACCGTATGCCACGTTCTCGTAAATGGATTTGGGGAATGGGTTCGGCTTTTGGAATACCATGCCGACATGGCGGCGCACTTCCACCGGGTTGACCCTGGGGTCATAAATGTTCTGCCCGTAGAACAGCACTTCGCCTTCCACGCGGGCGGCGGGAACAAGGTCGTTCATGCGGTTGAAGCAGCGCAGGAAGGTGGACTTGCCGCAGCCCGACGGACCGATGATGGCGGTAATCTGCCGCGCGGGAATCTCCAGCGAGATGTTTTCCAGCGCGCGAAAACCGCCGTAATAGACGTTGAGGTTTTTGACCGAGAGAGCGATTTCGTGAGTTTCAGACATGAAGTTACCTTTTTATCCCTCATCCCCAGCCCTTCCCCCAAAGGGGGAAGGGAGTCTCCCCTCTCCCTTTGGGAGAGGGGTCAGGGGTGAGGGAAGCATCTACCATCGAATT
>JBBITF010000085.1:0-10879 GCA_037440925.1 Chloroflexota bacterium
CGCCAATTTGGAAGTCCACATATTATACAAAACCATCCTATTTCCGGTAAAGTCTGATGTAAGTTTGGGTAAATGCTTTCGAGCGCTCCCCAGCAAGGGGCTTGGATTGGGCAATCCAAGCCAGCGAAAGCAATCCAAGCCAACGGTGTCCAAGCTGCCATTTTTTTTTGCTCGTGCGGATTGCCAAATCCGCACATGCCTCCCTTGTGGGCAATCGCCAAAAAGTTGACCTTGCCAAAGCTTTGCACCTGGACTATAATGCGGTCACCTCGGGCGCGTAGCTCAGCTGGTTAGAGCGCATGTATCACACACATGAGGTCGGGGGTTCGAGTCCCTCCGCGCCCACCAAAGCGAACTAAAAAGTTCGCTTTTTATTTTATCGTGGTGCATTATAATTCCCTTGCCCATGATTTCGCGCACCAACGAACAATGGCTCTCTGATTTACGTTCCAGCGGCAATTTGCGTGAAGCGGCGCTGGAGGATCTCCGCGCCCTCATTTTGCGAGGGCTGCCCTATGCGCTATCACGTTGGCTTCCCTCTTCTGCGCCGCAGTTCGAATCTTTGATCGAGGAAGTTGCACAGGATACTTTATTGCGCGTTCTCGATCAACTTCACACCTTTGAAGGGCGCAGCCAATTCACGACCTGGGTTCACAAAATTGCCATCCGTATTGCATTGACGGAACTGCGCCGTAAACGCTGGCAGGATTCCTCTTTAGAGGAAATTGTAGATAACGAGGATATGCCTGTTTCTCCTCGCCTGCTGCAAGACCAGAATGTGACTCCTGAAATATCAACCGAGCGAGCCGAATTGCTGGCGCGCATCCGCCGCATTGTTGACGAGGAACTGACCGAAAGACAGCGCAAGGCGCTCGTTATGTTGGGAATGCAGGGACTTCCTATGGAAGAGACGGCTAAAAAATTGAACACAAATCGTAATGCGCTGTATAAATTGTTGCACGATGCTCGCCTGAGGCTGAAAAAACGTTTGCAAATCGAGGGTTTCGATATTCAAGAAATTTTGTCTGTTTTTGAGCAGGGGTAAGAACTCTGGCGATCTACACATCAAAACAACGGCCCTTATGAATATCAAGAAATTCCCCAAAAAGTCATTCAGACGGCGGCGCAATCAGCCTGAGCTCACCGAGCAACTGTTAGTGAGATTGATTCGTTCGCTCGAACATACATACGACGAGGAAATATCGTGTGATGAAGTCTTCGCATTGGTGGATGAATATGCCGAGGCCGAACAACGCGGGGAAGATGTTGCACGGTTCAAACCGCTCCTGCGCCAGCACCTGGAAATGTGCCGAGAATGCGAGGAAGAATACCAGGCTTTGTTGCGCGTACTGGAAGGAACATCGTGAGAGGCTGAGATAAAGAATGGTAACTCTTCAGCCATCGTCGGTCTGAGCGAGTCTAAAGCCGCCTGCTCAGTACATGAAAGTCTTCGGACCAGCGTCGCGAGTCGACCTCCCTTGCCTTTTCGCCCATCTTGTGCTATTTTTACTGGCGCAGGAGTATGTCCTATGACGGAAAACCAAAAGACCGTTATTGTCGTCGAAGACGAGCCTGATGCTGCTGAACTCTTTGCTGAAATGATGCGCGTCAGCGGTTTTCGCGTCCTCAAAACCTACAGCAGTACCCCGGCTATCTCCATGATTGCGAAAGAATTGCCGGATGTTGTGATACTCGACATCATGATGCCCGATGTTTCTGGCCTAGAAGTGTTGCGCTTCATGCGGCGTGAACCTCGATTGAGCAAAATTCCTGTCATCGTTGTCTCTGCCAAAAGCATGCCCTCGGATATCCGTGAAGGTTTAGAAGCGGGTGCGACCCTTTATCTTGCCAAGCCGGTCGGTTATCTGGACTTGAAACAAGCGGTAGACCAGGTCATGTATGACGCTGCTGCCAATTCGGCCATTGATCAGCCCTCCTGAAGCGATGAACTTGCTGCGCGTCTTCATTGCGATCGAAATTCCCTCGTCCATCCAACTGGCAATCGAAAAGCATACTGCTTGCTTGCGCAGCGTTTTGGATACCAACCTGGTGCGCTGGACACCTACCGCCAACATCCATTTGACGTTGAAATTCCTGGGCGATGTTTCCCCCACTACAATCGAATTGCTCACTCAAATGCTGATGGCAGAAGCCGGTCAGCATTCTTGTTTCGACATACAAATTGCGGAATTGGGAACTTTTCCCAACCTGCGGCGGCCGCGCGTCATTTGGATTGGCATCCAGGCTCCGTCTGCGCTCGAAGCGCTTCGGCATGGGATCGAGGCCGCTACCGCGCGAATGGGATATCCTGCCGAGGAGCGTCCCTTTTCTCCCCATTTGACCATCGGGCGCGTCAAACAAACCGTCGGCCCGGCTGAGGCGCAAAAAATCCGCGCCGCACTGGAGGGGACAAAAATCGGCGTGTTGGGAACCAGCAAGGTGGAAGCCGTCCATCTGTTCAAAAGCGACTTGAAACCGAGCGGCGCCGTCTATCACCGCCTTTTTTCTGCCCCTTTGAAACCATGAGGTGACACCTGAACGCACTCGAACTTGCCCGTTCCATCGTAAACGCCCTGGAAGAGAAAAAGGGCGAAGATATCCTTTTACTCGATATCAAAGATATCGCCTCGTTCACCGACTATTTTGTCATTTGTAGTGGCACCAGCGACCGCATGTTAGACGCGTTGGCCGATATCGTATTGCAAAGCGCCTACAAGCAACATCACAAGAAAGGCCGCAAAGAGGGAGAGGCTCGTGAAGGCTGGCTGGTGGTAGACTATGGCGATGTGGTTGTCCATCTTTTCTCTCCCGACCAGCGTGCTTATTACCAACTCGAAGAGCTGTGGAGCGAAGGGAGAGTATTGCTCAGATTGCAGTAAATAACGTCAGTTCGGGGTGTCCCGAAGGCGCGGTTCTGTAAAACTTCGGGACATTTCAACGGTTATCTGTTAAGTAGTCGGATAATTCTTTCTATTCCACTGTCACACTCTTTGCTAGGTTGCGGGGTTGGTCTATGTCCAGGCCGCGAATGGCAGCAATGTGATAAGCCAACATTTGCAGTGGAATGACCGTGATCACCGGCGAGAGCATCCACGGCGTTTCGGGTATCCACAACACATGGTCGGCCATACTTTGTATCAGTTCGTCGCCTTCGGTCGCCACTGCAATGACCACACCGCCGCGTGCCTTGGCCTGTTGGATTTGGCTAATCATTTTTTCGTGCCAGGGGTCTTTGGGCGCCAGGCAGAGCACCGGCATATTCTCGTCAATCAAGGCAATGGGGCCATGTTTCATTTCGCCGGCTGGGTAACCCTCGGCATGAATATAGGAAATTTCCTTGAGTTTCAGCGCGCCTTCATAGGCAATCGGCATATTGATACCGCGCCCTAAGTAGAGACAGTCGCGGATGTCTTTGAGGGCATACGCCACTTTCTCTACTGCCGGCTCTGTATCCAAAACACGCCCAGCCAGGTCGGGTACCAGGCGTAGATCTGACACCAGCGCGCGTCGGGTTTTCTCGCTCAAAGCACCGCGCATGTCGGCTAGCAGAATGGCCAGCATGTACTGGTCTACCAGCGGAGCAGTGAAAGCCTTGGTAGAGGCTACGCCGATTTCTGGGCCGGTTTGCATCGAAATATAGCCATCGGCAATACGCATGGCTTGGGAGCCAATGGCATTGACAATGCTCCACAAAATCGCGCCTTTCTTGCGGCCTTCTTCCATAGCGGCCAGCGTATCTGCCGTCTCGCCAGATTGAGAGATAGCCAGCACAACCGTGTTCTCGTCTAGGATGGGATCGCTGTAACGGAACTCCGAGCCGATGACGACTTCTACCGGCACGCGGGCGATCTTCTCGATGAGTGTCTTGCCTACCATGCCGGCGTAGGCGGCCGTCCCACAGGCGGTAATGTAGATGCGCGAGATGCGTGTAGCCATTTCTGGCGTCAGATTCAATTCAGGTAGACGGATGCGTCCCGTGTTGAAATCCACCCGCCCAGCCAGCGTATCGGTCAATGAGCGCACCTGCTCATGGATCTCTTTCTGCATGAAGTGACGGAACTCTCCCTTTTCTGCCGAGACGGCATCCCAGGCAATCGTATGTACTTCCGCTTTTACGGCCTGGCCTTCAATCGTCTCTATACGCACGCTGTCACGGGTGACGATAGCCATTTGCCGCGACTCCAAAAAGTTGACCCGCCGTGTATGTTCCAGAATGGCCGGGATGTCTGATGCGATGAAATTTTCGCCCTCACCCAGCCCAATGACCACGCCGCCGGCATTGCCAATGCGCGCCGTTACAATCTTATCTGGCTCATCTGCCGACATCAACACCACCACATTGGCGCCCTGGATGTGATTGAAGGCCTTGCGGGCAGCCTCTACAAAATTTGCGCTTGTCGCGAGGTGATGCTCTACCAAATGGACAATGGTCTCCGTGTCTGTTTCGGATTGGAAGACCACCCCTTCTGCGCTCAACTCGTCCTTGAGTTCTAGGAAGTTTTCCACGATGCCGTTATGCACCACCACCACCCGCCCAGACGCGCCTAGATGCGGATGGGCATTACGCGCCGAGGGGGCGCCGTGCGTAGCCCAGCGGGTATGACCGATGCCTGTTTTGCCGTTGACGGGAGATTTGTTGACCAGTTCTATCAATTGGGACAACTTGCCCGCATCGCGCCGCACCTCCAGGCTGTTGCCATTATAGACGGCTAACCCTGCCGAATCATAGCCGCGATATTCCAACCTTCTGAGGCCGTTGAGAATGATTGGCGTCGCATCGCGCGAGCCGATATAACCGACGATTCCACACATGGGTTCCTCCAGGTTTTAGAGAATAGATGATTAGAGATTAGTGAATAGTCGAGTAAGAGTGACTACTCTTCACTCTCTGTTCACTGCTCTCTATGGTTGCCGCTTCCTGCGCATTTGTCTCATCGGTCACCCGTGAGCGTTAGGCGCAGGACTGTGACTGGAGGGAAAGATGGACGGGTGGTGGCGCACCCGGAGGGCTTCCGCTGATCGTTCGATTTTCCTGTCTCACCCCGACTCTCTCCTGAAAGGAAAGGAAGAGTAAGCCAGTTAGCCCCGCCTCGCGGCGGGGAACCCTCATCCTCGTCACCTGTTATCAGACGAACAGGCCATGCGCTGTCTTTCCCTGTTTGGACTCTCTGGAGTCCGAATGTCGAAGATTATACCCGATAAAAGCATTGACTCCATTGCAACAACAGAAAATCTCAATAACTACCTGCCCGCCCTCACCTCCGACCCCTCTCCTGATGGGAGAGGGGAGATGTGACGCCAAGAGCGCGGAGCGCGCAGAGTTGAGAATTTGTAAAACCCGCATCAAGAGCGCTTTTTCTTTGCGGAATCGGTAAAAAATCTCAGCGTTCTCTGCGCGCTCTGCGGTACAAATACCTTTTTGCAGTGGAGTCATATTGAGAATTGCTACCAAGGGGCAGTTGGCTTTGCGTTAAAAAAAGAAAACTGGTATCATCTCCGCCAATCGAGGCGCGGGGTATTTTGAGTGTGCTTAGCATACCCCTGCCTCCCTCTTTTTGAGAAGATACGGAATGCAGGTGAATTATGCCTTTTACCCCCGTCAACTACTCTCAGCAAGACCCGCAATGGAAGGCTGTCAAGATTGGCAGCAGCAATGAGACCATTGGCCATGTGGGCTGTGCGCTCACCAGCGTTGCTATCTTGGTCAGCGGACACGGCTACCCCGAAACGCCTCAATCGCTGAACGCCAAACTCAAGGCCAAAGGCGGCTTTGTGGATGCCTCCATCATCTGGGGCGCCGTCACCGCCCTGTATCCCCCCATTGTCTATAAGACGCTCGTACTATGCCGTGATACCGACGCTCCACTGACCCAAATCAACGCCTCGCTGGCTGCTGGTCAACCGGTGTTGGTGGAGGTAGACAGTTCGCCTAAACCCGGCCTGCAAACGCATTGGGTGGTGCTGTATGCCCGCAAAGGCGACGACTACCTGATGCTCGATCCCTGGCCGTACCCCACCGAAAGCGGACAGGAAGTATTGCTCATGCCTCGTTACAGCCATGGCAAACCGCTCAAGAAGACCATCACAGCGGTTGTTTTCTACGAGTGCAAGCAGGGCGGTGCAACTGGCGGACCGACTGAAGATGAGACGCTAACCGAGGCCGGGACGTATGTCCATATCCCCGTCACGGTGGAGGCCGGTTTGCGCCTCAGGACTCAGCCGACAATTGCTTCCGCTACCCTGGCTATCTTGCCGCCTGGAGCAGACATCCGCATCGTCGAGCCTTTGGAGGTGGCGCTGCCGAAAATTGGCCTCTACGATCAATGGATTCGTGTGCGCGACCGGCAGGGACGCGAAGGCTATGTGGCCGCCTGGTATGTGGAACAAGGGCCGGTGGTGGAAGGTAAAGCCCAAGCGACGCCTCCGCCTCCCATAACGGAAGCAAGCGTGGGGGAGGCTGAAGCGGCGCCCGTTTCCGAGCCCAAGGCGGAGAAATTGACGGTCTATGTGTCCCAAACGGTTGGCGCCTCGGGCCTGCGCATTCGCAAAACGGCCAGCAAGGGCGGGGCGCTGGTGGCAGTGGAAAAGGCGGGCGCAGCCTTGACCGTGTTGGAGAAGCCGCACACAGCCAGGCCAAAGATCGGTGTGGCAGGAAAGTGGCTGCGCGTGTCGAACGCGAAAGGGCAGCGCGGCTATGTGGCGGCTGAGTTCGTGAGCGCCAGCCGCGGCGCGCCTGTATCGTTCGAAGTGTCGGCGGCAGAGGGGTTGACCGTCTACGTCTCCAACCTGGCAGCGGCCGGGCTGTGGCTGAGGAGCGCGCCCGCTCTGGATGCGGCTACGCTTAAAGTGTTGCCAGCAGGCGCAGCGTTAACCGTGTTGGAAGGGACGGCAGAGTCCGTAGGCGCTTATGGCAAGTGGCTGAAGGTGCGTGAAGCGCAGGGCGAAGAAGGCTACGTGGCGGCATGGTTCGTGCATCTGTAAAAGCGTCACAATATGCCTTGCTGGCCTGGGCGGCTCTAACCCTGCTCTTGCTGGTCAGCCTGGGGGGGCTGTGGCTCTGGCGCGGCGGCCAGGGGTTTGAGGTGGCTATTCAGCGCGGCCCTATCAGCAACCTGCCGGTCACATTGGCGGCAGTAACTGTTACCTGGCTTTTGGGCGGTTCTTTCTTGTTTCTTCTTTCTTCTGGGCGCATTCACGTTAAAAACGTTTTCACCTATGCCGGTTTCTTCCTCGTAGCGTTGGTTTACCTCAACTTGCTGCGCGAACGCCCTGAATATGGCGACATCGAGTATTACACGCGCGCCGCCTTCGATTTGGCGGCCGGCAAACCGCTGCCGCCGCAGTATTTCTACCCGCCGCTGTGGGCTGCTTTGCTGGCCTGGCTGACGCCGCTGGGCGAGGGCGGCCTTTTTCTATTCGTTTGGCTTTTCAATCTATTGGCTCTCTTTGCTTTTTACTTTTTGCTCGCCAGGTTGCTGGAATGCTACGGTTTTTCGCCCTCTCTGGCCGCATCGGCGACGACCGTCTTCATGCTGGCCAATGCGCCGCTTCTTCGCACGATGGTTTATTTGCAGGTCAACCTGCATGTGTTGAACGCAGTCTTTCTCAGCCTGCTTCTGTTCCGCCGTTGGCCGGCGCTTTCTGCGTTGGCGCTGTCGCTGGCCGTGCATCTCAAGGCTTCGCCGGCAGCGCTGGCGCTGGCCTTTTTGCTGGTTTGGGACTTGCGCTGGTTGGGATGGGCAGCCTTTTGGATGCTCGCGGTGGGTCTGATACCGGCGGCGGGGTTTGGGTTTTCTCCGTACCTGGATTTCTTCCACAACGCGCTTGGGCTGGCGGCCGGACATGGGTTGAGTTTTCGGGAAACCTCTTTTGACGGGTTGTTCACAGCCTTAGGCGAGTTCCTGAATCTTGCGCCCGCTGTTGTCCGCGCTGCTATTTATACTTGCAAGATGGCATTGCTGGCGGCGGTATTGTGGGTCGTGCGGCGCAATGTGCAATGCAAGACCTTTTACGCCGGGCCTCAGGCGCGTTTGTACAACGCTATCCCGGCCCTCTTCGTTCTGATGACTCTGGCCTCGCCCATCGTTTGGGAGCATCACGGCGTCTTTGTTGCCCTGCCGTTCCTCCTGCTATGGAAAAAACTGGACTCGCCGTCCCAATGGGCGTGGTTTGGCCTTGCCTATTTCTTTGAATTCCTTTTGCCGACCTTTGATTTTTTCCCCTGGTCATACGGGCGCCTGTTTGCGCCGCTAGTTGCGTTATGGCTGATGTTCGTTGTGCCGACTTCCAGCAGTATAATCAACACATGTCCATCTTCACCGGCAAACGCCTGATTTTAGGTGTCAGTGGCTCTATTGCCGCTTATAAGGCCGCCGACCTGGCCTCCAAACTGACGCAGGCCGGCGCGCTGGTGGACGTGATCCTCACCCCCGCCGCAGAGAAGTTTGTCGCCCCGCTCACCTTCCAATCCGTCACCGGCCGCCGCGCCTACACCGACGCCGACCTGTGGGGGAGCGAATCGCACGTGCTGCACGTCGGGCTGGCGCGCGAGGCCGACCTGCTCGTCATCGCGCCCTGCTCGGCGAACACGCTCGCCAAACTGGCGCACGGCCTGGCCGATACCCTGCTCACCGTCACCGCGCTGGCGGCTGCCTGTCCGCTGTTGGTGGCGCCCGCCATGGAGAGTCACATGTTCGCCCACCCCGCCACGCAGGACAACCTGTCTGCGCTGGCAAAATGCGGCGCGACTATCGCCGGCCCGACCGAGGGACATCTAGCCTCGGGACAAAGCGGATCTGGGCGGATGCTGGAGCCCGCCGACCTGCTCGGCCACATCCGCCTCGTTCTCGGACGGGGAGGCCGGCTGGCCGCTAAAAAGGTGGTGGTCACCGCCGGGGGGACGCAGGAACCGCTCGACCCCGTTCGGGTGCTGACCAACCGTTCGTCGGGCAAGCAAGGCTACGCGCTGGCGCAGGCCGCGCTGGACGCGGGCGCAGAGGTGACGCTCATTACCACAGTCAACTTGCCGCCTCCGGTGGGCGCGCGCGTGGTCTCGGTCCACACCGCGCAGGAGATGCTGGAGGCCGTCCTGACGGAAGCGGCCGCCGCCGACGCGCTCGTCATGGCGGCTGCGGTGGCCGACTTCCGCCCCAAGCGCCCGGCCGGGGACAAGATGAAGAAGCGGGACGGCATCCCGCAGATCGAACTCGAGGCCGCGCCCGACATCCTGGAAACGGTAGCAGGCCGCAGGTCGGGATGGAAGCGGTTGAAGGCGGTGGTCGGGTTTGCCGCCGAGTCCCGCGATCTGCTCGAAAACGCGGTTATTAAGTTACAATCCAAACATCTGGATCTGATCGCCGCCAATGACATCTCTGCCGCCGACGCCGGCTTCGCGGTGGACACCAACCGCGTCACCCTGTTGTATGCCGATGGAAGACAGGAGCCGCTGCCGTTGATGAGCAAATCGGAAGTGGCCGAAATCATCATGGCGCGTATTGCGAATTTGTTATTAGACCCTAAAGGTCTGGGAGACCTTTAGGGTCTAAAGGGCCTGTATCGAGGAAATCATGCGTATCCTGGTCATGTCAGACATTCATGCCAACTACACCGCGCTGGAAGCCGTGCTGGAAGACGCCGGACCGACCGATGAGGTCTGGTGCCTGGGCGATCTGGTGGGCTATGGCCCCGACCCGAACATCTGCGTCGAGCGCGTCCGCGAACTGCCCATGTTGACTTGTTTGTTGGGTAATCATGATGTGGCTGCGATTGGCAATATGCCTTTTGAAGCGTTCAACGGCGATGCTCGCCGCTCGCTGGCATGGCAGGAGCGCGTACTATCGCCCAATAACGTTGATTTCCTGCGTTCGCTGCCAGAGAACCCTAAAGTGCGAGGCGATGTGACCATGGCGCATGGTAGCCCGCGCGACCCGATATGGGAGTACATCATCAACACGCTCTCGGCGCGCCTGAACTTCGATTATTTCGATACCAACTGGTGTTTTGTAGGGCATTCGCACATTCAGTGCATGTTCGAACTCGACGAGGCGCGAGATCGCGTCAAGATGGAAGCGCTCAAAGTAGGCCAGGCAGTGCCGTTGAATGGGCGCGCCATCTTGAACCCCGGCTCGGTTGGCCAGCCGCGCGACCGCGACCCGCGCGCCGCGTATGCCATTTTCGACCCCGAAGCCCGTACCTGGGAAGCGCGCCGCGTGGAATACAACATCGCCGAGGTGCAGGAACGCATTCGCCAGGCCAACCTGCCGGAGAAGCACGCCATACGCCTGGCAGAGGGTTGGTGATATGATCGCTACCCTGCGCGGAGAAGTCAGCCAGGTCGAAAGCAACGCCCTGGTAGTGGAAGTAGGCGGCGTGGGCTTGCGCGTGTTCGTCCCGGCGCCCCTGCGCGGACGGTTGAAGGCCGGCGAGGCCGCCTTCCTGTACACGCACCTGGTCGTCCGCGAGACCGAACTGTCGCTGTATGGCTTCGAAACGCAGGCCGAGCGCGACCTGTTCACCCTTCTTCTGGGCGTGGACGGGGTGGGGCCAAAAGTGGCGCTTTCGGTGCTGTCTACGCTGAGCATCGAGGCCGTGCAGCGCGCTGTCTTCAGCGAAGAGCCGGACCTGTTGGGGCGCGTGCCGGGCGTGGGCAAGAAGACCGCGCAGAAGATCGTGCTGTACCTGCACGACCGCTTGCAGCCGGCCGATGCGCTCCAGGCCGTGGCGGCCATGTCCGATACGGACTCGGAGGTGCTGGCGGCGCTGACCGCCCTGGGCTACAGCGTGATCGAGGCGCAGGCGGCCATCCAATCGCTGCCCAGAGATGCGCCCGCCGAGGTGGAGGAGCGCCTGCGGCTGGCGTTGGGATATTTCCAGTAGGACA
>JBBITF010000086.1:0-10615 GCA_037440925.1 Chloroflexota bacterium
CGTGCAGTATTCGTGGACGGTTTGCGCTCAAATATAGGCAGGGTAGGCAGTTACATTAAACCGAGCAATCCGCTTTGAACCACGAAGACACTGAGTCAAAAAGACTCTATCACCAACCACGCCCATCTGTGGTTAAATAGCCCTGTCATGGACGAAAAAACGCTCATCATGCTCGAATACCCCAAAATCCTGGCGCGGTTGGCAGAATTTTGCGATTTCTCGGCCTCCAAAGAACTGGCGGAAAAACTCCGCCCTACGAACGACTTTGAAACGGCCCAACGCCTGTTGACCGAAACCAGCGAGGCGCGCTTCCTGCTTTCCACGCGCGATTTGACCATTGGCGGCTCACATGACATCCGCCCCTCGGTGGACCTGGCCGCACGTGGCGGCGTTTTGGACCCTCAAGCCCTGCTTGACGTCAAATCCACGCTGATCGCTTGCCGCGGGTTGAAGAAATCCCTGCTGGGAAAAGCCGAAAGCAAAGACTTGCCGCCCGAAAAGGCAATGTCTCGCAAGGAACGCCTCCGCAAACAGGCCGAAGAGACGCAATCAAAAGCGCAGCATCCTTTCCCGCACCTGGCCGAGATTGCCGCCGGCCTGCCCGACACCTACGGCCTGGTAGACGCGATCTCACGGGCGCTGTCGGAACACGGCGAAATACTCGATTCGGCCTCCCCCAAACTGGCCTCTTTGCGGCGCGAGATGAAAACCGCGCACGAGCGGTTAATGTCACGCTTGCAGCGCTACCTGACCGAATCGGGCAACAAATTGCAGGAAGCCATCATCACCCAACGCGATGGGCGCTACGTCATCCCCCTGCGCGCCGAATTCAAAGGCCAGATCAAAGCCATCATCCACGATCAATCGGCCTCCGGCGCTACACTGTTCATCGAACCGTTGCCGGTGGTGGAACTGAACAACGCCTTGCGCGAACTGGAACTGGCCGAGCGCGACGAAGAACGCCGCATATTGGCAGAACTCTCCGCCCAGGTAGGCGAACATGCGCAAGAACTGATTTACGGCATTGAGAATCTGGCCTTGCTTGACCTGGTGTTTGCCAAAGCAAAATATGCAGACGCAATCCACGCCAGCGAACCGATTTTGCATTCCATGAAAGAGGGAAGAAAAAAGAAAGATAACGCGCCTCTTTCCTCTTTCGTCTTTCATCTTCTTCACGCCCGCCACCCGCTGCTTGATCCGGCCACCGTCGTCCCCATTGACGTTACCCTCAACCCCGGCATCCGCGCGCTGGTCATCACCGGCCCCAACACCGGCGGCAAGACTGTCAGCCTGAAAACTGTTGGGCTGATGGCGCTCATGGCGCAATCGGGGCTGCACCTGCCGGCCCAAAGCGGCTCTGAACTGCCCTGCTTCGAGGCCGTGTGGGCCGACATTGGCGACGAACAATCCATCGAACAGTCGCTCAGCACCTTCAGCAGCCACCTGACCAACATCGTGCGCATCTTGAAAAAAGTCAATCAGCGTTCGCTGGTCATCCTGGACGAACTCGGCGCCGGCACCGACCCGCAAGAGGGAGCAGCCCTGGCGCGCGCCATCCTTGCTCACCTGTTGGAACGCGGCGGCGCTACCTTTGTCGCCACGCACTACCCCGAACTCAAAGCCTATGCGCACGCTACCGACGGCGTGGTCAACGCTTCGCTGGAATTCGATATTGCGACTCTGCGCCCAACCTACAAATTGACGATCGGACTCCCCGGCCGCTCCAACGCCCTGGCGATTGCCGCCCGCCTCGGTCTGGACCCGCAAATTGTCTCCGCCGCGAGGAGCGAGATCCACCCCGACAACTTGCGCGCCGACAAACTGCTTGACGACATCCGCAAGGAACGCAATCGTCTCAGCCGCGAACGGGAAAAAATCGAAAAGGCGCGCAAACGGCAGGAAGAACTCAACCGCGAACTCGAAAAGCGCCTGCAAGCCATTCAGGAGGAGCGCCAACAGGCAGTGGCCCAGGCGCGCGCCGAAGCCGAACTAGAAGTGGCGATTCTCAAACGGAATATCGAGAGCCTCAAAAGACAACTCAAACAAGCCCGTCAACCGTTGGAAGCCCTGAAAAAGGTCGAGGCGCAAGCAGAGGCCCTGGAGGAAACACTCGAGCGCCCGCTCGAAAGCCAAAAGCCACAAAGCAAGGCGCAATCCAACATCGAAAATCAAACAAGGCCCATCCAGGTGGGAGAGCGGATAACCGTCAGCGCGCTAAACGCCGAAGGAACGGTAACGGCCCTGGGTGAGTCGGAAGCGGAGGTGCAGGTCGGCAATCTGCGCATTCGAGCAAAAATCTCCGATTTGATACGCAAGACGGCGGCGCAAGAGCCCAATGAAGCAAGATCAAAGGTCGAAAGCGCAATAGCCGCCGAAAGTCTGTCTTCTTCATCGAACCTTCCCTCTTCTCCTGGCCTGGAACTCGACCTGCGCGGACAGGCTTCGGACGATGCGCTCGATTTGCTCGACCGCTATCTCGATCAAGCCTCGTCAGCCGGGCTGCCCTGGGTGCGCATCATCCATGGAAAAGGCAGCGGCGTTTTACGCCGGGCGGTGCGCGAAGCCCTGCGTCAACATCCGCGCGTCGTTTCTTACGAGGAGGGCGACCCCAAGGAAGGCGGCGAAGGGGTGACGGTGGCGCGGTTGAATTGATTCGCAAGGTATAATTTCTGCATGTCCAAGAGCCACTCTCGTTACGTTTGCCAGCAGTGCGGACGGGTGTCCGCCAGTTATATGGGAAAATGCCCGCAATGCGGCGCTTTCAACAGCATGGTCGAAGAGATCGTGCAGGACGAGCCGTCTGCCAGGGGCAAAGCCGCCGTGCGCGGGCTGAGCGGGCGCTCCACGCCGCGGCCGATCGGGCAGGTGAGCGGAGAGGCCGAAGAGCGCGTCCCCTTGCCCATCGGCGAATTTGCGCGCGTGTTGGGCGGCGGGATTGTGCCGGGTTCCATCGTGCTGGTGGGCGGCGACCCCGGCATCGGCAAGTCCACGCTCATGCTGCAAATGGCGCTGGAGATGGCTGCCAGCCAGCGCATCTTATACGTTTCGGGGGAAGAATCGGAGCGGCAGATCAAGATGCGCGCCTTGCGCTTGCAAGGGAAAAAAACCTTGCCCGAAAATCTGCTGTTGGTGACCGAGACCAGCCTGGAAACCATCCTGGAGCATGTCCGCGAGACGCGGCCCGACCTATTGATCGTGGATTCCATCCAGACCGTCTATCTCGCGCAATTGGATTCTTCGGCCGGCTCGGTCTCGCAGGTGCGCGAGTGCGCCTCGCAGTTGCGCGAACTGGCCAAGACGAGCGGCGTTTCGGTCTTCGTCATCGGGCATGTGACCAAGGAGGGCGCCATTGCCGGGCCGCGCGTGCTGGAGCATATCGTGGACACGGTGCTGTACCTGGAAGGCGACCGTTTCCAGGCGTACCGCCTGCTGCGTTCGGTGAAGAACCGTTTCGGCGCAACCGCGGAAGTGGGCGTGTTCGAGATGCGCGGCAGCGGCCTGGTCGAAGTGCCAAACCCCTCCGAGGCCTTCCTGGCCGAACGCATGGTCAACGCGCCGGGGTCGGCGATTGCCGTCACTATGGAAGGCACGCGCCCGATTTTGGTGGAGATCCAGGGACTGACCAGCCCCACCCAGTTCGGCAACGCGCGCCGCACGCCTAACGGCGTGGACTTCAACCGCCTGCTGTTGATCGCCGCCGTGTTGACTCGCCGGGTGGGACTGAAACTGACCGAGCAGGACATTTTCGTCAATGTGGTGGGCGGCATCCAGATAGACGAGCCGGCGGCCGACCTGGCTGTGGCGGCGGCCATCGCTTCCTCGTGGCGCGATCTGCCCGTGCGCGCCGAGGCGGTGTTGATTGGCGAAGTGGGGCTGGCGGGCGAACTGCGCATGCCCGGTCAGATGCCGGCCCGCCTGCGCGAGGCCGCCAAGCTGGGCTTCAAGACCGCCATCGTCCCCAAGGCCATCCGCAAGGGGGACGACTGGCCGAAAGATATCGAGATTCTCGAGGCACGCTCGCTCCAGGCGGCGCTGGAGGCGGCCTTCATGACCCGCGAACGTCCCCCCGCCCGCAAAGTGGCTTAGGTTTGCGCAACCCTCACTCTCCTTGCCCGTATATGTTCGCAGAAGGAGAGTTCCCCATGAAGACCTTGTTATCTTTCCTCTTGATTCTGAGCCTGGCAAGCCTGGCGTGCGGCTTCAGCGTGGACCTTCCCTCCCGGCCGACGCCGGGGGCGGAGGTCACTGATGAAATAACGGTAGCAGTTCCCCCGTCTGCGCAGAGCGGAGCCGAGGCGTCAGGAGAGAACGGGACGCCCATCCCCGCCGAAGTCCACCTGAAATTGACGTTCGGGGCCGGGGATTTGCGTCTGTCGCCCGGCGCGGAAGACGCGCTTGTCCAGGGAACGGCCACATACAACGTCGCCGATTTTAAGCCTGTGGTCACAAGCGAGGGCGGGCAGGTCGAGATCCGGCAGGGCGAATACCGCTTCCAATCCACCAACCTGACCGGCATTGTAAATGAGTGGGACTTGAAACTGGGGGCGACGCCGATGGAGTTGACGATCAACGCCGGGGCGTACAATGGGCAATATGAACTGGGCGGCCTGGCGCTGACCGGCCTGACCATCAAAGACGGCGCCGCCGAGGTGAGCGTCTCTTTCGCCGAACCGAACCCGGCCGAGATGTCCCTGCTGCGCTACGAGACGGGCGCCTCGAAGGTGGAGTTGAGCGGGCTGGCGAATGCCAATTTTTCCACCCTGGTCTTCGACGGCGGGGCGGGCGATTTCACCCTGGACTTCAGCGGCGACCTGCAGCGCGACGCCATCGTCACCATAGACAGCGGTTTCAGCGACTTGAAACTGGTCATCCCGGAGAACGTGAACGCCAAAGTGACCCTGGAGGGCGCAGCGGTGAACGTCAACCACAGTTCGGGCTGGGCGCAAAGCGGGCAGACGTACAGTCAGGCCGGCGAAGGGCCGCTGCTGACGATTCTCATCAACATGGGGGCCGGCAACGTGACCATCACCGATTGAATCAAAAAACGTCCTGAAGGCCTGCCCTGAGCCTGTCAAAGGGTCGAGCCTTCGGGACGTTCGTGTCAGGCTATCGCTTTTTCCCGCAGCAGGGCCTCGATCTCCGAGGGCGAGAGGCCCAATTCCTCTTGCAGGATTTCGCGGGTTTGTTCGCCCAGGCGGGGCGGGGGACTGGCGATGCGCGCCGGCGTGCGGGACAGTTTGGCGACCGGACCCACCAGTTTGACCGGCGAGCCGTCCGCCCGCTTCACTTCCTGGACCATCCGGCGGGCTTCCGTTTGTGGATGATTCAGCGCCGAGGGGATGTCGTTGATGGGGCCGGCCGGGATGCCCAGGTCGCGCAGGTCTGCAATCCAGGCGGCGGTAGGACGGGCCCGGAACACAGCCTGCCATAACGGGATCAGTTCGCGGCGGTGGGTGACGCGCCCCGGGTTGGTCTGGAAGCGTTCGTCGTCCCACAAGTCTGGCCGCTTTGCCAGGTCGCACAACATCTTGTACTGCCGGTCGTTGCCCACGCCGAGCGCCAGGTAGCCGTCCGCCGTTTGGAAGACCTCGTAGGGGACGATGTTGGCATGGGCGTTGCCGTAGCGTTTGGGCGCCTGGCCGGAGACGAGGTAATTCTGTGCCACGTTGACCAGCCAGCCTAGTTGCGCGTCGAACAAGGCGACGTCAATGTATTGTCCCTGCCCGGTCTTCTGACGGTGATGCAGCGCGGCCAGGATGGCGTGACTGGCGTACATGCCGGCGGTCACATCGGCGATGGCGACGCCCACCTTGTAGGGTGGGCCTTCTTCCGGCCCGGTGATGGACATCAAGCCGCCTTCGGCCTGGATGATGAAGTCGTACCCGGCCAGGGCAGCGTTTGGGCCATCCTGCCCGTAGCCGGTGATGCTGCAATAGATGAGGCCGGGGTTGGTCTGGCTGAGGGAGTCATAGTCCAGCCCGAACTTCTTCATGCCCCCTGCTTTGAAGTTTTCCACCAGCACGTCGGCCTTGTCTGCCAGGCGGCGGGCGATGTGCTGACCTTTGGGATGCTTCAGGTCGAGGGCAAGGCTGCGCTTGTTGCGGTTGGCGCTCAGGTAATAGGCGCTCTCGCCGTCCAGCCAGGGCGGGCCCCACTGGCGCGTGTCGTCGCCGGCCAAACTCTCGACCTTGATAACCTGTGCGCCAAAGTCGGCCAGCAGCATGGTGCAGTACGGCCCGGCCAGCACGCGGGAGAAGTCGAGGACGCGAATATCAGACAGCGCGGCGCTCTGCATGAGGAACTCCTATGTAGACTCTAAAAGTTTTGAAAACCTTTAGGGCCTAATGCCAGGCCTCTTCATCATACGGGGGCAATTCACAGCGCAGGGGACTGTCATGCCGGTAACCGAGCGCGTAACCGGCCTGCATCAGTTGGTGAATCTCGCTCGTGCCTTCGTAGATGACAGCGCCGCGCGCGTTGCGCAGGTAGCGTTCCACATCGTACTCGTCGCTGTAGCCATAGGCGCCGTGAATCTGGATGGCCTCGTTAGCGGCCTCGAAGGAGGCGTCGGTAGCGAACCATTTGAGCAGGGAGGTTTCCTTTGTGTTGCGTAGGCCCTGGTTCTTCATCCAACCGACTTTGAGCATCATCAAACGCCCGTATTCGTAATCGCGCACCATGCGGGCGATCTTCTGCTGCACTAACTGATGCTTGCCAATTTCCTTGCCAAAGGTCTTGCGTTCGTTGGCGTAGCGAACGCTGGCATCCAGCGAAGCGCGGATCAGCCCCACCGCGCCCGCGCCAACGGTGTAACGGCCATTGTCCAGGGCAGACATGGCGATCTTGAAGCCCTCGCCTTCTTCACCCAGGCGGTTTTCGACCGGCACGCGCACGTCCTGACAGTGGACCCAGCCGGTAGAACCGGCGCGCACGCCCAGTTTGCCGTGGATGTCGCCGCGCGAGACGCCCGGCCAATCGGTTTCCACGATGAACGCAGACAACTGATCATGCGGGTCGGGGCGCTCCGGGTTGGTGCGCGCCACCCACAGGATGTGATGGGCCTTGGTGGCCAGCGAGATCCACATCTTCTCGCCGTTCAGGATGTAATGGTCGCCCTCGCGGCGGGCGGTGGAGGCCATATTGGCTACGTCGCTGCCCACGCCGGGTTCGGTCAGCCCAAACATGGCATACTTCTCGCCCCTGGCCTGTGGGACGAGGTATTTCTGCTTTTGTTCCTCGCTGCCCCATTGCAGCAAGGCCATGCTGTTCAGTCCCATGTGCACCGACATGACCACGCGCAGCGAGGTGTCCATGTATTCCAGTTCTTCGCACACCAGGCCGAGGGTGATGTAATCGAAGCCCTGTCCGCCGTACTTTTCCGGGATGCAGATGCCCAAAATGCCCAACTCGCCCATGCGCGGCAGGATGCTGGGATGCATGGTCTGGTTGCGGTCGGATTCCTTGATGATGGGCGCTACTTCCTTGCGGCAAAAGTCGCGCACCACTTTGACGACTTGCTGATGTTCTTCGCTCAATGTGAAGTCCATGACATACTCCTGTTTATTTCAAAATGTACCCCAGGGCTGTGGAGATGCGCGAGACGGTCTCCAACAGCGCGGGGATGATCTGTTCATCGAGGCGCTGGTAACTGAGGCGGTCGGTCGAACCGGTGACGTTGACGGCTGCTGCCGCGCGCCCGGACGAATCCCGCACCGGAGCGGATGCGGCGCGCAGGCCGGGCGCCAGTTCCTCGTCCCCGATCGCGTAGCCGCGCCGCCGGATCTCCTCCAGTTTGGCGCGCAATGCGGCGGCGGAGGTCAGCGTCTTGGGGGTGTAGGCGCTCAGTTCGTGGGAGGCCAGCAGGGCGTCCAGTTCCGAGGCGGGCAGGTCGGCGAGTAAGACCTGTCCGAGCGAGGAGCAGTGCGCGGGCAGGCTCGATCCGACTCCCAGCGTCACACCCACGATAGATTGATTGCGCACGCGGTCCACGTACACGGTGCGGAAGCCGTCCAGCACGGCCAGGCTGACCGTTTCTCCCACCTGCTGCGAGAGTTTCTCCAGGTGCGGCCGGGCAATCTGGCGGATTTCCAGCGAGTTGACGGCGGTGAAGCCCAGTTGCAGCACCCGCAGGCCGGGGCGGTACAGGCGCGTGACGGCATCCTGCTCCAGGTAGCCCAGCGCCTCCAGCGTGGACAACACGCGGTAGGCGGTGCTTTTGTTCAATTGTAAGGTCTCGACGATCTGGGAAAGAGAAAGGGCGGGCCGTTCCACTGAAAACAGCGACAGCACCTCCAACCCGCGCGCCAGGGCTTCGATGTTGTACTTATTTTCAGAAGAAGAAGCCATTGGTTTTATTGAAAGAAACTAAGTATCTTACAATAAAACCATTCTAGCCGCAGAGGGGTTTTTTGTCAAGTTGCGACGGCAATTTTGTATTACTCTTGAAAATTTAGGAACAAGTCACCGTCCGGCTGGATGCTGCGCTGCTTGACACATTCAACCTTTTGCTTACTCTTGGATGCGTTGGCGGGTAGGTTTGTTGAATATTGCCGCGCCTTGAGAGGCGCTGCTTCATTCCTCTGCCGTCACCTGATAGGGGACTTCGGTAACGACAATGCCCGGATGACTGAGCAGCCGTTCGCGCAGGGCGTCGGCGGTGTTGGTATGCAAAAGTTCGTGCCATTTCCGTGAGGGGATGAACTGCGGCACGATGATGCTCAAAGTCTCGCCGGGCTGCTGCAAGGCAAGAATCTCCCTGACGTATTTCAGGAGCGGCTCCATCAAGATGCGGTAGGGCGACTCCAGGATGACCAGTCGCACGCCCTCGCCCCAAATTTGCCACTTCTGGCGGACTTTTTCGGTCTCTTCCGGTTCGAGCGCCACGTGGATGGCCGTAACATCATCGGAGAGGCGTTGGGCGTATGCCAGCGCGTGCAGCGTGCCGCGATGGACGGTGCTGACCAATAAGAGGACGCGATGACGACCGCCGCGATTGGGATGGCCGGGGAAGTTTTCGAGTGAAAGGTGCTGCGCCAGCGAGGTGTAGTGGCGATGGACGATGAGGAAGAAGGCCACCACGGTCGGAATCAGGATAAGCACTACCCAGGCGCCGTGGACGAACTTGGTGACGGCAAAGATGATCATGACGATGAACGTACACAGTGCGCCGAAGCCGTTGATGACCATTTTGACCATCCACTTGCTGTCGTGTTTCAAAGTGGAGCCGCGTTCCTTGAGCGTCTCGCCGGCCTGCAGGCGGCCAATTTTCCACCAGCGCCGCGCCATGCCGGCCTGCGAGAGCGTGAACGACATGAACACGCCCACCGCATAGAGCGGGATGAGACGGTTGACGCTCGCCTGAAAGACGACGATCAGCAGCGAGGCGATCAGCGCCAGGGTCACGATGCCGTAGGAGAAGACCAGCCGCCCGTTGCGCAGGAACAACTGGCGCGGCAGGAAGCGGTCGCGGGCGACGATGGAACTCAGGCGCGGAAAATCGGCAAAGGCGGTGTTGGCGGCCATGATGAGGATGATGGTCGTCGCGGCGATGCCCATCAAGTACCAGGCGCTGTCGCGGTTGAAGACGGTGCGGCTGAGTTGCGAAATGACCGTCTCGACTTCGGAGGGGGTCGCCCCGATTTTGCCGGTCAGGAACGAGATGCCCAGGAAAAGGGTGCTCAAAATGGTCGCCATCCAGATGAGCGTGATGCCGGCGTTGCGGCTGCGCGGTTCCTTGAAGGCGGTGATGCCGTCGGAGATGGCCTCGATGCCGGTCAGGGCTGCCGTTCCGCTCGAGAAGGCGTGCAGGAGCAGAAACGGCGTGACGGTCATCAGCGTCTGCGCGACTTCGCTTTTGGGCGGGTCAATGACCTGCCCCAGGCTGCCGGTGAAATAACGGTACAGCCCAACGCCGACGGTGATGAACATGGTGACGACGAAGAAATAGGTCGGCACGGCGAAGATGGCGCCCGATTCCTTGACCCCGCGCAGGTTGATGAGCGTCATGAACCAGACGAAACCGACGGCCAGCAACACGCGGTACTCAAATAGTTCCGGGAAGGCCGAGACAATTTGCGCCACGCCGGAGGAGATCGAGACGGCAACGGTCAGGATGTAATCGGTCAGCAGGGCCGCGCCGGCGACGAGGGCAAAAGATTGCCCCAGGTTATCGCGCGAGACGATGTATGAGCCGCCGCCGTCGGGGTAGGCGTGGATGGTCTGCTCGTAGGAAATGGCGACGATGGCCAGCAGGCCAACGATGACCAGCGAGATGGGGAAGACATAGCCGAAAGCGCCGCTGCCGGCCGCGGCTAGGATGAACAGGATTTCCTGCGAGGCGTAGGCGGTGGAAGACAGCGCGTCGGAGGCGAAAACTGCCAGGCCGATGACCTTGCCGATGGTCTGATGCGGGGCGTCGGCGGTGCGCAGCGGCGGACCGAAAAGCCAGGTGCGCCAGTCGCGTGGCGGTTTTTCGTCTGCCTTGCGGTGAATGATAGAGGAAGGATTTTCTTCAGGAAGCATATTTGACTCCATTGCAACAACTTGAACTTTACCAACCGGATTCCGGGTGTCGGTGCAGCTCGACAGCCTGAAAAGCCAGCCGCAAGGCGCAGAA
>JBBITF010000087.1:0-9978 GCA_037440925.1 Chloroflexota bacterium
GCCGCCATCATCCCCGCCTACCGCGTCGCCGACCAGATCGAATCCGTGCTGCGCGGCCTGCCCGATGACCTGCGTCACATCATTGTTGTAGACGACGCCTCGCCGGACGATACTGCGGAACGGGTACAAAGCCTCATGAACGGCGACAGGCGCATCGTCCTGGTGCGACACGCGCACAACCAGGGCGTGGGCGGCGCTATGGTGAGCGGCTTTCGCCAGGCGCTCGAACTCGGCGCGCAGGTCATCGTCAAAATAGACGGCGACGGGCAGATGGACCCTGCCTACATCCCGTCGCTGGTCAGGCCGCTGGTCGAGGGCCGCGCCGATTACGCCAAGGGCAACCGCTTCCGCGACCTGGACGCTCTGCGCCACATGCCGCTCGTGCGGCGCATCGGCAACCTGGGGCTGAGTTTCCTCACCAAGGCCGCCACCGGTTACTGGAATTGCTTCGACCCAACCAACGGCTTTTTCGCCGTCCGCGCCGAAATCCTGGCCGAACTGCCGCTGGAGCGCCTCGACCGGCGTTACTTCTTCGAGACCTCCATGCTTGCCAACCTGTACCTGCTGGACGCCTTTGTGCTGGACGTGCCGATCCCCGCGCGCTATCGCGGCGAACGCTCCAACCTGTCCATCTGGCGCGTGCTGGGCGAATTCCCGTTCAAATTGCTGGCTACTTTCCTGCGCCGCATCCTGCTCAAATACTACCTGTACGATTTTTCCATGATGTCTGTGTACCTGCTCACCGGCCTGCCGCTGCTTCTGTGGGGGCTGACCTTTGGCAGCATCAAGTGGATTCAATACGCCCAACGCGGCGTACCGGCTCCCACCGGCACCGTCATCCTGCCCACGCTGGCGCTCATCCTGGGCATCCAGATTTTGCTTTCTGCCATCGAAATTGACATGCACGCCGCGCCCAAATCTCCCCGCTGCCAGCCATTGGACGAGCCATGAACAACGCCGAATTCAGCGCCTACAAAGCCGACTTCCGCGCCGTCATTCGCAAAACGCTGGCCGAAAGCGAGCCGGGCCGCCTCGACGAAGCCGGTTTCCCCGCCTACGCGCACCCCAACCCGCTCATCAACTACTTGTTCTGGCAGCGCCTTCGCAAGGTGATAGATTATCTCGAAAAGGACGCGCCCTACGAGCAGGTGCTGGACTTTGGCTGCGGCAGCGGCGTCATGCTGCCCTTCCTGTGCAGGATCAGCGCCTGCGTCACCGCCCTGGACGTGGACCTGCTCCCGCTCGAACGAGTCAGTCGCCACCGCACATTTCCCTCCAACCTGCGAGTCCACGACGCCCGCGAGATGTCATTGAAAGACCTGCCGCCCGCCTCCTTCGACCGCATCATTGCCACCGACGTACTCGAACATGTGGACGACTTGCCCGGCACGCTGGGCGACATGCAAGCCTTGCTGCGGCCCGGCGGGCAAATCGTCATCTCCGGGCCTACCGAAAACCTCTTCTACCAAATCGGTCGCAAATTAGCCGGCCCCGAATATTCCGGCGATTATCACGAGCGCAGCATCCTCGAAGTGCGGCAAATCCTGGCGCAACAGGGACGAGTCATTCCCATCGCAACCCTGTACTGGCCGGTACCGCTGTTCGAGGTTTTTGCCTTTTCCTTGACATAGCGGAACACGTAGGACAGGCTTTTAGCCTGTCCAGATTTTAGCCTGTCCAAGCACAGCCGCGCTATGCATTGCAGGTTTATAGGAAAGGTCAGGGCAAAGTTTGAATGGCGTCTATCTCAATGATGCCATCCGGGTCGCCCGGAAACGGCACAGGCGGCGCCAGGAAGCGCAGATAAGGATACCACCCAGGCGGGACAACGGGGTCCAGGTCAATCGCCACACCGCTTAAGTTGTAAAGTTGCCAATCGCAGAGATCGCGGTGGTCGTCTTCTGGCAGGCCGGCCGCAGCGGTAATGGCATTTCCGTCTACGATGCCATCTCCCCAATTAAAGACTGTGTACCAGGTGCTGCCATCTCCTACTTGGATGATGACCCAATCGAGCAGGATGCCGCCGCAGGAACCGTTTGGGTATTCGTAATATACCAGGTCCCAAGAGGGGTTGCCGTTGACCACAATGGGGAAGTTGAAGATCACGCTGCTATTGGTGGGGAAATCTGTCGAGACCCCATCTGGACTCGATCCAATATTGCCATAGGGGAAGGGCAGGGTCTGTTGGTCCACATCTGTGCTGGTATTGTTGCTTAGATTTGGGTCGTTAAAGCCTGCGCCGCCGGGAATGATAACTTCCGCTGTATTCGAGAGGTTGCCGACCGCCCAATTCGCTACTGTTCCCTGGAGGCTGAGGGTGATTTGATTGCCCGCTCCCGCAGCCAGGGATGCCCCCAAGAAGGAAACATTGTTGCCGCTGGTGTTGTCCAGACCGCAATTGGCTGTTCCTGTCGGAGTACAAGTGACGGTCAGGGCAGTGATTTCGGCTGGCACATTGTCTTGGATGTCGAAGTTGAGGGCGTCGCTGGGTCCGTTGTTCAGGATGGTGAGGGTGTATTGAATGGGGCCGTCCAGGATGTAATAGTCGCTGCCGTCGCTTTTCGAGATTTGCAAATCAGCCAGGAGTAGAGGGGTATCCGTATCGGTGGCGGTATTGTTACCGGGGACAGTATCGGTATAGCCGCTGGGTGCTGAGATAGACGCCGTGTTGGTTAAATCGGTCGTGGCGGCTGAGGAGGTAATGGCCATGACGGTGTAGACGATGTTGGCGCCGGCTGGTAAATTGATCGAATCGGTGAAGTCTGTCCCGCTGTTTACGATTCCATCGCAGCCGCTGGCGCCGCCGTTTTGGGCCGCGCAGGTCCACGTCCAGGTGAGAACCGAGGCTGGAAGCGCATCGGCGAGGGTGACGTTGTTTGCTGCGCCAGGTCCGTTGTTCGAGACCGTGACGGTATAAGCGACAGCCGTCCCTGGAGTGTAAGTGCCGGAGCCATCGTCTTTGGAGACTTGCAGGTCAATATTCATGACTGGCGGCGGAGGAGGCGGTGGCGGAGGGGGAAAACCGGTGGGTATAGAAGTCGGTATGGGCGTAACAATGCTCGTTGGTACAGGGGTTGGAGGGATGGAGGTGGAAATAAGGGTAGGTATGTTGGGCAGCGACGTGACGGGGAAGAGAGTTACATTTGGCGTCAAGAAGAGGTCATACCAAACGGGCGGGGTCAGGATGTCTGCCGAAATTTCAGGAATTTCTTCTTTAACCTCCGAGTAGGTGGGAGTCAAATTAGAACGCATGTTGGTTTTCATGCGCCAGGCCGGGACAAGTTTGGCGGCACATTGCCCTGCCAGGAACATCAGCAAGATGCCTAACAGAAGGATGAACAATAAGATTCTCAGGTCGCGACGGTTGCTTTCTTGCGTTTTCATTGAGTTTGCTTGTCAAGTGGCAGCCGCACATAAACAACTGTGCCGGGGCAGGCTTTTTCGTTGTAGCCGGGGCTTTCCAGCCAGATGCGGCCTCCGTGCGCTTGGACAATACCGCGCGCAATGGCTAATCCCAACCCTGGGCCGCCGCCTTTGAATTTGGTCTTTCCAGAAGAGTGGTACAACAGGTCGCCTGTTTGATAGAATTTTTCGAAAACCAGTTGCTGATCTTGTGGGGCTATGCCGATGCCGGTGTCGTGGATGGAGATTTCGATTTCCTGGCCTTGTGGAGCCTCGTTCACTGTCCGTCCCTGAATGGTGATACTGCCGCCGTCGGGAGTGTATTTGATGGCATTCATGACCAGGTGGTAAAAGACTTTGTAGAGTAGTTCTGCGTCAACTTGCACGGTTGGCAGGGTTTCTAATCCCTTGACAGAGAGTTGCAGGTTGCGCTCTTTCAAAGCAGTCTTGAAAAATCTATGAACTTTTCCAATGATGAGGTCCATTCTTTGATTCGACCTGGACACTTGGAGCGCCTGGTTGTCAATTTTCGATACGTCCAGCATGTCGTTGACGACGGCCTCCATACGATTGAAACCTTCCATGATGCCTTTTGCCAGCGTTTGCAATTCCGAGTTTTTGGCCGCCATTTGTTGAATCATGTAGGCATACCCTTGTATCAAGGTCAAAGGAGTGCGCAATTCGTGGGCCGAGATGCTGATGAAACTGGTTTTGGTGCGGTCCATTTGCTCCAAAATACGGTTCGATTCCTCCAGTTCCAGAGTGCGTTGTTGCAGGCGTTCGGTCATCTCGTCGAAGGATTTCGCCAGTGTCCCGATTTCGTCCTCACTGCGAATGCCTGTTCTTTGTGAAAGGTCGCCGTTCGCAATGACCTCTGAGGTGCGCACTAAGGAAAAAATGGGCTTCGTAATGCGATGGGCAATGTAAAACCCTAACACGATGACAAAGACCGCAGCAAGGAAAAACAAAAGAATGTATTGATCGCGACTACCGGCGATAAATTGCGAAATGTAGTTCGCCGGCAATACCACAGCAAAAACGCCCAATCGGTCGTTTACCACTTGCAAGACGCCGCGCGCAATACTGTATGAGCGTCTGTTGGCGAACTCGAAATTTTCCCCGATGACTAATTCTCCCTCTTCCATGATTTGCTCGTAAACGCCTGGCGGGAGTGACAAGGTCGCCAGGTGGATATTTTTTTCGTCTGGGGATTGAAGCGTAGAGGCAATGGCCATTCCATCGGGAGCATAAAGTACGATATGCGCCAACGCCGTATCCTTGACATTTGGAATGAACGTATCCAGTGAGATGCCGATTGCAGCCACGCCGATCATGCGGTTCTGAAAGACAATGGGGAGGGCTGAAAAGTAATACCACTTTCCGTTTGTATCTTGGCTGAGACCAGAGCGAGGCAAGGCGTTTAGGTCATTGCTTTCGAATAAAGATTGCACGATTGGCAACTGACTCGTCTGCCCGCCTTGAGTGACATCCACGACTTGTCCTTCTTGAAATCGCAAGTGGAGTATTTCCTGCCCCTGTTGGTCGAAGATGAGTAAGTTTTCGATTTTTAGCCCGACAACCGTCGGCAAAAGAATTGTGGAAAGGGTGGCAGCATCTTTTTGAGAGAGGGCTTCTCTCACGCCTTTCGTGTGGATTACAAGATATGCATTGTCAACTTGGCTTTTGTGCTGCTTAGTAAATGCATCCGATACCATCCGCCCCGATTCCAATAATTGATTGTTCAAGCGTTCCTGCAGCGAATTAGTCAAATATTTCGTAACCCAGTATGTCCCCAATGCAGCAACGATTAACGTCAAGAGAAGGTAAGGCAAGATGACTTTGACGCGAATGCTCACAAAAGAATACCTTTATACTTATGAAGATAATTGCGGTATTAACATCAGTCCGGGATAAGCAAAACCCGTGTCCTGAAGGTTCGGTTTTGTAAAACCTTCCGCACGTTGCAAAAGTTATCCCGAACTTAATATTATTATACATACAACTGGACGAGTTGGGCGGGACAGAAAATTTGCAAGCAAATTGGAATGAAACCCATCGAGTACTTGCCTGCCTAATGCCCCCCGGCATTTGTGAGGAGTACATCCCTATTCACCCTTACTTCCAGGCCGTTGCTGAGAAAAAGTTAACTGCCTGCCGCCTCTCACCCTCCCGATATCATCCCCGATGGTGGCCAGTGGGAGAGAGGGAGGAAACACACAGGGCTTTGTCGCTTTCGGCAAGAAAGGCCGTTTTATTTGTTCGATACCCTCTCCCTTTGGTGGTCGAGCCCGTCGAGACCTGGGAGAGGGTAGGGTGAGGGGGGATACTGAATGCGCGGATACAACGAGTGGGCGCAAAGGGACTCGAACCCCTGACCTCTTCGGTGTAAGCGAAGCGCTCTGACCAACTGAGCTATGCGCCCTTGCCTGCAATTATAAATTGGAGGTTGCAGGTTGGCAAGTTACAGGTTAAACTTCTTTTCACCGATTCTTGATTTTCGAAAGGGAAAAGTCATGCGAATTGTCCGTTATCAAACGAAGGATGAAGTGCCAAGATATGGATGGCTGCTGGAGGATAAGATTGGCGAAATCGAAGGGGACTTGTTTGGCACCTACAAACGCAAAGAGGCAACCACCACTCTTGCAGATGTCCGCCTGCTTCCGCCCTCTCAACCGAGCAAAATCCTGTGTGTGGGCCGCAATTATGTGGAACATGCTCGCGAATTGGGCAACGAAGTGCCTAAAGTGCCCCTCATCTTTATGAAACCGCCCTCGTCCATTATTGGCAATGGCGATACCATTATTTTGCCTCCTCAGTCTCAGCAGGTGGAACACGAGGGTGAACTGGTAGCGGTCATCGGCAAGCGCGGACGGCACATCCTTGCCGAAGAGGCAGCCCAGTACATTCTTGGTTACACCGTTGGGAATGATGTCACTGCCCGCGACTTGCAGCGCATAGATGACCAGTGGACACGCGCCAAAGGATTCGACACCTTCTGCGTTTTCGGTCCGTGGATTGATACCGGTTTCGATGCCTCGGATGCCGTGCTGACTTGCCGCGTCAACGGGCAAATGCGTCAAATGGCTTCTACGCGCGACATGGTCTTCAACGTTGGCGTGCTGGTTGCTTATATCTCCTCCATTATGACGCTGGAGCCAGGCGACTTGATTTTCACCGGCACACCTTCCGGCATTGGGCAACTCAAGGATGGCGATGTGGTGGAGGTGGAAATCGAGGGGTTGGGAAGATTAAGCAACCCGGTGCGGGCAGAGAGCCAATGATTGCCGTAGTTTCTCTTGTGATTTAACCGCTGCTGATTTTGAAGCGCTTTTGTCAATGACCAGCGCAAGGTACATCAAAACATACTGCCCGTCTGGGCTGGACGGGCAGTTGTTTTTTTGTTGGAGAAACGCACGGCCTATGCAGATTGCAAAGCAGGGCGAAACTTATATCCGTACACAATCATCCCGCGCTCATCGCCATCATCCCTCATTTTCCGCGTGACCATTTCGACCGGCATTCCAATTTGTATTTCTGCCTCGTTCACATCGGTCAATTGTGCAGTGATCATTGGTCCTTCGTCTAAGCGGACGAGCGCCACCGTGTAAGGTGCATGACTATCAAAGCCGCTAGGCGCCTCGTAGATGGTCGTATAGGAATACACCTCGCCCTTGCCGCTAAACGTATACAGAGTTTTGGCTTCATCGCCGCAATTAGGGCAAACGTCGCGCGGCGGGAAAATCTTATAATCGCAATGAGGGCAAACCTCTCCAACCAAACCGTAGCGTTGTTTCTTGAGCCGCCAGTGTCGTGGAATTTCCATTTCGAGTTCTCCTTGTTGATTTCAGCCTGAATTGTACGGCTTGGAACTATCAAGAACTATCAGGAATGTCGCTTTGCAAGTTTGATAGCCTTTGAAAGGCCTGTCTGCCGGCGACACAACCTACTCCGCGTTTGAAAGAATGTGGACGACCGCGGTGGATGCCGGCCCGCCGAGCGATTGAATCAGCCCAAACCTGGCCCCCGCTACCTGGCACGCTTCGGCCTGACCCCGTAACTGGGTTGCCGCTTCCACAGCTTGATACACGCCTGTAGCGCCTCCTGCAAAGCCGCGGGCTTTGAGTCCGCCCATCGTGGCGCAAGGCAGATTCCCGTCGCGCGCGATGCGGCCATCAGTGGCCATCTTCCAACCCTGGCCGCGAAGCGCAAATCCGCTGGATTCCAAAGACAGGGCGGCGTAAATCGAGAAGGCATCGTGATACTCGAAGAAGTCAATCTGGTCGAGAGTGATGCCCGCTTGTTTGACGGCGCGGCCTGTGGCAAGGTAAGCCGCCTCAAAGAAGAGCGGGTCTTTGCGGTCATGCAGGGCGAGCGTATCGGAGGCGGTGGCAGAGGCAACGATGCGGACGAGCGGATGCGGCCAATCGGACGGGAGCAACTCGCGGCGAGTCAGAACGACCGCGGCGGCGCCGTCGGCGTTGGGAGCGGCGTCGAACATGTTGAGGGGAGGCGTGAGCGGCTCGGCCTTCTGATATGTCTCCAATTTAATGGCTTTGCGGAACATGGCGTGCGGATTGCCCGCGCCGTTGGCATGGGCGGTGAGGGCGAACCCTGCAAAGCCGTCGGCAGGGACCTGGTATTCGTGCATGTAGCGCTGCATGAGGAGTGCGGCTTGCGCGGCGGGGGTGATGCCTTGCTCCGATTCGTAGTCGCTGTCGGCGGCGGTGGCAAGAGCCGCTTCCACGCCCGCGCCGATTTGATCAGTCATCTTTTCTACCCCAACGACGAGGGCCACATCCACCAGTCCGCTTTTGACAGCCAGGTAGCCCTGTCGCAGCGCCGCGCCTCCCGATGCGCCTGCGGCTTCCACAGTGACGGCTTCGATGCCGGTGAGCCCGGCAAAGTCAGCGAGCAGCGCGCCGAGGTGCGCCTGACGCGAGAGATTGGGCGCCAGCATGTTACCCACGAACATGGCTTGCGGTTTCAACCCGCCTGCGTCTTTGAGCGCGGCTTGGATAGCAAGGAAAGCGAGGTCACGCAGGCCAACATCCCAGTGTTCGCCTACGTCGGTTTGGCCGAGGCCAGCGATGATGATGTCTGAGGTCATGTGTTCTCCGTGGAAAGTACACAGGTAAACATACACAAGTACACAAGTTGAGTCACGCGCTTTGTTTACGTGTGTACCTGTTGTACTTGTCTACGTTGTATACCTGTTTACTTCATCGTAATCTTCCCCCTCATCCGCGCATACGTGGCGTAATCAATCTCCGTCCGCCGCGCGATATATTCTTGCGTCTTGAGGGCTTTGCCTTGACGTTCGGCAATCTTGTCGGTGACGGTGAGGTCGAAGGCATCGGAGCCGGCGCCAGATCCGAACGAGGCGAGCAGGATGCGGTCGCCAGGTCGAGCGATGTCGAGAATCGCTGTCAGCCCGATGATGGATGATCCGGAGTAGGTGTTGCCGATGACGGGGACAAGCAGGCCAGGAGCAATTTGTTCAGGGGTGAATCCGAGCATTTGCGCGGCGCGCTGGGGGAACTTGGTGTTGGGCTGGTGGAAGACCGCCCATGTGTAATCTTTGGCGGTCGTGCCGAGCGTCTCCATCAGCGTCTTTGCAGAGGAGGTGATGTGATGGAAGTAGGCGGGTTCGCCCGTGAAGCGGACGCCGTGCTCGGGGTACTTCTGATACTCGCGCCGCCAGAAGTCGGGCGTGTCGGTGACGTAGGAGTATGAGGCGTTGATGACCGCCAGCGCGTTCTCGGCGGGACCCAGGATGTAGGCTGCCCCACCTGCCGCAGCGGTGTATTCAAGCGCATCGCCGGGTTTGCCCTGGGCGGTGTCCATGCCGATGGCCAGGGCATAGTCGGCCATTTTCGAGCCGACAAAGCCTATCGCGGCAACGATGGCTTCTGTGCCTGCTTTGCAGGCAAATTCCCAATCGCCTGCCTGGATACTGGCAGAGGCGCCAATCGCTTCGGCCACCACGGTGGAGGTGGGTTTGACCGCATACGGATGCGACTCAGACCCGACCCAAACAGCGCGCAACTCAGCGGGGTCAATACCCGCGCGAGCGATGGCGTTCCGTGCCGCTTCGATGGACATGGTGATTACGTCTTCGTCCAGCCCAGGGACGGCTTTCTCTTTGATCGGCAATGCCGTTTTTCCACCCGCCCAAACGCGGGCAATTTCTTTGGCGGTGATACGATAGCGTGGCACGTACGCGCCGTAGCCAATGATGCCGACTGGACGGGACGGACGGAGGAGGGTAGGGGAAGAGGTTTGAGGCGTAGGAGTTGTCATGATCATTCCTTGTAAACGAGGGCGGGTGGCCAGCAGATGGACGGATAAAGGACGATGTATCCGCGCTGCGGCGCCGCCGCACAATGTATTTATGAAGCCAATCATAATTACGCCGCCCAATCAACTACTCTCAAATTTAGCATCTACTCGTAATTGCCTGCTTTATGCAACAAAAAGGTAACTGCCTACCCTCACCCTAACCCTCTCCCAGGTCTCGACAAGCTCGACCGCCAAAGGGAGAGGGAATAACGCGAAAATTCAAGTGATTTGCCCCCT
>JBBITF010000088.1:0-9545 GCA_037440925.1 Chloroflexota bacterium
GAAGCCCTGTGTTTTTTTTCGGCAGGCTGAAGCCTGTGCTACGGTTACGCCGCAATGAGACTGGCGTGGTACTGAATGCGATCGCGCATGATGGCGCGCAAAATATCCAGCGCCTGGATGATGCGCTCATCGGTCAAGGAATACTGCACGTTCATCCCCTGCCGGGTCGCCGTCACCAGGCCGCGCTCGCGCAGAATCTTCAAGTGCCGCGAAACGGTCGGCTGCGGCAGCTCGAGTTGCTCCGTCAGTTCCGACACATTGCGCGGCCCATCACCCAGGGCATAGAGCAAAATCAGGCGGGTCGAATCGGCCAGCGCCGAGCAGAAATCGGCGTGGAGTTGGGTAATTTCCTGAATGAGGGTGGGAGAGAGCATAGATTACCTTATTCGGATAGGCGAATATATCTCTTTCCACATCTTACCCCCCTTCACTTTGTGAAACATAGTGCATTATGTCACTTTTGTCTGTACAAAACGTCACATAAAGAGCGACAATAATGCCAAACATCACAATTTTGCAACGTAACTGCCCACCCTCACCCTAACCCTCTCCCATAGGGAGAGGGGACTGCGCCTGGAGACGAATTGCTTTTGCTGAAATTGGCATTTTTCCTGCTTCACATCTCCCCTCTCCCATAGGGAGCCCCCTTCGGGGATGATAAGGGGGCGGGGGTGAGGGAGGGTATGCAATCGGTAAAACACCTCAGCGTTCTCCGCGCACTTTGCGGTGCAAATACCTTTTCGCAGTGGAGTCATTGATTAACAAGGACATCCCCCACCCTAAGGTGAGGGATGTCCTTTTGTTGGCAGACTGCGGCAGGAGCCGCGCTATGCCGCTACGCCCTCCAACTGAGCCTTTGCATGGGCATAACCTTTCTCCATGGCCTCGAAGTTGTTGGGAATCAATTTCTGGTGTTTAACCGGCAAATGCGCTTTGAGAGCCGCTTTGACATCTTCCATCTTGAGTTCGTGAAAACAAGCCAGCAGAGCGCCCACCATCACCATATTGAGCAAGCGCCGGTCGCCGCTGGCTTCGGCCATTTCGTTGCCAGGCACGTAAAGCACGGTAATATCATCGCGCCTGGCTTTGCGGTCCACCATCGACTCGTTCACCACCAGTACTCCGCCGGGCTGCACCAACGATTCGTACTTGTCAAATGAAGGCAGGTTGAGGGCAATCACAGCCGGGGGATGTTTGACCAGTGGCGAACCGATTTCTTCATCTGCGATGACGACGGTGCAATTTGCCGTTCCGCCGCGCATTTCGGGGCCATAAGAAGGAATCCACGTCACTTCATAGCCAACGTCCATGGCGGCATAAGCCAGCACCTGGCCGGCAAACAACACGCCCTGCCCGCCAAAACCAGCAATCAGAATTTCTTTTTGCATAATGCTCCTTCGGAGAAGAGAATAGAGATTAGATGTTAGAGAGTAGTTGACTACTCTCTACTCCCTACTCCCTGCTCTCTACTCTCTACTTAATCTCCGCCACCTGGGGGGCAACCTTATAATCGCCCAATGGATAAGCCGGCACCATATGCTCTTCCACCCATTTGAGCGCTTCGATAGGAGAAATGCCCCAATTGGTCGGGCAAGTGGACAGGAGTTCGACCATCGAGAAGCCCAATCCGCGCACTTGAGTCTCGAAAGCGGTGCGGATGGCTTTTTTGGCTTTGCGGATGTTGCCGGGGTCATGCAGGGAGCGGCGAGCAATGTAACCGGCGCCATCCATGTTGGCCAAGATTTCGGACATACGGATAGGGAAGCCCTGCGTTTCTACATCGCGGCCCAGTGGAGAAGAGGTGGTCTTCATGCCAGGCAAGGAGGTCGGCGCCATTTGACCGCCTGTCATGCCATAAATAGCATTGTTGATGAAGATGACAGTGATGTTTTCCCCGCGCGCGGCGGCGTGCATGATTTCAGCCATACCAATCGAAGCCAAATCGCCATCGCCTTGATAGGTGAACACGATTCGGTCCGGCAAGACGCGCTTCATGCCGGTTGCCATCGCCGGCGCGCGTCCATGGGCTGCTTCTACGAAGTCGCAGTCAAAGTAGTTGTAAGCAAAAACCGAACACCCAACCGGCGCAACGCCGATGGTACGCTCAGTCAGGTTCATTTCGTCCAGCACTTCAGCAATCAAACGATGCGCCACGCCATGCGTGCAGCCAGGGCAATAATGCGTTGGGAACTCAGTGAAAGCCTGAGGACGAACATAAACAAGATTTTCTGGTTTGACCAACGTATCCATCTTTGCACCTCTATTTTACTCTCGTAATCATGCGCTGATACCAGGCATGACGCGGGTCCGCTTCAATCTGGAGTGCGGTGGTTGCCATCCGTTTGATTTCATCGTAAATTTCATCTGGGAATGGAACCACCCCGCCCGGCCGGCCGTAGAACTCCACCGGAACACGTCCTTTGGTCGCCAGTTGCACGTCGTTCAGCATTTGCCCCATGTTCATCTCGACCACCAGGAAGGCTTGCACACGCTTCGAAAGCTCATCCAGAGCCGCATAGGGGAAGGGGCTGACGGTCACTGGGCGCAGCAGGCCGACTTTAATGCCGTCCTGCCGGGCAGCGCGGACTGCTGAGAGCGCCACACGCCCGGCGGTGCCAAAGCCAACAACGACATAATCTGCATCATCCAAATAATATTCTTTGTAACGGACTTCGTTGGCTTGTACTTCCATCCAGCGCTTGAAGATGCGCAAGTTGGTCACTTCCTCATCGGGCGGGTCAATGTAAATCGAGGTCAGGATGCGGCGTTTTCGTCCAATGGCGCCGTTGGTAGCCCATTCCCAGTCCTTGCGTTGCACAGGCCGCATTTCGGGCAATTCGGCCGGTTCCATCATCTGACCAATGGAGCCGTCGGCGATGAGCATACACAAGGTGCGGTAACGTTCTGCCAGGTCGAACGAAAGAACCATCATATCAATGGCCTCTTGCACTGTGGAGGGGGCCAGCACAATAGGACTATAATCGCCATGGCCGCCGCCATGCACAGCCTGGTTGTAATCGCTCTGCGAGGGGGCAATATTGCCGAGACCTGGGCCGCCGCGCATCACGTTGACCAGCACAACCGGAATCTCCGTTCCTATAATGTAAGAAATGCCTTCCATCATCAAAGATACACCGGGGCTGGATGAGGTACTCATCACCCGCGCCCCGGTGCAGGCTGCGCCGTAGACCATGTTAATTGCCGCTAACTCGCTTTCAGCCTGGACAAATGCGCGGCCTAGTTCAGGTAAGCGGCGGGAGAGATGTTCGAGTATCTCCGTCTGCGGGGTAATAGGATACCCAAAGTATCCCTCCAGCCCCACACGAACGGCCGCTTCGGCTATCGCCTCATTGCCTTTGAGAAGTTCACGCGCCATGCCTGCCTCCTATGCCGCCGCAGGAACGGCTTTGGTCACTTCGCGGTAGACCGTGATAGCCGCATCTGGACAGACCAGCGCGCAAATAGCGCATCCTGTACAGCCGTCTTTGTAAATGTGAGCCGGGTGGTAGCCTCGGGGTGTCAACCTTTCCATGTTTAACGACAATACTTTTTGTGGACAAGCATTGACACACAATTCACACCCTTTGCAGTAGGTATCAGATACTTCAATCCAACCTTTTGCGGGCATTCAATTCTCCTGTTCCAAGAAGATAAATTGGCTTATCAGCCAATTCTTACCTATTATCACTCTTTTTGCTTCGATAAGGTAGTGCCATGCGTCATCACTTAAAGTATACATCTTTCCCAACACATTGGGGGGCAAGTTGAGATTCTCATTGTTCATCCGCCGATTTCTTCTCTCATCTGCGTTCTCTGCGACATCTGCGGGTGATTTCCGAAAGCGGGTAGGCAAGCGCCTCCTGGAACAAAAACAGTCAACATAGCGTCTTGCCTGTGACGCCTAAATCCAATTTCCTGGAGGAGAAATGAAAATCAAACTGTTCACCCTTGTATCGGCGCTTGTAGTGGCGCTGACCTTGCTGACCGCCTGTGGAAGCGCTGCACCCAAAGCCCTTGTAGCAACCGAAGCGCCCGCAACGGCCGAAGCGCCCCTATTGCCCGGCTACGATATGGGCTTGGCTGCCGAAGAGCCGGCCATGCCCGAAGCAGAAGCCCAACGAGCCGCCCTGCCTACCGCCGGCGTGGTCTATCAAACCGTTCCAGATGTGAACAATGCTCCCGGTCAAGCAGCCAGCATTGACCGCAAGATTGTCAAAAACGCTGAAGTCAGCGTGCTGGTAGAAGACAGCGATGTCGCCATAGACCGCCTGACACAGGTTGTTAGCGACGCGGGCGGCTACATCGTCAGTTCGCGCATCTGGTTCCAGGAATACTACGGGGAAAACTACAAATACGCCTCCATTACCCTGAGCGTACCGGTTGATCAATTCGAGGTCAGCCTGCGCCGCATCCGCGATCTGGCCATCCGCGTGCTGAACGAAACCGCCTCCGGCGAGGATGTTACCGACCAGTTCGTAGACCTGGAGTCCCGCCTGCGCAACCTGGAAGCCACTCAAGCGCGTATTCAATCCTTCCTCGAAGACGCCAAAACAGTGGACGAGGCTCTGCGCATCAACCAGGAACTGGCCTCCATCGAAGCCCAAATCGAGGAAGTTAAAGGCCGCATGAACTATCTCAGCGACCGCTCGGCCTTCTCGACCATCACCGTCACTCTCTCGCCTCAATTACCAGACATTGAACCTGCTACGCCAACCCCCACGCCCACACCTGCACCCTGGACACCCGCCGACACGCTGGAAGACGCCACACATACGCTGGTGAGCGCCTATCAAGGCATCGTTGAATTTGCCATCTGGCTCTTTGTAGCCATCCTGCCGGTCGTAGCCCCGCCCGCCCTGATCGTCTGGCTGATTGTCAAAGGAGTGCGCCGTAAATCCAACAAAGCCCCATAACTTAACCTGCGTTAGGTATAGACCGTTGAAACGTCCCGAAGGTTTTACAAGGCGCAATTTTTTGCGGCAAAACCAAGCCTTCGGGACGATGCTTATATGATCTCTGCAAAAAGGGTGTTTCTAACGCAAAGGCGCAAAGTCGCCAAGAATTTTTAAGGTCTATTTTCTTTTTTCGTAACTGCCTACCTTTTATAACAACAAGACCCTAAAGGTGTGCGCTGCTATCGAAACCTTTTGGAGACAGGAGACCTTTTCCGTAGAATTGGTGTCTTGTTTGCAAAAGAAACCTTTAGGGTCTGCCGCAGGACCTAGTGGGTAGGTAGTTACCTTTTTTCTGCATGATTCAAAACAAAAAACGAAGATTTTGCAGTGGAAATTTCATTTTTCTTTGAGCCCTGGCATCTTTGCGGAGTCCGAAATCTCCAGACTTCGGCATACCAACAACTGGAGTTGTCGGACTCCAAAATTGGTTGCGGCACAGTCGCGCTATGGTATTTCCATGAGGCTATTACAACGCAAGGTTAAATTCCATCGTCTGCCAGGGCTAGCGGTTCATCGGGGAGAAGAAAAAATGACTGCATTGCTGCCCTATTGCCTGTTGACGGCCTGAATTGCCTGTTGCTGGCCTGGATTTGGCAATCCAGGCCGAACCAGGCAAAATTGCGTTGTAAGCCGTTGGATTTGGCAATCCAACGGAGCAATAGAAAAACCATTAACCGCCGCCTCGCTTGCAGTAACCCCTATGCGTAAATATGACATTTGACACTTGCATTTCGATTCCCACTTTTGTATAATACAAGTGCAGAATTCGGTATTATATAATTCCGAAACGGAACAATGAATATGCCCCCCCGCAAAATAGACTTCGATGAACTCGACTATCAAATCATCCAGGCGCTGCACCGCGACGCCCGTGTCTCCGCCTCGGATATTGCCCGTCAGACGGGCGCCAACGAACGCACCATCCGCAAGCGCATTGAGCGCCTGGTAGCAGTTGGTGCGGTTCGCTTAACGGCTATTCTGGAGCCGGGCGCCTTTGGCTACCACACCACCGCCGACATCTTCCTCGCCACCGATCCCAATCTGGAAGCGGAGATCATCGAGCGGCTGAAATCCATGCCCGAAATCACTTACATTGCCCTGGGGCAGCAATCCACCGAAATTTCCATCGAAGCGCGTTTCAAGGACAATGAAGCCCTGCGCGACTTCCTCGGCCGCACCCTGCCCGCCCTCCCTGGCGTCAGCGTCACCCGTTATGCCATCGTGCCGCGCATCCTGCGCAACATTGACGAGTGGCTGCCGCCGAAAGAAGAACTTTTGAAACAGGAGAGATAACCCATGCGACCCCGTCACTTCATTGACACCCAAGATTTCACCAAGCAAGAACTGCTCGACATGATCGAACTGACGCGCCTCATCAAGGCTGCCGATAAGCAGGGCTGCACGCCCAAGTTGTTGGAGGGCGCTTCGCTGGCAATGATTTTCGAGGAACCCTCCACCCGCACGCGCGTCTCGTTCGAGGTCGCCATGACCGAACTGGGCGGCCACGCCCTCTATCTCAAGCCGGGTGAGATTCATCTTGGCGTGCGCGAGTCGATGTACGACACGGCCAAAGTCCTCTCGCGCATGTGCGATGCCATCTTCTGCCGCGCTCTCAAACACCAAACCGTCACCGAACTGGCTAAATACGCCGACGTGCCGGTCATCAACGGCCTGACCGACTACAATCACCCCGCCCAGGTCGTCTGCGACGTGACTACGATGATCGAACACATGCCCGCCGGCAAGAAACTCGAAGACCTGAATGTCACCTTCATCGGCGATGCCACTAATGTCTTCTCTTCGCTGATGCTCATTTGCACCCGCCTGGGCATCAACTTCACCCATGCCGCGCCGAAGAAGTACCAGGCTCCGGTCGAATGGATTGCCTGGGCGGAGGCCAACTGCCGGGAATCGGGCAGCCGGCTCACGGTCACAGAAGACCCGGTAGAGGCTGTGCGCGAGGCTGATTTCATCTACACCGACCTGTGGTGGTGGGTCGGCCAGGAAGACCAGATTCCCGAGCGCCGCGCCGCCTTCATGCCCAAATACCAGGTCAACCTTGACCTGTTCAACAAAGCCCCCTCTCATTGCAAGTTCATGCACTGCCTGCCGGCCTCGCGCGGCGTGGAAGCCACCGACGAGGTGATGGACCATCCCCGCTCGATTATCTTCGACCAGTCCGAAAACCGCCTGCATACCGAAAAAGGCCTGCTGGTTTACTTCCTTTATCCCCGCTTGCAGCGCCCTTCGGAAGAACTCAAGGCCTATCACAAAGGCCGGATTGAAGCGTTTTTGAACCGGTAAGACGGTATTCTGTCTTTGGGGAAAACATGTCCCAAACCCTCAACTCCACCCCCCGCGCCGACGGCTTTTTCATGCCTGCCGAATTTTCCCGCCATGCCGGCACGTGGATGCTCTGGCCGCAGCGGCCCGATAACTGGCGGCTGGGCGCCAAACCGGCCCAAAAAGCCTTCGCCGCCGTCGCCAGCGCCATTGCGCGGTTTGAACCCGTCACGGTTGGCGTCAATCACAACCAATACCAAAACGCTCGCCAAATGCTGCCGCCCGAAGTGCGCGTGGTCGAAATTTCCAATAACGACTCCTGGATGCGCGACTGCGGCCCGACCTTTGTCATCAATGGCAAGGGCGAAGTGCGCGGCATTGATTGGAAATTCAACGCCTGGGGCGGCCTATATAACGGCCTGTATTTCCCCTGGGACCTGGACGATGCCGTCCCGCAAAAGGTGCTGGAAATTGAGCGACTCGACCGCTACCAGGCCCCGCTCGTTCTCGAGGGCGGCTCGATTCACGTGGACGGCGAAGGCACATGTATTACCACTGCCGAATGTCTGCTCAGCCCTGGTCGCAACCCGGACCTGAACCAGGAGCAGATTGAAGCCCTGCTGAAGGAATACCTGAACGTGGAAAAAGTGCTGTGGATTCCGCGCGGAGTCTACAACGATGAGACGACCGGCCACGTGGACAACCTGGCCTGCTTCCTGCGTCCGGGCGAAATTGCCCTCACCTGGACGGACGACAAAAGCGACCCGCAATATGAGCGGTCCGCCGAAGCGCTCGACTACCTCCTCTCCCAGACCGATGCGAGAGGGCGGCGGCTCACCGTCCACAAGATTCACCAGCCCAATCCCATCCTCATCACTCCCGAAGAGGCCGAAGGCGTGGACGCTGTGGAAGGCACCCTGCCGCGCCAGGCCGGCGACCGGCTGGCAGCCTCGTACATCAACTTCTGCTTCTGCAACGGCGGGGCGATTGTCCCGACCTTCGATGACCCGCACGATGCCGAGGCCCTGGCCACCCTGCAGCGTCTCTTGCCCGACCGCAAGGTGGTGGGCGTGCCGGCCCGCGAGATTTTGCTCGGCGGCGGCAACATTCACTGCATCACGCAGCAACAACCTGCAGCGTGAAAGCAGAACGGTCAACTTTCAAGAGGGTAAAAACACAATCCCGCCGTGCCTGGCCCGGTATGAACAGCCAAAGCGGGTGAAAGTTCAGCAAAGAGACTCTCGACTACCTCTACCCGGCTTTCGACTAATTTTTTGATTTTCTCCACCTCTTCCAGCGCCCCAGCATGGACATAGGCTATTTTGGCCTTGCCTTTTCCAACTGCATCGGCAACTAAATTGGACATCATGGTGTAAGCCTGCATTCGGCTGCGCGCTTGCCCCAGCGCCACAATCACGCCATCCTTCATACCAATCAATGGTTTGATATTGAGCAGGGTACCCACCAGCCGCTTTGCCATACCAATGCGCCCTCCCATATAGAGATATTTCAATGTGTCAGCGGTTTGAATCATTTGGGTAATAGGGATCATCTTTTTGACAGTCATAAGTACATCGTCCAGCGAAAGACCGGAAAGGGCAGCGCGAGCGGCTTCGATGGCCATCCATCCCTGGCACAAGGAGACATTGCGCGTGTCCACGACCTCGATGCGCACCCCCGCATCCTTCTCTTGTTCTTGCACCATAGATTGAGCCACCGTCGCGGCTTGATATGCGCCGCTGCCCTTAGAAGTCATGTGAATGCTGATAATCTGGCGGATACCCTGGGAGATTAATGAACGGTATAACTCAAGGTAGTCGCCCGGACCCGGGCTGGCAGTAGTGGGCAAGACCGAGGCTGATGGCAGCCAACGCAAAAACTCATCCCTCTGAACGGTGACCAGGTCGCGCAGAACTTCCTTACCGCGATGGATGTAATAAGCAACGACATGAATATTCAATTCCTTGAGCAAGGTTTCTGGGATACTGGCGGTGCTGTCAGTGACAACGGCTACATTTGGCATAGCGGCTCCTATCGAAATGCAATTTACTGCTTTCCATTTTACCTCTTTTAGCATTGTTCGCAGAATCTATCGCAACTTTGCACCGATATTCGTGGCACAAGCGGCACAGGTAGGCCGGTATATACGCGCGCACTCTTGATCAGCAATGCCCATTGAAAACGAGGCTTGACTCCACTGCAAAAAGAAAAAAGCTCAACGCAAAGACGCTACGGCTCAAAGAAAATGAAATTTGACTCCACTGCAAAAACGAGAGAACAAATTTTATCCGAATACCTTCCTCAAAA
>JBBITF010000089.1:0-8284 GCA_037440925.1 Chloroflexota bacterium
GCCCATGCTCCAATCTTATCCGATTTCGCTACTGCTCCGTGCGTAACATCAGTTATAATAAAATTGAGGAAGAAAATGTGTAACTGCCTACCTCTAACATCGGTTTGGTTTTTGGGTGAGAAAACCATCCACGAATAAACCACGAATGCTCGAATGACGGCGTTATGTGTGTATTCGTGCAGTATTCGTGGACGGCGGGCCAAATATAGGCAGGGTAGGCAGTTACGAAAATGTCGCATTTATTCGACTAAAGGATAATGGCATGGCAGGGTTGATTGGACAACAAATCGGGCGTTATCAAATCCTAAAACAACTCGGGGCGGGAGGCATGGCCACCGTCTACAAAGCCTTCGATACGCGCCTGGAACGCGAGGTGGCAATCAAGGTCATCCGCCGCGAAGCATTTGCCCCTGACGAAATGGATATGCTGCTCAAACGCTTCGAGCGCGAAGCCAAGTCGCTAGGGCGGTTGTCACATCCAAACATCGTGGGCGTCATTGACTATGGAGAATATGAAGGCGCTCCCTACCTGGTAATGGAGTATTTGAGCGGCGGCACGCTCAAGGAACGGCTTGGTAAGCCTATCCCATGGCGAAATGCTGTGCAAATGGTCATTCCTATTGCGCAAGCCCTGGAATATGTTCATGCACGCAACATCATCAACCGCGATGTAAAACCCTCCAATATCCTGATGAGCGAAGACGGTCAACCCATGTTGACGGACTTTGGGTTAGTCAAAATCTTTGGCGAACAAGGCAAAGAAGCCACACACCTGACCAGCACGGGGACAGGGCTAGGCACGCCGGATTACATGGCGCCCGAGCAGTGGACCGGTGAAGCAACGGCGCAATCTGACCTGTATTCACTGGGCATCGTCTTGTACGAGATGATTACCGGCCATAAACCCTACACTGCCGACACCCCGGCCGGCGTAATGATCAAACAAGCCACTGAAGCCCTGCCCCTGCCCAAGACATACATCCCCGACCTGCCGCGCGATGTGGAATCGGTGCTGCTGAAGGCGCTGGCCAAGGACCCGATTCACCGCTACCCCACTATGCGCGTCTTTCTGGACGACTTGCAAAATCTGTTAGCCGGCAAAGAGGTGTCTGCTTCGAGCATCAAGACAGAGCAATTGCGTGAACAAATGACCGGCAAAGTCGAGCGGCAGCCGTCTCCTTTGCCGCCGTCGCCGCCTCCTATGGAAACGGCGCGGCTACAAAAGAAACGGTCGCCTGTGTTAGCGATAGCCGTTTTGGGAATGATTGCTCTGATTGGGCTTGGAGGTGGATGCTGGTTGCTAAGCAGCAACATGGATGTATTGACCTCCTATTTTGCTCCTCCCCCGCCAACGCAAGTCTTTCCTACCCATACGAGCGTACCTCCCACACAGAACATCGAGCCGGTCGTCCTGGCTGCGACTGCAACGCCCACATTCGAACCAACCGAAGCCAGCCTGCCGACCGAAATCAAAGACAGCAAAAATGTTACGATGGTATTGATACCAGCAGGCGAATTTACTATGGGCAGCGATGTCACCGGCAATGCCGAATCCAAGCCCGCTCATACGATTTATCTGGATGCATTCTTCATTGACAAGTATGAGGTTACAAATGAAATGTATGACGCTTGTGCATTTGCCGTCGAATGCCGAAGACCCAAGCAAGCCGGTTCTGTGACACATTCGACGTATTACAGCAATCCCGTTTTTGCCAAATATCCTGTTCTCTATGTAGACTGGAAAATGGCAAAAGCCTATTGCGAGTGGAGAGGCGCGCGCTTACCCACCGAAGCCGAATGGGAAAAAGCCGCGCGCGGTACGGATGAACGCATCTACCCATGGGGAAACACAAAAATTGATTGTTCTTTTGCCAACCTGCCGGGCTGTGTAGGCGATACCACCCCCGTTGATCAGTACGATACAGGCGTCAGTCCATACGGTGTGTATGGCATGGCCGGCAACGTGCTGGAATGGACCAGCAGTCTGTTCAAACTGTATCCTTACAATAGCGAAGATGGACGCGAATCCCCAGACGCTGCCGGCAAGCGCGTGGCGCGCGGCGGCTCCTGGCACACTTTTGGCGGCAACAGCGGAAACGCCCGAACCGACTCCCGCCTGGAATTGGATCCTGCCTATTACGGTCCCTATGTGGGAATTCGCTGCGCGATCAGCGCTGATCAGGTACAAACGCCATGAAACGACTCTATGCCTCACGCATCCCCCTGTATCTCTCTGTCCTTCTCCTGGCATCTTTGGCCTGTTCCTTGCCAATGCTGGCAAGCAATCAGCAAAACACGCCCACCCTCACCGTCGAGGCGCCCATTCTCCCCTCGCCGGCTGCTACCGCCACCGCTACCGAAGTCCCTTCGCCGACCGCTGCGCCGCCTACGGCCACCATCGCAGTTGCCCATGCCTTCTTCCCGTCTGAAAAGGCGAAAAGCGGCCAATTGATCTATGACCCAACATGCGTAGACACGGCCGCAGAACAGCGCGCTCCCTACGGGGATTCGTACAAAGTCAACCTGTTCGAGCGCCCCTTTCTCCAAGACATGAGTTATATACCCGACCTGGATATTGCCAATTTCAACTTGGGCATGGACGATAAGTTCTACTACATTTCGATTGGACTGGTTGGCGCAAACCCCAACAACCCGCTGGGCATCCTGTATGCGGTGGAACTAGACCTGGACGCTGACGGCTTTGGAGACTATATCATCGTAGCCCGTCCGCCTCACAATGTAGAATGGAGTACAGACAACGTGCAGGTATGGCAAGACCAGGATCACGACACGGCTGGCCTCTCGGCCGAAAAATCGGACGCGCCGCTGCCGGGCAATGGGTACGAGACGCTCATCTTCGATGGCGGACGCGGAGCAAAGGACGACCCCGATTTAGCCTGGATGCGGATCAACGCTGGCAAGAACGCGGCTGTGCAATTTGCCTTCAAACGCTCGCTGGCAGAGAACCGATTCATGTTTGGCGTGGTGGCCGATGCGGGCTGGATGGACATCGCCGAAATGGACTACGCCGACCGCTTGCCCAAGGAACAAGCCGGCTCACCCATCAAGGGAGACGCAGAATATCCTCTCAAAGAATTATTCGCCGTAGACAACACCTGCTGGCAGGCGCAAGGCTTCACAGGTAACTACGAGGAGCCAAAGCGCTGTCCTAAAAAATGAGTAGCCTCTCAATGGGTCTTTACCTTTGAGACCTTACCCAGGAAGGAAATTCCCATGATACCAGAATACACAAAACTCAATCGTTTCGGCGCAGATTGCCACCTGCTCCAACTTGACCCGGCCAAATTCCGCTTCCAGGTGACCAACATTGGCTTCCAGACCGTCAGCCAGGCGGCAGCCATTACCGGTGCCGAGATCGTGGTCAACGGCGACGGCTGGGGACTGCCCGGCGTGGCAAAAGGCAAACCCAACTCCATCTGCTATTCCGATGGACGCCCCATCCAAACCAAACGCTATGGTTTCCGTCCCTGGGTCAACTTCTCGCGTGATGGAAAAGTGTCCTTTAACTGGCGCAATCCATACGGCCTATACAACGCCGTCTCCGGCGACCGTTAATTGATAGCCTATGGCGTCTTCAATCTTGCCATCCGCGACCGCCACACCAAGAACGCCCGCACCGTCATCGGCGTAGATAAGTCTGGCATAGTGCTGTTGATGGTCGTATGTGAAACCACCATCAACCTAGACGACGGCGGCTCCAGCGCCATGGCCATTCAAGGACAGATCGTCAACCAGCCCAACGATGATGGCGTCTTTGGAGAACGCGCCGTGGTCAATCATTTGGCAGTGTACCGGCTGTGATGACAACTTACTCCTGAAACCCCATTCGATACAACTCGTAATACATCCCCTTGTTTTGCAACAATGCTTCATGCTTGCCCTGCTCCACAATCTTACCGTCGTGCATCACCACGATGCGGTCGGCATTGGTAATCGTGGAGAGGCGATGCGCAATAACAAAGGAAGTGCGCCCTTTGAACAAGGTCGCCAGGGCGCGCTGAATGACCTGCTCGGTTTGCGTATCCACGCTGGAGGTGGCTTCATCCAGAATCAAAATGCGTGGATCGGCTAACAGGGCGCGGGCAAACGAGAGCAATTGACGCTGCCCTACCGAGAGAACCACGCCTCCTTCCTCGACCGAGGTCTGGTAGCCGTTTTTCAGGCGTTCGATAAACTCGTGGGCGCCTACCGCCTGCGCCGCAGCGATGACTTCCGCCGATGTGGCTTCTAACCGCCCAAAAAGAATATTCTCGTACACCGTCCCATCGAACAAGAACGGATCCTGCAACACGATGCCCATCTGACTGCGCAGCGAGGCCTGAGTCACCGTCCGCAAATCGAAACCGTCCACCAGCACGCGGCCCTCGGTTGGGTCGTAGAAGCGGGAAAGTAATTTGACCAGCGTAGTCTTGCCGGCGCCCGTCTTTCCGACCAGCGCCACCGTCTCGCCAGGCTGGACGGTCAGGTTGATGTGTTCCAGCACAAGGGCCGGGTCATCCGAATAATGAAAGGAAACCTCCTCGAAGCGCACCTGACCACGAATGGGCGGCAAAGCAATGGCATCAGGCGCATCCCGCACTTCGATCTCGCTGTCGAGCAGGTTGAGCAGGCGTTCTCCGCTGGCCATGGTGGATTGGAGCGTATCGAAGCGGCGGAACAAGTCGCGGATGGGGTCGAAGAAGCGTTCGATGTACAAGATGAAGGCAACCAAGACGCCCGCTGTGATGGCCTCGCCCAACACCGCCGCCCCGCCCAGCCAGACCACCGCCGCCGTCGCCAACGCGCCCAGGATGTCCACTACCGGAACGAAAGCGACAGCCACCTTGGCGGCGTGAATGACCGTCTGCAAGTGATAACGGTTGGTGTAATCACGAAAGGATTCGTAATTGCGCTGCTGACGGTTGAACGCCTGAACGACGCGGATGCCGTTGATGTTTTCGGCCAGCACCGAGTTGACCCACGAGACAGCCGCCCGCACCCGCCGGTAGGCAATGCGCAGATTCTTGCGAAAGAGGTAGGTGGCCAGGGCCATAAGCGGCAGGGTGGCAAAGGTAATCAACGACAGGCGCATATTCAACGCCAGCATAGCGGCAACGATGCCGATGAGCGAAAAGAGGTCGCGGGCAATCGCCAGAATAGCCCAAGTGATGAATTCGCGCAGAGTCTCGACATCGTTGACGACGCGCGTAATCACGCGCCCTACCGAGTAACGGCTGTAGAAACTGAGCGAGAGTTTTTGCAGATGGGCAAAGAGCGTCTTGCGCAAGTCATAGATGACCGATTGACCGACGCGCGCCATCAAGTTGACGCGGGTATAGATGAAGACCCAGCGCAAGATAGCCGCGCCCAGGTAGAGCAATACGGCTGTCCGCAAAGCAATAGGGTTGCCGGCGTTCAGGCCGTCGTCAATTGCCATCTTGACCAGGTAGGGGCCGGCGACGGTCGAGAGAGTGGCGCCCAACATCAGCAGCAAGGCAACCAACATCTGCCATTTATAGGCAGCCAGGAAAGCCACCAAACGGCGTGTGACCTGCGGGTCATAGGGCTTGTAGAACTGCTCTTCTGACTGAGTGACGTAGGCAGGAGGGGTGATAGTGATCATTTCGTCTGATAGTCTGATAGTCTTATAGTCTGATAGTCTAGCGGAGCGTACCGCATCAACTGCAAATCGTGAATCTCTTTGTACAGTCCGCCTTGCGCCAGCAGCTCATGGTGGCGGCCACGCTGGACTATTCGCCCGTTTTCCATGACCACGATGAGGTCGGCGCGGCGGACGGTGCTTAGGCGGTGGGCAATGACAAAAGTGGTGCGGCCTTCCATCAGCCGGTCGAGGGCCTGCTGGATAAGCGCCTCGGTTTGAGTGTCTACACTGGAGGTCGAGTCGTCCAGGATGAGGATGCGCGGGTCCATGAGCAAGGCGCGGGCGATGGCAATCCGCTGGCGCTGACCGCCGCTCAGGGTCACGCCGCGCTCGCCAACAAGCGTTTCGTAGCCTTTTTCAAAAGAGACGATGAAATCGTGCGCCTGGGCGGCTTGGGCGGCGGCAACGATTTCTTCGCGGCTGGCGTCAGGCCGTCCGTAGGCGATGTTGGCCTGGATGGTGTCCGAAAACAACAACGAGGTCTGCAAAACGATGCCAATTTGACGGCGCAGGGAGCCCAGGTCCACCGCGCGCACGTCGTAACCATCCACCAGCACCGCGCCCTCGCTCACATCATAAAAGCGCGGGATGAGGTTAACCAGCGAAGTCTTGCCCGAACCGGTGGGACCGATCAGGGCAATGACTTGATTTGGTTCGACCTTTAGCGAAATGTCGGCGAGCGAGTCGCGCTTCTCGTCCAGGTACTTGAGCGAGACATGGCGAAACTCGACCTCGCCGCGCAGGGGAGGCAATTGCAGCGCCGCGGGCGGGCTGGCAATCTCCGGCGGCGTCTCCAGCACCTCAAGGATACGCCGCGCCCCTGCCGAAGCCTCACCGGCGGCATTGACCAGCCAGGTCAGTTCCTGAGCCGGCGCAGCCAGCATGACCAGGTAAGCATTGAAAGCCACAATTTCCCCAACGGTCATCTTTTCGGCCAGCACCATCTGCCCGCCAAAGAAGAGGATGAGGATGGTGCCAAGCGTGACCAGAAAATCGGTGGTAGGCATAACTTTGGACCACTCGCCAATGACTTTCAGGCGGGCCTGGAAATAGGCACGGTTGGTCTCGTCGAAGCGACGCATCTCGTGAGGTTCTCGGGCAAAAGCGCGCACCACCTGCACCCCCATCACGTTCTCCTGTAAACGGGTTGAGAGATCGCCCAACAAGGTATCCACTTTGAAAAACAATTCGGTGATGCGCTGACCAAAGTTCAACGTAATCAAAATGAGCGGGATGAGCGGCAAAAAGGCTATCAGAGCCAATTGCCAATTCGCCAACAGCATCAAGGTCAGCGTGCCAAACAACAAAAAGGACATTTGGGCCAGGTTGACCAGCGAACCGCCGATGAAATTCTGCACCGAACGCACGTCTTCGATGCAACGGCTGATCAATTGCCCGGTCTGGGAATGATCGTGATAGGAAAAGGACAGGCGTTGAATGTGATCGTACATGCGGTTACGCAAGTCGTAGCCGATATGGCCGCCAATCCATTCGGCCAGGTAGCGCTGCAGGGCGCCCGCAGCAGCAGAGGCCAGCCCTAAGCCAAGCAGCAAGAGAGCGGCCCGCGCCAGATAGACGGTGTCAGTTTGCAGCAAGCCCTCGTCAATCACGCCTCGGATGATGCGAGGCACATACAGGTTCAGCGCGGTCAGGACGCCCAGGTCGAGAATGGACAAGATGATTTGCGGAAGGTAAGGTTTGATAAAAGAGCGAAGTTTGAAGAGGGGGGGCATGTCGTTAGCAAGATAGTTCAATAATCAAAGCGTCGAGCGGTTGGAAGGTCAAAGGCATGGTTGAATTGGGCCGGGGCCTGCGCCGCAAGCATCAATCGAACACCCGGCGAAGAAGTGACAACGCTGCGGCGACTTGTTCGCTTTCGTCTTTGCTCAGCAACTGAAGACGCTTGGCCAGCCAGGCCTCGGTCTCGGCAAAGACGGCCGAAAGGACCTGCTTGCCCGATTCGGTAAGCGAGAGATGCACATGACGGCGGTCCTTCGCATCAGTCAGACGGGTCACCAAGCCGCGGCGGACGAGCGCATCCACGACACGGCTGGCCTGCGAGCGGCTCAGACGCCCCTCCTCCGCCAGCGCACTGACCGAATTATGTCCATGGCGGATGCGGCGCAATGCCTGGAACTGCTCCACAGTCAAGCCAAAGCGTTCATGCGCTACCATGCGAATTTGAGCGCGCGTCTGCCGCCAAACGGGGGGGACGGTTTCCCAGAATCTTTCAATCAGGCTATCGCCTTCGGGCATGACAAACTCACAAATTAGTTGAATATTGCAACTATTGTATTTTACAACTAAATAAGCAGCCTGTCCAGTAAAGGAATTGTCCTGCGCGCGCAGAGGTCGTCAACCCGTTCCAAATGACGCAGATTCTCGCAGATTCTGTAACACCCCCTAGCCCTGTAAACCCTAAGAAAGCATCTGAAAAGTGTTGAGTCTCATTAAGTCGTATCATGGGTTCCTCTGTAATCGTCTCGAAAAGTCGTATTAACCCTGGCGCGCTTCTGACAGAGACTGGCGCTTGCCCAGATCTTGAGAGCAGGGCGTATTCTCTAAAATTACGATGTAAGTTTGGGTAAATGCTTTCGAGCGCTCCGCCAGCAAGGGGCTTGG
>JBBITF010000090.1:0-7758 GCA_037440925.1 Chloroflexota bacterium
CGTGCGCTTCGTAGGTGGGATAGACGTTCAGGCGCAGGGTGGCGGGGATGACGCCGCCGCGCCCGTTGGCCGGGACGTGGACGCATTTCCCGCTGGCATCGTACTCGAAGCCGTGGAAGGGACATTGCAGGTGATCGTCCACCACAGCGCCGAGGCTGAGTTGGACGCCGCGGTGGGGGCATTTGTCCACCGCGGCGTGGACCTTGCCGCTGCTATCGCGCCAGAAGACCATTTTTTCGCCCATACGGGTCACGCCGATGGGGGTGTCGCGGACTTCGTCCGATTCGAGCAGGACGTACCATTGGTTGCGGATCATGATTTCTCCAGGTTTAAGAAGTTGTGCCTGCATTGAACGGCTTTTCAGGCCATCTAACCGGTTTGTTGCCTGGCCTTAACCCTGCCGCAGGCCTGGACGGGGTGGCAAGCGATGTGGGTGGTTTTGGTGATGTCTTCTGGTTTGGACATTGCGCCAAAACCTGCGGGAGGGGAGGCGGTTATGAAAATTGTTGTAAGTGCCTATCGCCCTCACCCCCAGCCCCTCTTCCGGGGGGAGAGGGGGTGGCGTCATTAGTAGCCTGATTTACCTCAAGCCCCGGCCCCTCTCCCGGGGGGAGAGGGGAGAAAAGCCAGATGATTTTGTCTTGGTTAGGGTGAGGGGAGATCGTTACAAATTTTTGTTGTCCGTTTGTGATGCTCCAGAGAGGCTCGGCTACAGGCTTCAGTTTTTCAGCAGTTTGGGAGGCACAGGCGCCGGCACGTTTTCAGGAAAGATCGCATGTAAAACGTTCAGCACTTTGTAGGCGAAGTCGGGGTCGAAGGTGTAGAAGCCTTCGTACATGCGCGGCTCATGCGGCAGCCGGTCGGCGCTCGTGACCTCTTCTGCCAGCAGGGTCATGTGGACGCCTGGTCCGTAGGCAATGACAAACCAGTAACGTTCAAGCGGCGTGCCGGTAGTGTCAATAATGCTGGTGCGGGGGAGTAGCGGCGGGGGCACATCGGGGGCTCCGTAAAGCCACAATCCTTGCGCCGATTCGGCCAAACGGTTGTAACGATCTTCCTGGTCGGCAAAGCGCGAGAAGGCCTGGAACGAAACATGGGTATCCGCTACGCCGGGGTTGGAGATGACGAAATCCTCGATCATGTGGCTGATTTCTACCATTCCGTTGACGGTGAAAATGTAGCGGAAGTTGACCCGTTGTAAATCTTCCTGACTGGCGCTTTTCAGGAAGGCTTCGCTGCGCGGCGGGAAGAGGGGCAGCAATTTGCCAAAAAATTGAACGAGGACATTGGGGGGAGTGCTCATGGTCTTTCTCCAAAAATTTGAATGACTTTTTGGCGGCGAAAATCGAAGATGTGGGTGAGTTTACGCCGCACCCACAGGGCGTGGACCAGGTCGCCGAGCGGTCCGAACGGCAGGGCGTAGGTGATACGGTCGGTCATCCAGACGCCGCCATCGGCCGGCTCGAAGATGTGTTCATGATACCAGAAACGGTAGGGACCGAGGCGCTGTTCGTCCACGAAATAGCGGCCCTCAACGACGTGGGCGATTTCGGTCAGCCACAGGGAGCGGAGGAAAGGCAAAAAGCGGACGCGGTACTCGATGATCTGCCCTGCGTACATGGGCGGTTCCCCGCCGGACACGATCTCAAAGTCCAGGTCCGGCGGGGTCATTTCGTTCAGGTTGGCCGGCGTGGCAAAGTAGGCCCAAACGCTCTCGTTCGGAACGGGGATGAATTGGCGGCGGACGAGACGATAAACCATAGCCAGCCTATGCGCGCGCCAGGCGCTGTCCCAGGGCGGCTTGCAGCATGAGAAACTCGCCCACGTTTTCTGAGTTCAGCAGCCCGACGAGCGTCCCGTTCTGCACCACCGGAAAAATGTGGCAATCGCAGGATTGCAGGCGGCCCAAAGCGGCCTCGAGCATGTCGCCGGGGTGAACGGTCTCGAAGTCGCGGCGCATGACGGCGTCCACGCGCAGGGCGTCATCTTGACCGGAAAGCGCCCGCATCAGGTCGGTGCGGGTCAGAATCCCGACGACGCGCCCGTCTTCCACCACCGGGAAATCCTGCTGCGGGGTGGCGAGCAGGTAGTCCACGGCGCGGCTCAGGCGGTCGGAGGGAACGAGGGTCTTGAATTCGGTCATCATCGCCCGACGGACGGGGATGCCGCTCAGGCCGGATTTCATCTGCACCATGCTGGCTTCCTGCTGAGCGCCGATCCAGACAAAGAAGGCAATGAAGAGCAGAAAGGGATTGCTGAGCAGGCCGATGATGCCAAACAGGAAGGCCATGCCCTGACCAATGCTGGCGGCGATCTGCGTGGCCTGGACGTATTCCAGGCGCATGGCCAGCAGCGCCCGCAGGACGCGTCCGCCGTCCATCGGGAAGGCCGGCAGCAGGTTGAAGCCGACCAGGAACAGGTTGACGACCATCAGCCTCTCGAGGAAGGGGCCGCCGGTGAGGGGCAGGCCGGGGATGGCCGCCAGGGTACCGCTGACGAAGAGATAGACGAACAGCAAGAGAGCAATGACCACGTTGACCGCCGGGCCGGCCAGGGCCACCCAGAGTTCCTGGATGGGCTTATCGGGCATCCGTTCCAGGCGGGCGACGCCGCCGATGGGCAGCAGGGTGATGTCGCGGGTGCGGATGCCGAAGCGGCGGGCGGTCAGGGCGTGTCCGTATTCGTGCAAGACGACCGAGAGGAACAGAAGGAGAAGGAAGCCGAGCCCTTCGAGCGTGCCTGCCAGAGTGCGGGTCTGCACCCAGTAATTGAAGCCAAAGAAGGCCAGCAGCAGAAAGAAGGTGGTGTGAATGTAAACGTCAATGCCGGCAAAGCGGCCGATTTTCCAGGACCATTTCATGGGGAACCTCCCGATTCGATTGAGCATTGTCCGCTCGCCGTAAAACAGCGTTGTGCGGAAGAAATATCCATGTTTTGGATAGATTTTGTATAGATTTTACCCGCAAAGTATTAACGTTGTTTCAGAAAGTTGTTAGAGATGTTAGATTTCAGCCGGTTCTTTGTGCCGCAGATGAGTGTACTCTGGGCTGATTTCCTGCCCGCGGATCAAGACCATGAGAATCGCCTTTGCCGGGCGAAAGGGGCATTTTGGAGAGTTATTTGCTAAAATACAGTAACTACCTACATCTCTCCCACCCCAAGCCCCTTATCATCCCCGAAGGGGGCTCCCGTTGGGAGAGGGGAGAAAACAGTGATGATTGCGCCGTTTTCAGCAAAAAATGTTTCGTTTGTCCGTTGCCATCTCCATTGGGGATGATGAAACTTTAAAAAATAATTCGGTATCTTTCCATCTCCGGCGGTGGGATAAATCCCCCGCCTCAGTTCGTGAAAGTCGGCTGGAAGCCGACTCCCAATTGCGGCTGGAGAACGCGTTATGACATTTTTGACGATTGTATTATTTCTCGGCGGGCTGGGTTTCCTCATTCTCGGCGCGGAGTGGCTGGTGCGTGGCGCCTCGCGCCTGGCGGCCAAAATCGGCATTTCGCCGCTCGTCATCGGCCTGACGGTGGTCGCCTTTGGCACCAGCGCGCCCGAACTGGCGATTAACGTCCAATCTGCGCTGACAGGCCAAGCCGGGATTGCCCTCGGCAACGTGGTGGGCAGCAACATCTTCAACATCCTGGTTATCATCGGCCTTTCGGCCGTCATCACGCCCCTGGTGGCGCATCAACAACTGCTGCGCCTGGATGTGCCGCTCATGATTGGTTTGTCTCTCCTGGTCTATCTTTTTGCCCTGGACGGTTTGCTCAGCACCCTGGAGGGTTTTGTCCTGTTTGGCGGCTTGATCGTCTATATCGTCTTCCTCATCCGGCAGAGCCGCCGAGAGAGCGCCGAAATCGAGCAAGAGTATGCCCAGGAATACCAGAAGAAAGCGGATGGCGGCTGGCGGCCCTGGGCCGTTAATCTGGCCCTGGTGGCGCTGGGGTTGGGCTGCCTCGTCCTGGGAGCGCGCTGGCTGGTGGCAAGCGCCGTGCAGATTGCCCGCTGGCTGGGGCTGAGCGAACTGATCATGGGGCTGACCATCGTCGCGGCCGGCACGTCCCTGCCCGAAGTGGCGACCTCGGTCGCGGCGGCGCTGAAGGGAGAGCGCGATATCGCCGTCGGCAATGCGGTGGGTAGCAACATTTTCAACCTGCTCTCGGTGTTGGGTTTGAGTTCGATCATCGTGCCGCTTGGCATTCCGGTTTCAGAAGCCGCGCTGGGCTTCGACATTCCCGTCATGATTGCCGTTGCGGTCGCCGCGCTGCCGATCTTCTTTACCGGCAGCCGCATAGACCGTTGGGAGGGCTGGCTCTTTCTGGGGTATTATGTCGCCTACACGGCCTACCTTATCCTCGAGGCGCTTCAACATGATGCCTTGCAGATTTTCAATACCACCATGCTCGGCTTTGTCCTGCCGCTGACGGTGGTGACGCTGGGCATCGCCTTGTGGCGCGAGCCGCGTCTCAGGCGCCTGATCGGACAAAAAATCCACTCGTAACTGGAATCGTTTATGCCGCATGTTCTCATCTTTCCCTTGCTCCTGATCGCTTTGGGCGTTTTCCTCGCCCTGCTGTTGCGCCGCGCCCCGCTCACCAACCCGCAGGCGGGCTGGCTGCTGGCCGTCTTTCCCTTCGCCGCTTTCCTGACCCTGCTCATCGCCTACGGCCAGGCCCACCCGCAGATCTTTGCCGTGCCGTGGATCCCTGCCCTCGGCCTGAACTTCTCGCTCTATCTGGACGGGCTCTCGGCGCTCTTTGGGCTCATCATCACCGGCATCGGCACGCTGGTCCTCATCTACACGGGCTATTACTTCGACACTCCCCTCACCCCCGCCCCTCTCCCAGCGGGAGAGGGGCGGGGGTGAGGGAAAAATCACCAATTACCAATCACCAATCCTCAATCGAAACCCGCTTCTTCGCCTACATCCTGCTCTTCATGCTCGCCATGCTCGGCCTGGTGCTGGCCGGCGACCTGATCACCCTGTTCGTGTTTTGGGAGGGGACGAGCATCTCGTCCTTCCTGCTTATCGGCTACAAGTACAAAGACGAAGCGGCGCGCAAAGGCGCGTTCAAGTCGCTGTTCATCACTGGCGGAGGCGGCATCGCCCTGCTGGCGGGCTTCCTGTTCGTCATCCACCTGAGCGACGGGGCAGACTTTCAAACCGTCCTGGCCAGCCGCGAAATTCTCACCACCAGCCCGCTCTACCCGGTGCTGTTCAGCCTCATTGCCCTGGGCGCGTTCACCAAGAGCGCCCAGTTCCCGGCTCACATCTGGCTGCCCGAAGCGATGACCGCCCCCACCCCGGCCAGCGCCTTCCTGCATTCGGCCACGATGGTCAAAGCGAACATCTACCTCCTGGCGCGGCTGAACCCCGCCCTCGGCAACACCGACCTGTGGTTTTGGACGCTCTCCCTCTTCGGCCTGACCACCATGCTGGTCGGCGCCTACCTGGGCGCCAAACAAAACGACCTCAAGCCGCTGCTGGCTTATTCCACCATCTCCCAACTCGGCGTGCTGGTGGCGCTGATCGGGCAGGATACCGAGATCACCTTCAAAGCGCTGGTCATCAGCATCCTGGCGCACGCCCTCTACAAATCGGCGCTCTTCATGTCGGCAGGCATCATTGACCACGAAACCGGCACGCGCGACCTGCGCAAACTGGGCGGACTGCTGCGGCAAATGCCGATTTTGTTCGGGATTATGGCAATCGCCGGCCTCTCGATGGCCGGATTGCCGCCCCTGTTCGGCTTCCTGGCCAAGGAGACCCTGCTCGCTTCGGCGACGCACCCCAGTCTGCCCGCCGTTATCTCGACCATCTTCCCGCTGACGACGGTCCTCGCCGGGGCATTGATCCTGTTCCAGGCGGCGATCCTCGTCTGGGGCGTTTTCCTCGCCACGCCGGCCGACCCGAAGCATCCCGCCCACGGTCATGACCCGAAACCGGGCTTCTGGCTGCCGCCCGCCCTGCCGGCCCTGCTCTCACTCCTGATCGGCCTGACCCCCGTCGAACCGGCCTTCCTGGCGAACTTCCTGGCCGAGGCCGCCAAAGCCGCCTACGGCGACAAGGTCAAGGTCTCGCTGGCGCTGTGGACGGGGATCAACGTGCCGCTGATTCTCTCCATCGTGGCTGTTTCGCTGGGGCTGGTGCTCTTCTGGCAGCGGAATCGCCTGCGCCCGGCGCTGATGGCCTTGCTGCCCAACCTGACCGTCAACGCCCTCTTTGACGGGACCCTCTGGGGACTGGATCATCTCTCGAAAACGGCGACCAGGCTGCAGGGCGGAAAGTTGCGGGTGTACCTGTCCATAATGGTCATCAGCCTGGGCGGGCTGCTCGTCCTGTTTAACGGCCTCCCGTTCGGGTTTGTCTTCCAAAACCACTCCCTGAATCTGACCGACTTGAACGGCCTGCGCCTGTTCGCCCTGCTCATGCTGGCGGCCTCGGCGCTGCTGAGCGTCTTCCTGCGGCGCGACCTGCACGCCATCCTGGCGGTGGGCGTGGTGGGGCTGGCGGTGGCGGTCTGGATGGCGCTGGAGCCGGCCCCGGATGTGGCCCTGGTGCAGGCGGTGGTGGACATTTTGAGCACGGTCATTCTCATCCTGAGTTTGACGCTCATCTCGCGCACCCTGCGGTTGCGGGCGATGGAGTTCACCCACAAGCAGAGCCGCCCCGGGCTGCTGCGGGATGCGCTCGTGGCGGGGCTGATGGGCCTCGACCTGGCCTCCACGCTGACCCTGGCCGTGCTGGTCATCGTTGCCATGCTGCGGCAGAACAGCATCTACATAGACGTGGCGATTGCGCTGGCGGCGTTGAGTTACATCTCCACCGTGGCCATCGCCAAATTCATCTCCGACCACAAGGTGTTCTGACATGACCCTGATCGCCCAAAGCATCGCCCTGTTCTTTCTCGTGGCCGGGACGGCCTTTTCGCTGATCGGCATCTTCGGCTTCCTGCGCCTGCCGGATGTCTACACCCGCCTGCATGCCGGTGGCAAGGTGAGCGTTTTTGGCGTGGTGTTCCTGCTGATTGCGGCCATCCTGCTCACCCCGCTCAGCGCCTGGAAGGGGCTGCTGCTGATTTTCTTCGTCCTGCTGGCGGCGCCGTCGGTCTCGCATGCGCTGGCCTCGGCGGCCTACAAGACCGGCATCCCGATGGAGAGGGTAGAGCGGGATAAATTGAAGGGGAAACTGGAGAAGAGCGTGGAGGAGGGTTAACGCCAGGGCGCGAAGGCGCGAGGGGGATGGAGGCGGTGGGAGCAATCCCTGACTCGGTGCGTGCAAGTCGCCGGCGGCGGATCAATCCGCCGCCTCAGTTCGTGAAAGTCGGCTGGAAGCCGACTCCCATGTCGCTCAATCTCGCGCCCTTTCCAACAGTTGGATGTAAAATAAAACCAATCGGATGCGTAGGACAACTGCAAAGCAGTTGTCCTACAACTTGCGTTGTCTTGAATTGTTGAACAGACTGAAGTCCGTCCCACTGCCTGGGCGCGCCGCGACCCGGAGCTGGAATCCCTGCACGGCGACCCGCGCTTTTGGGAACTGGTCGGCTTGTAGGACCACTGCGGAGCAGTTGTCCTACACGGTTTCAAGATACCGTTTTCCCTCTTCTGCCATCATTGACAGAAAAACTTTCACTACCTGCGGGTCAAAGGATATGCCACTCTGGTTGGCTATGTAACGCAGGACTTGCTTGTCGTCCCAAGCGGGGCGGTAGGGGCGGTCGGAGGTCAGGGCGTCGTATACGTCGGCGACGGCGA
>JBBITF010000091.1:0-7470 GCA_037440925.1 Chloroflexota bacterium
TGGTTTTTTTTGTGGTTTTTTTTGTTTTGTTTTTTTTTTTTTTATAATTTTTTTTTTTTTTTTTGTTGGGGGGTTTTTTTGGGGGGGGTGTGGGGGCCCAAAAAACACCCCGCCTCGCTTTTTTGAGAAGATAGATTTACTTGATTTCGTAGGTCATGCTGACCGTGACTACCAAGGTTAACTGACCCGGTTGTATCGGTACGGCAGCCGCTTCCATGCCGCCACCGCCGCCGCCTTTACCGCCAAACGTATCAATGTAAGGCGCAGCCGAAGTGTCATAGAAACTAATACTTTGAATTTCACCCAGTTTCACCCCGGCAGCAGCGGCGAGTTCCTCAGCCTGCGTGCGGGCGTTTTCCAAGGCCGCGTCACGCGCTTGTTTGAGCGCCTGGCTCTTATCGGCTACATCAAATTGGATGCTGTTGATGCTGTTTGCGCCGGCGGAAACGGCTGCATCCAGCAAACTGCCCAAATTGTCCAGATTGCGCACCGTGACGTAGACGGAATTATCTACCACATAGTTCACGCCAATTTGTTCACCATCTGGCCCATATTGCGTGTTCGGCCAAATGCTGAAATTGGTGGTCTGGATGTCTTTTGCTTCTACGCCTGCCTGTTTGAGCGCCGCAATCACTTTTTGCGTTTCGGTCGTGTTGGCTTCTACGGCTTCTGCGGCATTGGCTCTTTCAGTGTGGACGCCAATGTAAATATAGGCAATATCGGGGGTGAGGTACACCTGGCCGGTGCCATTGACGTTCAACGAGCGCACCGCTGGCGGCGCAGCCTGGGTGATGGTGGCCGGCCCACAAGCGCCTACAAGCAGCGCTGTAACGAATATGGTTACGAAAAGAATAGGTTGGATACGCATGTATGATCTCCTTTAGTAATATGGTTTATGGGGTATAGACGCCTTCAATTCCCCAAAAGTTCCCGGCGAGCGTCCTCTCGATAAACCTGGGCTGTTGTCCAGCAATCGCCGCAACAGCCGTCCAGCGTAACTGCCTACCGAGTACACGAAGGGGAATTATTGACTCTACTGCAAAAAGGGTATTTCTAACGCAAAGGCGCAAAGTCGCCAAGAATTCTTAAGGTCTAATTCTTTTTTCTGCGTGATTCAAAACAAAAAACGAAGATTTTGCACTGGAAATGTCTATTCAGCAGACCCTAAAAGCCTGTCGGAGAAGACTTGAAAATTGCCTATTGCTCCGTTGGATTGCCAAATCCAACGGTTTACAACGTAATTTTGCCCAGTTCAGCCTGGATTTGGCAATACCCATTCTGGGTACTTTCCAGGCCAGCGATGCCTGCATAGTTACCTGGAAATTTCATTTTTCTTTGAGCCTTGGCGTCTTTGCGTTGAGATAAAAAGAACCCCGCCTCTTGCGAGGCGGGGTCATTTGTTTAGGATGAAGCGCGATTACACGCTGCCGAGGCTGCTGTTGATGGTGCTGAACACGTTGCCAATCATCGGGCCCATGATAGTGAGGACCGCAATAACAACGATAGCGACCAAAACAAGGATCAGCGCGTACTCTACCAGACCTTGGCCCTTTTCTTTCTTCGAGAACAACATGGCTTTTTTCTCCTTTCTTTACAAGATTCTCTGCATAACCAGAGTTATGCTCATTATACAGAAAGTACAGATTTTTACAATATGTGCAAGCCTGTTTTACCCTACAATTTTGTTAGGTTTTACCCTACAATTTTGTTAGGTGGTTGCCCGGTTTGACGCAATGCTGTTTAGATAACGTTTCTGGAGTGCCAAATCGGGAGATTTCGCCCGAAATCTTGAGACTTCGGAGTCCTTTTGGCTTTGGACAAAAAAACGATCCCGCAGGGATGTCAGAGTTCTCTTGACAATCTGCGGGATGTTTTGTTTGTACTTACAGGGAGGCTACCCTCCGCTGGCGGCGCCAAGGCTGCTGTTGATGGTGCTGAACACGTTGCCAATCATCGGACCCATGACGGTGAGAACCACAATAACAACGATAGCGACCAAAACAAGGATCAACGCATATTCCACCAGACCTTGGCCCTTCTCTTTCTTCGAGAACAACATGGCTTCTTCCTCCTTTCTTTACAAGATTCTCTGCATAACCAGAGTTATGCCCATTATACAAAAAGCGCTTTGCTCTTACAAGAGAACAGACCGCTCGCACCCTACAATTTTGTAAGGTTTGGCTGTTTTTTGATTAACCGGGTTGTTGGATAGTACTAATGTCGTATCCTGCAACGTGCGGGATGAGCATAACAGCAACCGCCGCCGGCGCTTGCTGTTGCGGTTACATCATCCCAAATGCATTGGCATAATGACATGCAGAAAATGATCGTCGCCCACCGGCCGGATGACGCCCGGCGCGTTGGGCGCAGAGGTTTCCAGCGCTACATTGGGCGTCTTGATGACCTCGAGCGCCTCGCGTAGAAACTTGACGTTGAAAGCAATCAACACCCCGCTGCCGTCTACAGTGGCCTCTACAATGGTCTCATTCTTGCCGGTCTCCTCGGAAGTCGCCGAAATTTCCACTTCGCTGGGCGTCATGTCGCCTTCGGCTGCTTTGATGTCGAGCCGCGCCACATTTGAACCTTCGCGGGCAAAGATCTCTGCCTGCTTGCAAGCCTTGAGCAGAGAAGCCGTAGAGACCAACGTGCGTGACTTGTAAGAGCGCGGGATAATTTGCTGGTAATCGGGGAAGGTACCGTCAATCAGTTGCGAAACCAGCTCAACATCCTTGATGCGGAAGATGACCTGTCCGCGACCCTTTGGCACAAACATCGAGACCGCGTGATCTCCATCACTCGAAGAAGCGATGCGCGCAAATTCACTCAATGCCCGCGCCGGAATAAGGATGTTTACAGGCTGCTGCGCCGGGGAACTGAGCGTGGCTGTACGCACCGACAGACGAAAGCCGTCGGCAGCCGCCATTTCGAGACGGTCGCCCTGCACGTTCAACAACACACCCATCAACACCGGACGAGCCTCATCCACAGAGGCGGCAAAGGCCACCTGCTGCACCATCTCCTTGAAATCGGCCACATTCAATTGCAGCGCCTCTTCCATTTCGGGGGCGGGGAAAGGCGGGAATTCCTGGGCATCTATCCCTTTGATGTCGTTGGTAGAAGTGCCGCTGCGCACGTTCAACGTCTGAGTTTGCAGGTCGAGGCTCAAGGCCACTTGCTCACCGGGCAGCGTATTGACCAAATCAGCAAAGGTGCGCGCCGGCACAGTAATCGAACCTTCTTCTTCGATGCGGGCAGGAATCCAACATGTGATACCCATCTCCAGATTGGTGGCCGAAAGCCGCAGCCGGCCCTCATCGGAGGCAATCAATATATTGGACAGTACAGGCAGGGTGCTGCGCGGCGAAACGGCGCGCGAGACAATCCCCAACCCGCGAGCGAGATTTTCTTGTAAGACAGTGACTTTCATGGCCGATTCCTCTCCTGCATCAAGGGTGGCAAAAGTATATCACAGGCTTATCCTCCTAACAACGAAATTCCCAGGCTTAACAACACCAACAAGAGTTGCAATCCAAGCACGATAACAGCAACAGTTTGCACGGTATTCCAGGCGTTGGACGGACGCGCTAAATGGACTTTTTGCCCCTCCGCAAGTTGACGCGCCGTCTGCGCGGCTTGATCGGGCGTCAACGCGCTCAACACCCAGCCGGGAATTGATTCCGTTACCACAATTTTCTCTCCCTCGAAGGTTTCCAGCCACCTGCTTAGCGCCAGAGGCGGATTCACGGCCAGCCCTGCCGGCAGAATGACCGCCTTGAAATGCTGTGACGCTGGAGGCAGGTCGTTTACTGTATGCAATGAAAGCGGCAAAAGAGGCGCATGTTTTTGCAGAGCGGCTTGCACCTGTTTGGCGAGTGCAGCGTCTTTCCCCTCCAACACTGCAAGCGTGAAAGCGCGTTGGCGTGCCTCCAGGGTTTGAGTCGTCTGCGCCCCATCACGTTGCAGGCAGCGCAGGTGATATGCCAGCAAGATGGCAAACAGCGCCAGCAATTGCGCTGCGTTCAACGCATTGGGCAAGAAATTGGCTTGGGCATTCCCCGTGAGCAGGGCTTCGAATAAGGTGTAGACCAACCAAACTGCTGACGCCATACCGCCGATCACGCCTGCGAACAGCGCCAGGTATAGATAAGCGCGGCGGAGGAGAGAGCGGCGAGCCTCCTCGCCGGTGAGGCTGTCTTGCAACGCTTCAGCCTGCATAGGCCGCCAGGTTGCCAGCCAAAGCGGCAGGCCGACCGTCAGTGTTGCCAGCGCAGCAGCCAGGCGCAAACGAAGCGCCTCCCCCCAAACTTGATAGGAGACCAGCAAGTCAACGATGAATGAAAGCAAAAACGACAGCCCAAGAAAGGCCGTACCCAATCCCAGCGTCGAAAGGATATAGTAATAGAAGCGCTTCTTGCCTGCCCGGCGGGTTTCGTCCTCGTCAGAGCCAATCTGGCGGCTCAACCAAGTCCCATAGTAGCCCCAAACCACAGCCAGCGGCAAACCTAATGAAAGGGGACCGCCAATGCTGCGGGTGAATTCGTAAGCCGTCATCGTCTCGCCCAGCAAGCGGCGCAGGAGGATATCGAGCAGCGTTCCACCGGCTGCTAGTGTCGTAATTGCCCCACCCAGCGTAAGCAGGTAGAACGCGCCCAGGCGCAGATTCGAGTTCCGTTCAAGGGCATCCGCCTTTGGGGAGGATACCTGCCAGGCGTCCTGGCAGATGCGCCAGGTGTAAAACCACAGCGGAGTCCCCACCAACAGCAGGGTCAGTCCATTGAAAAAGGAGCGCTGTCCTGCCCCAGCAATCAAATAAGTGGCCTGCGGGATGTCAAAGACGAAGCGGAGCGTCTGTTGGGCGCCAAAGACCGTCATTCCTAGACCGTAGAGCAGCCACAAGTAACGATATAGACAGCGCGTATCGCTGAAATTTTCGCTTTCAGGCAGGGTCTTCCAAGCCGCGCTCAGAGCGCTCCATAGCCAGGCCGCCAGCAGGCCATTGACGCCAATGGCAATCAGATTGTCTTGCCAGGATTGGGAGCCGCCCACCAGTGCGCGCAAAGGTCCGGCGTGAGCCAACAGCAACAAGGCCCGGTTGACCAGCGCCAGGAGGTTCTGCACTACCGGAATCAAGGCGGCAAGCAAAGCCGCGTAATAGAAGGCTGCCCGCAGGGTGGCCGACCGTTCCTCCGCGTCTCTGGCGGCAGCGCGCTGGCCCCACTGCCAGTGAAACAAGAAGATGGGCGCACCTACCAGGACGAGCGCCAATGCCCGCGCAAGCGCGCCCACCACGTCTATCAGCGCAGATGAGACGATGGTGCGTAGCAGTCCAATCAGTCCCCAGGTTACCACCTCCAGGCTGATGAAGGCTACAAGATAGAAGTACAGACGGCGAATAGTACGCATGAAGGCCTACTTTACCGGTTCGGGGGTAGCCTGATACCAGGTGTATGACCAAAAGGCGTAGGGCATTTGCAAGAGTTTCCATTCTCCCCCCTGGCGCTCGAGCAGCGCCGTTTCGGTATTGCGATAGCCGCCGGAGAACGGCTCGGAGGGGTTGTAGATGATGTAGACGGTGACGTAAGCCTCGTCGCCGTTGACCTCAACTTCGCCAATTTCCAGGCCGGCGCTGTTTGGATCTATCGTGTGATCGAAGAAAGCCTGACGGAAAGCCTGGTAGGTCGGTTTATGCTCGGCCTCGGCTAAATAAGCATAGGCCCTCTCATATTCGCCTTTCAACACGGCCAGGGTGTAGTTATGCACCACTCCCTGCGGCGTATCCTCTGCGATGTATGCTTGTTTTCCCTGCCGCGCAAAGAACAGCCCCAGCGCAACGATGATGAGAACGCCAATGCCCGCTAAGATACCAAGCAAGAAACGATCCTGTTTCATGGTTTCATCCTCTCACCAGCGCGTCGGTCATTTTGGCTACCCGCGCCATATATTCCACGTCATGGACGCGCACGATGTCAGCTCCGCGCGTGATGCCCACGCATACAGCAGCGGCGGTGCCTTCCACGCGCTGGTCGGGAGGCAAATCGAGCGTGTATCCAATGAAGGACTTGCGCGAAGGCCCCAGCAGCACCGGGTAGCCCAAGGCGCGGATCTCGTCTAAGCGGCGGATCAGTTCGAGATTGTGAGCCACCGTTTTGCCGAAGCCAATGCCCGGGTCCAGAATGATGCGGTCATCTGCCACCCCAGCCTGTTGGGCCAAGCGAACAGAGTCCAACAACTCGCGCTGGATGTCTGCCAACAGGTCGTCGTATTCTGCGCCAATGTAGGCATTGCCGAGTTGGGCGCGCACTTCCACGCTGGCGGGGTTGCTGCGGTTGTGCATCAGGATCACGGGGACGCCGCTCTTAGCCACAACGGTCGCCAGGTCGGGGTCGGCGCGCAAGGCCCATACGTCGTTGACCATGCGGGCGCCGGCTTGAATGGCAGCCTCGGCCACGCTGGCCTTGTAGGTATCTATGGAAAGCAGGGCGTCGGGGAAGGTCTTTGCCAACGCATGGATGACCGGCAGGACGCGCTCCATTTCGGTCTCGGCGGTCAGCGCTTCGGAGCCAGGACGAGTGGACTCACCGCCGATATCGAGGATGTCGGCGCCGCTCTCCAAGAACTCGCGCGCCTGGGCTACGGATACGCTGACGGCGTCGCCCTGCGCAAGGATGCCATCTCCCGAAAAACTATCCGGGGTGACATTGAGGATGCCCATCACATACGTGCGGGCACCCCAATCGAAGGTGTGCTTACCAATGTGGAGGGGTTTCATCATTCGAGATACGCTGCCAGGTTGGGCAGCAGTGACCTATGTCTGTGTTGATGTTGTTTATCTGTAGTCGGCTTTACAAGATCTGGTCGAGCGGGCGGCTGAGCCAGGCTTCGGCTTCTTCTATATCGGTGAAGAGTTTGATGGCCGCTGAAGTTTCCGGCAAGGCCAAGGCGGCGATCTTGCGGATGGCCTCAGCAACCTGTTCATTAGCCACGACCACTGCCAGGCGGATGTTGCGCGCTGAGGGGTCGCTGTCCACTTCTACGGCTGCGCGCACGGCCATTTCGGGCACTTCGTTGACCTGGCGTAAATCGTACAGGTTGCGCGTCAACCGGTCTGCGCCCAGCAAGTGTTCGTGGGCAAATTCCTGCCAGTGTCGAATGGTCTTTTCGGATAGATCCGTAAACGTGTAATGCATCCCGCCGTCCGCGCGGCGCACAACGGTGTAACCAATACCGGGCGTAGGCACCCAGTTGAGCGGTTTTATATCTGTCATGGCTGCACCTCCAAATTAGCCGGTGAAAGGTATCGTCTCCGGTAAGAAATTTGGCTCACCACAGATAATGTTAAGAAATACGATGAAAATTATAACCGATGGAGGTGTAAATTTACAGATTGTAATTCTTAAACACCAATTTTTTAATGATTGACTCCACTGCAACAACCTGAACTTTACCAACCGAATTCCGGGTGTCGGTGCG
>JBBITF010000092.1:0-6952 GCA_037440925.1 Chloroflexota bacterium
AACGGCCAAAATCAACCAAGATTTCGAGTTTCACTGTCAGAAGCGCACCAGGGTTGATACGACTTTTCGAGACTATTACAGAGTCACCCATGATACGACTTAATGAGACTCAACACTGCCTACCTGTTCACAATTGTCAGAATGATAATAAACATTGCAATGGCTGTAATCACTCCCTGCGCCAGACGGTTAGAGGGCGGGAACCAGCGTCCCACGTCCTGCGGGGCGGGGACAGGGAAGATGTAAGGGATAAGGGTGAGAGCGAGCAGAATAGCAAAGGGAATCAGCACGCCGAAGAGGAACGGGTCGCCCCACTTGAGCATTTGCTGTACCCACAGGAAGAACCAGGGGGCGCGGGCCTCTTCGGTGAGAACCGGCTGGCCTGTCATGGCAGGGGCAATCGGGGCAGGGAAAAGGAGCGAGAGGACGACAAGCGCCGCGCCGACGATGAGCATGGCCTGTACTTCGCGGCGCACCAACTCAAAGCGGCTGATGCGCTCCGGGCTGGGACGCAGGGCCGGCGGCGGGACGGCGATGCTCCCGTCGCGGCGGACGCGGAAGGCGTGCCAGACGCCGAGGATGACCACCGGCAGGGTGAGGGCGAAGATGTGCCAGGTGTAAAAGCGCAGGAGGGCGCTTTCGCAGGCGTTTTCGCCGCCGACGGCCAGGCGAAAGAGGAAGTCTCCAATGAGCGGAATGGTCTTGAGCAGGTTTGTGCCGGTAACGAGCGGCCAGCAGACCTCCACATCCCAGCGCAGGATGTAACCGGTGAAGTCGAGCAGAAAAGCCAGCACGAACAGCCCCATGCCGAGCAGGTAGTTGAAGCGGCGCGGCGGCCCATAGGCAGCGGTGAAGACCACCCGCAGCAGGTGAAGCGAGGCGAAGATGAGCAACAGTTGGGCGGCCCAGTAGTGCAGGTTGCGAATCAACCAGCCGTAGGGGACGTGATACGTGATCCGCTGCACCGAGAGGGCGGCTTCTTGCGGGTTGGGGATGTAGTAGAACATCTCCAGAATGCCGGTCACGAGCAGGACGAGCATCAGGAAGATGGCCGTCCCGCCCGCGCCGAGGGTGTGACGCCAGCGCGCCTGTTCGGCGGGGATGGTGGGCGGGTGGAGGTGGTGGAAGAAGTTGGGGCGCATTTTTGAGGGGAGACGTCAGTCGTTGGTCGTCGGTCAATAGTCGTCAGTGAGCAGCGTTCCGCGTGTACCTATTACCTGTGTACTTACTACTCCCTCCCAATTGTAACCTTTTCCTGCAAAGCCAAGTCCATATTGGCAGAAGTCCAGCGCCTCAACGCTTGCCTCGATTTCTCCTCGCCTAAATCAAATTCAAGAGCAGTATAATCAGGACATGCGCTTTTCGACCCTGTTCTTCGATCTAGACGACACGCTTTATCCGGCCTCCAGTGGGCTATGGGATGCCATCAAGGAGCGCATGAACTTGTACATGCATGAACAGTTGGGCCTCCCCATGGCCGACATCCCGCGTTTGCGCGAGCAATATTTTCGCCAGTATGGCACCACTTTGCGCGGCTTGCAGGCGCATCATGGCGTGGACACGCAAGACTTTTTGGCCTTTGTTCACGACTTGCCGCTGAGAGAGTACCTGACGCCTAATCCGCTAGCACGTGAAGTGATTGCCTCCCTCCCCATCCATAAGTGGATTTTCACCAATGCTGATGTTCCCCATGCGCGCCGCGTGCTGGCTGTGCTTGGCCTGGAAGATTGTTTCGATGGTATTGTAGATGTCAACGCCGTGGCGCCTTACTGCAAGCCTATGCCCGAATCTTTCGATATTGCGCTGCGTATGGCCGGCGAGAGGCATCCACGCCGCTGTGCAATCATTGACGACCTGCCACGAACTACGCGAGCGGCGCGCGAAGCGGGTTTGTTTGGCATCCTATACGGGCATACCCAGCCTCACCCCGATGCCGACGCTGTGTTGAACGACTGGCGCGGCCTGCCTGCCCTGCTGGAAAGCGCTACAAGAGAAGACAAGTTTTAGACCTGTCCCGCAAAAGGAAGCCTGTATGAATAAAGAAAACGTCTATATCGTCCTCCTGCTGGTGGTTGGCATCGTTGTTCTGTCTAACCTGGCTATGTTTGCCCTGGTGCGCGGTTCACGCCACCTGCCCTTCGATTGGTTCAAGCGCGGCGACACGTTCACGCAATCGTTCAAGGGACAAGATCCGTCCTTGAATGAACTGCGCCAGCGCGTGCAAAGTTTGGAGCGGGAGCAGCGGGCCAAGGCAGGCCAGGATGAATGAGGTAATCACCAATTTGCTGCTAACGAAACGCTAATGTCCCTCATATTCTTTTTAGATGAGGTATTCATCCTCTCTTAAGCCGATTGTGGTATCTTCTGGAAGAAAAAGGAAGTGCTTTCAATGGTAATTACCTACCCTCACCCTAACCCTCTCCCAAAGGGAGAGGGAATCGGAGATGATGAAATGGATTTTCTTGCCGAAAGCGACAAAATCATCGCTGTTTTCTCCCCTCTCCCGCCAGGAGAGGGGCTGGGGGTGAGGGCGGGTAGGTAGTTGCGATTTTGGAATGTTTAGATTTGCGATGATGGAGAACAAGCAAATGAAGACTTGGATACGCGCCTCTTTGATCGGTCTGCTAGCCCTTGTGATGTTGCTCGGAGCGTTTTCGGGCGGCTTTTTAGCAGGTCATTTCTTCCCTTTTGGGCAAACCATAGAGCAGACTGCTGTGCCGCAGTTGCCTGTCTCGCCCACTGTAACGACTGAACAGCAATCCACCACCCCAGAGGACCTGCAAACGCTGTTCACGCCATTTTGGGAGGCGTGGACGATTGTCCATGAAGATTATGTGGATCAGCCAGTGGATGACGTGCGCCTGATGCAAGGCGCCATCCGCGGCATGATGGAGGCCCTGGGCGATGAACACAGTTCTTACATGGACCCACAGACCTATGCAGACGCCAACGCAGGTTTGGCGGGCGAATATGAAGGGATTGGCGCGTGGGTAGATACCACGACTGAATATCTGACAATTATCAGTCCGATGCCCGGTTCTCCGGCTGAGGAGGCTGGTTTGCGGGCCGGTGACAAGATCATTGCCATAGACGGCGAAGACATGACCAACTTTGACGCGGAACTGGTCCGCCAGCGCGTGTTAGGTCCGGCGGGGACTACGGTCAAGTTAACGGTAGCAAGAGAAGGAGAGCCCGAACCGCTTGAATTTTCCATCGTGCGCCAGAAAATCGTCATGAAGAGCGCCACCGGCAAGATGTTGGAAGATGATATTGCGTATATTCAGATTACGACTTTTGGCGACAAGACCACGCCAGAGTTACGCGCTGCGTTGAAAGAGGTGATGGCGCAAAACCCCAAAGGCTTGATTCTGGATTTGCGCAACAATAGCGGCGGCTACCTGCAAACTTCAGTAGAGGTGGCCTCAGAATTTATCAGTAAAGGGGTAATTCTGTACGAGCAATATGGGAATGGCAAGCGTATCACCTATGATGCGCAGCCAGGCGGCCTGGCTACCGATATCCCATTGGTTGTACTCATAAATGAGGGCACCGCTTCGGCCTCGGAAATTGTGGCCGGCGCCATCCAGGACTATGGACGCGGTAAATTGGTAGGCGTGACTTCGTATGGTAAAGGCTCGGTACAGAACTGGGTGCCACTGTCGAATGACCAAGGCGCGGTGCGCGTTACTATCGCCAAGTGGCTGACGCCCAAGGAACGCACCATCCATCAGCAAGGCTTGACGCCCGATGTGGAGGTCGAGTGGAGCGAGGCTGACCGCTCGGCTGGAAAAGACACGCAGTTAGAAAAGGCTATCCAGGTGTTGCTCGAAACCATCGCCGCCGTCAATCCGTAGAATTCTTAGACCTGTTTGATAGACGAAACGTCTGCATTGTAAATCCGTATTTGTGAGGTGAACTATGTTTTATTACAATCCTTCTTACATCCTTTTTATGGCGCCAGCCTTCTTGTTGATGCTGTTGACTTCCTGGTATGTGAAGGCGGCATACAACAAATGGAGTCGCGTGCCGTCCCGCAGCCGTATGACGGGAGCAGAGGCAGCCCAACGCCTGATTTCCAGAGGCGGACTATACGGGGTGACCATTGAGCGGGTAGGCGGCCAACTTTCGGATCACTACGACCCGCGCTCTAGAACCCTGCGGCTTTCACAGGGCGTAGCCGATAGTCCTTCAGTGGCGGCGGTGGCGGTAGCCGCGCACGAACTGGGTCATGCCATGCAAGATGCAGAAGAGTACTTTCCCCTGCGTTTTCGTTCCGCACTGGTGCCGGCTGTCAATATCGGTTCTTGGCTGGGCTGGCTGCTCATCATGATTGGCTTGCTGTTGAATTGGGTCAATATCGCATGGCTGGGCGTGCTGGTCTTCTCGGCGGGCGCATTGTTTGCGCTGGCGACCCTGCCGGTCGAATTCAACGCCTCGGCGCGCGCCAAACGCCTGCTGGCAGAGACCGGTATCATCCAAACGGAGGAAGAGCGGCACGGTGTGAACAACGTCTTGAACGCCGCAGCATTGACCTATGTCGCCTCGCTTGTGACGGCTCTCTTACAATTGCTGTATTATGCCAGCCTGGTCGGCGGGCTGGGCCGTCGCAGAGACTGAGCGGCGGCTTGTTCATTGCAAAACGCCTCCTGTCATCTAGGAGGCGTTCTTTTATTCTCCTGTTATAATGCTGTTCATGCAAAAATTCATTGTAGTATTCATCTTGTTCCTGGGGGTGGTTATGGTCATGTTGAGCATGGGGCAACTGGAACAAACTCTGAAGACGTTACGGCATGGCGACTTGCGGTATTTGTTCCTGGCAATGGCGCTCCAGATGGGTTGGTTTGGAGTGGTCGGCCTCACCTACCGTTCCATCTACAAATTGCTTGGGATGAAAGCCTCCCTGTTGGACTTGACTTTGCTTGCAGCGGCGGCGAACTTCGTCAATACCGTCATGCCTATTGCTGGCGTAGGCGGCATGGCCGTATTTGTCAACGCCGCGCGGAAGAAAGGGCAGGCTTCAGGGAAGGTGACGCTGGCGGCAGCCCTGTTCCTGTTATTCGACCAGGCAGCTTTCCTGGCTGTGTTGACGCTTGGAATGGTCGTATTGATCCGCCGCAATGATCTGAGCGCTGGCGAAGTCACCGCTGCGCTCATTTTTCTGGGAATCGCCTCCCTATTGGCGACGACCTTGTACTTAGGGACACGTTCCGTAGAGGCCATGGGGCGTTTTCTAGCGCGTTTGGTCCGCCTGGTCAATCTGACTTTGCGCCCCTTCCTGCGCCGCGATTATTTGCGCGAAGAACGGGCGCACGAATTTGCGCATGAGGTGGCCGATGGCCTGATGGCGCTGCCTGCCAGACCGCGCGGCTTGCTTTGGCCGCTCTCCCTGGCGTTTCTGAACAAAGGTTTGTTGATTTGTATCCTGTGGATGGCTTTTTTGGCTTTTGGCGTTCCCTACTCGGTGGGTACCATCATTGGCGGGTTTGCGATTGGCTACTTGTTTGTCATTGTCTCACCTACTCCCTCTGGCATCGGCTTCATGGAAGGGGCTATGGCGCTTGGGTTGAAGTCCCTGCGGGTGGCCTGGAACGCCGCCGTAATCATTACGCTAACCTATCGCGCGCTCACCTTTTGGATGCCTCTGGCAGCCGGAGGGCTGGCTTTTCGTTACCTACACTTGGGGAATTCCAACCAAAAATCGTAAGCGTCTGGCGCGGCTCAATACCTTACCCCACAACGATATTATCAATCAACCGCGTCTTACCGATAAAGACCGCCATCGAGAGCAAAGCCTTGCCGCTGACGATTTCGAGTTCTTGCAGGGTCTCCACATCGGCGCAAGAGACATATTGCACTTGGGCGCGCGGTTCCCCTTTCAGCACCTCTAGCATCGCCTGGCGCAGACGGTTGGCCTGACGTTCTCCGCCTGCATAGGCCGTCTGAGCGGCGCTCAAGGCGCGGAATAGAACAGTGGCCGCTTGGCGCTCCTCCTGGCTCAAGTAAGCGTTGCGGCTGGACATAGCCAATCCATCTGGCTCACGCACAGTAGGGCAGACCACAATTTCAATGGGGAAGTTCAAATCCAGCGTCATACGGCGGATGACGGCAGCCTGCTGAGCGTCCTTTTGCCCAAAATAGGCTCTGGCGGGCTGAACGCTATTGAACAACTTGGCGACAATGGTGGTCACACCGCGGAAATGACCCGGCCGCTGCGCTCCTTCGAGCGGTTCCGTCAACGCTTCTACCTGGACCCAGGTCTGGTAGCCGCTAGGATACATGATCTCGGCCGTGGGCGTCCACACCAGGTCTACGCCCAATGGCGCCAGCAAGCGCAAGTCGCGCTCCAAGTCGCGTGGATAACGAGAGAGGTCCTCTGTCGGCCCAAATTGAGTTGGGTTGACAAAGATGCTAACGACCACACTGGCGCATTCCTGCGCAGCGCGGCGCACCAGAGACAAATGGCCCTCGTGCAAGTAGCCCATGGTTGGCACAAACCCAACTGGCTGTTCCAACGAGGAGCGCGCAGAGCGCAATTCTTTCAACGAAGCGACAATCCGCATATCGAGGTTCACAGCATGGCCTCCTGCCAAACCGAATAGGGCCGCTTGTAAGGCCTTGTCCAGCCGGCCCAGGCGCTTTGTTCGCAAACAAGACGAAGCGCAACTGCATGTATTCTAATAGATTTCCAGGCCTTTGGGAATCGATGTTTAATGTATGCCCGCAAATCGTACCGCCAGGCTTTGCCCGGCAGGGCCGACCACAGGAAAAAGCCCTGCCCACCGCCAAAAAGTTGGTGATTGCCCACAAGGGAGGCATGTGCGGATTTGGCAATCCGCACGAGCAAAAAAATGGCGGCTTGGACACCGCTGGCTTGGATTGCCAAATCCAAGCCCCTTACTGGCGGAGCGCTCGAAAGCATTTACCCAAACTTACATCGTAATTTTAGAGAATA
>JBBITF010000093.1:0-6867 GCA_037440925.1 Chloroflexota bacterium
GCTGTTTCTTCTTTTTTCTGCGCCTTGCGGCTGGCTTTTCAGGCTGTCGAGCTGCGCCGACACCCGGAATCCGGTTGGTAAAGTTCAGGTTGTTGCAGTGGAGTCAACATTATTTCAACTGCCCCGCAGGGGCCTCATCTTCTGGGCGCAGTCCCAGACGATGCGTAGTGCCTTACACGTGTGTACTTGTGTACTTTATGCCGGTTTCGGCTTGTCCGAGTGAGGCTCTTTCATTACGCAAGAGCCCAAAAATTACAATTTCCTCAGAAGGTATTTTTTACTATTGACATCCGAATTGAAGTATGCCATACTGTCATCATCAGTGGGAGATGCCAGCTCAATTGCCATCCTTAAGAAAGGAGGAGGTGATGTCTAACATGGATAGTAGTAACAAACCCAGCGCTGTGGCATCCCTCCTCAAATAAGGTAGGAAGCCGCAGCGCGCCAAAACGAGACAGTCACTTTGAGTGGCTGTCTCGTTTTTATAGATGCCTCCACTGCAAAAACAGAAAATCTCAGCGCAAAGATGCCAAGGCGTAACTGCCTACTCTCCAACGCAAATTTGCCTTTCAAATTAGAGAAACCATCCACGAATAGGGCCACGAATGCTCGAATGCTCGAATGAAACGCTATTCGTGAATTCGTGGGCATTCGTGGATGGTTTGCCATCAGAAAAGACTCGCCTAGGTAGCTTGACAATGTTACATTTTCGCGTAAGTATTGGCCCTCACCCTAACCTCTCCCAAAGGGAGAGGGAATCGGATAGATGAAATGGATTTTCTTGTCGAAAGCAACAAAATCATCTGGGTTTTCTCCCCTCTCCCCCTGGGAGCCCCCTGCGGGGATGATAAGGGGCTGGGGGTGAGGGTCGGTAGGCAGTTACAATTTCCAATACAAAATCTTCGTTTTTTGTTTTGAACAATGCAGAAAAAAAGAAATAGACCTTAAAATCTTGGCGCCTTGCGTTAGAAACGCCCTTTTAGCAGTAGAGTCGTAGATTACCCGCAAACCGAAGTTTGCAACACAGCCGCGCTAGAACAAAGCGGTGCGGGTTATAATCATGCTATCTCAAGTTCCCATCTACACAGGAGGTGTCTGGTGGTTCTTCCCAAGTTCGTCTTTTTCGAAGGTAAGATTGTGCCGTTCGAGCAAGCAAACATCAGCGTTGCAACGCACGCCTTCAACTACGGCACAGCCGTATTTGGCGGTATCCGCGCTTACTGGAATGAAGAGAAAAAGAAACTCTTCATTTTTCGTCCTTACGATCACTACCGCCGCTTGCTGCGTTCGGGGCGCATGATGCACATGCACATCCCCTACGACGAGCAAGCCTTAATTCAGTTGACTCTTGACCTGCTGCGTAAGGAGGGCTGGCAAGAAGATATTTACATCCGCCCCTTAATATACAAAGCCGACTTGGGTATCGGCGTACGCTTACACGACCTGCGGGACGAGTTGACCATCTTTTCTATGCCCTTTCAACAATATCTCAAAAATGCCGCCAACGTCCATGCAACCATTTCCTCTTGGCGACGCATTGACGACAACGTCATCCCTGCGCGCGGCAAGGTCAGTGGGGCGTATGCCAACTCGGCGCTCATCAAAACAGACGCCATGCACGCCGGCTTCGACGAAGCATTGGTGTTGGATCACAATGGTCACGTCTCAGAAGGCAGCGCCATGAACGTCTTCATGGTGCGCGATGGAACCGTAATCACCCCACCGGTGACGGACAACATTCTGGAGGGCATTACGCGCCGCTCGGCGATAGAACTGTTGAAAAACGAATTTGACCTGGCGGTGCAAGAACGCTCCATTGACCGTACCGAACTTTTCATCGCAGATGAACTGTTCATGACCGGCTCGGCGGCGCAGATCGTAGCCGTGACGAAGGTGGATCATCGGCCGGTTGGCCAGGGCGTTATGGGCCCCATTACGGCGCATCTGCGAGAATTGTTTGAAGAGGTCATCCACGCTCGCCTCCCACAATACGCACATTGGACGGTAGAGGTGTAACCGCGCCAACGAACGAAACCTCCCAAAGGTTGGGGCGGCTTTCCGTTCAACCTTTGGGAGGGTACACTGCGCTCGAAACGCCCCCGCTTTTCTCCTCTTTTGGAGAAAATACCGCTAACGATTCTTTTTGAAGCGTATCAAAATCAAATTCTTATCGCAATCTGTATAAGTGGAAAAATACACCTTTTCAGATAGCGGCACCAGGCCCGATTGATCGAACACCTGAACAAACAGAGTCTTGTTCGATGCAATCGGAATCGTCCCCAAGAAGAACTCGGCGCCTGATTGGCCGTATTGGGTGCTGACGCCGCTCAGCAGCACTTTATCGAGCGTCTTGCCTTGTAAGGTGCCCATCAACTTTACCTGCTGGCCTACGAGCGGGCTATTGTTTTGGTCGTCAATGGTCACAGCCACACCAAACCAATTACAACCCGCATCGGGATAATAAATTGTACTGGCAAGCGCATTGACCGCTACCGCCGAAAAGGGAGCCTTTGGAGTGGGCGTCAGGGAGGGCGTTTCGGTCAAAGTAGGCGTATCTGTAGGCGGGGTCAAAACTGGCGGAGTGAACGTAGGCGGCGGCGTGATGCTGGGCCGCAGCGTGGCGGTGGGTGAAAAATAGATAGTAGGGGTGGGCGTCCAGGTCGCCGGCAAGGGCAGGCGTGTCGCGGTAGGCGAAGGCGTCAACAAATAATAAGGCCGCAGCGGGTTCAAAGGCGTCAAGGGATTGGCAAACACCAGCCCAAAATAGCCCACCAAACAGCACGTCAAAAGCAATACAAGGATGGAAAGAATGTCCCACATCCCTAGTTGGGGCATAGCAATTTGTGAACGCTTGGGTTTCTGATCTTGAAAGTCGAAACTGTCCATGAATATCTCCGTATAGCCGCACAATCGGACTATGGCGACAGGACGATGATCGCCTTGGCGCGCTCCTGCTCCAACCATGCCTGCAACGCGCGTTGCTGGAACAGCAAGTACGCATCGGGCGAGAGCGGGCGCTGGGCATCGCGCTCGACCACATACAGAATGTGGAAACCGACCTCGCTGGCAATCACCTCGCTGTATTGGCCTACTGGCAGCGCAAAAGCAACTTCCTCTAGTTTGGGCTCCAGCAGATAGCCGCGCGGGAACCAGCCCAAATCGCCGCTGGTTACCGGATCGTACAACGCTGCCAATTCTACAAACGAAGCGCCGCCGGCCAATTGCTCCGCCGCCTTACGCGCCGTTTCTTCATTATAGGTCAGAATCTGCCGCACGTGAACCTGCTCGGCAATAGTTGGCACAGCCGCAATGATTTTGTCACGCATCCAGGCGGCCTCGGCGGCGCGTTTCAGAGCAGAACGGAACGACTCTTCCGTGTAACCGTGAGACGACTGCCATTTCGACAGCGCCTCCACGCCCCCGGCTTGGGAGGCCAGCGCTTCCAACCTGGAATTCAGGTCTGCTTCCGTTATCTCAAAGCCCTCCTGCCTGGCGGCCTGCGCCAGCAAGACCTGCGCCACCAGGTCATCCAACACTGCGGCAGAAGCCGCTTCGGGCGAGGCCTCTTGTCCCTGCGCCTGTTGCGCAGCGCGGTAACGCTCGACCTCGGCCTCGAACTCCGCCTGCGTAATCCACTCTCCGTTGACAGTCGCCGCCAGCGGAGGCGGTGTGGGCGTGGGCGGAATGGGGGTAAAGGTCGGCGGCAGCGGCGTAGGCGTAGCCCGCGCCCCCCAAAAAGAGGCGCAGGCCGAAAGTCCCACACTCACGAGCAAGATGAAAAGCGCAATCCGAAAACGGGAGGACATCGCCCCGATTATACCAATTATCGAACAACCGCTTGCAAAGCCATGATGAAGGTTTCTACCATTTTCTCCAGGTTGATCTCCTGGGTAACGATGCGGGCTGACTCTGCGCCCATTGACCGCAAACGCCCAATATCCGACAGCGCCTCGCGCAGCGTATCCTCCAGCGCCGCTTCATCCTCCGGCGGAATCTGCCAACCGTTCGCGTGACGCACCAAATCATCTTGCGTGCCATCCCCTTTGGCCACAATGACCGGCAAACCGTAACTCATGGCCTGTTGCACAGCCAGGCCGCCGGTGCCGGGCAAAACGAACAGGTCTGCTGCCGCAAAATATCTGGCCAATTCCTCGCCATGCTTTGCGCCCACGAATTGTGCCGAGGGATAGACTTGTCTTGCCAGCCTCTCCAATCCTGGACGCTCTGGCCCATCGCCCACAATCACCAGGCGCGGCGGAGTGGGCATTCGAGCGCAGGCGCGTAACAGAGAGTCGACTCGCTTGCGGGCTTGCAGCCGCCCCACGAACAGCACCACCGGCGGGCCGTTTACCGCGGAACGTTCAACGCGATGCGTTGGCGCAAGCGAGACCGCGTTATAGGCTACAAAAATCTTCTCGCGGGCGAAGCCCAGGGCGGCATACTCGTCTGCGCCGCGCTGGCTGTAAGCGATCAGGCCGTCGAACTGGTTCAGGAAGGCCCCCCTCTGTATCTCCCCCCATTTTCTGAGAAAAAAGGAGGAGCCGGAGGGGGGCGGCGCACCCAGCCCCCAAGCAAGGACAGGACGCCCGCGCCGCTTCATCCAGCGAACGGCAGCAGGCGTAGAAAGATAGCGCGGATTAGCCTCAACAATAAGCGCATCGGGATTCCAATTTGCAAGCCAATGCAAGAAACCGGCCTGGTAACACAGGTACAAACCGCCGTCGAGGATGTGAAGGTTGCGGGCGGCTGCGTAGCGAGCAACGCGCAAGCAGGTGGTGGTGACAATGCTTTCCTTGCGGCGCGGCTGACCCGCAAAAAGCGACAGCCCGCCCGCGCAAGATGTTGCCAGCAAGTCAAAGAACGGCGCGCGATACTCCGGCAGCACACGCTGTTGAATCCCTAACCGACCAGGGAACTGCATATCGCTCACCGCCGCCTGTCCACTGCTCACTGATAACTGCTCACTGCTCGCTGACATGCGGCGCTTTCCAGGCTGGCGATTTGTGGCAATGCACTACCTTCCACTGACCGTCTATTTTGACGATGACGCGGCTCTCGTTATGAGCGGCCACCCGCACGCCCTCGGGCAGAGCCGTGCTGACCAGCAGGGTATAACTGGCGATGGCCGTATCGCCGTAGCGCTGGATGCGCAGGTTAGACAGGTCGAAACGGGATTTGGCTTTTTGCCCGCCGTCCTCCGCGCCAAAGACCGAACCGCGTGCGGCGTTGGCCTCCATCATGAAGTCGTGGAAAGGCAACCCCTCGATGCGATGCGGCGTGACCCACCACTCGTACAGCGTCAGGTCTTCAGCAGTGGTTTCGTAATAGCCGGTTGTATCGTTTTCCTGAATGGCCTGCAAATGACGCAGCAAGAAGGTTTTGATTTCTTCGTCCATGGTTTCTCCTTTTTACCACAAAAACACTGAGACTCGAAGTCACAAAGACGTTTCTTTGAGCATCCGAAAGGAAGCACAAAGCCATAAAGACGCCAAGGCTCAAAGAAAAATGAAATTTTCAGTACAAAATCTTCGTTTTTTGTTCTGAATCGTAACTGCCTACCTTTTATAACAACAAGACCCTAAAGGTTTGCGCTGCTATCGAAACCTTTTGTAGGCAGAAGGCTTTTTCCGTAGAATTGACATCTTGTTTGCAAAAGAAACCTTTAGGGTCTGCCGCAGGACCTAGTGGGTAGATAGTTACAATTATCGTGGATTGCCTGTGGACTGGGCGTTGTTGGCCAAGTGGGTGGCATTTTGGGTGGGGCAGGATCGAAAGTTTGTGGTTGAAGCCGCGCCAAGACATCAGGATGGAAATGGATCGGCCAATTGTCTTCTGCGATGTAAATTTCTTCAGCATCAGGATAGGTAGCTCGCAAAGCCGCATAGAAATCAGACCTCTGTCGCAGACCAATCTTGTAGTGCTGGCGATAAGTAACTCGACCAGTGATGGCATTCAAAGCGCCCAAGACACGGAAGCGAGCATTAGTTTGACAACTCAAATAGGCCAAAGGCTGCTCGTGTCCCATGGCTGCATAGGCGCAGGCGAGTGTCGGTTGGCGATAGTAGGTGAACTCATCGAGATACAGGAAAACATAGCGTTCGGGTTCATACCAGGCTCGCAGCAGGCATAGTTGCTAAGAACGTGCTCTCGCTCGTTCATGCGGTTGGAAGGCAGGCCCCGCCTGCCAGGAAGTGTTGCACCCGACTGCGCTTGTCTTCATAGTACTCGTCTGGACTGTGAATATAGGCGCGACCGCGTTTATACTGATGCGTAACCGATCCAGAAGTTGCGATAAGCCCGCAGGGGTGTGGGTCTGCAGCCAGGGACAAGCTTGAGCAATGCTGTTCAACGTCCAGCGGCTTTGGTGAAAACCAAACAGATGAGGCTCCCACCGCACAACCTGCAGGATGGCTTGGCGAGCGCTTTCCTCCTCTTTATGGCGAGGGGGAAAAAGCAGGCTTTCGTCCGCGTCCGCCTTTGATTTGCAAGCCTTTCAGGCCTTCTGCTTCATAAGCGTGGAACCAAGCATAGATGGTATCGGGGTCCCTCTCCTTCAGCAAGCTCTGTCTTGCCACTTGCCTTGCCGATTGACCATTCACTATTTTGAGCATCGCACTCGCTCTTTCCCGCATGTATGCTTTTTTGTGATGATCACGGGTATGTTCCAGTTCGCGCCGCTGCTCAGATGTAAGTGTGAGTGTGAGCCGTTTTGCCATATTCACCTCCATATTAGAAACAGCTATCTCACCAAAAAGTTACCGAATTAAATTGTTAATGTTCATTATCCTGTGCTACTGCAGCAATTTCAAAATCTTCCCCGCCAGTTCGATGACCGGGACGCCGAGTTTGCCGAGGTTTTCGGCGGCT
>JBBITF010000094.1:0-6774 GCA_037440925.1 Chloroflexota bacterium
TCACCGCCGAACAGGCTCAAGCCATGCTCGCCGCTGCCCTGAGCGGCGATGGCGCCATCGCCCAGGGGTCAGGCGCCAAAGCCGTGTGGGCAGGCGGTGTGATAATCGGCGGGAACGTCTCCGGCAGCGCCATCATCAGCGGGGAGGGGAATACGGTCAACGCGGAAAAGAAGACTAAAAAATAAGCGCGGCCTTGCCGAGCAAAGCCCGGGGTACGTTGCCCCCTTGTTCTCAAAAAAAACCTTCCCCGATGAAAGGCAGGGGAAGGTTTGCCTATAGAGAGGTGCCCCCAAGCGGACTCGAACCGCTGTTTGGGCCTTGAGAGGGCCCCGTCCTAGGCCGCTAGACGATGGGGGCGTCTGAACGCCAGAATTGTATCACAGCGTTTCGATCACGTCAATTTTCGTGCGCGGACCGTAATTGGGTCTCTGCGAACCTGTGTGATTGTTTCGCCAGCAGCCCCCTTTGGGGAGGCTATCCTCAAAAGAGGCTGCGCCACAACCTTGGTTTGAAGCCAGCCTGTCCTGACGGGCGTCCAAAGGGAAGGTTGGGGTATATCAAGCCGTTTCGCGGTCAAGCGCCTTGTTTCAACCACTCAGCCGCTTGCAGGGCATGGTAGGTGATGATGAAATCGGCGCCGGCGCGTTTGATGGAGGTCAAGACCTCCAACGTCACTTTGGCCTCGTTGATCCAGCCGTTTTGGGCGGCCGCCTTGACCATGGCATATTCGCCGCTCACATTGTAGGCAGCCATCGGCAATTCTGGAAAAGCATTTTTGACCGTGCATAGCACATCCAAATAGGGCAAGGCCGGCTTGACCATCAACATATCGGCGCCTTCTTCCACGTCCAGGGCTGCCTCGCGCAGCGCTTCGCGCGCATTGGCCGGGTCCATTTGATGCGATTTGCGATCGCCAAATTTAGGCGCTCCCTCGGCTGCCTCGCGGAAGGGACCGTAGAACGAGGACGCATACTTGATTGCATAAGACAAGATAGGTAAATTCTCGAAACCGTTCTCATCCAGCGCCGCGCGGATAGCCGCTACCATACCGTCTATCATGCCAGAGGGCGCCACGATGTCTGCGCCGCATTCGGCGTGCGAAACGGCTACCTTGCCCAGCACCTCCAGCGTAGGGTCGTTGAGAACATAGCCTTCGGGTAAGTGGGGGTAGGGGAGTTCGTCTTCTCCAGAATTGGACGCGCGGCGAGTTCCGCCGTTGGGAGACATCGAAGGCCGGCTATTCAAAATCCCGCAATGTCCATGGTCGGTGTATTCGCACAGACAAATATCGGTGACAACCAGCAATTCGGGGATTTCCTTTTTGATTGCTCGAACAGCCTGTTGGATGATGCCATTCGGATCGAAATTCTCCAACCCGATAGGGTCTTTCTGCGCCGGAATACCGAACAGCACAACGCCCGGCACGTTCAATTTGGCGGCGGTTTCGGCCTCTTTCACTGCCTCGTCTACTGATAATTGCGCTATGCCCGGCATAGATTTGATGGGCGTGCGTCCTTTCCCGTGACGGATGAACAACGGGTAAATGAAATCGCGGGCGTTCAGTTCGGTTTCCCGCACCAACGAGCGTAAGGCCTCGTTTTGGCGCAGGCGGCGAGGTCGCACCGTTTGGGCTGTTCGAGTTTCGCGGCCAAGCGATAGAGATGGGCGCGTATCGAATGCAAGGGTAGTCATCATGCCTCCAAAAGTTACTTTAAAATTTGGGATAGTAATTCAACCAAACCTTCGGTTGTATATTCTTTTGCAGCAAGGGGATGGAGAAAGCCGGCCTGCTGCGCTGCTTGTTGGGTAATCGGCCCAATGCAGGCAATTTTAGGCTGACCTGGAAGATGGAACGGATCCAGCCCCGCCTGGCGGACGAGGGCGACGAAATTTTCCACGCTGGACGGGCTGGTGAACGTCACCGCTTCGACGCCGGACCTCAAGGCTGCCAGCCCTTCCTCGGCGGGTTGCGCGGCGACAGTGCGGTACACGGCAATCTCGTGGGCAATGCCGCCTGCCTGAGCAATGGCTTCGGGTAAGGCCTTGCGGGCTACCTCGGCGCGCGGAAGCAGCACCCAGCGTCCGCGCAGGTCGCCCAGCCCCGGCAGGATCGCCTCTGCCACATACTCTTGCGGAACGAAATCCGCTCGCATCCCGCGCGCTTCGAGGGCGGCGGCTGTCTTTGGCCCAATGGCGGCAATTTGGAAATGGATGCCTTTCCTCCAATGAGGCATTTTGTCAGCCGCATTGAAAAACGCCTCTACCCCATTGACAGAAGTAAAGACAATCCAGTCATAGCAGCCCAATTTTTCGATGGCCCGCTCAAGGGCTACATTTACTTTCACAGGACGAATTTCGATGACCGAGAAGAAGACCGGTTCAAAACCGGCCTCGAGGAGGCGCTCGGCAAAGGAGTCGGCCTGAGAACGGGGGCGGGTGATGAGGATTTTCATAAGGGGTTGCAATCTGCAATCATGGGCAACAGGGCATCTGCGCCTTGCGCCAGGGCGTCACAGGCCAGTTCGCTGCCCAGCGTCAGCGCATCGGTGCCTTCTCCTGTGACCTTGACGACCAATTTGCCGTCGGGGGAGGCCACCAGCCCAGTCAGACGGATGTTGGGGGGTTGTTCTGCGCTTACCGAAGCAAACGCCGCGACCGGCACAGCGCATCCGCCGCCCAGTTTGAACAGGAACTGACGTTCTGCCGTGACCGCTGCGCGCGTGGGCGCATGTTCAATGGATGCCAGCAGAGACAGGGTATCCTTGTCATCGGCGCGGCATTGCACCGCTAGCGCCCCCTGAGCAGGCGCCGGCAGCATGATCTCCAGCGGCAGCCATTGGGTAACGTGCGCTTCCAGCCCCAGACGCAGCAGACCGGCGCCGGCCAGGATGATGGCGTCGTAAGGGCCTTCGAGCGCCTTGCGCAGGCGGGTATCCACGTTGCCGCGCAGGGAGAGGGTGGTCAGGTCGGGGCGGGCTGCCAAGACCTGGGCAGCGCGACGCAGGCTGGAGGTCCCAACCACCGAAGCGGAGGGCAGAGTCTCCAACGTGTATCCCTCTTTGGAAATCAACGCATCCCTCGCTTCTGCCCGCGGGGGGATACATCCAATGACCAAGCCGGGGGCGCTTTCGACCGGTAAATCTTTGAGGGAATGCACGGCGCAATCGGCTACTTCCGAGAGAAGTTCACATTCGAGTTCCTGGGTGAACAATCCTTTTCCGCCGATTTTGGGCAGCGGCTTATCGAGAATTCTATCGCCCTGCGTAGAGACAACTTTTTCTTGACACACCAGGCCAGGATGCGCTTTTTTCAGGGCCTGCATAACCCAGCGAGTTTGCCAAAGAGCCAGGGGCGAAGGACGGGTAACAAAAGTGAGTTTCATGTCTTTTCTTCGATGTTCCTTGGTTGCGTTGAGGCGCTGCGCGCGGCGGCGCACAGGCGGCAACTCTTGTATTTTACCCTACCAGCGCGGAGTCAGGTCTTACAAGTTTGTAGTGCCTTACTTGTGTACCTGTGTACTTTACATTGGTTTCGGCTTGTCCGAGTTAGGGTGAGGGTAGGCAGTTACTGACAATCCCACAAAGCATATCGAGAACGGCCGACTTTTGTCTATACAACTTGACTTTTACCAAGCATTTGTGCTACTAATAGAGAAATTGTATCTCCTCAAATCTAAGCGAGGCGTTTTAGACGTGTACAACACCTCCCAAACGCCTTGCGCCCCGATGTATCGAGAGAATACAAGAAATTCATGGCGAGGAACAACATGCACCGCGAACGCGTATCCGAAAACGTCTATTGGTTTCAAAGCGAAGTTTACGCCCAAGTGACGGCTGGCGTGATAGCCGGGCCGCAATGGGCAGTGGTCATAGACACGCTGGCCCTGCCAGAAGAAACGCTTGGCATCCGAGAATTCATCGAACATGAGTTAGGCGTGCCAGTTCGTTACGTGATCAATACCCATCATCACGCCGATCATGCCTGGGGAAATTGCTTCTTTCCCGGCGCAACGGTGATTGCCCATGACCGTTGCCGAGAATTGCTAAACGAACGAGGCCTCCCGTCACTGGAGGCAGCACGTAAACAAAATGCCGTCTTGCGGCAGGTCAAAATTATCCTGCCTCAAGTTACCTTCAGCCAGGGCGAGATCACCCTGCGCGTGGGCAAGAAGAATCTCGTCATCATGCCAGCCTTGGGGCATAGTTCAGACGGCATCAGCGTATTGGTAGAGGAAGACCGCATCCTGTTTGCCGGCGATGCCTTTATGCCGCTGCCTTATATTGTGGACGGCAACGCGGATGAGATTGCCGCTTCTATTCGAAAAATTGGGCGCATGGGGTTGGAGAACATCGTCCAGGGTCACGGTGACATCATCCTGCGCGGCGAGATCGACTCGGCTGTCAAAGAAAATTTGAACTATATCAACGCCATCAAGAAAGTGGCACGTACCGCCGCCCGACGCAAGGCTGCCCTGGAATACCTGGACAACATAAAAATCGAGGAGTGCGGCAAAAGCCGTGTTCACCTGGGCGGGTTGGCTGAGAGGCTGCACCAGCGCAATTTGCGCGCTTTATTACGCCAGATACAAAGCGAAAAGGCCGGAGACGTACAGGAAAGCTGAGCCTGCTTTACTTCTCCCTGACTGTAACGAAGCAAATGTAATTCGATAGGTAGTAACTGCCTAGCGCCTCGTTCTATTAGGCCGTGATAGCAGCGTAGCGCCGGCCTTTGGCCGGTACCAGGCAAAGCCTGGCGTTAAGCAAACATTCGGTGCCTATCTCAGCATCAAAATAGGCGCGATGGTAGGCAGTTACTTCCGATAGCCTATTTGGACTATTTGAGTGTGCATGCAAAAGTTTATTCTTTCATGCTATACTTGTAAAGAACGTTCCATCCAAATTTTTATCTCGTGAGGAGAATCCAATGTTTGCCAAAACGCTCAAGCCCTTTGTTTTTTTGTTTGTGCTGATGACAATGGTTAGCCTGGCTTGTCTGGGAGGCGGAGAAACGCCCGCGCCAACTGAGCCGCCCCAGCCAGCGGAACCAGCCCAGCCGGCACAGCCAACCGAACCACCTCAGCCAACCGAACCGCCCCAGCCCGCCGCCCAGGAATTCTTTACTGAAGAATTCGATGGAGATAACAGCAATTGGACCTATTTCACCATAAAAGGATCCAACGAGGCAAATGAAGCAGGATTGAACTTGGAAACCAAAGATGGATACCTGGTTTTCGATATCAGTTCCAAGTATCTGTACGTGTACGTGACGTATGACCCCTACACCTACAAAGATGTTGCCGTAGAGGCGCGAGTCGAGAATCGCGGCACAAACGACAACAATATCAGTTTGATTTGCCGTTACAGCGAGGAGGAGGGGTGGTACGAGTTCAATGTTGCCAATAACGGCCTGTACAATATCCTTGCGGCTACCTATAACGCCGCTGGCGATGTAGTTTACAACAAACTGGCAGACGGCGGTTCGAACAAAATCAAATCGGGTAAAGATGTAAATACCTATAAGATTATTTGCAAAGAGCGCATGCTTTCGCTTTACATCAACGGCTTTGAGACCCGCGTCTATACCGACAATAATTTTGTGTTGCGCGATGGAAAGGTAGGCATTTCTGCTTCTTCCTTCAATGACTTGCCGGTCAAGGTCGAAGTGGATTGGATCACCATTAGCCAGCCGTAAACCAAAATAGAACAGGTTCTCTGGGAATTGCTGTGACGCCGGGTCGGACTGACCCATCCAGCCGCCAGATAAGCAGGGCAGGCCAACGTTCTGCTTGCATTTGGGACCTGGCAATACCCATTTTAGGTACTTGCCATCGTCAGCAAAATCACGGCAATTCCCCATGAACTGTGATTGTTTTGCCAGCAGCCCCTTATTGCAGATTAACTTAAACCGAGCAATCCGCTTTGAACCACGGAGACACCGAGTCACGGAGTTTTTCAATTCTTTTTCTCTGTGTCTCCGTGTCTTAGTGGTTTTCCCCTGACGTTTCTAACCAGATTTATTGCTTGATTAAATTGTAACTACTTTGGCAATGTCACATTTTCGTGTAAGTATTGGCCCTCACCCTAACCCTCTCCCATGTCTCGACAAGCTCGACCATCAAAGGGAGAGGGGATAATGCGAAAATTCAAGCGATTTGCCCTCTCTCCCGCCGGGAGAGGGCCGGGGTGAGGGCAATTTACCAGAACAAACGCCAGAAGTGGGGGGATACCACATCAATTCCAAAGGACCAAAATTGTTATAATTACCCTATGGCTCTAGACCGCTTTGGACGAAACATTCACTACCTGCGCATCAGTTTGACCGATCATTGCAACTTGCGCTGTATTTATTGTATGCCCGAAGACCAGACTTTCAGACCAAACGCAGACTTGATGCAAGATGACGAAATCTTGTTGTTCACGCGCTTGTTTGCCAGTTTGGGTTTCGACAAAATCCGTTTGACAGGCGGCGAACCGACCGTGCGCGCGCATATCGTGGACATTGTACGCGGCATCGCTTCCACGCCCGGCATCCGCAGCGTTTCGATGACCACCAACGGCATTCTGTTGTCAAAACTGGCAAAGCCGCTGGCAGAGGCCGGCCTGCAACGGGTCAATATCTCCATAGACACGCTCAACCCTGAAAAATTCAAGCGTCTGACGCGCTGGGGCGATATGGAAGACGTGTGGGATGGCATCATGGCCGCTCAGGAGGCCGGCTTGACGCCGGTTAAACTCAACGCCGTGGTAGTCAAAGGCTACAACGAAGAAGATGTAA
>JBBITF010000095.1:0-6611 GCA_037440925.1 Chloroflexota bacterium
CCGGCCTGGTTTTGGCGGCCTGTGGCCCAAAAGCAACCGAAGCGCCGGCTGCAACCGAAGCGCCGGCTGCAACTGAAGCGCCGGCTGCAACTGAAGCACCAGCCGAACCTACACCGCCGCCCAAAGTGCCGATTGCAACTTTCGACGGCACTACCTTGGCTGTCCCAGACTGCGATTACGGTGGTTTCTTTAAGTCCATCGAGGCCACCGACCAGTACACGGTGACTTTCAACTTGTGCAAATCGGACCCGGCCTTCCTTTCCAAGATCGCCTTTAGCCCGTTTTCAATCTACTCCAAAGAGTGGATTGAAGCCACCGCCGGTGAGGAGAGCCGCACCAGCGAGGGCCTGGAAAAACCGATTGGCACCGGCCCCTACATGGTCGAAGAATGGAAGCGCGGCGAGAGCATCACTTTCAAAGCCTTTCCTGATTACTGGGGCGAAGCGCCCAAAGCAGAAACGTTGGTTTTCCGCTGGTCTACCGAGTCTGCTGCCCGCTTGAACGAACTGATGGCGGGTACGATTGACGGCTTCGACAACGTTGGCCCGGATGATTTTGCTACCATTGAAGGCGATCCTAACCTGCAATTGGCCAAGCGCCCGGCTTTGAACGTCTTCTACATCGGCATGACCAATACCTTTGCGCCTTTCGACAATGTCAAAGTGCGCCAGGCCATTGCCATGGGGATTGATCGGCAGCGTATTGTGGATACCTTCTATCCCAAAGGTTCTGAGGTTGCTTCGCACTTCACTCCTTGCTCCATTCCCAACGGTTGCGAGGGCGATCCGTGGTATGACTTCGATCCTGAGGCTGCCAAGGCTCTGTTGGCCGAGGCTGGTTTCCCGGATGGCTTCCAGACCAAACTGTATTACCGCGATGTCGTGCGCGGCTACCTGCCGCAAGTCAGCAATGTGGCCCAGGACATCCAAGCACAGTTGAAGGAGAACCTGAACATTGACGCTGAAATCGTCGTCATGGAATCGGGCGCCTTTATCGAAGAATCCGGTGCGGGCCGCCTGGATGGTCTATATCTGCTGGGGTGGGGCGCAGACTATCCGCACATCACCAATTTCCTGGATTATCACTTTGGTAAAAATACTCAGCAATTTGGTGTTATTCCGCCTGAGATTTATGAACCGATTGCGAAAGGCGCCACCATTGCTGATCCTGTTGAAGCCGCTCCGGTTTATGCCCAGGCCAATAACGCCATCCGCGAACTGGTCCCGATGGTGCCGGTTTCGCACGGCGGTTCGGCTGCCGCTTACCGCGCGGATGTGACCAATCCGCAGGCCAGCCCGCTCACCACCGAACTGTTCGCTTACTCCGATCCGGGCGGCCGCGATGTCTTCGTCTGGATGCAGAACGCCGAACCCATCAGCCTGTTCTGCGCCGATGAGACTGATGGCGAGTCCCTGCGCGCCTGTGAGCAGGTCACTCAGGCCTTGTACGGCTATAAGATCAACGATACGGCTGTGGAACCTCACCTGGCCGAATCCTGTGAGCCCAATGAAGATTTGACAGTTTGGGTGTGCAAACTGCGCCAGGGCGTTAAGTTCCACGACGGCAGCGATTTCGATTCTGCCGATGTGCTGGCGACCTTCGACATGGGCTTGAACCCTGGCTCGCCTTATCACAAAGGCAACACCAACTTGTGGGAATACTACGACTACCTCTGGGGTTTGATGTGGAAATAACCCCAACAGGCTCGTAAGATAGGTTAAAATACAGGATGGTGGAAGACCTCCGCCATCCTGTACTTTTACTGGAGGTAGCCCCTCATTATGTTCCAATACATCCTTCGTCGAATCTTTCTTTCCATCCCTGTCTTGTTTGGCATTTTGCTGGTCACCTTTGCGCTGGCGCGTTTGATTCCCGGCGACCCATGCCGCGCTATTTTAGGCGAAAAGGCGACTCAAGCAGTCTGTGACCGCTTCATCCGCGAAAAGGGGCTAGATAAGCCAATCTATGTGCAGTTTGGGATTTACCTGGGGGAAATTGCGCGCGGCGATTTCGGCAACTCGATTCGTTTCAGTATGCCGGTCACCCGTTTGCTCGTGGAACGTCTGCCAACCACTGTGGAACTCAGTTTCTCGGCGTTGTTCGTCAGTATGCTGATTGGCATTCCGTTAGGCATCCTTTCGGCTGTGAAACATAATTCATGGGTAGATGTGCTGACGATGGTATGGGCGAACACGGGCGTTTCTATGCCAGTTTTTTGGCTTGGTTTGATGCTGGCCTATTTCTTTTCTGTCATCTTGAAAGATACGCCCTTCTGGTTGCCGCCCTCGGGTCGCGTCAGCCCTGGCATCTCGGCGCCGCCGTTCAATGAGGTGTGGGGGCTTACGGCGCAACAGGGAAGCGTGCTGGATGCGATTTACCAGTTCATCAGCCGCTTGAACATTTTGAATGCCCTGTTGACCGCCAATTGGGAATTGTTGAAGGATGCGGCGCAACACTTGATTTTGCCCTCGCTGGCGTTAGGTACGATTCCGATGGCCTTGATTGCCCGTATGGCGCGTTCGAGCATGTTGGAAGTGCTGGGGCAAGATTACATTCGCACGGCGCGCGCCAAAGGCCTGACTCAGCGCATGGTGGTGCTGAAACACGCCTTCCGCAACTCGCTGCTTCCATTGGTGACGGTCATTGGGCTCTCTTTGGGCAGTTTGCTGGGAGGCGCGGTGTTGACCGAAACCATTTTTGGCCTGTCGGGGGTGGGCCGCACTTTATTCGAGGCCATCACTGCCCGCGATTATGGCATTGTGCAGGCATTTACAGTGGTCATTGCGATTTTCTTTGTGGCGCTCAACTTGATTGTGGATATTTCCTATGCTTACCTTGATCCTCGCATCCGCCTGGAGTAATGTTTCATGGCAAACACAGACTCGCAACTTGCAACCCTAGACGCTGAAGGTCTCTCGCTTAAATCGGTAAGCCTGTGGCAGATTACCTGGCGAAGATTGTTCAAACGGAAATCGGCCATCGTGGGGCTGGTCATTCTGGGCCTTCTGGTGGTTATTGCACTCACAGCACAGTGGATTGCGCCTTATGACCCCATCAAAGTTTTATTAGGGACGGAGTCGGTCAAGCCCCGTCAGGCGCCCTGCATTCATCTCTTGGGCTGCCCTGCCGACCAGCCCCAGCATATTATGGGTATTGATGGTAATGTGCGCGACCAGTTCAGCCGCCTGTTGTATGGCGCGCGTTTGAGCCTGGTGGTGGGCTTTTCCACGGTCACTTTTGCGATTGTCATTGGCACGGTTTTGGGCGCATTGAGCGGCTATTTTGGGGGTTGGGTAGACAACCTCATCATGCGGGTCATGGATGTATTGCTGGCTTTCCCATCCTTGCTGCTGGCCATTGCCATTGTGACCGTTTTGGGGCCTGGACTGATCAACGCTCTGCTGGCGATTGGTATCGTCTCTATTCCGGCTTATGCGCGTGTGGTGCGCGCCAGCGTGCTTTCGGTGCGCGAAATGGACTATGTATCTGCCACGCGCGCCTTGGGCGGCAACCCATTCCAGATTTTGTTCTATCGCATCTTGCCCAACGCCTTGACTCCGCTCATCGTGCAAGGCACGTTGGGGATCGCAACCGCCATTCTCGATGCGGCTGCGCTTTCCTTCCTGGGTCTGGGCGCTCAACCGCCTACGCCTGAATGGGGCTCCATGCTGGGCGCAGAGCGCAACCAGGTGTTTACCGCTCCCCACCTGGTCTTTTACCCTGGCGCTGCTATTGCGCTTACGGTGTTATCCTTCAACCTGCTCGGCGATGGCCTGCGCGACGCCCTCGACCCGCGCCTGGCGCATGTCAGCGGCTAGAACGCGGAAAGAGGAATTCACTGATGAACCTCGCCCCTTGCGGCGCAGAGATTTCCAACGCCAGCGATAATGCCGGCATTTTGACCCCATAAGTGGGAGAATACCAGCCTTCGTAAGGCTGGACATCTCGCTGACCCAAAACGACCTCACCGGCGCGTACCAAAGAGAGATGAGAATAGAGATTAGAGAATAGAGAATAGTGAGTAGAGAATAGTGGATCGGGAGACAGTGAGGCAGCCTGCAAGACAAGAAGCACCTTGCCTTGCGGCGATTGCAAACTAATCTCTACTCTCTGCTCTCTGCTCTCTGCTCTCTGCTCTCTACTCTCTATTTCCCATTCCCAATCCGGCAACAGCCAATGCAAGCGATAGGTATGCGAATGTTCCGAGAGCAATCTATCTTCCACCTGCCAGCGTTCATCGGCGTAGACCGTCACGGTGCGTTCATGGCGCACGCCGCGATAGCCTTTGTGCCAGGCCGTCACCTGTCCTAGCACATTCTCATCAGAGACAATCACCCTCTTGGAATAGGCCGGGAACCAGTCTAGCGTCATAAAACGCCCGCCGCGCGTCATGGAGTCGCGGCCATCTACTGTGACGGTGTTGTGGACGCGCGCTGTGGTCAGCGGGTTGTCCCAGGGCGGAGGCGCATTGTAGAGGTACGTGCCGGCATCTTGGGCAACATTCAGACCACGCCACCACAGGTCGAGGTGCAGTTGGTCTATATGCCCGAGGCGCGAAGGGAAGGTGGACGCCCGCAGGTAGGCCCACGATTCCCGTCCGCGGGCGTGCTCGGCCATATACGAACCCGAGTCGAACGTTTTTTCGTGCGCGCCCAGCCCCAGCCATAGCGACATTTCATCCCAGGGACCGCCGGGCAACTGATAGCGCAGAAAAGCGCGCGCCGCTGCTTGCACGGTTGGGCGGAAGTCGTTAAACGGTGTCACGCTCAGGGGGAGGAGCAAAGCCCCATCATTGGCGCCCAGGTTGGGGGTGCGTCCCGAAGCGGGATCGAGCAGCGAAAACAGCCAGTGTGTGGCTCGTCCCAACGAGCGAAACGTCAGGCGCGGCCAATCCACATCCTTGATGACGTTCACCCACAGGGCCGCCTGGAGCATCAAGCGGTGATAATTGGCGCTGTGCTGAATGTACTCGCCGTAGGCGCTGATTTGATGCTGCAAGGCCCAATTCAGCCAACGCCAGCCCAAAGCGCGCCAACCAGCGTGACCCAGCGCGCGGCCGGCAGTGTAGAGCGCCGCCGCCTCGGTCACGAGATGATTGTTGTTTTGGGCGCGGGCGTAGACGAGGGTGGGCGGGATGCGCGCAGCGTGCTGGGCAATGGACCGCGCCAGGCGCGCGCGTCTTTCTACGCTCGAACCTGCTTCCGTTTCATCGGCCCCCTCCGCGGCGAAGACCTGACTCGCCCACGCGAGCGCCATTAGCCGAATAGCCACCTCCTGACCGTTCATCCAATGCGGCCCCAAATTGGGAGGGTTGGCTGCGGTGAAACGCTCGAAATAACGCCAGAAGGCTTCGGCGTAGGTTTTGTTCTGCGTCAGACGGTAGGCGCGGCCCAGCGGGTAGACCCAGCCGAAGCGGGCGGCTTCCCAGATGAATTTGATATCAGGAAGCAGAGAATGGAGAGTAGGGAGTAGTTGCGGGTTGGTTTCGTATTCTGTCCAGTGGCGGAGGGGCTGCGCAAAGGCGAGTTCGATCTCGACCGGTTCGCCGCCGAACCTGCGGAATTTGCCCGCCACAATCTCGTCTGCTTCGGCGAGCAAGGCGCGCTGGCCGTCTGCGCCGAGGATCTGGGATAGTTCGGCACGAGATGGAAGAGGAAAGAGGAAAAAGGAAAGAGAGTAGTCTTCTCCCGTCTTTCTTCTTTCTACAAAACGATAGTATCCTGTGATCAGTTCAATCTTGTACAATGCATACAAGGCCGCGTGAGAGAGTCCCACCTGGCGCAGGAATTTGAAAAGGATGCTGATACGACCTGGAATCTTCATCCACCCCCGCAAGCAGAAATCCTGTCTCAAACTGTTACCCAAACCTGTTCCTCTGAAATACGGCTGTGCCGCAAACTTATGAAACTTGAAAAAATAATTCGGTATTTTTCCATCTTTGGCGGGGGGATCAATCCCCCGCCTCAGTCCATGCAAGTCGGCTGGAAGCCGACTCCGAATCCGCTTGAGCGGATTTCCATGCCCTGAGCGGGGGCTTGCCCCAGCGGATGGGCGGCGCAAACGGCCTGGGTTTGGCTTTTTCTTCGCTGCCTGGAAACGAGCCGTTAAGGACAAGATCACCGAAATAATTGTTAAGCCTCATCAGTTTGCGCGCAGCACTGATCAAAATCTTCGCGGTTGTGATAGATTCTCAAGAGTAATACTATATTCCCGGTAATCTCGTCAACTGTCATTCCGGCTGCGAAGCGCTACAATCGTATCTATTGGGACACGCGTACTGCGAATCACCACTTTCCCGAATCGCACATCGGGAGGGGCTGTAATTTCGGGCGAAATTCGATCATTATTGCTTCTTGGCGATCATCATACTCTGAACGATAGCGGGTGTCAACCGCATTGTATCTTTTCTCGATATTGTCCCACATCATTGCTCGAGCCAGCGATGCGCCGAAGGGAGAGGGACACGGATAGATGAAACGGATTTTCTGGCCGAAAACGACAAAATCATCTGGGTTTTCTCCCCTCTCCCGCCGGGAGAGGGGCCGGGGGTGAGGGGAAATGGGGCGAGCCAATGCGTCAAGGCATCCTTGCAACTGAGCAAGATTCTTTCC
>JBBITF010000096.1:0-6489 GCA_037440925.1 Chloroflexota bacterium
CTGCGCCGACACCCGGAATCCGGTTGGTAAAGTTCAGGTTGTTGCAGTGGAGTCACCTAATGCAAACCCTCCCGCCTGCTCAGCGGGAGGGTCGTCAGCGTGGGCAAAGGCCCGTCGAAACGGAAACAGGTAGAGGGTCAGGAACGAAGCGGGAGGTCAGTCTCCGGCGTGGGCGCCGTGATGTTCCGCCTCCAAAACCGGCAGGTACTTGACCGCCAGGCCAAAGGCCAGGATGCCGAAGGAGAAGATGCCCACCGAGACCAAGATTTCGGTGATGGAGGGGAAGTAGGTCACTTTGCCCATGAAGGTCGGGGCGTAGGTGAGCGGGTCGTAGTGTTCGACGGCAAACCAACTGACATCGAAGCGGTTGAGAATCATGCCCGCCAGCGTCAGCAGTGCGCCGGTCAACAGGCCGCCGGGGCTGGTGCGCGCCCGTTTGAAGGAGAACAAGACGATGGGCAGGAGCGCGCCGATCAGGAGTTCAGCCCAGAACAGGAGGCTCATCCCGCCGCTGGCAAAGAGCAGGGAGAGTTTGCCCTCCAGCGCCAATTGGACGAAGCGTATCACCAGGTAAAAGCCCAGCACGAAAGGCAGCCCGCGGGCCAGTTTTTCGAGCAGGTGTGTCTCCAGGGCGCGCTTGAAGTAGCGCGAGGTCATGGACGACTCGAAGATGGTCATCGCCAGGCCGATGGCAACCGCTGAGACGAAGAACAGCGGCGGGATCCAGGGCGTCCACCAGAGCGGATGCAGTTTTTGCGGTTGGATGAGCAGCAGCGAGCCGAGCGAGGCCTGGTGCAGGGTCGAGATGACCGCCCCGAAGATGACGACCGGCTTCATCCAGCGTTTGAGCAGGGCGGCGGCCTTGTCCCACTTCAGCCGTTCAAACACAACGGGGGCAAATTCCACCGTCAGCACGGCGATGTAAATCATCACATACAGACCGATGAAGAGCAGGAAGGAGGTGAAGTTCTGGTAGCGCAGGAAGTACCAAATGCGGTGCGGTTGACCGAGTTCCACCAGCAGGGCTATGCCTTCCATGACGTAGCCCAGCAGAGCCGTGACCAGCGTCGGGCGCACCAGGGGGCGCAACTCTTCCAGCCCGAAGATATAGACCAGCGAAGCGATGACGAACGCGCCACTGCTGATGGCAATGCCGGTAAACAGGTCGAAACTGACCCAGAAGCCCCAGGGGTAGGAGTTGCTCAGGTTGCTGATGGCGCCGATGCCGTAGATATAACGCCCCAGGGCGATGAAGGCGGCAATGCCCATGAAAACCAACAGGGTCAGCGGGAACAAGCCGATGCGGAAGCGCGGTTGAATGGCGATGTTCAGTTTCATTTCTCTGCCTCCGGTTTCTTTTCTGCTTCGCCCTCTGCGACGGACTTCTTCTTGAGCAGCGAGACACCCACGGTGACCGCCGTCAGCGCCGCGCCCCACCCCAGGGCGACCGGCAGAGTCAGGCCGACTGCCGTTTCACTGACTTCGTTGATGGGTTTCTCCGGCAGAGTCGGCAGACCGAGTTCCTCAAAGGGGACGTGTGAGATGATGAGGTAGGAGGTGCCGCCGTTCTCAAATTCGCCGTAAACGTGCTGGATGTAGCGGTCAGGATGGGCAGCAATGCGTTCGTGGGCCTTCTTCAGCAGTTCCTCGCGTTCGCCATATTCCAGGGCGTCGGTTGGGCAGGTCTGCACGCAGGCGGGTTCTTCGCCAACGTCAATGCGCTGCGGGCAGAAGGTGCATTTGTCAATGAATGCGCCTTCCACAATGCCCTTGTCGTAGTCGAAGTGCGGCACGCCGAAGGGACAGGCGTTCATGCAGTAACGGCAGCCGATACACTTTTCGGGGTTGTAGACCACCGGCCCATCGGGGCGTTTGCTGTAGGCGCCCACCGGGCAGGCCGACATGCAGTCGGGATGCTCGCAGTGCATACAGTGATAGACCATCGTGGCGCGCTGCAGGTTGGGAAACTCGCCCTTGACGCCCACGCCAGATACCCAGATGCGGGTCTTGTCCATTTCAATGTTGTTTTCCACGCTGCAGGCCACCATGCAGGCGCGGCAGTCAATACAGCGGGTGGCATCGAACAGGTAAGCATGATGTTTGATTTCAGTCATAAGTTCTCCTCTCCCTCACCCCTTCACCCCTCTCCCAATGGGAGAGGGGACGGGGGTGAGGGATGCCGTTTATGCTTTTTCCACCGTGACGAAGGTCTGACTGAGGGCCTGGCTGCCGCTGATAGGATCGGTGTACGTCTCGTGCAGGACCGAGTCGCTGGCGCCGTAACCGTAGGCGGTGGTCAACCCCTTGGAGAGGTGACCGTAGCCAGGCGTCAGATAGACGCAGTCCGGGCGGATGGCTTCGGTTGCCTTCAGGCGGATGTGGACGCTGCCGACCTTGCTGGTCACCTTCACCCAGTCGCCATCTTGCAGGCCTTTCTGGGCAGCGGTTTTGGCGTTCATCCACAGGCGCGGCTCGTCGGCGTATTTGTGCAGCAGTTGATTGTTTTGCGTGCCGAACTGCGTGTGCTGCGCCACCTTGCCGGTCAGCAGATAGAACTCCCCTTCGCCGGGCATGGGCGGCTCTTCCCAGGTTGGCCAGGGCGAGAAGCCGGCATTCTTGAGCGTTTCGGAATAAACTTCGATTTTGCCGGAGGGGGTATTGAAGGTAATTTCGCCGTTTTTCTCTTGCTCCGGCATCCTGGCGTAGCCTTTGGCCTTGACCTCTTCCAGACTGACGCCGAGTGTCTTGAGTTGCTGGCGCAGGAAGTCTTCTTCGTCTTCATACTGAAAGTATTCGCCAATGCCCAGGCGCTCGCCGAGTTGTTTGTAAATCCAGAGCGTGGATTTGGCCTCGCCCTGCGGCTCGATGACCGGCTGGCGGATGAAGGCTTTGCCGTCCACCGGCAGGAGCGGGTCGTAACGTTCCAGGTAGGAGGCTTCGGGCAGCACCACGTCCGAGAACCAGGCGGAGTCGTTCATCAGGATGTCAATGGTGACGATGAAATCCATCTTGCCGAAAGCCTGCAGGGTCTTGTTGCGGTCGGGCAGGGCCAGGATGGGATTCTGGCGCGAGATGAACCAGCCATGCGCCTGATACGGTTCGCCGCGCAGGATGTTATCGCGCAGTTCCTGGAAGACGCCCAGTTTAAGCGGCACGAGGGGGTACTTCCACGGCACGCCGTCCAGACGGAGGGCCGAGATGCGCGGGTAGGGCGGCTGAGGCGGCGCGCCCAGCCCGGCGCCCTCTACCGTCAGTTCGGCCGAGAGACAGCCTCCCGGTCGCAGCACGGTGCCGCTCAAAGCGTTGAGCGTGGCAATCGCCCGTTCGGTCTGGAAGGAATTGACGAAGTTGGAAGTCCGCCAGCCGGGATGCACCATGGCGCAATGTTTGGCGCCGGCGTACTCGCGGGTAATCCGTTCAATGGTCTCGGCCGGCACGCCGGTAATCTGTTCGGCCCACTGCGGCGTGTATTTCTTCATTTCGTCTTCGATGTTATCGCAGCCGACGACATACTGTTTGACGAATTCGCAGTCTGCCAGTTGATTGGTCACGATGACATTGATCATCGCCAGCAGGAAAGCCGAATCGGTGCCGGGGCGGATGGGAATCCACTCGCTGGCCTTGGCAGCCGTCTTGGTGTAGCGCGGGTCGAGGTAGACCAACTTGGCGCCGCGGTCGAGGGCGCGAGCAAGTTCGCCCGTCTCGGAGGTCGAGATGGCCTCCATCAGGTTGCGTCCCACCATCAGGATGAATTCCACGTTGTCGTAGCTGCGGGCCGGTTCTTCAATGCCGTAGGTCAACTGGAAGGCGGTGATCATGGCATTGAAGCACAGGCTGCGCTGCGTTCCGTAGTTGGGCGAGCCATAGGCATAGAGCAGGTTCTCGAACTGCGGCTGGGTCAGGCAGTGGGTGGTCGAGAAGACCATCGCCTCCGGGCCGTACTTTTCCTTGATTTCCAGCATCTTGCTGGCAACCAGGTCGAGCGCCTCGTCCCAGGTGGCCTTGCGGAACTTGCCCTCGCCGCGCTTGCCGACGCGGATGAGCGGGGTCAGGACACGGTCGGGGTCGTAGGTGTTCATCAGGCCCGATTGGCCGCGCGGACACAGGTTGCCGCGTGAGTGCGGATGCTCCGGGTTGCCGTCCAGTTTGACGACGCGTCCATCCTTGACCTTGGCGATCAATCCGCAGCGCCAGACGCACATCTCGCACATGCTGGGGATGTAGCCGTCGCCCTTCGAGTCGAGGAACCCGGCCTGACGGGCTGCCTCGGCCACCGGAGCCGGGAGCAGGCTGCCGGTCGCCAGCGCCGCGCCCGCCGCCGCGCCTAATTTCAGAAAATCTCGTCGTGAGATGGTTTGGGTCATAGGTAACTCCAGTGTTCAGTTATCAGTTATCAGTTTTTCGCTCACCGATCACTGCCCACTGATTACTGATTACTGCTTACTGATCACTGCTTACTGATCACTGCTCTTCCTCTGCCATCCGGCCCGGTCAATCATGTAGAACAGGAAGAGCGACATGAGGGCGAAGAGCAAAACGGTCAGGAAGGGGCTGAGATTCCACAGGTCGGGGATGACCACATTGCCGTAGTTGGCGATGGCCATGATGGCCGGCTGCACTTGCTGATAGGTCAGGCCGTAGATGGCCGCGCCGGTCAGAAAGCCGAGCACGCCGGGGATAAGGTAATCCAGTTTGCCATCTCCTGTGCCGGCGGCGGCTGTGCCGGGGCAGAAACCGGCCATCGCCATGCCCACGCCGAAGATCAGGCCGCCCACCAGGTTGCCGACCACATAGGTCGCCGGCGGAGCGGGGAAGGTCACCAGGCCGAGGCCGCGCAGCAGGTACAGACCGCTCATCGAGACAACCAGGGCGGTCATCATGAACTTCAACACCGCCATATCGGTAAAGCGGAAGACATTGACGATTTTGTGATACTTGGTCAGCCCGGCCTTATTGAGCGCAAAGCCGAAGGCAAGGCCCAGCACGAAAGCAACGATAAACGAAGTCATGGCTACCTCCTAATAGCGCTTGCCGTAGATAATCTTTGCCGTCACGATGCCCGAAGCGAACATCCCGGCAATGAACAGGAACGCCGCCGGGTCGAGCAGCATGCCGCCCGAAATCGCCAGGCCGCTGGTGCAGCCGCCGGCAATCCCCGAAGCGTACTCCAAGATAATGCCGCCCACGAAGAGCAGCAGCCAGCGCTTCCACAATTGCGGCCCGTAGATTTTCTTCCATTGCTCGTTATCGTTCACGCGGAACTTGAGCGTGCCGCTGGTCAACGCCGCCAGCATGCTGCCGAAGAAAATCCCCACCAGCAAGACGACATTGGTGTTAATCTCGGCCGGCATGACGAAGTTGAAGTACATGTTGTCGAACAAACTCGGCGCAATCTTCTTGCCGATAATGCCCACCAGGTTCTCAAACGCGCCCGAAGCGCCCAGCAGGCTGTTGTTAATCCACACCGCCAGAATGCCCACTACCCCGAGCAAAATCCCGGCGATATAGGGCGACCATTCTTCTCTGCGGATGTAATTCCAGATGGCTTTCATGGTTCACTCCTCTTCAGACAAAATCGTATCCAGCAGGTCAAGCGCCTTATCGGCCTTCTTGTGCGCCAGCACCTTCTCCAGCGACTTGCGGGCGCCCGCCTTCAGCCCGGCAATCTTGGGCAGCATCTCCACCACATCGGCCGGATACTCGGCGTCCACCGCTTTGGTATCGCCAAACTTCACGCTGACCAGTTTCTCGCGGGTGATGACATACCCGCCGCCGCCGACCACAATACCGGCAATCATCACCAGCAGGATGACATTGCCCCAATTGACCGGCTTCTTGCCCAGAACGGTCTGCTCGTAGTGGGCGGCGTAATCCACCAGATTGGGATCATCCACCACGACTTCGTTGCACTGACTGACCGCCGCGGCCGCCGGAGCGGATTCCGTAGCCGGAGCCGCCGGTTCGTTCCCCGCCGCAGCCTGTCCGCCGGAACCCGAGCCGATCGCCACCCCGAGCGCGTCCGCATACACCTGGGCGCGTTCCTGCAAATCGTTCACGTGGCACTGCTGACAGGAGGCCTGAATATCCTCCAGGGGCGGCACCATGCCGGTGTGAGCAGCAGCCGCATCGGTAGCCTGCTGATTGCCGGCGTGGCAGATGTAGCAGAAATCGCCGAAAGCGTGCGAGGTGTGCCAGGGGTTGCCGTCATTGTTGACCGGCATCTGTCCCTGCGCCTCGTGGCAGTTCTTACAGGACGAAGCCTGCGAACCGCACTGTGCGCTGGCCGGCTGGACGCTCATCAGCGAAACGGCGCTGACGACCACCAGCGTCAGGCCCAGCAGCACGAACCAAAAAGTCAAACGTTTGAATTGCATCCTCTTCCTCCGTGAAGAAATTTATGACAGGCTGAAGCCCTGTGTTTTTTTCGGCAGGCTGAAGCCTGTGCTACGTTAGACAGAAGTTGACAGGCTGAAGCCCTGTGTTTTTTTT
>JBBITF010000097.1:0-6304 GCA_037440925.1 Chloroflexota bacterium
CTCTCTTGTGGGCAATCACCAAAGAATTGCTCTTGAAAAACGATCACAACCGCGAGGCGTTTGGAGTCCGAAGTCTCCAGACTTCGGCATACCGAGGACTGGAGTTGTCGGACTCCAAAATGGGTTGCGGTGGAGACCGCGCTAAGTTGTAAACCGTTGGATTTGGCAATCCAACGGAGCAATAGGGCAATTTTCAAGTCTTCTCCGACAGGCTGTTAGAGCCTGCTGAATAGCTTGACAATGTTAGATTAAACATTTGTTCTGGTAAATCGCCCTCACCCCGGCCCTCTCCCGGCGGGAGAGGGGGCAAATCACTTGAATTTTCGCGTTATTCCCTCTCCCTTTGGCGGTCGAGCGTGTCGAGACCTGGGAGAGGGTTAGGGTGAGGGTAGGCAGTTACCTCCCAAACCACATTGCCTGTGAGGGGATCAATGGCATGATGCCGCCCATCGGTTTGGCGCACTCACGATTTTACTCTTGTTGGAGGGGCAATCGGTCAAAGTAGCGCTGCTATTGTCTCCTGGGCGTCTGACCCCATCTCTGCCGGTCAATCATCGGTAGAAGCGTGATAAAATCATTGCAGGAGCGTATGACGGAACAGAAAGTACGTGAGATTATCGTGAAAGAGTTGCCTAACCTGATCACCCAAGACCCGCAAATTCGGGATTGGGTGTGGCATCTGATTCACGATTACGCTCCCAGCCGGGTCGAGACCGAAAGCCGTTTCAAGCAAATGCTGATTGAGTTGAAGCAAAGACGCGAAGAGCAGGAATGCCGCTGGCACGAAATTGACCGCACGATTAACGCGCTGGGTTTGTGTTAAAGAACTTCGACCGAAGCCGCTTTCCGCAGCAGTTCGCTGGCAAGCATCCTGGAAAACTCGTTTGGGGTGACGGTTGAACGGGTGGAGTACAAGGATAAAAGCGGAGAAGCGTTTGGGCGGCCAGACCTGGTGGAACTGGATATCATCATCCGCAACGAGGAAGTGTTGGCGTGTGAGATCAAGCCTTCGATCAGCCGAGCGGACGTGTACATATTCGAGCGCAAGGTGCGTTCGTATGAGAAGCGCTTGGAGCGCAAAGTGAACCGCTTGCTGCTGATTTCGCCGCTCATGCGGGAGAAAGACCGCGACCTGGCAAAAACGCTGGGCATGGAAGTCTATGCCGATGTGAATAAGGTAGCGCTGTAGGACAGTCTCCGACCTGCCCTGCCTGTAAGTGCATTTTTGACCCCGCGCAAGGCTCAGCGCGCGTAGGACAGGTCTCCGACCTGTCCTGCTTGTGGTAGCACTTCGCCAACTGGACGGCAGGCGACTGATCTATTCTCGTTTTGCAGCAGTAGAAGGCGTTATCGAAGCGACAACCGCTGCCGCAACGTTGTTGATAAGTTACGGAAAAAGAAAAAATGTACATTCTACTCACCTTCCATTCTCTCTTGCGCTGGCTGATTGTGGCTGTGGGAGCGCTGGCTGCGCTCAAATTCCTGTTTGGGTGGTTAGCAAAGAAGCGTTTTTCCAGGCTCGACCGCGCCCTCTCGTCTGGCTTCAGCGGTTTGATGGATGCCCAGGTCTTGTTGGGCTTCCTCTACTTCTTGTTGACCGGCCTGGCCGGAACAGGCTTTCCCATGTTCCGTATCGAACACATGGCGACCATGTTGCTGGCAACTCTCGCGGCGCATTTGCCATCCTTTTTCAAACGAAGGGGCAGCAAACACTTTACTGCCTTACTCGCTGTTGCGGGTGCGCTGTTCCTGATTTACCTGGGTGTAGCGCGGCTGCCCGGCGGCTGGAATCGGTAGCAAAAAACAAAAAGACCTGGTCGCGCGCTTTGTCGCACGCGCGCGTATCAGGTCTTCCGCGATGACCCCGAGGCGGATCGAACGCCTAACCAGACGATTAAGAGTCGCCTGCTCTGCCAATTGAGCTACGGGGCCGTCGAAAAGTGAGAGGCAATCAACCTGCCAGAGCCGTCGAACAAGGCGATTCCACAGGCTGATGATCAGCATCCAGGCCGTAAGTATACCAGATTCTGGCAATTCGAGAAAACTTTATTTTCTCCCAAAGTCTGCTGGATTTTCCCCCCAAGCCTGCGTATCCCATTTCAGCAATGTACAGGGTTTTAATCTCTTCAACGACTCTTCGGCTTGCCGCATGAACTCGAAAAGCAATTGATTGGAAGGCAAACGCTCCAGGTCGGTTTTGCACTGGCCGGCTTTCACCCATCCAATGGCAACGGCAGAATCAGAATAAATCGGCCAATCATGTCCTTGAGCTGCCAGCCACTCCATGCCCAACACAATTGCCAGGAACTCGCCCACATTATTTGTCCCATCTGCAAACGGCCCGGCATGAAACACCGCCTCGCCGCTTTCGGTCAACACCCCGCGATACTCCAGCGCTCCAGGCGTGCCATCGCAGGCTGCATCCACGCACAAGGAAGGAACGATAGGCGGCTGAGGCGCAAACAACCAGCCTTGGGTCGAGGCCGATCGGCCAACCTGCTGCTCGTATGGCTGGCGGAAGGCGGCTTCAGCCATCTCGCGCGTCGGAAAGGCCTTGTACTGCGCGCCGCTAAAGCCTTTGACCTGCGCTTCACACGCCTCCCACTCTGCGTAAACGCCGGGCGTCCGCCCTTTCCAGACCACATAAAATTTATGCTTTGCCATGTTCCAATTCTAACACGCTGCCTCTTGCTTTGGAACGAAGGCAACTTGGCAAACCGCTTCTTTCCAGGTATGATATCGTCACGCCTTATCCTCCTCTGGTCAAATTGTCCTCATGCTCTTGCCGCCTGGCCTTCCCTTTAGCAAACGTCTTCTCGATTTGGTCATTGTCGTGCTTGCTTTGCTGCTTCTCTCGCCGCTCCTGCTGGCAGTGGCGTTGAGCGTGCGTCTCTTTCTGGGCAAACCTGTACTTTTTCGCCAGCAGAGACCGGGCTACAAGGGACGCCCCTTCTTTATTTACAAATTCAGGACGATGACCAACGCCTCCGACTCAGCCGGGAACCTGCTCCCGGACGCCGAGCGTTTGACTCCCCTTGGGCGTTTCCTGCGCGCCTTCAGCCTGGACGAGTTGCCCGAACTGTTCAACATCCTGCGCGGCGAAATGAGCGTGGTGGGACCGCGTCCCTTGCTGATGGAATATTTGCCGCGTTACTCTCCCGAACAAATGCGCCGCCACGAGGCCTATCCCGGCCTGACCGGCTGGGCCCAAATTCATGGCCGCAACGCCCTCACCTGGGCCGACAAATTCCGGCTCGATGTATGGTACGTAGACCACTGGTCCTTTTGGCTAGACATCAAAATCATCTTGCTGACCTTCTGGAAAGTACTTCAACGCGAGGGCGTCAGCCAGCCGGGTCAGGCGACGACCGAATATTTCATGGGGAATGACGAATGAGAGCTCTCGAAACTGCAAGCCAATGTCCCTCTTGCTTTTTCGACGTGGAATTGTATACTATTTCTAAGTGGACACATTCACTCTCATTCCAGGGACCTTGCCCGCTAACCCAGGCCCGCTGGCGCGTTTTCTGCCGCCGCTGGAAGAGGGGGTAGTTTCTGCCTGGTTAGGCGCTCATCTGAAGCCCGGCGCCTGGCTGCTCGATCCCTTTGGCGCCGCTCCGCGTTTGTCGCTCGAAGCGGCGCGCAGCGGTTACCGTGTGTTAACCGCCGCCAACAATCCTATTACACGCTTCCTGCTGGAAATGGGCGCCGCCTCGCTGCCGGCGGCAGAATTCAAAGCCGCATTGGCCAGCCTGGCCGCCTCGCGTAAGGGTGAGGAAAGGCTGGAGAACCACCTGCAAGCCCTGTATCTTACGCCTTGTGCGGGCTGTCAACGTGAAACGCCGGCGCAGGCCTTCTTGTGGCGTAAAGGGGAAGAAGCGCCCTATGCCCGCATCTATCAGTGCGCCTCCTGTGGCGATAGCGGCGAACGGTTAGCCACAGCCATTGACCGGCAGCGCGCTGCTGAGATGATCCGTTCGGCTGGGTTGGCGCGCGCCCGCGTTCTAGAACGCGTTGCCCCGTTGGGCGACCCCGACCGCGAGTATGCCGAAGAGGCTATCCGCCATTATCCGCCGCGCGCGCTCTACGCCCTGGCTACGCTCATCAACCGCCTGGACAGCCTGCAACTTACCCCACAACGCCGCCGGGCTTTGATGGCGCTTTTGCTCTCGGCTTGCGATGCCGGCAATGTTTTGTGGCCGCACCCCACCGAACGCCCGCGCCCGAAGCAACTTTCTACCCCGCCGCAATACCTGGAAAACAACCTGTGGCTGGCGTTGGAGGAAGCCATTGGGCTGTGGGCAGAAGAGATGCGCCAGCCGCTGCCTTATGCGCACTGGCCCAAGGCGCAGGAAGTCCCCGAAAGCGGCGGTTTGCTGCTTTACGAGGGCCGCATCCGTCACCTGGCCGCGGCGGTGGGCAAAATTCCGTTCCAGGCGGTCGTTAGCGCTATACCGCGTCCCAATCAGGCTTTTTGGACGCTTTCGGCGCTGTGGGCCGGTTGGCTGTGGGGGCGCGAAGCGGCAGAACCGTTCAAAGTGGCGCTGCGCCGCCGCCGCTACGACTGGGGCTGGCAGGCTTCAGCGTTGCACGCCGCCTTGCAGCATGTCTTTGACTTGCTGCCGTTAGGCACACCCTTCTTTGGCCTGTTAGCCGAAGCCGAGGCGGGTTTTTTGACCGCTACGCTCATGGCCGCCAGCGCAGCCGGCTTTGACTTGCGCGGCATGGCCCTGCGCACCGTCCACGACCCTGTTCAACTGCTCTGGGAGCGCGGCGAGCGTTTGCAGCGTGAAAAAGAAGCCCTTCAAACAGAAGACATCCGCGTCGCCTTGCGCGAACACGTGCGCGAGCGCGGCGAACCGGCCTCCTATTTTGCGCTATACGCTGCAGGTCTCGGCAAGCAGGCTCAGGGTCAGGGTTGGATGCGCCCGGCGGAAGATTTCGACCAGGGCGTGCGCGAGACGCAATCCCTCATCCATCAAGCCATTCAAGAGGATAAGCAGCTGCACAGGCTAGACGCCGGCGAACGCAGCCTGGAAATCGGCCTGTGGGATTTGCAGCCCGGCCAGGCGCGCGCCGAATCGCTGGCCGACCGCGTGGAGCGGGCAGTTGTCACTTTCTTGCAAAGGAACCCCGGCTGCTCGCTGCTGGAGGTGGAACGCTACCTATACCCACAGTTTTCCCCCCTGATGGCGCCGCCGCGCGCGCTGGTGCAGGCGGTGTTGAACTCGTATGCCTTACAGCAGGGCAGTGGCTGGCACTTGCGAGCAGAAGACCGCGCCGCAACCCGCCGCGCCGAATTGAAACACATGGTTGCTCTGGTGCGGCGGATCGGCGAGCGGCTGGATTACGCTGTGGAACAGCCCAACGAAACCACCTGCTTGTGGCTGGAGGGCGGTCAGACGGCGCGGGTTTTCTACGTGTTGGCCTCGGCATTGGTCGGTCAGGTGTTGGCCCAAAACCGTTATCCGCCAGAAATTTGCCTGTTGGCGCTGCCAGGCGGGCGAGCCGGTCTGTTGGCCTACAAACAAAACCGCGATGCAAAGTTACGCCATCTTCTGCTCCACTGGCGCATACTCAAGTTCCGCTTGCTGCGCGCTCTGGCAGAAATTCCGCTATTGAACCGCCAGACCTTCGAGGAGCAAATCGCCAGCGACCCCGTAGAGCAATCGCCCGCACAAATGATGATGTTTTAATGGATACTTGCCTGCCTTTTCAAGAATACCCAACTCGGACGAGACGAAACCAATATAAAGTACACAGGTACACAAGTACACAAGAATTGCGCCTTTCGTGTTTAAGAATCCTCCCATCAAAAGCGTAACTGCCTACCCTCACCCTAACCCTCTCCCAGGTCTCGACACGCTCGACCGCCAAAGGGAGAGGGAATAACGCGAAAATTCAAGTGATTTGCCCCCTCTCCCGCCGGGAGAGGGCCGGGGTGAGGGCGATTTACCAGAACAAATGTTTAATCTAACATTGTCAAGCTATTCAGCAGGCTCTAACAGCCTGTCGGAGAAGACTTGAAAATTGCCCTATTGCTCCGTTGGATTGCCAAATCCAACGGTTTACAACTTAGCGCGGTCTCCACCGCAACCCATTTTGGAGTCCGACAACTCCAGTCCTCGGTATGCCGAAGTCTGGAGACTTCGGACTCCAAACATCTTCGCGGTTGTGATCGTTTTTCAAGAGCAATTCTTTGGTGATTGCCCACAAGAGAGGCATGTGCGGATTTAGCAATCCGCACATGCAAAAAAATGGCGGCTTGGACACCGCTGGCTTGGATTGCCAAATCCAAGCCCCT
>JBBITF010000098.1:0-6147 GCA_037440925.1 Chloroflexota bacterium
ACTGTCCCCACGCACGTGGGGATGAACCGTCGGCGCTGGCGCGGCGGGGGCGTGGGCTGCACTGTCCCCACGCACGTGGGGATGAACCTCAATAATCATATTGGCCTTTGTACCACAGAAACATGCAAATAACGGGAACAATCAGAACCAAAAATGGAGCAGCGCAGACGCCAATGATCAGCCATGGCTGTGGAACAAAGATTGCCAGAAACGCCAACCCCAAAATACTGAGTATATCCAGAATAAACAGCCAATTGGCGGCACGGATCAATCCGGAATGCTTAGGGAGCATTGGGAAAGAGGCAATATTTTCGCTCGAAGTCTCCGCGTTTGGATTTTGCGTTTTATTTGGACTGTTTAGCATCATCATAATTTGCGTTCCTTATTGAAAAATATACGTTTTTTGCGCGAGCAGGTTGCAATGGATAAAAAACAACTGGAAATCATGCTGATGTTTGGCGCAGATGCCGCCAAAGACTGTCCCCACGCACGTGGGGATGAACCTCAGCGAAAGGATGACATGCCAAACGTACCAGACTGTCCCCACGCACGTGGGGATGAACCTCTATCTCCTCACGCCTCACGCATCACGCATCAACTGTCCCCACACACGTGGGAATGAACCTCTATCTCCTCACGCCTCACGCATCACGCATCAACTGTCCCCACACACGTGGGAATGAACCTATGATTGACCGTGGGGCCGTTGACCGTGGACACTGTCCCCACGCACCTAGGGATGAAGCTCGCCCCCCGCCATCGTCCACCGTCTACGCTATCTCTCTCCACGCCGAGAGCGTGGATTGAAACCTGGGGCGAAGCGCAAGGTCACTTCTCACTGCGTGCGCTTGGCTACACGAAAACGGCCAAGCCAGTCCCCCGCCAGCAAAACGGACAAACTGCCAAGCGTACACAAGCCTAAATCGAGCGAGCCAAATGGAATGAGCCTCCATCCCTGCCACAAGCCCAAAAAGTAACCCGCCCAAAAGCCCAACCAGGCCAAAAACAAATAGAACAGCAATCGCCCTGGCCCGCCTCCACGCAACAAATGATACAAGGCGCCGTATAAACTGGCAATCAAGAAACCCAAAAGCAAGGCAGGTATCGTCATACGACACAATTCTATCCTTTTTTTCCGCCTGAGGCCAATCCAAATGCCCGCCCGTGAGTGCGCCCGTTCAAACAGATGACTGCACTGCAAAAACCATTAACCGCCGAGAGCGCGGAGCGCGCAGAGGCGAAAATTTGCAAAACCCGCATCAAGAGCGCCTTTTCTTTGCGGAATCGGTAAAAAATCTCAGCGTTCTCTGCGCGCTCTGCGGTGCAAATCCCTTTTTGCAGTGGAGTCAACAGATAGAATAAGAGTCGGTTGTCATACCAGCCCGATGACAATACTCACAAGTTTATTTTTGAAAATATATATTTGCATAATTGGATTGACCCGTCTGCCATACAACGATATAATCCAGCCGTCATGTCAATTACATTGACCTGGGAATCCACGTATGCGATTGCGCTGGCTTTGAAACGCCTCTACCCGCAAGTGGATTTGGCAACCGTGCGCCTGGGTCAAATCTACGAATGGACACTGGCGCTTCCGGAATTCCAGGATGACCCGTCACTGTGCAACGACGACATCCTCTCCGCAATCCTTCGAGACTGGTACGAGGAGACAATTTATGACTGATCAAGAACTCAATTCCCCCGGCTATGACATTCCAGAGGACATGAAAAACGTTGTAGCCATCACTACGCTCGACCGTATTTACAACTGGGGACGACGCTCTTCTGTCTGGCCGATGATGTTTGGCCTGGCCTGTTGCGCCATTGAAATGATCGCTGCGCAAGCCGCGCGCTACGACATGGCCCGCTTCGGCATGGAAGTCATGCGCCCTACCCCGCGTCAAAGCGACCTGATGCTGGTTTCTGGCACAGTCACCAAGAAAATGGTACCGGCCATTGTGCGCCTGTACAACCAGATGCCCGAACCAAAATACGTGGTTGCGATGGGCGCCTGCGCTTCGGGCGGCGGACCTTTCAAGGAGGGCTACAATGTCGTTTCAGGAATAGACAAATTCCTGCCGGTGGATGTCTACATCCCTGGCTGCCCGCCCACCCCACAAGCCCTCATCGCCGGCCTCATCAAATTGCAAGAAAAAATAGATAAGCAATCCATCCGGCAAGTGCGCTGGTACCGCAAAGGGCCAGATTCGGTCGAGGTCGCGGTGCCAGTCCTAGGTCCAGATTTGATCGACCTGCGCCGCACGTCTGAGATCAAGAAGATCGCCGCGCAAGTCCCGCCCAAAGAGGCATAGGAGGCCGCATGACAACCGCAATGCAAACCGAAACCCTCGATCTATCTGTCAAATTCCCCGGCGCTGTCCGCCCAGATGAACGCCCTGGCTATTCCGGCTGGATTGTCGAAAAAGACCATCTGCGCGCCGTAGCGACCTTCCTGCGCGATGAACTCGACTATGATCTGCTCTCCTCCGTCACCGGCGTAGACTACCTTCCCGAAGGAAAAATGGAAGTAGTCTATCAGGTCTACAAAACAACCGGCGGGCCGGGCGTTTTCTTCAAAGTGCAAGTGCCGCGCGTAGACCCCATAGAAGTGCCATCGGTCACAGACATCTGGCCGGGCGCTGATTTTCAGGAACGCGAAATCTGGGATTTGTATGGCATCCGCTTCAGCGGCCATCCTGACCTGCGCCGCATCTTGACCTGGGAAGGATTCGAAGGCCATCCCATGCGCAAGGACTGGCAAGAAGCCTACTACGAAGAAGAAGCCAAGCCTTACAAAAGCCGCTGGCCCGAAGGCCATCACGTCAGCGCAGAAGAGAAGAGCCTTTATAAAGACAACCTCCGCTATCCCGAAAAATTCGACCCCGAAAAGTGGACCTCCTCCAACCCCGAAGAGGCGCTCTACGCCTCGTTGAAGAAATATACCCTGACCGACGAAAGCGGTATGGAAACCGAGCGCATTATCGTCAACATGGGGCCGCAGCACCCCTCCACGCACGGCGTATTCCGCGCGGTAGTGGTGTTAGATGGAGAGACGGTCATCAGCCTGAAACCGGTCATGGGCTACCTGCACCGCAATCATGAGAAGATCGGCGAACGTAACACTTTTCTTCAAAACATGCCCTACACCGACCGGCTGGACTATTTCAACTCCATGTCGAACAACTGGGGCTACTCGCTGGCAGTGGAAAAACTGATGGGTATCCAGGTAACCGAGCGCGCCGAATATCTGCGCGTCATCATGGCTGAACTCAGCCGGATTCAAAATCACCTCATTTGGATTGGCATGATGCTCAACGACCTGGGGACGTATTTCACCCCGGCGCTGTACGCTTTCGAGGAACGCGAACTGATTCTCGACATCTTCGAGGCCGCTTCTGGCTCGCGGATGATGTGCAACTACCACCGCTTCGGCGGCGTGGTGCGCGATGTGCCGCCCGAAACCTTTGAAAAACTCAAAGGATTGGTCTACGACCGCCTGCCCGCCAAAATCGAAGAGTTCGAACGCTACTTGACTGAAAACGAAATTCTGGTAGCGCGCTTGAAAGGCATCGGCTATCTGAGCGCCGAAGACGCCATCGCCTACTCGATAACCGGACCCGTATTGCGCGCTTCAGGCGTGCCTTATGACATCCGCCGCGCCGAACCCTACGGGATTTACGACCGCTTCGACTTCGACGTGGTCACCCGCTCCGAAGGCGACATGTACGCCCGCTACCTGGTGCGCGTGGAGGAAATGCGCCAGAGCCTGCGCATCCTCGAACAAGCCATTCGGGACATTCCCGAAGGCCCCGTCCTGCCTGGTAAACCTGCCTATCAGGTGCGCGTTCCGGCTGGTGAGGCATACGGGCGCATCGAAGCCCCCAAAGGCGAACTTGGCTTCTACGTCATCTCGAACGGCAAGCCCAATCCCTGGCGCTATCACGTGCGCGCCCCCTCCTTCATCAACCTGACCGCTTTAGAAAAGATGTGCGTCGGTAACAAGATCGCAGATTTCGTCGCCATCCTGGGCGCGATTGACATCGTGCTTGGCGAACTGGACCGGTAGGAGAAAAAACATGTACGGAAAAGGTATCCTCAAAGGCCTGGGCGTAACCCTGAAACGCTTTGTTAACACGTATGTAGAAGACATCGTCTGGTGGGGCCGCCGCTACTACAAACCAGAGGGCATTGCCCGCCGCTCCAGCAAAGACACACGCGGCATTTTCACTATCCAGTACCCGGAAGAAAAACTACCTACGCCAGAAGAATTCCGCTACGTGCCATTCCTGGTCTACGATGAAGGCGAGGGTGGGAAAAAAGAAATACGCTGCACCTCGTGCGGCATCTGCTCAAAGGTCTGCCCGCCGCAATGCATCTGGATTGTGAGAACGGTAGACCCGTCCACCGGCAAGCCCGTCCCTGCCCCGGCCGAATTCTACATAGACGCCGACATCTGTATGAACTGCGGCTTCTGCGCCGAATATTGCCCGTTCGACGCCATCAAGATGGATCACGATTACGAGATTGCTTCCTACGGGCGCAACGTATTCAACCTGGACAGGCTGCTCAAACCGGCCTCCTATTACGCCAGCATCCGCCCTCTGAACGCGGCGCGCGAAGACGAAGCCCGCCGGGCGAAAGAGGCCGCTAAAGCGGCGAAAGCCGAAGCATAGCATAAGGCAAACCACATGACAAACACCCCTACGAAAGAAACCATCCTCTCGGCCCTCTCCAAAGTACAAGAGCCAGAACTGCACAAAGACCTGGTGACCTTGAACATGATCCGCAATCTCGAAGTGGATGGCGGCAAGGTTTCCTTCACAATCATGCTGACCACACCCGCTTGTCCGCTGCGCAGCCGAATCCAACAGGAAGCCGAGCAAGCCGTAATGGCGGTTGAAGGGGTCAAATCGGTCACCGTCAAAATGGATTCAGACGTCCCCAACGATGGCCGCATGCGCGGGCTGGTCAACATGCCCATCCGCAACGCCATTGCAGTCGGTTCCGGCAAGGGCGGCGTGGGCAAAAGCACTGTGGCGGTCAACATTGCCATCGCGTTGGCACAGACGGGCGCGCGCGTGGGATTGATGGACGCCGATATCTACGGCCCCAATATTCCCACCATGCTGGGCGTGGAGACGCTGCCGCCGCCGCAAGGCGAGAAACTCACCCCCGCCCAGGCCCACGGCATCAAAATGGTCTCAATGGGGCTGCTGGTCAAACCCGGCCAACCGCTCATCTGGCGCGGCCCGATGCTCAACTCCGCCATCCGCCAGTTCCTGAGCGACGTGGAGTGGGGCGAACTGGATTACCTGATCGTGGACCTGCCGCCCGGCACGGGTGACGCGGCCCTCTCGCTGGCGCAGGCGCTGCCCCTGAGCGGCGCCATCATCGTGACGCTGCCGCAACTGGTCTCGCTGGAAGACGCGGGCCGCGGGCTGAACATGTTCCGCCAGTTAGAAGTCCCTATCCTGGGCGTCATCGAGAACATGTCATACCTGGACCTGCCGGACGGTTCCCGCATGGACATCTTCGGCTCCGGCGGCGGCGAGCAACTCGCCAACACCATGAACGCGCCCTTCCTGGGCCAGATTCCAATTGACGCAGAAGTGCGCATGGGCGGCGACAGCGGCAAGCCCATTGTGGTTTCCAAGCCTGAGTCGGCGGCTGCGAAATCGCTGCGCGAGATCGCCCAACAGGTGGCGGCCAGGATCAGCGTGGCGGCGCTGAGCGGGGATAATACCTTGCCGATCAATATTATCGAATAGACAAAACCAATCTGCGTCCTTCTTCATCCCCAGGAGACAAGTACCCTGGGGATGTTTCCTATTAGTTACCGCGCAACATTATGTATTGAATGCGCAAATGCCGTAGGACAGACTTTGGTCTGTCCAAACAGATCAGAGACCTGTCCTACGTTTCCGTGCTATGTTATCCACTGCACAAAGGGCGTTTCTAATTGACTTTCATATCCCGTTTTGCTACAATAATTCCAGCAAGCGTAACTATTCAGCAGGCCCTAACAGCCTGCCGGAGAAGACTTGAAAATTGCCCTATTGCTCCGTTGGATTGCCAAATCCAACGGTTTACAACGTAATTTTGCCCCGTTTGGCCTGGATTTGACAATACCCATTCTGGGTACTT
>JBBITF010000099.1:0-6121 GCA_037440925.1 Chloroflexota bacterium
GGCGCGATCTTGCTGATCTGGCGGCGCGCCGCCGGGGAGCCGCTGCCCACGCCGCGCCAGTGGCGCTCGACCGCCATTGTCGGCGTCTTCCTGCTGCTGGGCGGCAACGGGCTGGTCTCGTTCGCAGAGCGGGTCGTCCCCTCGGGGGTCGCGGCGCTGATCATCGGTTCGGTGCCGCTCTGGATGGTGGGCATCGAGGCCGGGCGGCCGGGCGGCGTGAAACCCAACTGGCAGGCTGCCCTGGGGCTGCTGGTCGGCTTTGGCGGCATCGTCCTGCTCACCGGTCCGTCCGAATGGAGCGACAATAGGCACACGTTCGACCCGCTGGGCATCGGCGCGTTGCTGGCAGCCGCCTTCCTGTGGTCGGTGGGTTCGATCTACAGCCGCAACGCCGACATGCCGAAATCCTCGCTCATGGCAACCGGCGCCGAAATGCTGGCCGGCAGCGTTGCGTTGATGCTCGTCAGCGGGCTGACAGGCGAGTGGAACGGCTTTAATTTCGCCCGCATCGCCCCTCATTCCTGGCTGGGGCTGGCTTATCTGATTACCTTCGGCTCGCTGATCGGCTTCGTCTCGTATGGCTGGCTGCTGCAAAATGCCCCGGTCTCACTGGTCGCCACCTACGCCTACGTCAACCCGCTGGTGGCGGTCTTCCTGGGCGCCTGGCTGGCAAACGAGGTCGTCAATGCGCGCATTCTGACGGCAGCGCTCATCATTATCGGCTCGGTCATCTTGATCAACCGCTCTAAGCCCAAGAAAGTGAACCTGAAACGGGAAGAAATCGAACCCGCACCTGCTGATTAGGAGAACGAATGGAAAATGCTTCTGACGTGATTCTTGAATCTCGCAAGCCGCTGCTCGACTTGGCTGCGGCTCCCAAGCGCGCTGACGCCGCAGCCGAGGGCGGCTGCGGCGTGCTTGGATTGGCGGCCAACGTGCCGATTGCGGGTAAACACGTCCTGACTGCCTCAACCCAAATGCACAACCGCGGCAACGGCAAAGGCGGCGGCATTGCCATGGTCGGCCTCGACCCGGCCCAGGTCGGGGTGGATGCGGACACCCTGCGCAGCCACACCCTGCTGCAAATCGCCCTGCTCGACCCGTCGGCCCGCGAGGAAGTAGAGCGAGAGTTCATCTCGCCTTATTTCGATGTTGCCCAGGCTTACGAATTGGGACATGTGGACGATTTCCGGGCGGTGGACGGCCTCGAGGTGCGTCCGCCGGACGTTTGGCGTTACTTCGTGCGCGTCAAGCCGGACGTTTTGGCGGCGTTTGCCTACGAGAGAGGACTCTCGTCTTTGAACCCCCGCGCGCTGGAAGACGAGTTCGTCTATCAGAACAGTTACCGCCTGAACGTGAAGTTCTACGCCAGTTTGGGCGAAAAGCGCGCCTTTGTGCTGAGCCATGGACGCAACCTGTCGGTATTGAAAATCGTCGGGTATGCCGAACAGGTGGTGGCCTACTACCAACTCGAAGAGCAGACCGCCCACGTCTGGATCGCCCACCAGCGTTACCCCACCAAGGGCCGCGTCTGGCACCCCGGCGGCGCGCACCCGTTCATCGGCCTGAACGAGGCCTTGGTCCACAACGGCGATTTTTCCAACTATCACGCCGTCAGCGAGTATCTGCGCCAACGGAATATCGGGCAACTGTTCCTGACCGACACCGAGGTCAGCGTGCAATTGTTCGACCTGTGGGATCGGGTGTATGGCTATCCGCTGGAAACCACCCTGGAAGCCATGGCCCCCACCACCGAGCACGACTTTGCGATGCTGCCGCCCGAAAAGCAGGAACTCTATCGCGCCGTCCAGCGGACGCACATCCACGGCTCGCCAGACGGTCCCTGGTTTTTCATCGTCGCCCGCTCGAAGGCGGATGAGGATACATTCGAGCTGCTCGGCATCACAGATACTTCGATGCTCAGGCCGCAGGTGTTTGCGTTGTCAGAGAATTCCCCTCACCCCAACCCCTCTCCCTCAGGGAGAGGGGCCAGGGGGGAGGAAAATGTACAAATCGGCCTAATTGCATCGGAGCGGCAGGCCATTCATGCCTGTTTGCGCTCGCTGGCGGCGGAGGATACACGCTTCAAGCCCTACGCCGACAAATACTGGAATGCGCGCGGCGGCTCGTACACGGATGGCGGCGCGTTTCGGTTTACCATCTCTCCCGCTCCCTTAAAGGGGGAGGGGCCAGAGGGGAGGGTCTTGGAATGCAGGAACAAATTTGGCGAGCAAGTCACCCTGTTGCCAGGCCAAGTCCACGCCCCGGCGCGGCTGGAACCGGAGCGGGCCGGTGAGGCCTTTCGCCGCAACTGGCAAAATATGATGATGCGGAGTTATGATGATGGCGGCCCGTTGACGGCGTGGGAGAACATGCGACCGCAATTGCCGGCGCTGAGTTGGGACGAACTGGCCTGGGGGCTGGGCTGGCTGGCAGATTTCGGTCAAACGGGTCCAGACGAATTCCACTTTGCCCGCCACACCCTCACGCTCATTCGTGACCGGCGAGCCAACCTGGGAAACAAAAAACGGGCGTCGCTGTTAACACTCGTTGATAGAAGTCTGAACAAATTATTCGCTAACACCCATGCAACATGCCTCACGAATCACGTGCAAGGTATTACTTGGGAGAAACGCCACGAATTAGCCGCGCCCCCTTCCCCTGCCGCCACTCTCATCCTTGACGCGCTCGGCTTTCCCCCCGAAGGCGAGGAAGCCGCGGCGCGCTGGATCGTGAAGGCCTATGAACTCGGATGGAAGCATTTCATCGCCTACAACTGGCGCGGAGGACGCTTTGCGGGCGCCGGCCTCGGGCCAAACACCCAAGGCGTGACGATCCATCTCTACGGCGACGTGGGCGATTACGCCGCTTCGGGGCTGGATGGGGCGGAAGTCCACCTGCACGCCGACGGGCAGGATCAACTCGGTCAGATCATGAAATCGGGCAAACTGGTCATCCACGGAGACGTGGGGCAAACCTTTCTTTATGGGGCTAAAGGCGGCGAAATCTATGTGCTTGGCTCGGCGGCAGGGCGTCCGCTGATCAACGCTGTCGGCCGGCCGCGGGCGGTTGTCAACGGCACCTGCCTCGACTACCTGGCCGAGTCGTTCATGGCCGGCGACCCGCACAAGGGCGGCGGGTTCGTCATCGTCAACGGCGTGACTTACACCGAAGACGGCAGGCTAACCGACCTGCCCACGCCTTACCCCGGCGGGAACCTGTTCTCGCTGGCCTCGGGCGGGGCCATCTTCATCCGCGATCCGCATTGCCGGGTGGACGAGGATCAACTCAACGGCGGGGCTTTCGCCGATTTGACGGAAGCAGATTGGGGGTTGATCGAACCGTACCTGCTCGAAAACGAGAGATTGTTCGGCATCCGCATCGAGGATTTGTTAACGGTGGACGGCGTCCAGACGTCCCCCTTCCATGTGTATCGCAAAGTGGTGGTCAAAGAGCAGGCTGCCATTTTGACAGAAAATGCCAACCGATAAGGAGAAAATATGGATTCAAAAGACTTGTTGAAACGTGTCAAGGAAGATGGCCTCAAGTTCGTCTCGCTGCAATTCTCGGACGTAACCGGGGCAGTCAAGAGCGTGGACATGCCCGTCAAAGGGCTGGAGGGCGCACTGGAAGAAGGGGTGTGGTTCGACGGTTCGTCTGTGGAGGGTTTTGCGCGCATCCAGGAATCAGACATGCGCCTGGTGCTAGACCCCGATACGTATGCCGTGCTGCCCTGGGCGGCGGAGGAACGCAAACGCGGACGGGTGTTCTGCGACATCTATACGCCGGACGGCGCTCCCTTCGAGGGCGATCCGCGCAGAACCCTGAAGCGACAGCGCGCCAGGCTTGCCGAACGCGGCTGGACGTTCAACGTGGGGCCGGAGCCGGAGTTCTTTTTGTTCAAGCGAGCAGACGCCAATGGAGGAAGCGTACATCCCGTCCCCCACGATGTAGGCGGGTATTTCGATTTTTCGCCCAGCGACGAGGCGGTGCGGGTGCGCACGGAGTTGATGGATGCCTTGAGCAAGATGGGGTTGGAAATCGAGGTGGGGCATCACGAGGTGGCGCTCGGCCAGCACGAGATTGATTTTCGCTTTGCAGACGCGTTGCGAGCCGCCGACAACGTGTTGACGCTGAAGTACACCGTCAAGGCCATTGCCGCCAAGCATGGCCTGGTGGCTTCGTTTATGCCCAAGCCGATCTACGGCATCAACGGTTCTGGGATGCACTGCCACCAATCGCTGTTCGACGCGCAGGGCAATAACCTGTTCTTCGACGAACAGGATGAGTTCAAACTCTCGAAAATTGCCTACCACTTCATCGCCGGGCAATTGAAACACGCACGCGCGCTGGCGGCGGTGGTTTCGCCGACGGTTAACTCGTACAAGCGGCTGGTTCCCGGTTACGAGGCGCCGGTCTACATCGGTTGGGCGCAAATCAACCGTTCGGCATTGATTCGCATTCCGCGCTATAACGAGGGACGCCCAAAATCGGTGCGCGCCGAGTTGCGTTTCCCTGATCCATCCTCCAACCCCTACCTGGCCTTTGCCGCCATGCTGGCTGCCGCGCTGGATGGTATTGACAAGAAGATGAACCCACCCGCGCCGCTCAACAACGTCAACCTGTATCACCTGACGAAGGAAGAGCGCGCTAAGATGGGCGTGGGCGAGTTGCCCGGCTCCCTGGCCGAAGCGTTGAACGAACTGGACAAGGACGAGGTGCTGAAGACCGCCTTAGGGCCGACCATTTACGACGCCTTTACCCGCGCTAAGTGGGAAGAGTGGGACGATTACCGCCTGCATGTGACCGATTATGAGGTCGAGCGGTATTTGGAAACGGCGTAGCGCACTTCCACATGAAACGTCCCGAAGGTTTCACAACAAAACCAAACCTTCGGGACACCGATTCTGACGTTATAATTTCTGCCAAAGCGAATATCTACAAACGAGGCAGGATATGACCTGGAAGCGCGTTTTGTATGTTCTCTTCGTAGGCTTAACGGCCCTTGTCAGCGCCCTGGCAGGGGCTATTGGCGGGGCAGTGGTTGTTACCAGGATGACGAAAACCGCCTTGCCGGGCAATATCTCTGCTTATTCAGCGCCGGCCGCTCAAATTCAAATTGCCAACACAACCATCGAAACCGCAATTACACAGGCGGTGGAAAAGGTCGGCCCGGCAGTCGTCACGGTGGTGGGTACCATTCCAGGGCAGATGACCATTTTCGGGCGCACCGCAGACAGCCAATCGAGTGGAAGCGGCGTCATCCTCTCGGCAGAGGGGTATATCGTGACCAACAACCACGTTGTGGAAGACACCAGTGAGTTATGGGTGGTTCTTTCGGATGGCACAGAATTGCCGGCTCACCTCATCAGCAGCGATATTTTCGCCGACCTGGCAGTGATCAAAGCCGATGGGCAAATGCCGGCAGTAGCAGCGATTGGCAATTCGGACAACTTGAAAGCCGGTGAAACCGTCATTGCCATCGGGTCGCCGCTAGGAGAGTTCCGCAATACGGTGACGGTGGGCGTCATCAGCGCCACCGGGCGCGCGCTGGATAGCGGCCGGGGGTACTTTATGGAGGATTTGCTCCAAACCGACGCCGCCATCAATCAGGGCAATTCGGGCGGGCCGCTGGTCAATTTGAACGGGGAAGTGATTGGCATCAATACGTTGATCGTGCGCGGCGGCAATGGCAGCAGCGCTATCGCCGAAGGACTGGGCTTTGCGATCCCCTCGAACACGATGCGGTTGATTGCAGAGCGAATCATTGCGCAGGGCTACTTTGCGCGGCCTTATTTGGGCGTCCGATATCAGGCCGTCAACCCGGCCATAGCCAGCCGTTATAACCTGCCGGTGCAATGGGGCGCGTATGTAACACAGGTGACGGCAGGCAGCCCGGCAGCCAGCGCAGGAATCCAACGCGGAGACATCATCGTCAGCATTGGGGATCAGACGATTGATGAGAAGCGTTCTTATATCAACGTGCTATTTGCCTTTCAGCCTGGAGATGAGGTGAAAATCGAGGTCGTGCGCGGCAACGAGACTCTTTCCCTGCAAGTTACGCTTGGAGAGGCGCGTCCATAGCGGCGGCGTGCGTTTGACGAGAGTAGGACAAGTCTAA
>JBBITF010000100.1:0-6026 GCA_037440925.1 Chloroflexota bacterium
CAAAACGGGCTGAATCATGCCCTGTGGGTGTGGGAGCCGACCTATGAACCCTGGTACTCCTGGGGCGACCGCGCCATGTTTTATCCCTTCGGCCCCGACCCGAACAACCTGCAGGACGTGGAAAACGACCTGATGAAGGTCATTCTCAATTCCTGGCGCAGGAACGTTCAATCGCCCTGAAATGTTCGCCTGGCCTGCGTTAGGGCTTGGGATGCGCGGCGAAAAACTCCCAAATCACCTGCGAAGCGGAGAGAGTCTGCGTGGGCTGGTCGGCGCCGGGGCGGCCCGAAGAATTTCCCCCCGGCCAGGCGTGACCGCCGCCCAAAATGGTGTACAGTTCGACGGCTGCTTCCTCCTGGCACCCGCTCCAGGTTTCGTGCCGGATGTCGGCGAAAGACTCGGTCTGCGGTTGAGCGTTGCAGCCGTTGAAGGTCGTCCAGAAGTCAGCCGATTCCCCCACCGAAGCAAAATCCACCCCCGCCAGCGATTTTGCGCCGACACCGCCCTCATAGGGCAAATGCTGGTCTGCCGTGCCGTGAAACATCAGCACCGAAATGGGGCTGGAAGGCTCGCAAGGGGAAAAGTTGAGCGTTCCGGCTACCGGCGCGATGGCTGCGAACAGGTCGGCGGCTTCGCACCCCAGGCGGTGCGAGAGAATCCCCCCGTTGGACATTCCGGTGGCATAAATGCGCCGGGGGTCAATCGCCGTCAGGTTTTGCAAATCGGCCACGATGGCGCGCACAAAGCCAATATCGTCCACCTTGTTTTCCTGAGCATAGCCGCAGCACCCGCCGCCGTTCCAGGTGAGCAGTTTATCGCTGCCCAGCGGCCCTGTGCCGTTGGGGTAAACCACCAGAAACCCATTTTGGTCGGCCACGGCATTGAATCCACTCATCTGGAGGGCGTTTTGGGCGTTGCCTGTGCCGCCGTGAAAGACAAATACCACCGCCAGCGGCTGGCTGAAATCCAGCCGCTCTGGCACATGCAGCAGGTAACTGCGCTCACGGCCCTCGTGGGTGAGGCTGCGGGTGAGGTCCCCGGCAGGCAGGGTGGGGCCTGGGGTGGAGGCGCTCCAGCGGCAGGCCAGGCCGAAGAGCAGGAAAATGGCCCAGAGGAGAGAAACCTTTTTCATTTTCGGCTCACCTGCCAGGTCATCTGAACCCCTTCGGGGGTGATGGTCACGGATTGCAGGGTTGTGTTGGCGCGGTTTTGACCCATTTTTTGCAGGCGGTCAGCGATGGTTTCATTCCAGTGGTCAATCCGCGCCTGGTCGAGAGGCTTGCCATCCAGGGCGGTCTGCGAAACCACAGCCGTTAACTGACCATCGTTTACGCCCAGGTTGAGACGGAAGGAAAGCGTATCGGTTTTGCTGGAATCATTTAACCGCTCGCGCTGTCCTGAAACCAGGATGTAGCCCGGCTGGAGCGAGACGTTGATTTCTTTGATGAGCGGGTCGGCAATGGCAGCCTGGATAGCCTCTTGCAAAGCCTGCGCGGTAATGGAGGTTTCCACGCGGAGCGAGCCATCCTCGCTGCGCGTAATGTTGCGCTCGCAGGCGTTGGTGAATGCCACAAGCAGCAGGGCAAACAGAAAAAGAAAGCGTTTCATATTCGTTGGAGCCTTTCTGGAAAGATTTGCGCTTATTGTATTCTTTGCTTGTTTTCGGCAGGCAATGTAGATGTAAATCCTTTGTAAAAGTGACATGAGGCTGTTGCTGGCTTGCCAATCCTCGCGCGCCATGCGTCCCACCACCGCCATGCCCAACTTTCGCTTCTGCGAGAGCGAGATTCGTGCGATAATTGCGTACCTGCAAGCCAACCCACGACGTAGGACAGACCTTTGGTCTGTCTGCGCAAGTCTTTGACTTGCGCCACATGCTCCCCCCTCCCTGGAGCGCCCTATGCCCGACCCCTATCAAACCGCCCTCGACCTCATCCGTTAAGCCGCCGAACGCGGCGCAACGAGCCTTGACCTTTCTCTTCTCGACCTCACCGCCCTGCCGCCGAAAATCGGCTGCCTGATTGCCCTGACCGAACTCAACCTTTCGTTCAACCGCATCACCTCCCTGCCGCCCGAAATCGGCGCGTTGGCCGCCCTGACCGTACTCGACCTTTGGGACAACCAACTTACCTCCCTGCTGCCGGAACTGAGGAACCTGACCCACCTGGAACACCTGAACCTGCATTACAACCCGCTCACCCTGGCCCTGCCGCGCGCTCTGTGGGAAGGGGGCGACGCGCAGGAAATCTTCCGCTTCTATCGCGCCATTTGGGAAGAGGGCCAGGCCTTGGGGGAAGCGCGCCTGCTCTTCGTCGGGCCGCTTGGCGCCGGCAAGACCTCGCTCGCCTACCGCCTGGTGGATGGCTCCTACCTCGAAAACCGCCCCAGTACCCTCACCATCGAGACCCATTCCCTGCCGCTCGGCGCTTGCACCGCCCAAGTCTGGGATTTCGGCGGGCAGGACTTCATGCACGCCACCCATCCCGTTTTCTTCTCGGCGCGCTGCGTGTACGTGCTGGCGCTCAACGTGCGCCACACCTATGAGCAGAGCCGCGTCGAATACTGGCTGCGCACCATCCACGCCTACGGCGGCGATTCGCCGGTGATCGCCGTCGGCAACCATGCCGATGCTCAGGGCCACCTGCTCGACCTGCCGCGAAACCGCCTGAGGCGCGAGTTCCCCAATATCATCGTTGACCCCATCCATACTTCGGCCAAAGAAGAAAGAGGACTGGATGACCTGCGCGCTGCACTGGAGCGGGCGGTGGACTCTCTGCCGCACTTGCACATACTTGCTAAGAACGTGCTCTCGCTCGTTCATGCGGTTGGAAGGCAGGCCCCGCCTGCCAGGAAGTGTTCCAGCCGACTTGCATGGACTGAGGCCGGGGATTGATCCCCCCGCCGGAGAGGAAAAGACACCGAATCATTTTTTTAAGTTTCATAATCCGACTCGCTGCGCCTGCGCCAGCCAGAGCCTCGCGCCACGTTGCCGTCAGTATTCGTACATTTGTGCCCTCCACGCTGACCTGGGTGGCTCTGGCTGCTGGCCTGAATTGTCGAACCCAACCCTCAAAACTAATACCTTACAGGTTATAATCTTTAACCAAATTCTCACCTTTTGAGGAAATGTCTACCCACCCTCACATCCAGCCCCTTATTGTCCCTCAAGGGGGCCGGGGGAGAGGGGAGAAAACGAAGAGAGAGACAATCTGTAAATACAACAGGAGGCTGTCATGACCTATACCTATATCCTCACCGAAACTCGTGGACAGGTCGGTTTGTTGACCCTCAATCGTCCGCAAGCCAGGAATGCGCTCAACAATGCCTTGGTCAACGAATTGATGGATGCGCTGACAGCGTTTGACCAGAACGAGAATGTGCGCGCAATGGTCATCACGGGGAACGAGAAAGCCTTTGCCGCGGGCGCCGACATCAAAGAAATGGCAGACAAGAGCGCCGCCGACATGCTCGCCAGCGACCATGTAGCCGTTTTTGGGCGTATCCGCGCCATCAACAAGCCGGTGATTGCTGCCGTTTCGGGCTGGGCTTTGGGGGGCGGCTGTGAACTGGCAATGTCTTGTGACATGATTGTTGCCTCTGAAACCGCTCGCTTTGGGCAGCCGGAGATTACGATAGGGGTTATTCCTGGCGCCGGCGGCACACAGCGCTTGACCCGCGCAGTAGGTAAGGCCATTGCAATGGAAATGGTGCTGAACAACCGCACTTTATCGGCGCAGGAAGCGCTTCAGTATGGCCTCGTCAACCGCGTTGTCCCCCCAGAACGGTATTTGGACGAGGCGCTGGCGCTGGCCGAAGCGGTGGCAGCCCAGGCGCCTTTGGCCGTTCAGGTTGCCAAGCGGATGATCAATCAGGCCTTCGAGATTCCCTTGAGTCAGGCGCTCGAAGAAGAACGTCAGGCTTTCTATCGCCTCTTCGATTCCGCCGATCAAAAAGAAGGAATGCGCGCTTTCATCGAGAAGCGCAAACCCCAATGGCAGGGGAAGTAAGAGAGGGCGAGCCATGCTCACCTTTTCGGAGCTCAAATCGGCCTTTGCCAGCCTGAATCTGGGGGGAAAACCGGCCATTGCTCATGCCTCTGTGAAGTCGTTTGGCGTCATTCAGGGCGGTGCGGCGACAGTCCTTCAGGCGCTTTTGGCCTCGGTGGGGGGATTGATCATGCCGGCGTTTACCTACAAGACGATGATCATCCCCGAAGTCGGGCCGCCAAATAATGGCCTGACGTATGGCAGTTACAAGGACCATAACCGCATGGCCGAGCCATTCCATGCAGACATGCCCGTAGACGCTCTCATGGGAATCCTGCCAGAAACGCTGCGACATTACCCCGGCGCACATCGTACGGCGCATCCTATCCTCTCATTCGTGGGGGTGAAAGCCGGTCCCGCCTTACATGCCCAAACGATTTACAACCCCTTTGCGCCGATTGGCGTATTAGCCGACCAAGACGGCTGGGTGCTTCTGCTGGGCGTGGACCATACGGTCAATACCAGCATCCATTATGGCGAAAAACTGGCCGGGCGACCGCAATTTGTCCGCTGGGCGCTGTCCAAAAATCGCGTGGTGGAATGTTATGGCTTTCCCGGCTGTTCAGAGGGATTCTACGAAATCACGCCCGACCTGGAGCAGGATGTTCGGCATGTGGAGGTAGGGAACGCTTTCATTAACGCTGTACCGCTCAAACGATTGTTGCAGGTGGTCGAGGCGCGCATTCACAAAGACCCGTTTGCCTTACTGTGTCATCGGCAAGAGTGTGAGCGTTGCCAGGCAGTGCGGAAAATGCTATCCGCGGGGTGAGCGGCCTGGAGGGTATAAATTCCCCTAATCAACTCCAAATTGCCTCTTGCTATTTCCTGCCCTGTTGAGGTACTATTATACGAAACTCGATGGAACCTCCAAGCGTTGCACGCTCCTCCTCACGGAATAGCCTCGGCGCGGCACATATCATTGGCAGCACACTGGGGCTGGCTATTTTACTGGCAACCCTCTTCAACCTGTGGACGCCGGCCGATGGCTGGTTTTCTGGCGATTTTTCGGCAAAACTGGCACTTTTGTTGACCGCCCAGCCGGAGAACGAATTCGTCCTGACCCCGCAGCCGCAATTGCGCATCGGCATCGTGGCCGGTCACGCCGGGAACGACTCGGGCGCGGTCTGCTACGACGATGAGGGCAATCCCACCCTGACCGAGGCGGAGGTCAACCTGGACATCGCCAGCCGTGTCCAGAAGGCCCTGAGCGCCGAAGGCTACCAGGTGGACCTGCTCAACGAATTCGACACGCGCCTGAACGGCTACCGCGCGGTGGCGCTGGTGTCCATCCATAACGACTCGTGCGACTACATCAACGACGAGGCCACCGGCTTCAAAGTGGCCGCGACCCTCAACACCCACGACTTCAACCGCGCCACGCGCCTGACCGAGTGCCTGCGCGACCGTTACCAGGCTGCCACCGGCCTGACCTTCCACGCCGGCAGCATCACAGGCGATATGCGCGAATATCACGCCTTTTCGGAAATCAACCCGAATACGATTGCCGCCATCATCGAGACCGGCTTCCTGAACCTCGACCAGGAGTTGCTGGTCGAACAGCCGGACAAGGTTGCCGACGGCGTGGTGCGCGGTATCCTGTGCTTCGTCCGCAACGAGAATGTCGAGCCGACCCCCTCTCCCACCTTTGCGCCATGAACGCCAATTTCTTGCAAGCCCAACAGTTCATCCAACAAGCCCGCGAAGCCCTGCGCAGCGGGGATCGGAGCGCGGCGCGGCGCTGGGCCGAGCAGGCCGCCGAACTGGCGCCGCAACTGGAAGACCCCTGGTTGATCCTGGCGGCGGTTGCCAGCCCGCGCGCCAGCGTGGCTTTCATCGAGCGCGCCTTGCAAATCAACCCCAACAGTCCGCGCGCCTTGAAGGGAATGCAGTGGGCCTTGAAGCGCTTGCAGGAGAAACCGTCAGCGGAGGCGAGGCCGGTTAAAGGGAGGCAGGCCCCGGTCCCGGCGCGAAGCGGGGGCA
>JBBITF010000101.1:0-6021 GCA_037440925.1 Chloroflexota bacterium
TTCTTTGTTTTTTGTGCAAGAATTTCATTGATAAGGTACTAATATGACAAAAGTTTTGTAATACCGAAGTACTAGCCAATACTACTTCCAACGCCGCAGAGCAAACGAGTCTGGTACACTTGTGTCGGAGGAACCTTTTCGCCCATGAAACCGAACAAAATCCCCTGGCAGGTCTTTCTGGTTGGGCTGTTCCTGCGGCTCGTCCCCGTTGTGCTGGCGCGCGGACTAGGCATTGGCCTGGACGACATGTTCCAATATGACATGCTGGCGCGCAGCCTGGCAAGCGGAAACGGCTACCGCTGGTACGCCTACGAAGACCTGCGCATGTTGGAACCCTACGTCCACTTCGACCTTTCAGACGCCGAGTACGACCCTGTGCGTGGTCTTCCTACCTCCTTCCGCGCGCCGCTCTATCCTGCCTTTTTGGCGCTGATTTACCTGTTTGCAGGCATGGGGGACGGACGCTTCTTTGCCGCGCGGCTTGTCCAGGCCGGACTAGGCGCCCTGCTGGCTCCGTTGACGTACGCCGTCTCGCGCCGCCTCTTCCCGGACCGTGAGCCGGCCGCCGTTATATCCGCCTGGATCGTAGCCTGTTACCCGCTCCTGCTCATCTACCCCCTTGGCCTGGTAACCGAAAACCTGTTCTTTCTGCTTGTTCTGGTTTCTTTCCTCTTTCTTCTTATGCTGGCCGAGGCCTCCCTCCAGGAACGCCCCCTCCTTCTCCCTCCCAATTACGGATTACGTATTACGCATTACGCCCTCCTCTCCGGCCTCTTCCTCTCCCTCGCCGCCCTCACCCGTTCCGTCATCCTGCCATTTGCAGGACTGGCCGTGTTGTGGACCTGGTTCGTCCTGCGGCAAAGACGCGCTGCCATCCTGATGGCGCTGACCATGCTGGTCGTCCTTGCGCCCTGGGTCGTCCGCAACTCGTTGCTGCATCACAAACTGACCGGCGTCGAATCATCGCTGGGCTATAACCTGTACCTGGGCTACCACCCGCAGGGCAACGGCTCGTTCACCTTTGGCATCTCGCTCGACCTGATCCCCATCCTCGACGACGCCGAGCGCGATCGCATTGGGACGCAGCAGGCGCTGGCCTTCATCCGCGCGCAGCCGGGGCGCGTCCTGCCGCTGGCGCTCGACCGCCTGGGCTTCTTCTTCGGCCTCGAAAAGCGTGCATTGATGTATTTCTATTCCAACAATTTGCTGGGCTACCTGCCGCCTCCCGTCCTGCTGACCGCAGCCGCCATCCTGCTCTTGCCGTTCGTGGTCGTTGCGCCTTCTGCCGCGCTGGGATTGGGACTGGCCCGCATGAACCCGCGCACCCTCCTGCTGTCCCTTTTGCTGTTGGCCTACCTCTTGCCTCACGTCTTCATCCTGGCCGAAGACCGCTTCCACCTGGCGCTCATCCCCTGCCTGGCGATTTTGGCTGCGCAGGCCTGGACAGGCGGCCTGCCAGCCTTCGTTGCCCGCTGGCGCGAGTCTTGGATGGGAAAGATCGCCATCACATTGGCGGTCATTGCCGCGCTGCTGCTGTTCTTCAACTGGGGCTTGGAACTGGCGCGCGATGCGGATAAAATTGCCGCATTGCTCGGCCCGAACGGCAACCATGCTCGTTTCTCATACTAAACGATGAAATCATTTCTTACTTTATGGCGCCCCTTCGGCAAAAAACTTTCCTTTGACTGGAAGGTTGTTATCATCACGATTGCCAGCACGCTGCTGCTGATGGTGGACCATTACCATCGCTTCCTGCCGGCCAAGGCCTGGGACCGCCTCGTCCTCTACCTGGTCATCCCGCTTTCTTTCATCCTGCTGGTCTTTCGCGAAAAGCCGCGCGCCTACGGGTTCACGCTCGGCGACTGGCGCGCAGGCTCCGTCATCACGGCGCTGGGCGTCCTGCTGATGGCGCCCGTCATCTGGTACCTGGGCCGCAGCGACCCGGCCATGACGAATTACTACAAACCCTATGTCGAAGGCTTGCCCTGGACGACCTTCCTCGACCTGATTGGCTGGGAGTTCTTCTTCCGCGGCTGGATGTTGTTCGGCTATGCCCGCAAGTTCGGGCCCGAAGCGCTCTGGCTGCAAGCCGTCCCGTTTGCGCTGGCGCACATCGGCAAACCCGAAGTGGAGACGCTTTCCACTATTTTTGGCGGCTTTGCGTTTGGTTGGGTGGCTTGGCGCACGCGCTCCTTCCTCTACCCGTTCCTCATCCACTGGTTCATTTCCACCTTCGTCATCCTGGTTGCGGCGGGTGTCGTATGAGCGTATCCTTCATCCTGCGCCCGGCGGTCGAGGCCGACTTCCCGGCCATCCGCGCCTTGATCCGGGCGGCGCGCATCAATCCCACCGGCCTGGACTGGCGTCGTTTCACGGTAGCAGTCGGCGGGTCCAGGCTGATCGGGTGCGGACAGTTGAAGCCGGTCCCCGGCGGGCTGACGGAACTGGCCTCCCTGGCTGTCCAGCCCGCTTTCCGTCGCCAGGGAGTGGCGCGCGCCCTCCTCGAACATCTGCTGGAGGGGTCGCCGCGTCCCCTCTACCTGACCTGTCGTTCTGGGCTGGGCGCGTTCTACGAGAAATTTGGCTTCGTCGCCGTCGCGCCGGAGGAACTGCCGCCATACTACCGCCGTCTGCAAAGGCTGGCAGGACTGTTGATGGAGTTGGCGCGGCGCGGCGAAACGCTGTTGGTGATGAAGTTGGATTAGAATAGACCGTATGAAATCTATCCTTCAAATCGTCATAGGGATATTGGTGGGCCTGTTGATTGCGGGCGGCGTCTGGCTGGCTGCGCGTGGCCCGCAGGGCCCAAGCGTGGAACTGCGCCCTGCGCCTACGCCGGAGCCGATCCAGGTGCATGTTGCCGGCGCGGTAGTGCGACCGGGCGTGTATGACCTGCCGGAAGGAGCGCGTGTGCGCGATGCAGTAGAGGCCGCCGGCGGCTTCGTGGCCGAGGCCGATAAGAACGCCCTCAACCTGGCCGCCCGCGTGGAGGATGGCGCACGTCTGGATATCCCTTATGTGGCGGGTTTTGTCCCGCCGGAAGAGAGCGGGTTTGTGGTGGTCTCTGAAGGTACCCCCTCGCCATTGATTAGCGACCTGGTCAACATCAACACTGCCTCTGTAGAAGAACTGGACCAATTGCCCGGCATCGGCCCGACCATTGCGCAAAGGATCGTAGAATATCGCGAGGCGTTCGGCCCGTTTGCCAGCATCGAGGATATTGTCAACGTCTCCGGCATTGGCCAGGCGACGTATAACGAGATCAAAGACCTGATAACGGTAGGTGAATGATGCCCTTCGATCATTTCGATTTTATAGCCCCCCTCTTTTCCCGCGTGGGCTACTCTGCCCTGGAGACGATGCTGGAGATGGCCGCGCTGCCCGTGAAAGGCCGCCTGTTGGACGCCGGCGGCGGCACCGGGCGGGTCTCTGCCTTACTGCGCGACTATGCCGGGGAAGTAACCATTGCCGACTCGTCCTTTGGAATGCTGCGCCAGGCGGATCGTGCCACGCTCGAACTTGCTTGCGCGAACTCAGAGTCGCTCCCGTTCCCCGACGAGACCTTCGAGCGCATCATCATGGTGGACGCCCTGCACCACGTTATCCACCAGGGACATACCGCGCGGGAGATGTACCGCGTCTTGCAGCCCGGCGGGCGTATCGTCATCGAAGAGCCGGATATTCGTCTCTTTGGCGTCAAGTTGATCGCTCTAGGCGAAAAATTACTGTTGATGCGCAGTCACTTTCTCTCCCCCGCGCGCATTGCGGACCTGTTCTCGTTCGATTCGGCTAACGTCCAGATTCGCAGCATGGATGCCAACGCCTGGATCATCGTCGAGAAACCTGCCCGCTAAGGCCACGCTCCTTACGTGTCTACGTGTGTACTTGCGTACTTCCCCCCTGTGTTCCTCTCACCTTGAGCCACCGAAGGGATTCGAACCCTTGACCGGACGATTACGAATCGTCTGCTCTACCGGCTGAGCTACGGTGGCTGGAACAGAGCGATATGCTTTGCCCTGCGCGGCGGGATTATACAGGATTACGGTCAATCTCGCAAGTTTTTATCGCACATCGTACCGCCAGGCTTGCCTGGCAAGGCCGACTTTAGGTTGGCAATACATCTCCTCGACATGCTCCACATTGCCATGCTTTCCTACCATACCTGTCCGCTGGCTACCCTGGGCGGCAAAGACACCGGCGGCATGAACGTCTATGTGCGTGACCTCACGCGCGAATTAGGCCGCATGGGCATTCATGTAGATGTCTTTACCCGTTCGCAGGATGAACATGTCCCGCACGTCCTCCATGATTTAGGGTACGGTAACCGCGTCGTGCATGTGCCGGCCGGTCCCGAAGTGCCGCTGCCGAAGCGCGAACTGGCCGGCTACGTCCCGCAGTTTGTGGAAGGCGTCAGAATGTTTGCCGCCGAAAAGGGCATCCGCTACGACCTGATCCACAGCCACTACTGGATGTCCGGGCTGGCGGCAGAAAGCCTCAGCCAGGCTTGGGGCGTGCCGGTGGTGCATATGTTCCACACCCTTGGGGAAATGAAGAACCGCATCGCGCGTTCGGAGGCGGAACGAGAGGGCCCCTATCGCATCGAGGGCGAGAAGCGCGTCTTGGCGTTTGCCGACCGTATCATTGCGGCTACCCTGGCTGAGCAAACCCAACTTCAATATCTCTATAAGGCCAACCGGCGCAAGATTGTCATCATCCCGCCAGGCGTAGACCTTAGTCGTTTCTATCCCATCCCCACCGACGAAGCCCGTCAATTCATTGGCCTGGAGGACAGCGACCAAATCGTGCTTTTTGTGGGGCGCATCGAGCCGCTCAAAGGCGTGGACACTCTTATCGAGGCAATGGCTTGTCAACGAGGGCGTTCCCTGGGCCGCCTGACGCTGGTCATCATTGGCGGCGACCCAGATGCCAATCTGCAGGAAATGTCGGCAGAAATGGCGCGTTTACAGCAACTTTGTGACGATTTGTGCATGGATCACATGGTGCTGTTTCTCGGCAAACGCGCCCAGGATACTTTGCCGTATTATTACTCCGCTGCCGACGTACTGGTGATGCCCTCGCACTACGAATCGTTCGGCATGGTGGCGTTAGAAGCCATGGCCTGCGGCACACCGGTTATCGCCTCCCAAGTGGGCGGATTGGCCTACCTCATCAAAGATGGCGAAACCGGCTATCATGTCCCAGACCAGAACCCCGATGCGCTGTGCGAAAAACTGACTCTGCTGTTGGGCAACCGGCGCCTGCGCCAAGAGATGGGAGCGCGCGCCGCCCAATATGCGCGTAACTATGCGTGGGGGAATATTGCCGCCCAAATGATCGAGGTGTATAAAGGTCTGGTTGGAGAAAAAGAATGATTTACTCTTTCATCCGCACATAGAACAACATCGAGCCGTCAATTTCCTGGGTGCGCATTTCGAAGGTCTCTTTCAAACTTCCCACCAGGCGCGAAAGTTGCTTGTGTCCATACGTGCGCGGATCAAAGCCCGGGTCAAGTTGATACAAATTGCTGCCCATCACATCCAGGCGCGCCCAGCCGTCTTCCTGGACGGCCATATCAAAGGCTTGTTCCAGCAAAGGCATCGGGTCTGACTCGGAGCGCGGTTTTTCTTTGGCGTTCTTTTTCCCTTCGTGCGACTTGCTTTCTTTCTTTTCGGGCGTCAGGTTTTCGGTATAGACGAAGACATCGCAAGCGTTGACAAAGGCCTTGGGCGTTTTCTTTTCGCCGATGCCCATCACAAAGATGCCGGTCTCACGGATGCGCGTAGCCAGACGAGTGTAATCGCTGTCGCTCGAAACCAGGCAAAATCCATCTACAACCCCAGAATGCAGGATGTCCATAGCGTCAATGATCATGGCGCTATCGGTAGCGTTCTTGCCAATTGTGTAGCGGAATTGTTGAATGGGCTGGAAAGCATGGAAGTTCAAAATGTCTTTCCACGAATTCATGCTGTTTGTTGTCCAATCGCCATAGATGCGGCGCACAGTGACCTGCCCGTATTTGGC
>JBBITF010000102.1:0-5886 GCA_037440925.1 Chloroflexota bacterium
AACAAATCCTACCAGATTTACCAGTGCTCATTTCATTATTTTGGCGAAACTACAGTTACATCGTAATTTTAGAGAATACGCCCTGCCCTCAAGATGTGGGCAATCACCAGTGCTAAACGGTTGATTTTCTGCGGCAAGTCAAGTAAACTATAAGCGCTGGAGGCATGAATGGACGAAAAGAGAAAACTCGAACGCAAACACTTGATGATTTATTCGCGCGTTTTTGAGCGCAATCTGGGCAAAATGCTCGGCTATTTGAGCGATCTCAGCCTCATCGGCGCAATGATCATCAGCGAACAGCCTCAAAATGTGAATGTGATCCTGCCTTTGCGCTTCGACTTGCCCGGCACCGGCCTCTTTGCCGAAAACAAACTGGACATCAACGCCCGCGTCGTGCGCTGCGACCCGGATATTGACCCCGCCTTCTACAATATTGGCTTCGAGTTCCAAGAGTTGAAACCCGAGCAGATTCCGATTATCGAGAGATTGATGGAAACGTACGAGTTCCGCCGCAACCTAAGGCGCTACCCAGAAGCGCCGATAGACGCTTGAGCCTATCGCCGCAGCAACGCTCCTCGAAACAGAATCAGGCTCCGCACAAGTCAGATGCGGAGCCTGTCGCTTGCAGCCGCTAATCACAGGGCGGTTTGGGCGCGCGCTGCGCAATGCTCCGCTTTGTCTTCTTCCAGAACAGACAGCAGAAAAATCTACGGGGCGGTGACCACGAAATTGTCGAACAGGATGTCCACGCCGCCTTCTTCGTAAGAGCCGGCAATCAAGCCAACATCGCCGCTGGTCAGGGTGGGATCCACAACGCTTTCCACCAGCGTACCGTTGACATACAGGCTCAACGTGCTGCCGATACACTCGGCTGTGATATGGTTCGTGGCGCTGCCCTGGCGGATGACATCGTAGGGTTGCAGCAATTCATCTTTCGACAGGACAATTTGCTTGTTTGCCATGACGATGACGATACCCGCGTAGCCGTCGCTGCTGACAACGAATTGATAAAAATCAGCCGTGTTTTCTCCCTCGCGATAACGACAGATGACGCCAAAATCATTGGTGTCTGGGCCGCCGGCCTTGGTAACGTCCACATCCAAGCGCACATCGCCCGGCAAGGACTCCTGACCGGGATTGGCCCAATACGTATATTGCGTCTTATTCACGCGGATGCGATAGGCACCGTTGTCGTAATCGGTCAAACCGTCGGCGTCGTGGTAGCGGTCCCAACCGCTGGAAGAATCCGAAAAATCGTCTTTGAACAACACGTTGGCAGGCAGGTCGCTCCCCGAACCGCCCAAGGCGGGCAGATTCGAGACCAGCGCGCACGCCAGGCTGGCAGCCAGCAACACAGGAAGGACAAGCAAAGCGGAGTTTTTCATGGTTTTCTCCTTGATAAATTTGCCCAAGTATACCTGATTTCAGCAATTCTGATTTTAAAACCAGGCGTGAGGTGTGCACGCAAAGGTTGTCAAACCATCCGCAGATGACACAGATTCTCGCAGATTTTTCGTAACTATTCAGGCATCTGCCAGGGCTAACAGTTCGTCGGAGACAAGAAAAAATGGCTGCCTTGCTGGCCTGGATTGCCAAATCCAGGCCAAAGTGGACAAAATGACGTTGTAAGCCGTTGGATTTGGCAATCCAACGGAGCAATAGGGCAATTTTCAAGTCTTCTCCGGCAGGCCGTTAGGGTCTGCTGAACAGTTACGATTTCTCCATAATTTTCTGCGTAATCTGCGCGCTCTGCGGTGCAAATACCCTTTTGCAGTGCAGTCAGTAATACTATATCCAGAATTGCTGACCTGATTTGCCCAGGCTTGACATAATCTCAATGGGGGATAGAATGTACCTGCTCAGCCATTTTCAGGAACATCTTTTTGGAGGTCCCATGCTGCCGATTCCCGATTTTTTCGACCCTAACCGGCTCGACCAGGTGTGGCGGGTGCCATACGAAGAACGCGCGCGGCAAGCGCGGGATTGGGCGCTTCATTTCGGACTTCAACCTGCTTCCGCTGACCGGGCCGTCACCTGGCTGATGCTGATAGACGTGCAAAATACGTTCTGCCTGCCCGAGTTCGAGCTCTTCGTAGCCGGGCGCAGCGGCAGAGGCGCCGTGGACGACAACCGCCGCTTGTGCGAATTTATATACCGCAATCTGGACAAGATCACGCACATCACCGCCAGCATGGATACCCATCAAGCCATGCAAGTGTTCCATGCCATCTTCCTGGTCAATGCCGAAGGGGAACATCCTGCTCCTTACACGTTGGTCACTGCCGAGGACATTCGCAGCGGTAAATGGCGCTTCAACCCGGCTCTGGCCGTTCACTTCGACATCACGCCCGATTATGGACAGGAACGCTTGCTGTATTACACTGCCACGCTGGAGGCGCAGGGCAAATACGCCCTCACCGTCTGGCCTTATCATGCCATGCTAGGCGGCATTGGCCATGCGCTGGTCTCCTCGGTCGAAGAGGCTATCTTCTTCCACTCCATCGCCCGCCTGGCGCAGCCGCGCTTCGAGCTCAAAGGCGACCGGCCGTTCACCGAACATTACTCGATTGTCGGGCCAGAGGTGGAACGCGGCCCACAAGGCGAGAGGCTGGGCGAATACAACCATACATTCGTGGATATGCTTGAACGAGTAGACCGGCTGGTGATTGCCGGCCAGGCCAAGAGCCATTGTGTGGCCTGGACGATTGCCGACCTGCTCGAAGACCTCTCCACAAAAGACCCGGCGCTGGCAAACAAGATTTACCTGCTCGAAGATTGCACCTCGCCGGTCGTGGTGCCGGGCGCCGACTTCACTGCTGCCGCCGATGAAGCCTTTGCGCGTTTTGAGCAGGCCGGGATGCACCGGGTCCAATCCAGCCAGGATTTCCTGAACACGCTATGACCATTTTCGACAAACAACGCTTGACCAACGAAACGTTCAAACTCGATATCGAGCGCATGAGGCGGGGATGGTATTCTGACAAATACTTCGAGAACATCAACCGCATGTTGACGGTGTTGGCCGGCGAGGGCTACTGCTATGCCGGCCAAGCCCACAAATTGCCGCCCGGCCTCTCTCCTGAGCATATCGAGGTGGGCAACATGGAAGTCGAAATGCAATGGTTCACGCGCCGCCTGGGCAAGACGGTGGTGGTAGGCGTGGACAAGGCGCTGGCTATGCTGCGTCACTGCACGGGCTATTGGGAGGGCGAACGCTTCATCGAGACGTGGAACCAATTGGAGGTGTGGGCCGTTCATGATGGCTGCATGGTCGAGTATCAGGGCAACCCGGCCGATATCCAGCCTGTTTTGCGGGTGCGCGGCCGTTACCGCGACTTTGCCTTGCTCGAAACCCCCACGCTGGGCATCTTGACCCGCGCCAGCCGCGTGGCCACCAACGTCTACGAGACGCTGATTGCGGCGCGCGGCAAGCCGGTGCTGTTCTTTCCGGCGCGCTTCGACTTGCACGAGGTCCAGGCCGCCGATGGCTATGCCTACAACATTGCCGTGCAGCGTTTCAACCACGATTATGCCCACGAACTGGGAACGTTCGTGTCCACCGATGCGCAAGGCGACTGGTGGGGCGGAGCGGGCGGCGGGACAGTGGCCCACGCGGCCATCGCCTCTTTTCTGGGTGATACGGCCGAAGCCATGATGCAGTTTGCGCGTATCTTGCCGGCGCGCATCCCACGCATTGCGCTGGTGGATTTCAACAACGATTGTGTGACCGACGCGCTGGCCGTGTGCGACGCGATGTTCAGCCGCTACCGCGAGTTGATAGACGCCGGCCAGGACTCGGAAGCGGTCAAATACAAACTGTATGGCGTGCGGCTGGATACCAGCAACAGCTTGCGGGATGTGTCGGTGCCGCCGCTGGGCGACCCGGCCCTCGACCTGGGCGTGACGCCGCGCCTGGTGTTCAACGTCCGCCGGGCGTTGGATGCGGCCTGGGAGCGCTGGGATTTGCCGGCTGAGTGGCGGGAACGGGCGCGCGCTTATTGCAGCAGCGTGAAGATCGTAGTTTCAGGCGGCTTCAATCCCGAAAAAATCAGGCGTTTCGAGAAATTGTCGGTGCCGGCCGATATTTACGGCGTAGGGTCATATCTGTTCAATAACAACGGCGCGACCGTATCCGATTTTACGGCCGATGTAGTACGGGTTAAAGTGGGCGAGCAATGGGTGAATATGGCGAAGGTGGGGCGCGCGCCGTGCGATAATCCAAACCTGGAGCGGGTCTGATCCCGCCCGGAAACGTTGTACAGAATTGCTCTTGAAAAACGATCACAACCGCGAAGATGTTTGGAGTCCGAAGTCTCCAGACTTCGGCGTACCGACAACTGGCGCTGTCGGACTCCAAAATTGGCTGCGGCTGGAGGCCGCGCTATGCGATGGATTTATATTTCTCCTCACCTAGACGACGCCGCGCTTTCTACCGGTGGTTTGATTTATGAGCAAACGCGCGCCGGGCAGGCGGTGGAAATCTGGACGATGATGAGCGGATTTCCCCCGCCCGGCGAGTTGACGCCCCTGGCACAATCTCTACACGCGCTGTGGGGGACGGGCAGCGCAGAGGACACGGTGCGCCTCCGTCGGCAAGAAGACCTCAAGGCGGGGGAAATTTTGGGCGCCAAGATGACGCATTTCGACCTGCCAGATTGCATCTACCGCCGCGCTCCCAATGGAGAGGCGCTCTATCTGGATATCTTCGTCTCGCCGCGCGAGGAGGAGGCCGCTTTGCCAGCCCAAATGGCGCAGGCGCTGGCCGCGCGTTTGGGCGCAGATGACGTGGCGGTGTGTCCGCTGGGCCTGGGCGGTCATGTTGACCATCTGCTCGTTCGGCTGGCCGTAGAACGGCTGGGAAGGCGGTTGTATTACCTGGCCGATTTGCCTTATCTGTTCAAGCAGCCCGAGACGTTGACAGCGGCGACGGTTGGGATGAAAGTCTCCCGCCATCCTATAACGGAAGCCGGCCTGTGGGCGTGGCTGGAGGCGATTTCGGCGTATAGTTCGCAGTTGAGCGCCTTGTTCGACGCTCCCGATGAGGTAGAAGGTCTGCTGCGCGCGTATGTCCGCGAATGGGAGGGGGTTCCGCTGTGGAAAAGCGAGTGAATCCGGCAAAAATGGGTTCGGATGTATCCATACTCTTTCTGAGAAGGCCCCCAAATCTCCCCATGCGCTAAAAATACGGTATAATTGCCCCCGCTCGCTTGGAGAGGTCGCGTAGTCTGGCCTAGCGCGCACGCCTGGAGAGCGTGTTCCCCGAAAGGGGACGAGGGTTCAAATCCCTCCCTCTCCGCTAAGAAACGCCCTGGAAACGGGGCGTTTTTTGATTGATGTAACCACGCATCTCCAAAACATCCCCCACCTCCAAGGATGCGTGCAGCCACCCCTCAACCGACAATGAGGGCGGTTTTGCTTTCGTGCAGCACTTCCTTGCCGCTGGTCGCCTGTACTTTTTCCAGGCAGTCAGCGCATAGGAAGGAGAAGCGCGCCTGGTCTTTCTTGGGCCGAATGACTTTCATCATCTCTTCTTTATGCGTTCCTGTTTCTTTTCTGCCAGCAAGCATTCAAACACGCTGTACTGCACTGGTGCGCCGAAATCGAGCAGAGCGTTGTGCAGTTTGATGCGCAGACGGTCATCGCTGATGCCTTACACGATGAGGATAAATGACTCTACTCCAAAAAGGGTGTTTCTAACGCAAAGGCGCAAAGTCGCCAAGAATTTTTTACCGAGTTCGCAAAGAAAAGGCTCTCTTAATGCGGGGTTTGCAAATTTCCAACCCCGCGCGCTCTGCGCTCTCGGCGGTTCATGGTTTTTGCAGCGCAGTCATAAATGACTCCACTGCAAAAACGAGAGGACAAATTTTATCCGAATACCCTCCTCAA
>JBBITF010000103.1:0-5631 GCA_037440925.1 Chloroflexota bacterium
TTAACGACGCCAACAAAACCCTCTTTGACGGCAAAAAAATCCTTCTTATCGCCCCATCATCAGAAGTCAGCATCAACACCTCATCTTTTTCACCTGCCTCTGGCTCTTTAGCCATCATCGCCGAAACCATCAGTTTTTCCTCCTCCCTCACCCAAGCCCAAGGCATCTTCATCGCTTACAATAAAGTTAAAAAACGTCCCAACGGCTGCTCAAAGCCTTCGGGACGGTCTCTTCTTGAGGCGCCTGCGCCTCGCTCACAAAGACCCAGATTGACTTTTGCGTAGTTCTTCCAATGCTAGCTCAACGATCACCGCAGTGACAAATAAACTACTCACCCGATACAATCCCCACAACAACGCTTCCGCTTGTTCCATCGTCACCATTCCCAGACGGAATCCACGCGCCACAATCCCTAAGGAGCCAACCGGACGAATCCCCAATCGCTCCGCCGCTTGCCGCGCCGCCCAGGAAGGCCAGCGTGGACGGCCGCCGCAGCCACACCTTCCAGCGCGGCGGGCGGGCTTTGTCGTCTGGGCGTTCTCCGCCAGCAGCAGGTAGGTCTGCGCCAGGCGCGGGCGGGCGTTGTGCGGGGCAAAGTCGTAATATTTTTCCAGCAATTCGCGCGCTTCGAGCAGCGCGCTGCGCGCCACCAGAAGTTCCGCCAGCAAGTCGTGGCGCGCAGGCGGTTGGGGTTGACGTTGAGCGCGGAGCGCAGCAGGGTCTCGGCCTGGGGCAGGTCGTTGGCGCGGTAGAAACCGTAGGCCGACCGGTACAAATTTTCGGCCAGCGGTTGGACGCGGTCCACTTCCTGCGCGCGCTTGAGCGGGCGGTTGGCGGCGATCCATTGGCGCAGCAACTCCATCCGGAAGCAGTAGCCACCATGGACCGGTTCGATCAAGTCCCAGTCCTGTAAGATCTGCGGCGCGTTTTGCAGTTCGCGGATCAGGATGCGCACGCCGCTCTCGCGCAGGATGGTCTCCAGGCCGCTGTCGTCCACCGAGCCGTCCGCGGCGTTCGCCAGCGCGGCGATGACCACGCGCTCGGCCGGGCCGAGTCCGTCCCACAGCCATTGCCGAAGGTTGCAAAATCTTCGGGACGTTGCTTAGCGGAGAGAGGGGCGCAAAACTCGACCTCCTCGCTGGCAAGGGCGCACAGAAAATTGAGTATAATCCGATGCCAGGAGGTGTCCTAATGTCGAAAAAGAAACGCTTGCAAAGCAATACAAAGAAAACGCGCCTTACACTCTCTGGCACGCAAATGGTCGCCGGGGGCGTTTTATTGCTGGCTTTGGCGGCTATTGTGTGGATTGCCTGGCCGAAATCTGAAGCCGCCAAACGATATGATGCCCCGCCGCCGATGACGATTGACCTCACAAAAGAATACTATGCCACCGTCAAGATGGAAAAGGGCGGGGAGTTCGTCATCCAACTTTATCCCGATAAGGCCCCCATCACGGTCAACAATTTCGTCTTCCTTGCGCGGGAAGGCTATTTCGACGGAACGACTTTCCACCGCGTCTTGGAAGGCTTCATGGCCCAGGGCGGCGATCCGACCGGAACCGGCATGGGCGGCCCGGGCTATCAATTTCAAAACGAAGACAGCGATTTGACTTTCGATAAGGCTGGCGTAGTCGCCATGGCCAACGCCGGACGCGATACCAATGGCAGCCAATTCTTCATCACATTCGGGCCGGCGCCGCAATTGAACGGCGGCTATACCATCTTTGGGCAGGTCGTCCAGGGTATGGAAGTCGTCAACGGCATCACCCGCCGCGATCCGCTGCAAAATCCTACCTACCCCGGCGACGCTATCCAAAGCATTACCATCAGCGAAAAGTAAAGCGATGTCATTGGCAGCAACCCTGGCGGCTCAGTAATCGCGCTTTACCCAGAAAGCGTACATGAAAAGGCATAAGTTGGTTCTCAGGCGAATATTCTGCAAGTAGTTTTCTAACCTTCCTGGAGGAGACCGGTGATTTGAAATCTTTAATCTTTAGACTTTATCGGTAATTAGTTTGACAAGTCGCATTAAACATTTATTCTATTTTTCTGGTGACGCAAACGAGATTTGCGCGAGCAGGTTCTGTTGATCAGATGTCTGATGACAAGTGCAGCGGCTTGCTCTGGTTTTAGTCGCGGTAATGGCATCGCAGCGCGCAGCAATTCACGCACATTTGCAACGGAAAGTTTTGGCAAACATCCACTTCATATTCAAGGAGTAAATCGGGACTTTGCGCAAAGCGATTTGCTTTGCATCCTGACGAAACGGCAGCCATTCTTGACGGACTTGGCTGCCATACACAACCCACACGCGCACCGCGCAAATCTGGCTTGCAGATAGCCTCGTTCATTGTGTCGTAAACGCAAAGTTTGCCACTCCAGCCGGTCTTGTTGGCGTAATTGGCGCACTTCGTAAGAAGTTCCGTTGATTTGGGCTGTTTTGGACGGTTCGCCTTTTTGTGAGTGGATGAAGGATTTGCGGTTTGTCCAAATACACTTGGGCGTTGGCCGGGATATCAGCGTAGTATTCGATGCCGCTTTGATGCAAGTTTTGGCGGAAAGCCTGGTTTCGACCGTATAACTCATCCATCGTCACTACCACAAACGGAATTTGACGCTCTTATACACGCTTGATCATCGCCCAGCCCAATTCAGGTTTTGTCTGAAACTTCAGTTCGGCAGGTATGCCGGTCTGTTTTCGCCGCTCAGCATGGCTTTCTTCAAACCAGGCTTCGGACAAATACAGTTCGCCATCAATCCAGGTGCAAACTTCCGGTGTCGCCAACGCTAAAAAGACACCGACCTGGCTCATCTCTATTTTGCCTAACCGTCCATTGTGTTGACGCCCGGTTCCTACGCTGTGTTCGCCCGCTTTTTCTTCAGCACTTTCATCCAAGACCAGCGCCGCTTTTTGAAATGCAGAGTGAACTTTGATTGCATCTTAGACGGTCTCAATGACCCTTCTGCCTGACCAGGTTGAGTTACTGATAAAATGCTGTAAATTTTGCTCTGGAACGTCAGTGTTTTGGCTCACGTTTGCCAGATTGCGGTTATTGTCCATACGCAACAGCCCGCTGATGTATTTCAGACCATATGCGCTGTCAAAGTAGTTACGCGTAATCTGCGAAATCTGCGGATTTTCCTTGTCATTGCTGGCAACTTTTGAGTGCACCCAAACCGGGTAACTTGCACCCGGTTTGGGGTTTTTAATACCAAATTTATTGCAGTTAAGGATGATTTGATGTATATTTGACCAAATCTATCGCCAATGGAGGATAAACATGTCCGAGTCCAATGCCAACCTGGAAGGGGAAGTATATTACCCATCGCAGGAAGTGATTGCGCAGGCCAACGTTCCCGACTGGGATGCGCTGGCGTCTTACGCCTCAAAAGATTTGCAAGGGTTCTGGGGGGAGCGCGCTTCTGAATTGGAATGGTTCCAGAAATGGGACAAAGTGCTGGACGATTCGAACAAACCATTTTTTAAGTGGTTTGTAGGCGGCAAGGTCAACATTGTCCACAACGCCGTAGACCGTCACATGAACACCTGGCGCAAGAATAAGCTGGCGCTCATCTGGGTCAGCGAAGACGGCCAGCAAGAACGCACGTTCTCGTATTATTCCCTCAGCCGCGAGGTCAACCGCTTTGCCAATATCATCAAAGCCATGGGCGTGGGCAAAGGCGACCGGGTCACGATCTACCTGCCGCGCATCCCAGAAATCATCTTTGCCATGCTGGCTTGCGCCAAGATTGGCGCCGTCCACTCGGTAGTCTTTGCGGGGTTCTCGGTGGATGCATTGAAAGGCCGCATTGACGATAGCGCCTCGAAACTGCTCATTACTGCCGATGGTTCTTGGATTAACGGCAAGATTTTTGAACTCAAGCGCACGGCAGATGAAGCCATCAAGTCTTGCCCGTCGGTGGAGAACGTGATCGTGATCAAGCGCACCGGTCACGAGGTGCCGATGGAGGCAAGCCGAGATCACTGGTATCACGACTTGTGCGCGTTGCCGATTGCCAACGGTAAATGCCCCACCGAACAACTTGATGCAGAAGACCCGCTCTACATCCTTTATACGTCTGGTTCAACTGGCAAGCCCAAGGCCATCTTGCACACGCACGGCGGTTATATGGTGGGTATTTACACCACCCTGAAATATGTCTTTGACCTGAAAGATGGTGACCGCTGGTGGTGCGCCGCTGACCCTGGCTGGGTGACCGGACATTCTTATATCGTCTATGGCCCGCTCCTCTTGGGCGCGACCTCGTTCATGTTCGAAGGTGGCCCGGTCTACCCGTACCCGAACCGCTGGTGGCAATTGATCGAACGCTACGGGATCACCGTTTTTTATACCGCGCCGACCGCCATCCGCGGATTGATGCGCTTTGGAGAGGCCTGGCCAAACAGGCACGATCTTTCTTCCCTGCGTTTGCTCGGCTCCGTTGGCGAGCCGATCAACCCCGAGGCCTGGCGCTGGTACTACCGCGTCATTGGCAAGGAAAGATGCCCCATCATGGATACCTGGTGGCAGACCGAGACCGGCATGTTCATGATTACGCCCACACCGGTTGTGCCGCTCAAGCCTGGCTCCGGCACACGTCCCTTCTTTGGGCAAGAAGCGGAAGTTCTGGACGAGCACGGCAATCCTGTGCCAGATGGGGAAGAAGGCTACCTGGTGTTGAAGAATCCTTGGCCGGCCATGCTGCGCACGGTGTATGGCGACGACGAACGCTATGTCAAGCAATATTGGAGCAAATACCCTGGAAAATATATGACTGGGGACTCGGCCAAGCGCGACAAGGACGGCTATTTCTGGATTATCGGCCGCGTAGATGACGTCATCAAAGTCAGCGGGCATCGCTTAGGCACTGCTGAGATCGAATCGGCGCTGGTCAGTCATCCGGCGGTGGCCGAGGCGGCCGCCATTGGCCTGGCGCACGAGGTCAAGGGTCAGGCAATCCATTGTTTCGTGTTCCTGCGCGCTGGATTCAAAGGCAGCCCAGAACTAGCCGAGGAATTGAAACAGCATGTCGCTACGCACATGAGCCCCATTGCCAAGCCTGAAGACATCCAATTTGTGGATAAACTGCCCAAGACGCGCTCCGGCAAGATTATGCGCCGCGTCTTGAAAGCCCGCGCACAGGGCTTGCCCGAAGGCGATATTTCGACCTTAGAAGAATAAGAAACCAGGCAGCACAAAAAGCGTCCCGAAGGTAGTTTGCGCCTTCGGGACGTTTGGCATTGGTAGGGGGAACTGGAAGAGGTTCATGATTTTGGGAAAGCCCGCATGGATGCTTGGCTGGGCCGGCTTGTTCTCGCAAAAGCCTGGAAAAGTAGAAAAAACGTTTACCAGACGTTAACATTTTCTTCCTCTGTCCTTAAAATTGGGTTGATATGATTGGGGCATCAAAACAAAGGAGAAATCACACATGACCAAAACCTTTCGTTCGTTCCTGTTCGTGTTTGTTGTCTCAAGTATGATTCTTGCCGCGTGCGGAACTTCCGCAACGCCCACGCCCGAAACCGTGACCGTCATCCAGACGCAAATCGTCGAAGTCGAAAAGACCGGTCCCGTCGAAGGCACCATCCTCGTGGACGGCTCCAGCACCGTCGCGCCGATCACGGCTGCGG
>JBBITF010000104.1:0-2767 GCA_037440925.1 Chloroflexota bacterium
CCCTATCCTACCAGATTACCAATGCTCATTTCAATTTTGGCGAAAGTCCAGTTAAGTACTTGGAAAAAGTGGTAACTCTCTTTTCGACTTCAAGAATTTCGGCCCGTGCTCGAAGGACATCATATTTTGCCAGTTTCACTTGGGCGATGAGGCAATTAAACGGCGAGATATCAATCCCCACCGTATGCATTTTCATTTCGTTCCCTTGCACAAGGGTTGTTCCCGATCCCATGAAAGGATCAAGGATAATCTCGTCGGGCTGAAAATATCGAGCCAGAAACCATTCTACAAGTTGAGGGATGAATTTCCCTAAATAGGGGGCAAACGGTGAACATGCTTTGTTCGCTGGTACTCTGGCACATCATAAAAGCCCAGTTCGGGATGAAGCCCGGCGTGGTGATGTTTTTCCAAACCTTGCTCAAGGAGGGATAAGAAAATCCTGACTTCTTTGAGAGAAACGCGGAGATGGCCATTTGTTGCGCGTTGAATTGGCTCACCAGCCTCGTTATATTTGCCAATCTTGCCGCTTTGGATGTAATAGCGAATATTTGGCGGCGTTTTTCCAACGATTTGGGCCGCTTCCTCGATGGTTACAAGTTCAAGATTTTCTGACATGATGGATTTACCTATCACCTATTACTACGGATGTAGATAGATTATACATGCTTTTAAATCGCCCTAAAAAACCAGGCCGCCCGCTTGCGCAGACGGCCTGTTCTCCTAACGATTATCAGACTATCAGTCTATCAGACTCTCAGACTAACCGACTATCAGACTCTCAGACTAACCCCACTTCCGCATTAAACTCCTCGATCAGCGCATCAATCTCATCGGCCTGCTTCTGCACGCCGGCCCAGTAATCGCGCTCGTTCCACATGCGCAGGATTTCCTCGTAGGTCTTGCCCTGCTGCTCGACCCAGGTGAAATACTTCAGGTTGTGGACGCGGCGGCGGTCTTCGTAACGCAGTTCGAGCAAGTTGTCGGTGGATTGCTGCATCAGCCAGCGGGCGTAATCGGCGGCGGCGTCGCGCTCGCTGTACTCGCCATACTCGGCGTGCATCTCCTTCAGGCGGGACTGATAGAGTTCCATCGAGTCGGTCAGCACCGTCACCAGGATGTCGTCCTCGCCCATCTCGTAGTACTTGGCGGCCTTGATCGCCGACAGGACGTTGGAAATGCCTGAGAAGCCAAGCAGGTCGAGATTGGCCACCAGCGTCTCCGGCACGCCTTTCGAGACCAGGTAACGCCGCCCGGCCGGTTCGTTGAACAGACGCGCCAGGCTGACCACAGCGTTGTCGTCAATCGCCACCACCATGTCCGTGTTCTTGACGTTGTGAATCCACGGCACGTGCTTGTCGCCGATGCCCTCGATGCGGTGCGCCCCAAAGCCGTTTTCGAGCAGGGTCGGGCATTGCAGGGCTTCGCTGGCGACAATGACCGAGCCGGGGAAGACCTGCTTCATGTAGTCGCCGCTGGCAATCGTCCCGGCCGAACCGGTGGCCGAGACCATGCCCCGGTACACGCCGCGCGGACCGGCGGCCTGCTTCACCACCTCTTCCATTGCGTGGCCGGTCACCTCGTAGTGCCACAGGTAGTTGCCAAATTCCTCGAACTGATTGAAGATCATCAAATCTTCGCCCGACTTGCGCAATTCCCAGCACTTATCGAAGATTTCCTTGACGTTGGACTCGCTGCCGGGGGTGGCGATGACTTCTCCGGCAATGCGCGAGAGCCACTCAAAACGTTCGCGGCTCATTCCCTCCGGCAGGATGGCGATGGAGGTACAGGCCAGCAGGGCCGAGTCGTAGGCGCCGCCGCGGCAGAAGTTGCCGGTCGAGGGCCAGACCGCCTTCTGCGTGGTCGGGTCGAACTGACCCGTGACCAGCCGCGGGACGAGGCAGCCAAACGCCGCTCCGACCTTGTGCGCGCCGGTGGGGAACCACTTGCCCACCAGGACGATGATGCGCGCCGGCACGCCGGTCAGCGCGGGGGGCAGTTCCAGCCAGTTCACGCCGCCGAAGCCGCCGCCGCTGGCTTTCGGCTCGTTCTTCCAGGTGATGCGGAACAGGTTGCGTGGATGGACGTCCCACAGCCCGATGCCGTCCAACTCTTCCTTGATTTTGGCCGGGGTCTTGGACGGGTCCTTCATCTGGGCAAAGGTGGGGATGATGATATTGCGCTCGCGGGCGCGCTGGATGGCGCGGGCGCGGCGGTCTTTGTAGATGGTAAGGTCAATTCTGGACACGGGAAAAACTCCTGAGAAATGAAAGATTGTCTGACAACTTGATTATAACGCGAAATTTTTATGACCAGGATAACTTGTTTGGTTTGTTGCAGAGAATGATTCCTCCTCTCACACGACAATGATAACCTTTGCTAAGGGAGCATTGCTGTACTCAAGTGATTTTTGCAGGGGGATGGGCAGTCAAGCAAGCCAAACATTTGCAAAGGAATGAAAGGCGTCAACTTAACGAAACTGTTAAGGGCAAAAGGATTCTTTTTCTGTATAATGTGAATGAAAAAACATCCGATAATGGCAAACCCGTCGAAAGACGGCGACGCAAAGTCATGGGTCTACCGCCGCGCAGGATGCGGCCATGATCGCCAGACCGCCGAAGATCATCGTTCTGTTGTCTGTCCGTTTTGGCAGGTCTGGGTTTTTTACCAGGCCTGTTTTTTTGTTCGCACCTTAATTCCAGTTCGTTCGATAAGGGCAAACCCGTCGAAAGACGGCGACGCAAAGTCATGGGTCTACCGCCGCGCAGGA
>JBBITF010000104.1:2867-5324 GCA_037440925.1 Chloroflexota bacterium
TGCGGCCATGATTGCCAGACCGCCGAAAACGAGTTTTTCGTTTTTTCACCTTACGTGTTTTTTTCTACAGAGAGGGAATAGAAAGGGCGCCCTTGTCGTAACGAGGAGGCAAAGACAATGGCGTCAAACAACCGATCTACTCACCAGCAAGTTTTCTTTTGTTTTACCGTCTTTTTCATGTTGGTCTTGGCCTTGTGCATTCCCCTGCCAGCGCAAGCGCAAGGTTATGCCGAGGCCCCTGCACTGGACTTCCTCAGTTTCGTGATGAGCGTACAGAATGGGCAGGCAGGCGTTTTACGTGGGGTATATGTTCCGGGCGTTTTAGCGCTGCCGGTTATTCAACAGCCCAGAGGTTGGCCGGCGTATGTTTCTGACGTAGATAACGTAATTACTCAATTTAGTATGGCAGCGGAGGTAGGAAATGTGGGCTTACTGGCTCATAATACGCTTGCCGGACGAGATTTCGTGAATTTGTCGCCTGGTCAGGAAGTACGCTTAGTGTATGGGGATGGAAGCGTCGAGTACTTCATAGTGACGGAAATTTTGCGCTATCAGGCTTTGCAACCTTACAGCCCGACCAGTGAGTTTCGTGACTTAGATACTTTGGAGACCATCACCGCAGAGGAGTTGTTTCGGCGAGTTTATCGAGGCGAGCGTCATGTTACTTTTCAAACGTGCATTGAGGAAAATGGCAACAGCAGTTGGGGAAGGTTTTTTGTGATCGCGCAACCACGGGCGGAGGTTTTCAAGGTGCAACGTTTGCTGCGCATTGAAACGGTCCCTTTTTGAGAGGAAGTCATAGCGCGACTTCCAGCCGCAACCAATTTTGGAGTCTGACAACTCCAATTGTCGGTATGCCGAAGTCTGGAGACTTCGGACTCCAAACATCTTCGCGGTTGTGATAGTTTTTCAAGAGCAATTCTATAGAACAAAGTGGCAGTCTCACCCAACGAGACTGCCACTTTATATTTTGGATGACGCAAGCGTCTATTATCTTGAATACCAGAGCCGGTCTAACTGTGTTTGTACCAGGGCTGCTTTGACAACCAAGCGCTTGAGGTAGGTTTCGATGGTTTCGTTGTAGTCAGAGCAGGTAACCAGCGTGAGCCAGGCCTTGTCTTCGTGTTGCAAGATGGACGGGTCGGAGGCGCTGGTCTTTCTGATTGACTTGACTTCGTAGATGTACAGGTAGCCAAAGGCGCGAATGAAAATCTTGTCGCCAGCCTTCAACTTATGCAATTCGGCAAAGGGACCGGGTTGTCCGTACGGCAGGGTGACGTGGCTGGTCAGCACGCTGTTGCCCTCGAAGCCGGGGAAGGCGCTGCCTTCCAGCCAGCCGGCCTGGTTGAGCAGCCAGTTGACATCCCAGGTATTGTCCTTAAAGGGGACGCCCACAATGGGCATTTTCAACTTCAGGGCCGGGATTTCCAGGGTTGCGCCGCCGGTGGCATGGTAGCCGGTGACCGGCAGGCCGCTCAGGTCGGTGACGCGGCCAGGGGCAAAGCCGGTGACGGGGATCAGCGCCCCGCCAGCAGCAAATCCGCCGCCGAGGGTGCGACCTCCGCCCCCGCCTCCACCGCCGCCGGCGGCTGGGATGGCAACCCGGAAGTTGCGCGTGAAGTCGGTGCCTTCCAGTGTGCCGTTGCCGGCCAGCGGCAGGCCGCCCAGGTCAACGATGGAGGTGGTGCCGCACACGATCAGGCGGTAGGCGCCGTCTGGCAGGGCTGTCCCGCCGTTGATGTTCAGGGTTGCCAGGAAGGGGCCAAGTCCGCCGTTATTGGTGTAGATGACAGAATCCACGCTGATGGGCGTATCGCCGCCGGTCACGCCGCCGCCTGGGGCTGTCGTGTCACAGGTGTAGGTCTGGATGCCGTCGCCGTTGTCAGCCACCAGCAGGTAGTTGGCCGGGTTGGTGACGTCGTCGGGATCGGGGGGAACGGGATCAGGCGTGGGGTTGTTGACGTCTTTGTTGAACGTGACCAGGATCTGGGTGAGTCCGACCGTGACGGTCTCGCCTTCGTCCAGGTGGCCGTCGCCGGTGTCGGCAAGGGTGTTGACGCCGTTGGTGACGATGACTGGTCCGCCAGCGATGGTCAGGGTAAAGGTCTGGACGGCGTCAGGGGAGATGCCGTTGGCGGCCAGGAAGGTCAGGGTGTAGGTGCCGGACGTGCCGGGGGCAGGCGTGCCGCTCAGGGTGGCGCTGCCGACGCCGGGGGTGAAGAGAATGCCGGTCGGCAGGGCGCCGCTGGTATGGCTGATGGCCGGGGCCGGATTGCCGCTGGCCATGATGGTAAAGACGCTGAGGCTGCCGACAGTGAAGGTGGTGTTGTCGGCTGACAGGAAAGCCGGGCTGGAATTCACCGTATGGGGTTCACCTGCGGAAGTGGAGCCGCTGAAGTTGACGTCGCCGGCGTAGGTGGCGGTCAATGTGCGGTTGCCGGCGGTGGTCAGGGTGAT
>JBBITF010000105.1:0-4763 GCA_037440925.1 Chloroflexota bacterium
CATCCCTGCCATCAACGCCTTCTTCGATAAGGTGCTGGTGATGGCGGAGGATGAGCAGGTGCGGCAAAACCGCCTGGCGCTGGTGGGGCAGATTGCGAGTTTGTCCAAAGGAATTGCAGATTTGAGCAAACTGGAAGGGTTCTAACAGAGGAGGCGGCCGAAAGGTCGCCTTAATTAATTGGTTAACGTGCTACAATAATTGCATCGCATTGGCTTACTCGGGAGAGAAACCATGTCTGACAACTACACCCAAAAATCATTCTGGCTCAACACCTACGGGCCGTACACGCCCAACGCGCCCGTGGAAGGCGACATCAATGTTGATGTTGCCATCATCGGCGGGGGATACACGGGACTCGCCACCGCCTATTTTCTCCGCAAAGCCGAACCGACGATGAAGGTTGCCGTTCTCGAGGGCGAGGTCGTCGGCTATGGCGCGAGCGGACGCAACGGCGGCTTTGCCATGACGCTCTTCGGCCTCGAACCCGCCGTGACGGCCATGCTCTTCGGCAAGCAGAAGACCGTCGAGGCGCATCACTACTGCGAACGCGCTGTGGATTTGGTGCGCGACCTGATCCGCGAACACAACCTCCAAAGCGACTTCGAATACACGGGATTCCTGCGCCTGGCGACGACTCTCGGCTACGTCAAACGCATCCAGCATGACCTGGAATTGCTCACCAGTCTCGGCGTGACCGGCATCGAATGGCTCGACCGCGACCAAGCCCGCGCCGAGGTGAACAGTCCGCTCGTGCTGGGCGCGTGGAGCGAGGCGCGCTGCGGGATTTTGAATCCGGCCAAACAGGTGCGCGAATTGAAGCGCATCGCGCAGGAGGCCGGCGCGGACGTGTACGAGCAGTCGCCTGTCACCGAGATCCGCCGTGCCGCGAAATTCACTTTGCGAACTCCGAGCGGCACGGTCACAGCCGATAAGATCGTCTTTGCCACCAATGCCTATTCGCACCTCATCCCCGAAATCTGGAACAAGCAGGTTCCCGCCTTTACGCACATGATCATCACCGAGCCGTTGACGAAGGAACAGATGGACTCCATTGGTTGGAGGAATCGTCAGGGCCTCGAAGACGCGCGCAACCTCGTCCACTATTTGCGGCTGACAAAAGACAATCGTCTCGCCATCGGCGGCAGCGACGTGACGATTGCCTACGGCCGCGACATGAATCGCGACCTGAACGAGAAGACCTTCCAACAATTGGAGAAGGATACCGTCGAACTGTTCCCCGGCCTGAAAGATGTGAAGTTCGTTTTTCGCTGGGGCGGCCCGGTGAGCGTGACGATGGACATGGCGCCCGCCATCGGCATGGTCGGCGACGCGCGCGCCTGGTACAGCCTTGGCTGCATTGGTCACGGCGTTGCGCCCACGCACCTCAACGGGCAGACGCTGGCCGATCTTTTGCTGGAACGCAAAACCGACCTGACTTCCATTTGGTTCGTAGATCGAAAGCCCATCCCCTGGCCGCCGGAGCCGCTGCGCTGGGTGGCTTCACAGGCGTTGCTCGGTTATCTGCACGCCGAGGATTGGTGGTACGAGCGAGAAAAAAGGTTGATTGGGCGGAGGAAAGAGCGCATTACGGTTTGATGACCAGCATCAGGAACAGAATGCTGGCAATCAGCGTCCCAACGAAAATGATGGCCGGGGCCGGATTGTTCTGCTCTACCGATTCAATTCGGATGGCTTCGAGCGACTCGAAACCCAGCAGTCGCAATACCCCCCACACAATGGCGCTAGACACGATGGCAATGATCGGCCCCCAAAATGCAATCATGCTCAAAATACGCGGCAGGGCCGCAAAGAACGATTGCCAGGCTTCAGGTGAGGCCAGGAACGATAACCCCTGTCCAACGAGCAGGGCGAATATCAACAACCAGACAAAAGCAGGAATTTTATTCATAATGGTCTCCTGATGCAAAAATTATATTCGGGAAATGCCTCTCGAAGGTTTCCGAAAACGGCCAATGGCGCTTATCAAAACCCTCGGGGCGTTTTCGCGCGTCTAAAAAATGATGTCTTGCTCCTGCACCTGGACTCCCTGCCAGAGGATATCTTGCCCTGCGCCGCCGGAGCGGAAATCTTCTACCAGTAGATGAGTTTCTCCGCTTTGGGCGTAGATGAAGCGGGCCTCGGCCCCGCGCTGGATGTGTAGGCCTTCGCCTTCGGTGAAAAGAACCTGAGAGCGGCCAATATCCACCACCCGCCAGCGGCGGCCCTGGTAATCGAATTCTACGCGCTTCATCTGGTTACCCTGACCAAAGGCGCGGGCGTAGGGCAAAAAGTGACGCTGAATATGCTGGTCATCAAGTGTTTGGCGGTTCTTGAACAAATAAAAACGATTTTGCCAGTTGAGCAGATAGGCTTTGGAAACCCCTTCGAGCGCAAAGCCGGCAAACAGGTTGCCGGTGAAGGTCCAGAGGACGTTAGGCCCGCGCGCGGCTTGCCACAGTTCGGCAATCAGCGCTTTCCCCTGGGTGCGGAAATCCTCCTCGCCGTTGGGCAGGCGCACCCGCACGCCGGCGCCCACCTGCAGCCCGGCCAGGTGAAGCGGGTCGGGCAAATCTATCACCGGCTGTAAAATTGAGCCGCAGTAAGCGCATTTGCGCGTTGTGGGGCCAATGTTCGCGCCGCAGGAGGGACATTTCAGGTCGGTGGGAATTTTCTCTGGAATCTTAAAGACAAATGGCTTGACTGCGGGTATTGGCTGGGCCTTGACCTGGGCTGCGTCAGGGGCTGGTTTTGCAGCGCGAAATGGTTCGGGCCTCTCTGCTTTGGCGTTGAAGGCTTGTCTAATGGTCCGAATTCCTTTCTCCAGAGCCATAAACCCGGCCAATCCCCACACGAACGGCCCAATTGGGAGCCCGAACACAACCAACAAACAAATCACTCCAATCCCAAACATAACCAAAGTGCCAATGAAGTTTCTCATGCCTGCGCCTCACCAATCGCTATCCCAACTGCCGCTGTCAGAGCCGCTATCCCAACTATCCCAACTGCCGCTGTCAGAGCCGCTATCCCAACTGCCGCTGTCAGAGCCGCTATCCCAACTATCCCAACTGCCGCTGTCGGAACCGCTATCCCAGTCGCTGCCCGAGTCGCTGCTCCAGCTCCAGTCGCTGCTTGAATCGCTTCCCCCACTCCATTCGCTGTCATTTGAACTATCCGTGTATTTATTGCCGTAATCATCAGTGCCGGAATTGCTCGACCAGGAAGAAGATGACTGATTGGCCGACTCTATGTTGTAGATGAGGCTGCCAAGCGTCCCAGCGAACAGGCAAATCGAGAGAAAAATGTATAACATGGCGATAAAAATTTTTTTGACCATTTCTTTGTTCCTGTGTAACTGCTTACCCACCCTCACCCCCGGCCCCTCTCCCGCCGGGAGAGGGGAGAAAATCCAGATGATTTTGTCGTTTTCGGCCAAAAAATCCGTTTCATCTATCCGTTTCCCTCTCCCTTTGGTGGTCGAGCTTGTCGAGACCTGGGAGAGGGTTAGGGTGAGGGTAGGTAATTACGTTCCTGTTTGGAATTTTATTGTACTGAGTTTCTTCATAAGTATACTGTTTTGGCGCTTATCTTTCAATCGGTTGCTCATTTATGTTACACTCAGCACAGTTACTGTCAACAAGAACCGCATCCGTTTCTACGAGTCCGCAACAGGCTGAAACCAAGTCAGTATGAGCCAACTCATCGCCATCATCGGGCCCAGCGGCGTGGGCAAGACGGCGCTGGTCGAGGCGCTGGCAGGCGCCGGAGATTTCGAGGTCGCCCTCGAGCAGCACAGCCAGCGTCCCTTCCAGGCGCTCTACCAGCAGGATGCCCGCTACGGCCTCGCCAACCAGGTGGACTACCTGCTCCTGCGCGCCGAACAGGAGATTGCCCTGCGCGCCTCCTCGCGTATCGCGTTGGTGGACGGCGGCCTCGACCTGGACTATCACGGCTTCACCCGCCTCTTTCACAGCCGCGGCCTGCTCGCCGACCCCGAATTTGATCTTTGCCGACGGTTATACTTCACCCTGCGCAGCCTGCTGCCCTTGCCGGAACTGATCGTTCGCCTGAGGGCAAGCCGGGAAACGGTAGCCGGCCGCCTGTCGGCGCGCGACCGCATCAATATCGCCTCGGCGGATGATTTCGCGGCCTTCGAGTCCTTCCTGGATGAGTGGCTGTCCACCGTCGAACCTGGCCGCGTCCTCGAAGTGGACGTTTCGGCGCACGACCCATCCTACCGCCAGATCGTCCCCGGCCTGCTGGCGCGCTTCCGGAAAAGAATTGGGGCCTTTTAGAAAAGTCATCTTTTTGTCGTTTTTTTTTGCAATATCGGCATAAAATCGCTGAATATTTTCCCTGTTTGACAAGAAATCGAAAATAAATATACTTGACTCCACTGCAACAACCTGAACTTTACCAACCGGATTCCGGGTGTGGGTGCGGCTCGACAGCCTGAAAAGCCAGCCGCAAGGCGCAGAAAAAAGAAGAAACAGCCTCTTCCACTCGCTGTTGCAAGCGGTTTTGCCCTGATTGCAGCCCGTTTTTGGCTTTCTCTGCTCCCCGATTGGCTTGCTAAGAACGTGTTCTCGCTCGTTCATGCGGTTGGAAGGCAGGCCCCGCCTGCCAGGAAGTGTTCCAGCCGTTGGCTGCCTTCAGAAACTCCAAACCCACCAGCACGTTGACCGGCACATTCGGGCGTGACGGGAAATCTGTGTACAACACTTCAAATGGTTTCTCATTCAGGCGGCAAAAGAACTCGCGATAG
>JBBITF010000106.1:0-4291 GCA_037440925.1 Chloroflexota bacterium
TGACCGGACAGACCGGCATGGCCATCCTGCGCGCCATCGTCGCCGGAGAGCGCGATCCACGCAAACTGGCAGCCTTGCGCGACTATCTGCCATAAAGACGAATTTGATTCTGACACCTCCTCCGTCCCTGCGGGACACCTCCCCCAAATCCGCAAAGGCAATATCCGGCTTCTATTCTACCTCCCCTTAGCGGATTTGGGGGCTCCTCCGGGTGTGCTACGCGAAGGCCGGGTGGGGGCTAATGCCCTTGCGGGCATTTTTTGATTCTGACCTTCCTTTCGCATGTATTATACGACAAAAAACCTCTTTTTTAGGCATCCTAAACGCTAAAATGTGATGAATCGCTTCGAAAAACGCCTCGAAAGTATGCAATTGTTAAGGTGTGGAGCGGTCTGCGTCCCCCAAAAAAAGCGGCTCAAAAAGCGTAATGCGCAGGGGGCACGCAAAAGCCGCGTTTGGCCCAGCCCTTTCAGGCCAGCCAAAATTTGCCCGTCACCAGCATCACCAGCGTTCCCATCATACACACGGCTATCATCAACATCACCGCCAGGATAAAACGCTGGATGGGCGTCATCCCCAAAAAGCGCCCGCGGCGGCGTTTGACGCGCGCAGCCGGCCGCTCGAGAAGCGGCTCTGGCTCGAACTGTGGGCCGTCGTCGAATAGAGAAGCATCGTTTCGCAGATTGTCGAACATACTCCTAGTATATCACGTCAGCGGGCGCAAGTGAACCTCTCCGAAATGGACGGTGATGGAATCGCCGCCCTCGCCGCGCAAGAGGAGACTGCCATCGGGCGCCAGGCCCTGCACGCAGCCGACGAGGACTTCTCCGCTTCCTCCCTCCACCTTGACCTGCCGGCCGCGAAAGGCCAGATTCTCGTCCCAGGCCTTTACCAGTTCCCCCGTCCCCAGTTGCGGACGCCATTCGAGCAGCGCGCTCAAGATGTCGCGCAGCAAAGACGGGCGTTCAACGGCCTGCCCGCTTTCATGCTCCACGCTGGTCGCTGGGAAGAGCAACTCCCCGGCCGGCGGCACGGCCTCCTTCGACACGTTCACGCCCATCCCCAATACCAGCGCCTCCAGCCGCTCGCCCGTCCATGCGGCCTCGACCAGAATGCCCGCGGCCTTACGGCCCGCCAGCAGGACATCGTTCGGCCATTTGATCAGGGGCGCGAGACCCCGCTTTCGCAGCGCATCGGCCAATGAAACGGCCAGCAGGCCGCTCGTCAGGGTAGGATGCGCGCGTTCGTCCGGCGTAGGGCGCAGGATCAGGCTGAAGGCCAGCGCCGTCCCGCGCGGGGTGAACCAGCGCCGGTTCATCCGCCCGCGTCCGCGCGTTTGCTCATCGGCCACGATCAGCGAGAGGTCGGGCGCTCCCTGCGCGGCCCAGTCCAGCGCATCGTCGTTGGTCGAGCCGAGGCTGTCGAAACAGCGCAGGCCGCCCAAAGGCAGGTCTGCCAAAGCGGTTTGCAGCGCCCGGCAATAGGCTGCGCTAGGGGAGGACATACCAGGGATTGATGAAGCCCCCGCCCTGCCGCACCTCAAAGTGCAGGTGAGCGCCTTGCGAATTACCGGTGTTGCCGGCCGCGCCAATCCACTGCCCGGCGTACACGCTCTGACAGGGCCCCACGCCAATCACGCTCAGGTGAGCATACAGAGTGGAATAGCCGTTGCCGTGGTCAATCTGGATGACGTTGCCGTAGCCGTAATTGTCGCCGCCCTGCGCCATGGTCACCACGCCCGAATCGGCGGCGTAGACCGGGGCGCCCTCGCCGGCGGCAATATCAATGCCCAAATGCCCCGACCAGTAATCGTTGCCCGAGAGAAAATGATTGTCGGCCGGCCAGACGAAAGCCCCGCTGCCCACCGCTCCGCCTCCACAGGCGCTTTGGCTGGTAGGCGAGGTGCCAGAAGCCCCGCGCGACACGGTAGGCACCAGCCACTGCACGAACTCGCGCTCGCCGCCGGGAATCATCACCCACGAGCCGGGCGCAATTTGTGGATTGGTCAGGTCAATGTCGTTGCCGGGCCAGTTCAAAATATCATCCACGCTGGCTTTGTATTGGCCGGCCACCGCTTCCAACGTATCGCCGTCTTTCCATTGGTAATAAATGCCGTCGGTAGGCGGGACGAGGAGCTCGATGCCGGGTTTCAGGTTGTGCGGGTCGTCTTGCAAGGTGTCGTAATTGGCCCACAGCAGGGTCTCTGGCTGGACGCCGAAATTCTTGGCAATGCCAAAGACCGAATCGCCGCGCGCCACCATGTACTTTTGGACGGTGTAGCGCGGGCGCTGCGGTATGTTGGTTTTGAGTTGGATGGCGCGGTTGATGGCCGAGAAACCGTTTGGCGCGATCTCTGGGGCTGCGGCAGGCAGGGCCGCGGCTGGCGGTTTGTCGTCTGGCTGGGCTGTCGGTTCGGGGACGAGCGCCGCCGCCTGGCTGGCGCCTTTGTACCATAGCCCGCCCCCTAGAATGCCCCCCGAAATCAGCAGCGTAATGGTCCAACTGACGATTTGGAAGCGGTTGCGCGCGAGGAAAGAGATAATCTTCATAAATCTTGGGTGAGGTTTTCCAGGAACTCTTGATTGTTCTTGGACTTTTGCAGGCGGTTGATGATGGCCTCGGTGGCTACGGCGTTATCCATGCCGGCCCCTTGCGGGGGTGACGAGACCATTTGGATGTACATGCGGCGCATCAGCCATACGCGCTGCAAGATGTCGGGGCCGAGCAGCAGGTCTTCGCGGCGGGTGGAGGAGCGTTCGATGTCCACGGCCGGGAAGATGCGGCGCTCTTGCAACTTGCGGCTGAGGTGCAATTCCATGTTGCCGGTGCCTTTGAATTCTTCGTACACCACGTCGTCCAGGCGCGAGCCGGTATCTACCAGACAGGTGGCGATGATGGTGAGCGAGCCGCCTTCTTCTAAGTTGCGCGCCGCGCCAAAGAAGCGCTTGGGCGGGTACAGGGCCGAAGGGTCCATGCCGCCCGAAAGCGTGCGCCCAGAGGGGTTGACCACCAGGTTGTAAGCGCGCGCCAGGCGGGTGATGGAATCCATCAATATGACTACATGGCGGCCGATTTCCACCAGTCGTTTGGCGCGATCTAAGGCGATTTCGGCTGTGCGGACGTGAGAGGTGACCGGCTCGTCGAAAGTGGAGGCAATCACTTCGGCGTCCACCGAGCGGTCCATGTCGGTCACTTCTTCGGGACGCTCGCCAATCAGGGCTACCATTAAGTGTACGTCGGGATATTGTTTGGCAATCGAGTTGGCGATTTGTTTCAAGATGGTCGTTTTGCCCGCCTTTGGAGGAGAAACGATCAAGCCGCGTTGACCGCGCCCGATAGGGGCTACCAGGTTGATGAGGCGCGGGGCCAACGTGTCGTGGTCAACTTCCAGGTCAAAGCGTTTGTCGGGGAAGATGGGTGTCTGGTTCTCGAAAGAGGGGCGGCGCGAGGCCTCTTCAGGGTCCAGACCGTTGACCGATTCCACTTTCAGCAGGCCGTAGTGACGTTCCGATTCGCGCGGCGGGCGCACGTGGCCGATGACCAGGTCGCCAGAGCGTAAATCATACTTGCGCAACTGGGCTTGTGAAACGTACACATCCTGATCGCTGATGCGGTAATTGGGCGAACGCAAGAAGCCGATGCCCTCGCTCATGATTTCCAGGATGCCGCCGCGCAGTTCGACGCCGTCTTTTTCGGCCTCTACCCGCCGGATCTGGATGGCCAGGGCCTCCTTTTTCAGGCGGTTGGCGTTCTCGATGCCCAGTTCCTTGGCCATGGCCCTGAGCTTGACCAGAGGTTCGTTTTCGAGTTCTAGAATTTTCATGTTTGTCTCAATGATGAAGGATAGTTGGAAATGCAAAAATGACCAGCGCCCCCGTGTGTGGGCTGGCAATTGACTTAATCGGTTGGGGGAATATGGGTAGGTCTCAAATTGTCTGACGCTCAATCCGCGCATGGAGTATCGCCGTGCGCCAACCGAGCCATGAAGAGATGTGAACAAGCGGGGAATTTGCTTATATTATAGCACTTTCGTTTGAGCAAGGCAAGGAAGTGACACTGGCGATTGCCCACATCTTGAGGGCAGGGCGTATTCTCTAAAATTACGATGTGAGTTTGGGGAAATGCTTTCGAGCGCTCCGCCAGCAAGGGGCTTGGATTTGGCAATCCAACCCAGCAGAAGCAATCCAAGCCAGCAGAAACAGTCCAAGCCGGCGGAAGCAGTCCAAGCCGGCGGAAGCAATCCAAGCCGCCATTTTTTGCTCGTGCGGATTGCCAAATCCGCACATGCCTC
>JBBITF010000107.1:0-3952 GCA_037440925.1 Chloroflexota bacterium
CGGTTGGTAAAGTTCAGGTTGTTGCAGTGGAGTCATAATTATTATACTCGAATCTATAAGCGCATAATGCTACAAAAAACACAACGTGTGCATGCGAAACATGTCAAGGAAACATCCACAGATTACACGGATTAGGCACCGGCGTTTGAGTAACACCAGGCTTTGCCTGCTACCGACAACGTTCGCTCTCAAGCCAAGATTTCTTCTGGCGTGAATTCAATTGTAATCATGATACTCTCGCAACAATTAGGATTTCTGCACAGATAAGCCAGAACTTACCCAAATTATTAAAAATTGCCCCATTCGGAGTATAGCGCAATTCCATCGAAATGTCCTCCTCTTCTTGTGCTAAAATACCCCCATGACCTCTCGATTGTCGCGCCGCGACTTCCTCAAACTGAGCGCGCTAACCCTGGGTGGAACGGCTTTTTTGCCCTTTAGCCCTCCTGCCATAGATTTCGATGATAGTTGCCTGGTACGCGTCGCCGCTAAGTCTGTTAGCGTGTATAACGAACCGAACGACAAGGGCCTGATTCGCGGTACGTGGTATCGCGATGAATTAATGCGCGTCTATGCAGAAGTGATTGCCGATGAACCGAAACACAACCCGGTCTGGTATCGTGTGTGGGGTGGATACGTTCACCGCGCCCGCTTGCAGCGCGTCAAATTTCTGTACAACACGCCTCTATCCTCCATTCCCGAGGGACAGCGCCTGATGGCTGAAGTGACCGTTCCCTTCACCCAGCCCTGGCGTTATACCAAGACCTATGGCTGGCAGCCTCTCAACCAGCCGCCCAATCTCTCCACCAACCCGCCCATCTATTACGAATCTTTGCACTGGATTGACGCCGTCGAAGAGGGCCCAGATGGTCAGGCCTGGTATCGTATCTTCGATGACCTGGACTCAAACATCAAATATTATCTGCCGGCGGCGCACATGCGCCCTTTGGCAGAGACCGAGTTCACCCCCATCCATCCCGACGTGCCGCCCGAAGCCAAACGCATCGAAGTCAATCTCACCACCCAAACTTTGACTGCCTTGGAATACGACAAAGCCGTTTTCCAGACCAAAATTTCCTCCGGCATTCCAGGCGGGCCTTCTGGACCGAAGCAGATTTCGACCACTACCCCAAACGGCGACTTTTACATCTTTTCCAAGATGCCTGCCAAGCACATGGGTTCCAGTTACTTTAATCAGGGAAGCGGCGGCAACCTGTTGGCCGATGCCGATGGTTACGTTTTGCCGGGCGTCCCATGGACCTGCTTTTTTACCGAAGTAGGACACGCCTTCCACGGTACTTACTGGCACGAAAACTTTGGCGCGCCCATGAGTCACGGCTGCGTCAATATGCGCACTGACGAAGCCCAGTGGCTGTTTCGCTGGACCTACCCTGTCTTCGATTTCAGCGCCGGCAAAATCGAAAAAATTGGGCGCGGCACGCCGGTCAAAATCTTCTACGCCTGACGCCCACGAGCCCCCCATGCCCTTATTGACCTGGCCCGGCAAACGTCTTGCTCCGCTCTCGCCTGCCAGCCTGCGCACCGAAGCGGTTGTCTACCCGCATGGGTGTGGATATCCCTCCGCGCCGCCGCAAAACCGCCTCATTTTTGGAGACAACTTGCCTGTCATGGCGGCCTTGCTGCCCGAATACGAAGGCCGCTTCCGCCTCATTTACGCCGATCCGCCCTTCTTCACCAATCGCAAATACGCCGCTCGCATTGGGCGCGGCGAAGACTCGCGCAAACCCGCCGAATGGCAACTTGGCGAAGCCTACCCCGATGCCTGGCCGAACCTCGACGCCTACCTAGATTTCATCTACCAACGCCTGGCGCTGATGGCGCGTCTGCTGGCCGCCGACGGCACGCTCTACCTGCACCTCGACTGGCACGCCGACGCCTACGCCCGCCTGCTGCTCGATGAATTGTTCGGCCCTGAAAATCTACTCAATGAAATCATTTGGGTCTACCATGGCCCCTCGCCCATTCGTCGCGCTTTCAACCGCAAGCATGACACCCTATTGGCCTACGTCAAAAGCCGTGATTACCTCTTCAACGCAGATGCGGTGCGCGAACCATACCACCCCAGCACGCTCAAGGCTTTTGCATCCTCTCCTCGGGCCGGTTTTGGCAAGGTCCCCAACCTGTCTCGCGGTAAAGTGCCAGAAGACTGGTGGTACTTCCCCGTAGTGGCTCGCCTGCACAATGAGCGCAGCGGCTATCCTACCCAAAAGCCGCGCGCCTTGTTGGAACGCATCCTGCTGGCTTCCTCCAACCCCGGCGACCTGGTAGGAGACTTTTTTTGTGGATCGGGGACGACACCCCTCGTGGCGGCCACGTTGGGACGCCGCTTTGTGGCTTGCGATTCCACTTTCCGCGCGCTTCATACCACCCGCTGCCGGCTGACCGTTACCGAGGCGCCCTTCACGCTAGAACGGGATTCCGCTGCCCCCTTCCCCTTGATGACGCCCTCTGGGAACAAAGAGGCGTCTCGGCAGGTCAGGCTCTTGCCTGGCTCGGTGACGCTTGATGCTAACGGCCTGGACTATTGGGAGGTGGACCCGGCCTGGGATGGGATCACGTTCAAGAGCGCCGCGCAGGCCCTTCGTCCGGCGCGAAGCGATGCCATCCCCTCGGTTCTGGAAATAAAAAGCAGAGACCAAATCTGCCTCCGCTGGGTGACGGTCGAGGGGCAACAATTCCAGTTACACATCTAGGCGGTAGCCCACACCGCGGATGGTCTTCAAAAATTTGGGTTGGACAGGGTTCACTTCGATCGCGCGCCGCAGCCAGGAAATATGCACGTCCAGGGTGCGGGTGTCGCCGGTATAGTCGGTCTCCCAGCCTTTTTTGAACAAAGTTTCACGTTCCACCACTTCGCCGCGATTCTCCATCAGAATTTTCAGCAGCGTGACCAGGCGCGGGGTGAGTTTGGTGTTCTTGCCCAGGCAACGTACCCGCTTGCGTTCCAGGTCAAGGCGGATGGGGCCGGCGTGCATCACATTGTTCCCATCGCCCGGCAACAGAGGCATGATGCGGTTGACCAGTTTTTGCACCGTGAAAGGCAGGCGCAATATCACATTCGCCGAATCTTTGGAAAAATTCTGCTTCTGCGTCAGGATGAGAATGATGGGCAACTGGCTGTCTTTCGAGCGCAACGCTTGGCAAATGCGCACGCCGTTGCTGCGCAGCGAAGCGGCATTGACCACCACCAGGCTGGGGGCGATTTCTTCCAGCAAGGCAAGGCCTTCGCTTCCGCTTGGGGCGCATTCGACATCGAATCCCTTCTTTTGGAGTTCAGCCGCAAAAGAAGGGATTTCTGCGCGTTTTCCTTCGATGAGGAGAATGGTATCCCCTTTGGGGAGCAGAACGTCTGTCATTTGTTCAAAGGGAGATACAGGACAACCTTGCGTTGCCCTGCATTGGGTAGATATTTATAACGCGGGTGTGCCGCAAACTTCCGTTTGCGCTTTGCACAAGAACAAACTGAAGATGATAATTCAACAGGATAGAGCAAATGTTAAAACATTATACCCTAACTCGGACGAGCCGAAACCAAAAAGGGAAAGTCGCACAAGGTGTGACTTGCCAGAGACAAGAGAAACGGGATTAGCGCGAGGCTATCCCAACGGCGACTTTCCCTCACAAAGCACAAAGATTGTAACACGGCGAGCGAGATTTGGCGCTTGGAATTCTCCGCGAATTGTGGTTAGATTGCTCAACCTGCCTGAGCCAAGCGGAGTTGAGCCATGAACGAACTGCTTTCGGAACGATACGCCAATGAACTGGATGGTGTCCTGAATTGCTATGATCGGATTGTCATTACCGGCAGTTTGCAACCTTTCTGCTACGCGCAGGGCATGACCCATTATTTGTACCAGCAAGGAATTCGCATCTTTGATTACGCCCGCTTTGCAGAGCCCTTGCGGGAACGAGTGCGAGCGAATGCGGAAGC
>JBBITF010000108.1:0-3720 GCA_037440925.1 Chloroflexota bacterium
CAAAACGGCTGTCCAATCTGGGAAGTTGAGCGGGCGTGAAAAATCGGCGTGCTGGCCGCGCTGCCCAAGCCCGAAGGCGCCGATATGCCCTACGTGGGCGGGCTGTACTACCTGTTGTTGATTGGTGCTGTTCCCACCCGCGAGCAGGCGCTGGCAGTGGAAGCCGAATGGCAAAAGCGCAGCGTTGTCCCGGCGCACGTCTTCCAGATGCTGCGCGACATGCCCCGCGATACGCACCCCATGACGTTGCTGACCCTGGGCGTGCAAGCCCTGCAAACCCAGTCCGAGTTCGCCCGCCGCTACAAGGAAGGCATGAAGAAGGACGCTTACTGGGAGCCCGCGCTGGAAGATTCCCTCGACCTGACCGCCAAACTGCCCGTCCTGGCCGCCTTCATCTACAACCTGAAATACAAGGATGGCGCTGAAACCAAACTCGATCCCAACCTGGATTACGGCGCCAACTTTGCCCGCATGATGGGTGTGGACGACCAGCAGGGATATGCCGACCTGGCGCGCCTGTACTTCATCCTGCACTCCGACCACGAGTCTGGGAACGCCTCGGCTCACGCTACCCACCTGGCTGCTTCCACGCTCTCGGACATCTACTACGCCTTTTCTGCTGGCCTGAACGCCCTGGCCGGCCCATTGCACGGACTGGCCAACCAGGAATGCCTGGGCTGGCTGCTGGACGTACACAAGCAGTTCGGCGGCGTACCCACCCGCGACGAACTATACAAGTTTGCCTGGGATACGCTCAACAGCGGCAAAGTCATCCCCGGCTACGGCCATGCCGTGCTGCGCGTCCCCGATCCGCGTTTTACCGCGCAAATGAAATTCGCCAAAGAGCGCTTCCCGCAGGACGACCTGATCCGCCTGGCTGACCTGGTCTTCGATGTCGTTCCGGCCGTGTTGAAGGAACAGGGCAAGGCCAAGAACCCGGCCCCCAACGTGGACGCCATCTCCGGCGCGCTGCAATATCACTATGGCGTGCGGGAATTCGATTTCTACACGGTGCTGTTTGGCGTGGGCCGCGCTTTGGGCGTTACGGCCAACTACGTCTGGGCGCGCGCGCTCGGCCAGCCCATTGAACGTCCCAAGTCGCTGACCACCAAAATGCTCGAAGATGTGGTCGCCAAGGCCAGTTCATAAAGGAAACGTCCCGAAGGCTCGAAACCCTTCGGGACGATGTTTTAATTCCCCGACAGGAAGGGGCGCACGATCCCTGCCAGCCAGTAAACGAACCACACCTGGTTGACGAAAACCGCCGCCAACAGCGCCAGCAGCGCGGGGGAAAACCAGCGGTGTTTTGCCATCGCGCCCAAATTGAGCGCCACGAACAGAGCCAGGGCATAGGTCCAATCTGCGGAATACAGGAACGGCTCGACGCCATAATTCAGGTGCAGGACGAAATTAAAGGCCAGGCAGCCCAACAGCGCCAGGGACAGGCGGCCGGCGGGCGTGTCCCGACGCAGGTCTCTGGCAAACTGGAAGAGCGCCAGCGCGCAGGCCGCCAGCCACAATCCCAGCGCCGGCCAGCCGAACCAGGGATATTGCGCGATGCTGCCCGGCAGGAAGTTGAAGCGCGGTTTCGACTGTTCACGGGTGTGGAAATAAGGCTGGGGCGCGACCACGTTGTAGACCAGCAGGTCCTCGGTCATCAGGCTGATGCGCCGGGCATCGATGGTCTGTGCGTACTTTTTCTCCGTCAGCATGTTGTGTGGGAGGAAAAAATAATCCGTGGTGGGGTAATACGAACGTGCCAGGATGTTTGCCGTTGCCCCGGCAGCGACCACGATGACGACCAGCGCCGCAAGTCGCTTCAGGTTGCGTTGTACGGAAAGGTCCGCCAGGACCTGCTGGCCGAAATTGGTGACGGTAATCCCCAGCGTCAGCACCCCGCTTGCGGCCAGCCATAGCAAAGATGCTTGCCTCGACAGCAGCCAGATGAAGAGCAACAAGCAGAAGGCCGAAAAGATGTAACTCTCTACCACGCTGGCAAAGACCAGGTGCGAGGTGGAAAGCCCCACCAGGCTGGCAAACAGGGCGGCGTGGGCTGGCTCTGGCGCAAACGGTCGCACGACCTGGTACGCCAGCCAGACGCACCCGCCGCCTGCCAGGGCCAGCAGCAGCAGGTTGGCGTGGAAGCGATTGCCGCCCGTCAGCAGGGACAGCGCCGCCGTCAGCGGGCGGAAGATCACGTGCGCCAGCGGATGCACAGCGCGCGTAGCGATGTCCCAGCCAAAGGGCGCCGCCATGCGCCAGTACCATGAACTGCTGTCGGCGGCAAAGTAGATGTTATTGGTGTTGAGTTCCTGTTTATTGAAAATGCTGGCCAGCAGGAAATAGCCCGCCGAAAAGGACAGGAACAGCGCCAGCGCGGGCAAATTCTCGCGCAGGCGCTCCGAGCGCCGCGAGGCGACCAGCGCCGCCGTCAACGCCAGCGCAGCCAGGAGGGTCGGCAGGGGGGCGGCGCCCACCAGGGCTGGGGCCTCGAAGATGGCTGCATTGCGCAGCCCGGTGGCCAGCGCCGCCAGTGGGAAAAGGATGGTAAGCAGCCAGGCTGCCAGTGAAATCCACACAGAGCGTTTTTGCTATTTCTTCCCCAGCGCAGAAATGGCCTGCATCAACGCCCCGGCTACCACCTCACCCGATTGTTTGCGATGTGGCTGTTGTCCTAACGGCCCGCCGGAGACCAGCGCGGAGATTGCCGCCTGCATGGTGTCCTGTCCCTGGTTCTTGGCGTTCAGGAACGCCATGCCGGCGTTGAGCAGGTTGCTGACGTCCTGGCCGTCCAATTTTTCGCCTTTGGCCAGGTCCATCAAAGAGTCCAGCGCCCCGCCGGAAGAGGCGTTCCCGCCTCCGCTGCCCAAAAGGGAGCCCAGCAGGTCCATCCCGCCGCCGGAGGATGATCCGCTTCCGGTTCCACCGCCCATCAGAGCCTGGAGTAAGCCCATCCCGTTCTCGGGTGTGACAGCCTGTTGTCCCTGGAACTGCTGCGCGGCCTGCGCCAGTCCCTGCGCATAGACTGCGGCAGAACCGCTGTTGGCGTTCTGGTTGAGCATCTGACTGGCGTACGCCAGCGCGTCCGAGGGTTGCGCGTCTTTCTGCGAAGCCAGCGCCTGGGTGATCAGATTGAAGGTCTGTACCATGTTGTCGCCGTGATTGCCGTTATGCGTATCGGCCTGGTTCAGCGCAGACTGGTTGGCCGCCAGCGCCTGCGCTGCCGCGCCGAAGATTTGCGCCAGGTCTATGCCTCGGGAAGATGATTGCTTGGGCATGTGAATATCCTTTCTTTTATCCTTATGTTTTGATGCAGGTAGTATACAACATATTTTTACTGATAACGCGGAAGTGATCTGATGGCTTCCTGTTACAGGTGTCCTTTGTCAGGAAATTTTCTGCTGCAACTCTTGGGGATTCAAATACATCTCGACATATCCACAATTCGGGCAGGCGCGCGCCAGGGTGATGTTGGTTACTCTGCGGAGCATACCGGTCTGTTTGTTCGAGACATATCCGGCGTCCGAGTCTCCCGACCAACTGATACGACCTTCGTCCATAATAGAATCGCATTTGGGGCAAACGTGTGTTTCCATCTCATTCTCCTTGGGTACTGATAAAGATGATCTAAAATTCTTGCACAGCCAGATTATATTTGAAATCGTGGCGTAGCATGAAAGGGCGCCGGTGCGGTAACAATTAGAGAATTTCCCGGTTCTA
>JBBITF010000109.1:0-3579 GCA_037440925.1 Chloroflexota bacterium
CCATCGTCCCTACGTTCAGATGCGGCTTCGTCCGCTCAAATTTTTGCTTCGCCATTCTCGTTCTCCTTTTTTCTGACAAGAGTACATTTCGTCAGCCACTGAGCCCACGATGGGATTTGAACCCATGACCCCGTTCTTACCAAGAACGTGCTCTGCCGACTGAGCTACGTGGGCTTGATGCGCTGCCGGGCCTGCCCCGGTAAGCGCCGGAATTTTCCGGCAAGTGGGCGGTGACGGATTCGAACCGCCGTAGGCTTCTGCCAGCTGATTTACAGTCAGCCCCCGTTGGCCACTTGGGTAACCGCCCGCGATCAGTTTTTGAGTGTTCTAAATTAGTCCACTGGTCGCTTGGTCCCTCACAACATGATGAGACCAACCGACCAACCGGCTAATGGAGCCGACGACGAGAATCGAACTCGTAACCGCCCGCTTACAAGGCGGGTGCTCTGCCGATTGAGCTACGTCGGCAAGAAAGGTTCTTGCGCCTTCGGGCAGGAGAAACGCCCGCCCTCTTCGCCTTTAAGCAGGCAGATTATACCAAAGGGTATATGCGCCTGCAAGGTTCTGGCAATTAAATTGCTCCCGGAGGCCAGGAGCGCACGATGGCAGAGTTTATCAGGAATCGCCACGAGCGTCAAGCAAATTTTACTTGTTATTGCATTTTTTATTGTTGACTCTACTGCAAAAAGAGCGCTTCTAACGCCAAGGCGCAAAGTCGCCAAGATTTTTAAGGTCTATTTCTTTTTTCTGCATTATCCAAAACACAAAAACGAAGAGCGTGTACTGGAACTTTCATTTTCTTTGAGCCTTGGCGTCTTTGCGTTGAGATTTTCTGTTTTTGCAGTGGAGTCATTGCTCTCTCTGCATGAGTTTGTTTGCCAATTCCATGAGCGCCAAGCCGGCTTCTCCTTTAGGATCGGCTTCACGCAAATGGGTGAGGGCCATACTGGTCATCTGGCGAGAAATATCGTGTGTATATTCGTAGGCTCCTTCGCTCGCCAAGACTTGCGCCAAGCCAGGCACCTCGGCGGGTGAGATAGGGCCTTGCTTCCAGCGCTGCGCAAATTTTCCCTGGGTATTCAAGCCGTAGAGAACCGGCAAAGATTTTTTGCCTTCTAAAAGGTCACTGGCAGTAGATTTGCCCGTAATGGCTTCATCGCCCCAAATCCCTAAAATGTCATCTTGTACTTGAAAGGCCAATCCCAGCGAATAGCCAAAAGAACGATAAGCATCCTGGACAGGCGCTTCGGCGCCAGCCAAGATAGCGCCGATATAACAGCAGACCGAAAGCAGGGCAGCCGTCTTGCCGGCAATCATTGGCCAATAGTCTTCAACCAGCAAGTCATGACGGTCTTGATAGGACATGTCCAGAAATTGGCCGCGCGTCAAGTCGAGGCAGGTATCATGCAGTACACTGGCAACCTGGAGGACAGTTTCGGCCGAATAATGATGATTCAAATTCATGACTGCCTGATTTGAGAGGACAAACAAGGCATCGCCGACATTGATAGCCATTGGCGCGCCCCATTTCGCCCAAACGGTAGGACGGCCGCGCCGTTTTTCAGAGCGATCCTGGATGTCATCATGAACGAGCGAGAAATTATGTACGAGTTCTACAGCGGCAGCAGCAGGCAGGGCTGGCATCCAATCTGCGCCGCAAGAGGCGGTCACGAGAAGCGTCATGAGCGGACGGATGCGCTTGCCGGCGGCTTCACGGCCGGCGCCCTCTCCGCTCCAGCCCATGTGGTAGGTCAACATCTCGTAAAAGGAGCGGGTACGGGGTTCGTCAAGGCGGGCGACTTGACGCTGGAGTTCATTTTCAACAGCGGGCAACATTTGATTTACGAATTGCGGCAGACTCATTTGGGCATCTCCTAAAGTACGCCAAGCAGGTGGAGGTCACGCTCAAGTTGATGGGGAGAGTGAAATTGAACGGCAACAAGCCCAAGGTCGCGGGCCGAGGCGATGTTGGCAGGCGAGTCATCAATGAGCAGGCATTCTTCTGCTGATCGGCCAATCCGCTCGAGGGCAAGGCGAAAGATGCGGGCATCTGGTTTGACGAGTTTAACAGCCCCGGAAAGGATGATGTCATCGAACAAATCGAAAAAGGGATATTTGTGGCGTACTCTTGGAAAGGTCTCTTGCGACCAATTGCTAAGTCCTACCAATTTGTAACCGGCTGCTTTCAGGCGATAAAGGATTGGGCAAGTTCCTGCTACCGGCCCCACAATTGAATCTTCCCAATGTTCGTGATAGGCGCGGATGAGATGCGCATGATGGGGAAATTGCGCCGACAATTCGGCGACTGCCTGCGCAAAAGGGCGCCCGCGATCTTGCTCCATGTTCCAGGAAGAGAAATCAATCTCGGCCAAGAAGCGGTCTATGTCTTGCGGTTGGTCAAAATAGCGCCGATAAAGACGATGGGGGTCCCATTCTAACAAGACGCCGCCAAAGTCACAGAAAATGACCTGGATGTTGGTAGGCATAGCCCAATTCTAGCAGGGTTTTGGCGCTTCGGGGTATGCTTGCCAGGTCAGGTTATCATCGAATTTACTAGAAAATTATGATAAATATTGACAAATTCCGTCCGCTTTGCTATAATGCCGCAGTCTGGATTATTCCGCCCGTAAGGCGATTTTTGCAAGGAGATTCTTCGCATGTCTGAACTGGTCATCAAAAACCTGCATGTCAATATTAGCGGTAAAGAAATCTTAAAAGGAGTAGAACTGACGGTTAAACAGGGAGAGATTCATGCCATCATGGGGCCAAACGGCACCGGTAAATCCACGTTGGCTTACACTTTAATGGGGCATCCAAATTATGAAGTTACGCAGGGGGAGGTTTGGTTCAAGGGTCAAAACATCCTGGAATTGGAGGCCGATGAGCGCGCCCGCCTGGGGGTATTTTTGGCTTTCCAATATCCGGTTGCGATTCCCGGCGTAACGGTAGCCAACTTCTTGCGTTCGGCCATCAACGCCCGCCGCCGCGCCGAAAACCCCGAAGATAAGGGCATCCCCATCCCTGAGTTCCGCAAACTGCTCAAGGAGAAGATGGCCATGCTCAAAATGGATCAAAACTTTGCCGGGCGCTACCTCAACGACGGCTTCTCCGGCGGCGAAAAAAAACGCGCCGAAATTTTGCAGATGGCAACCTTGAAGCCTGAAATTGCCGTTTTGGACGAGACCGATTCGGGTCTGGATATTGACGCGTTGCGAATCGTCTCGGAGGGCGTCAATGCATTGACAGGGCCAGACCTGGGAGTATTAGTCATCACTCACTACCAACGCCTGCTTAACTATATCAAGCCGCAATTTGTTCATGTGATGCTGGATGGCCGAATTGTGGAATCGGGCGGCCCCGACCTGGCCTTACACCTGGAAGAGCATGGGTATGACTGGGTGCGTGAAAAGTACGAAGAAGCCCTGGCATGAAGCGCCAAATTCTTAATGGTTGAGCGATTATTTTAGGAGCAAAAGATGAGCGATGAAATCCTCCTCGAAGATATTGGGCAATATAAATATGGGTTCCGCGACCGTGACGATTACTATGCCTTCAAATCCCGCAAGGGACTCGACCGCG
>JBBITF010000110.1:0-3384 GCA_037440925.1 Chloroflexota bacterium
TAAGTCGTTACTACGTGGTTCTCAAGGGCCTGGACGTGTACGACCCCACCACAGGCGAAATCCGCTCCAACTCCACCGACGACATCGCCTGCTGGTTCATTGACACCGACTACAACGGCGAATCCTTCATCGTCCGCCAAGCCTACTTCACCGGCGCCGACGAACCCTACGACAAACTCAAACGCGCCCTGCGCGCCGAGATAGACGAGTCCGCGTGGAGCATGTTATACCGCACCGAGTCCATTCCCTTCGAGAAGCCAAAAAGCGGCAAGATTGCGGTCAAGGTCATCAATCACTATGGCGATGAAGTGCTGAAGGTGTTCCAGGTGTAGGGTGGTAATCCCCGCCCTCACCGCGCAAATCGTCCGCCTCGAGGCGGAGATTGACGAGCGGGTGAGGGCGTTGTATGGAGTGTAAAGTAGCCGCCCATCAATTTTCCGTAACCTTCAGCAAGCATATCAGCCATAGAAGATTTGGGGATTTTTATAGTAGACTCAAGGTTGACTTGCAAAGGCTTGTGTAGGTTTCTAGAAAAACAGGAGAGAAATTATGCTCACCCAATTAACCGTCCGTAACTTCAAACTGTTTTCAGAAGTCGAAATTGATTTGGGCGAACGGGTGGTTTTCATTGGTCCGAACAACGCAGGCAAGACCTCAGCATTACAAGCCTTAGCCCTGTGGGACATTGGCGTGAAGCGCTGGCTGGAAAAACGAGGCGGCGGCTCAGTTCCCTCCAGGCGTCCGGGAGTTACAATAAGCCGCCAAGATTTGATAGCCATACCAGTACCTGCCGCCAACTTGTTGTGGCGTGACCTGCACGTGCGCGAAAGCGAGAAACGGCAAGCCGCACCGCCGGCCACACGCAATGTACTGATTGAAATCGGTGTCGAAGGGGTGGACAAAGAGCCCTGGGAATGCAAACTCGAATTCGATTATGCCAACGAAGAGTCATTCTATTGCCGCCCGCCTCTCGCCCCCGGCCAGGAAAAAAGCCGAATGATTGTCCCGGCGTTTCTGAAAGATTTGCAAGTTGCCTATTTACCCCCGATGTCTGGTTTGGCGGCACGCGAAGACCGCCTCGAACTCGGTTCGATCCGTGTGCGACTTGGCGAAGGACGAACCGCCGAAGTGATGAGAAACCTGTGCTGGCAGGTCTTACAAACTCAACATGGAGAAGCAAAGTGGGACGAAATTTGCGCGTCCATAGAACGGCTCTTTGGCGCAAAATTGCACAAGCCGAAATACATTGCCGAGCGCGGCGAAATTGTCATGGACTATTCTACAAAATCAGGCACAACACTGGATATCTCCGCCAGCGGGCGCGGTCAACAACAAACCTTGCTGTTACTGGCTCACATGGCAGTCAACCCAGGCGCTGTGCTTCTCCTGGATGAACCCGATGCCCACCTTGAAATCCTGCGACAGCGTCAGATTTACAATGTGTTGTCCGATCAGGCTGAAAAAATGGGCAATCAAATTATTGCTGCCAGTCATTCTGAAATCTTACTTGCCGAAGCCGCTGACCGTGATGTGGTGGTCGCCTTTGTTGGCAAACCCCATCGCATCAACGACCGCGGCACGCAAGTATTGAAAGCCTTGCGCGAAATTGGCTTTGAGCAATATTACCTTGCCCAACAAACCGGTTGGGTTTTATACCTGGAAGGCTCGACAGATTTAGCCATCTTGACCGCCCTCGCCCAACGACTCAACCATCCGGTTCAAGAATATCTGGCGCGTCCCTTTGTTCATTATGTCGCCAATCAGCCGCGCAAAGCGCAAGAACATTTTTACGGTTTACGAGAAGCCAAGCCCGACCTGTCAGGGATTGCAATCTACGATCGCCTGGAGAGCAGTTTGCCTGCAGACCTTTCGTTAAAACAATTTGCCTGGCGCAAGCGCGAATTAGAAAACTATCTATGTCAGCGCGAAACCTTGCTGGCTTATGCCAGTGCAGAGGGCGAAAAAGCAATTGGAGGCCCGATTTTTGGCTTGGAGTGGCAACGTGCCATGGAACAGGCTCTCCAGGAAGTAGAGCAAGCGTTGCACACCTTAGGGAAAGTCCCCTGGTCAGACGATATTAAAGCCAGCGACGAATTTCTCACCCCGCTTTTTAAGCGCTTTTACGAAATTCTCAAACGCCCAAATGTCATGAACAAAACCAACTTTCACGTTCTTGCTAAATACCTTGCACCAGAAGCAATTGACAGAGAAATTGTTCAAGTGTTGGACGAAATTTTAGAGACAGCTCAGGCGGCAAAACCGGCCGGAGAAAATTGATCTCACGAATTGCGCCATGCCCTGCTCCGGCAGCCGCAACCCGCTGGAAAGTCCCTGGCTTTTGGAGGGCGAAACCTTCCAGCGGCGGGTGGGGCAAGTTGGCAAATTGTCCGCCTACGAGGCGGGGCGCGAAGAAACGGCCGCCCTCACCGCGCAAATCGTCCGCCTCGAGGCGGAGATTGACGAGCGGGTGAGGGCGTTGTATGGAGTGTAGAAGATACTGCGCATGTGTGGACGCGTGAAAACATTGAAGAGTTGCTGGCCTCCATTCTCCAGGGATATTTCATCGGCACCTTTCTCATCCTGGATACTCCACCTGAACAAGCAATTTTCCCCTTCTGGACAGTAGAAGGTTTGGACGCGGTGAAACCAGACGGTAAACCGGGCAACCATGCAACCGTCCGCCTCGTTTTGGACGGTCAACAGCGAATTACCTCGCTCTTCTATATTGACCATGAAAAAGACCATTTCGAGACATTGTGGGGAAAGGCTTGCGCCTCGCTTGCAAAAGCATATCAACGCGTCATTTTGCCCGCCGGTTATGGCGAGGTTGCTGAACGCTGGATACCGTACAGCACTCTTTTGGTTCCTCTGGCTGTCTTGCTTCAGGTCGCCGAAGAGAAACAGGTAGGCGAGGCTATCTACCGCAAAGTGGACCGCTGGTATTGGGGAAACGTATTTGCACAGCGCTATGATCAGGCCGTAGATACCACTTCCTACCGCGACGTGCGTGAAATGAAAGATGCGTCAAACTCTTCAAAGCCACCTTGAAGAAAGCGCGGGGCGAAGTATAATTATCGTATGAGCGCTCTCTTCCCCGATACGCACCCCAAAATGGAAGCGCTGCAAATCCGTCTGCTGCGGCAGGCCAGAGCCCAACGCGCAAAATGCAAATGCTGACGCAGTTGAACGCCTCTGCCCAATGGCTGGCATTAACAGGCCTGCGTTCGCAATTCCCGCAAGCCGGCGAAGCCGCCTGGGAACAGACCAAGGCATTGTGGGAAAAACTGCGCCGCAAGAAGAACGTCGAACAGGTGGCGCAGCCCGCCGCTGCCCACGCTCGATAACGCCGCCTTGCTCGAAGCCCTGCGCGCCGAAGTCGCCCGC
>JBBITF010000111.1:0-3190 GCA_037440925.1 Chloroflexota bacterium
GAGGAAAAACATCAAGAGCAAGGCCGCTATGCGCAGGACAGGACAAAGTCCTGTCTTACACGGCATGATGTTTGAACTGTGGCAGATATTCTTTGTGAACAGCAAAAAGTTCAGTCGTGGCAGATGGCGCAGTACACCATTGTCGGGTCGCCCGCGAGCGAGGCCTGGATGGCCATCTCCTCGATGCCGCTGGAAAGTTGGGTCAGCAAGGCACATTCGGATAGAAAGCCATCAATTGCAGGACGGGCAGGTACAGGACGCCGCGCCCGCTTTCGGGGATTCCCGACCCGAAGACGACCTCCGCTTCAGACTCCCCGAGGCTGGCTACCGTTGCTCCCAGCCCAGCCATCTCTGACAGCACCTTCGCCTCGTGGACTCGATTCGCGTCCGAAAGCATTCCCACCACCACTGTATTGGCATTGACCATGCTCATCGGTCCGTGACGAAACTCCAGGAAGCGGAACGGCTCACTGTGGGTGAGGGTCATCTCCTTCATCTTGAGATTGGCTTCGCAGGCAAGTCCATAGCGGAGGCCCGAACCGAGAAAATAAAATCTGTCAACGTTCAGGTTTTCACCGACCTCCTTTGCATACGGCTCATACCGATCAATCAACCGCTGACCCGTCTCAGGCAATTTCCCCATCGCCTCCAGCAAATCTGCCCGCCCGGCCATCTTCGCGCCGAGCGCCGCCGCGGCCACATACATCGAAGCGAAAGAACGTGTCTGCGCGACGGACTCTTCCTGTCCCTCGTCAATCACCACGTTGACATCCGCCAAGCGGGAAAGGGCTTGGTCGTAGTTGCTGATGACCACCACCTCGCCGCGTTTCTCGGCCTTGAACCTTTCCACCGCCCTGACCGTTTCGGTTGTCGTCCCGGAGCGGCTGACGGCCACCAGCAGTTGGCGCGAACTGGAATTTTGCGCAATGACCATTTGCGGGTGGGATTTGATTTCGTGGCAGGTGTGATAGTCTTCTCGTCTCATTGTCATTTTGTCCAATCGTCTTGGGGAGTGACGCGCCTGTTCGGGTTCAAGATTTTCTCTGCGTTTGCGTGGTACACCTTCTTTAGCACCTCTTCGGGCAAGTAGAGGCCATAAACGTACCAGCGTCCCTGCCCGGGGATTTCGCCCACGTTGTAGTTGAAGTATTCGTCGTCCGTTTCCAGGAAGCGGTAGGCCAGGCGATAGGCTTCGGGGTCGGGCCCCATGTCCGAGCCGAACAGGATGCGGTCCTGATACTGGATGAAAAAGCGGCGGGCGGTGTAAGGCTGCCGCCCCAACTCGCCCAGCCGGGCAGAAATGTCAATGTGGTAATTGGGACAATCATCGAGCATCCGGCCCACCCAGGCCAGGTTTTCGGCATAACAGCCCACGTGCGCGCCGATGAAGGTCGTTTGGGGGTGACGTTTGACCAGGTTGTAGAAGGCGTTCAGAATGTCCAGGAACGGGGGGAACGGCGGGCTGGTGAAGGCCCACTCGGGGCGCTGGCCGAGTTCCTCCCAGCGCTCGTTGGTCTCGTCAATCGGGTCGAAGAAGGCCACCGGGTCGGCGACATGCGCCAGCGCCGGCAGGCCCAACTCCCCCGCCGCCTGCCAGATCGGGTCGAGACGCGGGTCGTCCACCTTGACAAGTTGGCCGTGCTGGTCCCGGACGTGCAGCCCAAACGGCTTCCAGATTTTCACTCCCTCCGCGCCCCACGATTTCTGGACCTCCAGGCGGCGGGCGGCGTATTCGGGGAAGGAATCGCCCCGTTTGGGCCATTGGCTCCAGTCCACGCCGCCGAAGATGTGAAAACGCTCCGGGGCTTTGGCTTTAAAATAATCCAGGTGAGCCTGAAGGATGTCCTCGCCCCAGCCGCCATCCAGGTCCACATAGCCGACGACGCCGGCTTGGTCGAGTTGATCGAGCAGTTCGGGCAGGGGCTTTTTATCCCAGCCGCCGCCGAAGTCCTCGCCCAGGTGATTGTGGGCGTCTATGACCGGGAAGCGCGGTTTTGCGACCAGGGTGGTTTTGGTCACGAGTTGCGAACGGGGGCGGAAGTTTTCCAGCAACATAATCACAAGCCGGAAGAGATCAGGCGACGATGACGCGCAGGCCGCGCTCGCGCAGGGCGTCAAGGAGGTCGGGAGGCGTGGCGGAGTCGGCGACGACGGTGTGGACGCTCTCCAGCGGGGCGAGAAACGCCGTGGCAACGCGGCCGAATTTGCTGCGATCGGCAACCAGGATGACTTCCCGCCCGGCCTTGAGAATGGCGCGGTCGGTCATGGTTTCGGGCAGGTAATCGTTGGTCAGCCCGTGTTCCAGGCTAATGGCGCGCGTCCCGATGATCACTTTGTCAGCGCGCACCTCGCTCAAGGCCTGCTCGGTCAGATGGCCGATGAAGGAGAGTTCGCTATCGCGCAATTCTCCGCCCAGGCAGATGACTTGGATGTTTTCCAGGCCGGCCAGGGTGTTGATGACCGGCAGGGAATTGGTGATGACGGTCAGGCGGCTGCGCGTCCGCAGGGCGCGGGCCGCTTCGAGGACGGCGCTGCCCGATCCGAGGAAGACCGTCTCGCCATCCTGAACGAGGGCGGCGGCGGCCAGCCCGATGCGGCTTTTCTCCTCCGCCTGTTCGCCTTCGCGCTGCAGGATGGGGGCTTCGGGCGGGGCCAGGCTGAGGGGAATCGCGCCGCCATGGACGCGCTGCAATTTCCTTTGTTCGGCCAGCGCTTCGAGATCGCGGCGGGCGGTGGCCTCGCTGACGTCGAAGATTTCGCACACCTCGCTGACGCTGATGCGCTGGTTGCGGGCCAGGATTTGCAGGATTTGATTCTGGCGTTCGGGGCTGGAAAGGAGGGTGTTCATCGAGAAAATCGCTCGTAATCAATCGTAAACAATCGTAAACAATCATAAACAATCAAATTGTAGCGTGTTTTGTGAGCGATTTCAAGTGACAAATGTCATGTTTTGGCTGGTTCACATACGGAACAAGCCCATAAAAAACAGGCCGTCCCAAAGGCAGGGAAACCTTCGGGACGGGTGTGGATAAACCTTTGAATTGCCCTGCCGCGCGTAGCCGCTGTGGGACAAGTCCTGCATCAAGAACAGCGCTGGCACAGAGCGGCCTCAATTCGTTGGCGATCGCGTGCCCGGCGCGGCTTCAGCGCCAGGGCGCGGCGCAAGTGCTGGCAGGCCTCGTCCTTTCTC
>JBBITF010000112.1:0-2530 GCA_037440925.1 Chloroflexota bacterium
GCCATTTTGAGGAGGGTATTCGGATAAAATTTGTCCTCTCGTTTTTGCAGTGGAGACATATTTACCTTGACATAGAAAAAGCCCTTGCTGGGCAAGAGCAAGGGCTTATTATAGCCTAATTTTGCGTTGTTTTCGGGAGTGCAAAGTCTCCAGATTTTGCTCGAAAGTCTTGGAGACTTTCGACTCCGCTTCAAGTTGCGAAGGTGTCAATCAGCAGATTGACGTTCCCGCCGGCAGAATACAGGATTGGACAGGTACAGCCGCGCTGGATGTATTCCTGCACCTTGGCGCGCGCCTCCTGCGGCGTGCCCGAGGCAGTGATGCGATGCACCAAGTCATCTGGGACGAGATGTTTGGCGCGGTTGATTTGCTCTTTAGTGGCCGGCCAGCCGAGGATGGACTGAATCTGATGCACCACCTCGTCGGCAACGCCGCTGGCCTTAGCGATGTGCGGCTGCTGGGCCAAGTATTGACACAACAGCATCTTGGTGGTTTCAATGGCCTTATCATGGTCATGATCTACCGAACAGACAATGAGTTGCGGGCGGTCGAGGTCGTCTAAGGTGCGGCCGGCTTTGCGCGCTCCTTTGTCGAGCAATTCCAGGGCGCGGTCATTGTATTCGGGCGGGACGCAGTAGTTCAGCATGCAGCCGTCGGCGATTTCGCCGGTCAGTTCCATCATCTGGTCGCCGGTGGCGCCGATCATGATGGGGACGTGGCGCGGTTCGCGGCGGCCATGCACCACGTCTAATTCGATCTCGTGGACGTGGACGAATTCGCCCTCGAAGGTGACCCGTTCCATATTCAGCAGGCGGCGTAGGACGGTGACGGTCTCGCGCATGGCGGTCAGCGGTTTCTTGCGCTCGATGCCGACGTTACGGGCCAGGGGGTCCCACCAGGCGCCGATGCCGCAGATGACGCGGTTTGGGGCCAGGTCGTCGAGGGTCAGGAAAGTGGCGGCCAGCAGGCCGATGTTGCGCGTCCAGTTATTGATGACGCCAGAGCCGATTTTGATGCGCTCGGTCACTGCTGCGTAGGCAGCCATGGGGACGATGGCATCCCGCACCAGGCGGCTTTCGGCCTGCCAAACGGCCTCGAATCCTTTTTCTTCTGCGTAGCGGACGTAGTTCAGCCCGTCGCGCAGGTCGTGAGAATCTTGCAGGTAAAGGGCTACACGTTTCATGTTCTAATTCCTTGTTCATCGCTAATTTTACTCGCTTTACTTCGCTTTTGATTGCGATTTTGCTGGCTTGCGCCGCCTATCTGACAATTGGATTTGTTAATCCACAGGTATTCAAAACCGTAGGACAGGTCTCTGGCCTGTCTGGACAGACCGAAGGTCTGTCCTACGGTATTTGCGCATTCAATATTGCACGGTAATACTGTTTCACGGTAACTACTACCTCCCTCCCTCACCCTTCGACATGTTCAGGGCATTGCCCCCGACCCCTCTCCCTTTGGTGGTCGAGCTTGTCGAGACCTGGGAGAGGGGTAGGGTGAGGGTAAGCATTTACATTTTACAGCCCCGGTGATGCAGGCAGATCGGCGCTGCGGCATGTTACGGCGCAACAATGTCCAGCGACTCAACCAGCGCGTCCAGGGTCGTGAGCGGCGGGTTGAACGTGTCGGGCGGTGTAGAATCCAGCCGGGTGATGACTTGCTGGTAGTAAGCCTCGAAATCTGCGTTGGGGTCCTGGTAGCCTGGGAAAGGGATACCGTCGGGCGGGACGGGCGCTTCCCAATTCTCTGCCAGGAAGGGCGCGCTGGCGGGCAGGATGACGATGATGTAGGTCTGGCCGTCCTTGGTCAACCCCTGGAAGTGGTAGAACATTTCATGGTTATTGACATTCGTTACCGCCTGGGCGTATTGCGTCAACATGCGCACACCCAGGCCGTCCTGGAAGGGGATGACTTTGGTCTGCGCAGTGAAGACCGCGCCGGCATTGAAGAACGGCACAAAGGGGATTTTGTCCTCGCTCAAGGGGGCGTTGGGGTTCGCCAGGATGGTTTGCAGGCGCAGAATGTTATCCGCCGCGCCGTTGTTCAGGGCGGCGAAGCCTTGCGCCGGATAGACGTAAATCTTGGGTTCGTGGAACCTGTCTGGCAAGGCGTAGCCGGTGAGCGTCAATTCGTTGTGACCGGGCGTGACGCCCCAGGGTTCTACATTGTCGCCGCTGGCCGGGGGGATCTGCACGCCGCTCCCGCCCACGGCCAGGCCGGGCGGGATGGTCAGGCTGAGATTGGCAAATTGCAGCGGTGTGCCTGAAAAGGCTGGCGGCGGCGCTGCGGGCGTTCCGGCGGGCGGCGGATTCTGCTGCGCCGGGGTGGGAAGGAGGCCTTGCAAGGTGGCAGCGACGATGGTCTCCACGCCCGGCTGCTGCGCCTGGGACGGGAGGCCGAAAGGCGCGCAGGCCAGAATGAGGGCCAACGCCAGCCCAATGAATAGGGAAACTTTCTTCATACTTCCTCCAGTATAGTATTACTCCGCAAAACCTACGCCAATTGCGAAGATTCTGTAGGACAAGTCTTA